>JAFRRM010000001.1 GCA_017428105.1 Lachnospiraceae bacterium | reverse complement strand
CAGGAAGGACATGCCGGAGACATGCGTGAACTTTTCGGCAAGGACCTGCCACGTCGAGAGCTCGCCGCCGCCGTAGAGGACGCCCATCGTGCCGACGATGTTTTCCTTCGCCACGAGTCCGGTGACGGACGCCACGGCCGCCTGCCAGTTGCCCCAGCCGAGAGGCGCGAACAGCCAGGCAATGGCGGAGCCGATCTTCGCCAGGATCGAGAGGCTGATCTCCTCCTCTTCCACCATGCCGAAGCCGTCATCCGTGAAGCCGAAGCGGCTGAGGAACCAGATCACGACAGTGGACAGAAGGATGATCGTGCCGGCCTTCTTGATGAAGGACCAGCCGCGCTCCCACATGGACCGGAGGACGTTGCCGAGGGTCGGCCAGTGGTACGCCGGGAGCTCCATGACGAACGGAGCGGGTTCGCCGGCGAACATCTTCGTCTTTTTGAGGATCACGCCGGAGACGATGATCGCCGCCATGCCGATGAAGTACGCGCCGGTGGAGATGATCGCGGAACCGCCGAAGATCGCGCCCGCGATCATGGCGATGAACGGCACCTTCGCGCCGCAGGGGATGAAGCACGTGGTCATGATGGTCATGCGGCGGTCGCGCTCGTTCTCGATGGTACGTGTCGCCATGACGCCGGGGACGCCGCAGCCGGTGCCGACCAGCATGGGGATAAAGCTCTTGCCGGAGAGGCCGAAGCGGCGGAAGATCCGGTCCATGATGAACGCGATGCGGGCCATGTAGCCGCAGTCTTCCAGGAGGCAGAGCATCAGGAACAGGACGAGCATCTGGGGCACGAAGCCGAGCACGGCGCCGACGCCGGCCAGGATACCGTCGGAGATCAGGCCGACCAGCCAGGGTGCGGCGCCCCAGCCTTCCAGGATGGTGCGGGAGCCGTCGGTCAGCCAGGCGCCGCCCAGCACGTCATTGGTCCAGTCCGTCAGCCAGGTGCCGATGGAAATACCGCCGTCGCCGATCGGCTTCCCCATGGCCAGAGCGTACACCAGGAACATCACGCCCGCAAAGATCGGCAGCGCGAGGAAACGGTTGGTCACGATCTTGTCGATCTTGTCGGAAGCGCTGAGCCTTTCCGTGGATTTCTTAACGTAAATGCCCTTGATCAGTTCCGCTATGCAGACGTAGCGTTCATTCGTGATGATGGCTTCCGCGTCGTCGTCCAGTTCCTTCTCCGCGGCCAGAATATCCTTTTCGATATGGGCCAGCGTCTCCCGGGACAGCTTCAGCTGCTCGATGGCCTTTTCGTCGCGCTCGAACAGCTTGATGGCGTACCAGCGCTGCTGCTCTTCCGGCATGCCGTGGACGGCTGCCTCCTCAATGTGGGCCAGCGCATGCTCCACCACGCCGCTGAAGCTGTGCTGCGGGACGGAAGCCTTCCCCTGGGCGGCCCTGACAGCGGCCTGGGCGGCTTTGTCCACGCCATCGCCCTTCAGGGCGGAGATCTCCACCACCGGGACGCCCAGGCGGCGGGAAAGCTCGGCCGAATTCAGCTTATCGCCGTTCTTGCGGACGATATCGATCATATTCAGGGCTACGACGACCGGGATGCCGATTTCCATCAGCTGGGTCGTCAGGTACAGGTTCCGTTCCAGGTTCGTGGCGTCCACGATATTCAGAATGGCGTCGGGCCGTTCACTGATCAGGTAGTTCCGGGCCACCACCTCCTCCAGCGTATACGGAGAAAGCGAGTAGATGCCGGGCAGGTCCGTGATGGTGACGCCTTCGGTCTTTTTCAGTTTGCCTTCTTTTTTCTCGACCGTGACTCCGGGCCAGTTCCCGACGAACTGGTTCGAGCCGGTCAGTGCGTTGAATAAAGTCGTTTTGCCGCTGTTGGGGTTGCCCGCCAGGGCGATGCGAAGTTCCATCTTCCGATCCATCCTTTCGTTAGTTAGCATTCGCTAACGCATTTTCAAAAAAAATAATCATTCCACTTCGACCATCTCGGCATCCGCTTTCCGAAGGCTCAGTTCATAGCCCCGGACCGTCAGTTCCAGCGGATCGCCCAGCGGCGCGACTTTTCTGACGTAGATCTCGATTCCCTTGGTGATCCCCATGTCCATGATGCGGCGCTTCACCGCGCCTTCCCCGCGGATCTTCTTCACCCTGGCCGTGTCGCCGATCGCGACGTCCCTCAGTGTCTTCATTCCTCTTCTCCTTTCCGTCCTGCTCACACCATGATCTTCCTGGCCATCGCTTCACTGACCGCGATCCGGGATTCCTTCACCTTGACGATCAGGTTCCCTCCCGTCTTGCTGATCACGGAAACGGTGCTTCCCGGAACGAATCCGAGGTTCTCCAGATGCTTTTTCACCTCCGGCAGTCCGCCGATCTTCCTGACCGTGACATCCTCCCCGTCTTCCACAAAACACAGCGGCAGCATGTTTCCTCTCCTTTTTGATCCCTTCCGGCCCGCATCCAGCGGACCGAAGTTAGTCTTCGCTAACCTTCTGCCATTATAGTTAGCGCTCGCTAACTTGTCAAGCCTTTTTCACAAAAAAAGATGACAGGGGCGCATCCCCTGTCATCTCATGCTTTACCCTTTATGTTTCTCGAACCACTCCGTGATCTCGTTCAGCCTTTTCAGCCGGTGGCTGGGCTTGCCGCTCCGCGAGAGCTCGTGGTTCTCGCCGCGGAAGCAGACCATCCTGGCCTCCACGCCGTGGGCGATGAGGGAGGTGAACATCTGGTAGCCCTGGTCGATCGGGCAGCGGTAATCTTCGAAGGAGTGGATGAACAGCGTGGGGGTCCTGACCTTGTCCGCATATTGCATCGGGCTGTGGAACCAGAGTTTTTCGGGGTCGTCCCAGGGGCTGGAGAGGTTCTGGTCTTCCGTGAAGCCGACGCCGATGTCGGAGACGCCCAGCATGGAGAACCAGTTGGAGATGGAGCGCTGGCTGGCCACGGCTTTGAACCGGTTCGTATGGCCGATGATCCAGTTCGTCATGAAGCCGCCGTACGACCCGCCGGTCTCGAACAGATTTTTCCTGTCCATCGCCGGATACGCCTTCAGCGCCGCATCCGTGAACGCCATGATGTCCTCATAATCCACCGTTCCGTACTTTCCGCGGATGTCCATGAACCCGCCGCGGCCGTCCGACCCCGTCGGGTTGCAGAAAATGACGAAATAGCCCTTGCCGGCCCAGTACTGCATCTCATGGTAAAACACCGGCCCGTACACGGTCTTGGGTCCGCCGTGGATGTCCAGGATCACCGGATATTTCTTTTCCGGATCATAATCCATCGGCTTCAGCACGAATCCGTGCACTTCGTACCCCTTCCGCTTCACGTTGAGAGTCTCCGGCTGCGCCACGTATTTTCCGCGCAGCGCCGCCTCGTTGAAGCGCGACAGCCGGCGGCCTTTGCCGTCGTAGAGTTCCAGCGGCTTCATGTCGAAGAGGCCGATCATCAGGATCTTCCCGCCGCAGATATCGAAACTGTCCACGGAGCCGGGTCGGTCGAACACCGCCGTGATCTCGCCGTCCTCCAGTTTGTACAGCCCCGCGCTGTCGAACCGGGTGGAAATGAACCAGCACACGTCGCCGGCCATTTTCACGCCGCGTCCGCCGCCGTAGCGCACGTCCGTGCCCACGGAGGAATGGACGGATTCGCCGTGCTTCGCGTACAGGCTCAGTTTGCCGGTCTTATAATCCCACCTGTAGAAATCCGTATCCGTATTCAGACCGTATTTCAGGTCGGAAGCCATCACCAGCAGGAACGTCTCGCCCACGGCAAAACCATGCGGTTCAAAGTCCGGACCGCTCCTGACGAGGGTCTTTGACTTCCCCGTTTCCAGATCCAGACGGCGGATCTCCCCGGTGCCGTGAAGCTTCAGGAACGGCTTCACCGGGAACGCCGTGAAAAACACGCTCTTTCTGTCGATGCTCAGTTCCGTCTGGCTCACGCTCTCATTCAGGGCGGTCAGGCGGGTCAGGGCCTTCTTTCTGCGGTCGTAGCGGAACAGGGAGGTGTACGCGCCTTTCGTGTACGTCGCGCCGTTCCACCACCACGGGACCTGTTCGATGACCTCGTAATCCTTGTTGTCCTTCATGTGCTTCCGGTACGCCGCGAGCAGCTTCGGATCGCCCCGGTACAGATCCTCGAAGCCCGGGAACGTCGTGCCCAGCACCAGCAGGTCGCCGCCGTCCAGCGGCATGACCTTGCTCACCGGGATCGGGAAGCGGAAAGCCTCCTGCGCCTCGCCGCCCTTTAAGGAGATGGTGTACCAGCAGCTGGAAATGTCGCCTTCCGCGTCCTTGTCCGCATCCCGCTTTCCGGGGAACAGAATGGTTTCCTCGTCCAGATACTGGAAGCTGCGTTCCTTGCCGAACGAGGTCAGGCGGATGAACTTTTTATCCCGGTACAGGGTCAGGAAAGAGCGGTACTCGTCCTTTTTTTTGTTGATCTCCGTGACGGTCAGGCAGGCGCTGCCGCCCTCCGGAGAGAAGGTGATGTTGGACAGAAATTTGAATCCGAAGAATTCATCAACGGCTACGGGTTTCATGAGCGCCTCCTTTTCTGCGATGGCAGTGTTGCTTTTTCCAGTATAAAAGACAGCGCACGGCAAGTCAAGTAAGCGGCGGAAAACCGCGGAACAGTGCGTTTTCCGCTTGCAATCCCGTGCGGTTTGTGATATGGTTCTTTCGTTAAAGGGAGTAGCCTGCGCGCTGCGTTTTCCGGTCCGTCATCACGGCAGAGGCCCGGACCGGAAGGGAAAGAGGCGAGACTTTACGCATTTTTTTGAGGTGCGGGGAGTCTTGTTTTTTTATCCCGCCGAGACAAGGAGGAACTATGATTCCGGCTCTGATTATCTTTCTCGCCACCTATGTTCTGATGATCATCTTCCAGAAGGTCCGGCCCTGGATCGCCCTGGCCAGCGCCGCCGTTTTCCTGATCAGCGGCCTGCTGCCCTGGGGAAAGGCGCTGTCCTCCGTGGACTTCAACGTCCTGCTGATGATCTTCGGCACGATGGGCACCGTCGCGCTCGTGATCGAGTCGAAAATGCCCATGCTGCTGGCGGACATCATCCTGAGCAAGGTGTCCAACGTGAAGTGGGCCATCATCGTGCTGTCCCTGTTCGCGGGCATCGTCTCCGCCTTCATTGACAACGTGGCCACCGTGCTGATGATCGCGCCGATCGCGCTGGCCATCGCCAAAAAGCTGAAGATCAACCCCGTGGGCATGATCATTGCCATCGCCGTCTCCTCCAACCTGCAGGGCGCGGCCACGCTGGTGGGCGACACCACGTCCATCCTGCTGGGCGGCTACGCGGGCATGAGCTTCATGGATTTCTTCTGGTACAAAGGCAGGCCCGGCATCTTCTGGGCGGTGGAGCTCGGCGCGGTGTGCGCGGCGTCGCTGCTGCTGATCCTCTTCAAAAATGAAACACAGAAAGTGGAGAGCCGGGAGCGGACCGTCGTGACGGACTATTTCCCGTCCGTCCTGATGGCAGGCACGGTGCTGCTGCTGATCGCGGCTTCCTTTATCCCGGACAAGCCGTCCATCACGAACGGCCTGATCTGCACGGTCCTCATGCTGATCGGCATGATCCGCAGCGTGATCCAGAAGAAGCGGCCGCAGGCGGTCCTGGACCTGCTGAAAGAGATCGATTTTGATACGATCCTCCTGCTGTTCGGCCTGTTCATCGTCATCGGCGGCATTACCGAGCAGGGCGTGATCGACGCCATCGCGCAGCTTTTCGACCGCATCGGCGGCGGGAATCTGTTCTGGATCTACACCCTGATCACCTGGGTCAGCGTGGTGTTCTCCGCCTTCATCGACAACATCCCGTACGTCACCACCATGCTGCCGGTCGTACGCGGCATGGCGCTGGCCATGGGCGTGGACCCCACGATCCTGTACTTCGGCCTGCTCTCCGGCGCCACCCTGGGCGGCAACCTGACCCCCATCGGCGCCTCCGCCAACATCACCGGCATCGGCATCCTCCGCAAAGAAGGCTACACCGTCAGGAACAGCGACTTCCTGAAGATCGGCGTTCCCTTCACCCTTGCCGCCGTGATCCCCGCCTACATCTTCTTCTGGGTCTTCTACGCGTGACAGCGCCGCGGGGGCAATCCCCGGCCGGCCCTGTTTTCAGAGGGAAAGTCCTTTTCGGACCTTCCCTTTTCTTTTTTTCTTTACAAAAAACCGGGCAGGCGCTACAATGAAAATGGTTGATTGGGCCGTCAGGGAAAAGGAGCCGCCATGCCGGAGAAAAGCGTACGGGATATGACGAAATGGGAGCGGATGCACCACTCCCTGGCGGCGCATATTTTCCACTCGGTAAACTTCGTCGCCTTCATGTTCGGCCTGATCTCGCTGCTCATGGGCGTGTCTCTGTACGCGTTCGCCCTGATCGGGCAGTACGTGGCCGAAGGCTTCAACCTGAGCAAGACCGCGGCGCGCTTCTCGGAGCGGATGCTGGACCTCGACCCCGTCATCAGCGAGGTGCATAGGATCTACTCTTCGCTCACCGATGAGCAGCTGGCGGAAGTGGGCACGGAGGCCTATCATGAGCGCTTTGAGCACGTGACCGCCGAAGGCAGTTACATCAGCCTGATGAAAATGCTGAGCGAGTTCCAGGAAAGCAGCGACCAGAACGATTTCTACCTGGCCTTCTACGACCGCGCCGCCTGCCGCCTCGTCTACGTCGCGGACCCGGACATCAGCGAGGCGACCGGCTGTCCCGTCGGCTACTGGGAAGCGGCAGACGAGGGCGAGCCCGAGAAATTCCTGGACTGGGACGGGCAGGGACGCCTTTACCATATCTCCCGGGAAGAACGCTACGGCTGGATCTGCACCACCGGGTATCCCGTCTGTCATGACATGGACGGGAGCGTGATCGCCTTCTTCATGGCGGACGTGACGCTGCGCGAAGTCTGGAGCGGGACGTGGTCGTTCCTGTGGAAATACACGCTGGCGCTGATCATCGCGGGCGTCCTGATGGCGCTCCTGAGCACCCGCCACATGCAGAAGCGCATCGTGACCCCGATCAACCGGATCGCGGAAGCCGCGGCCTCCTACGTCCGCGACAAGCGGAAAGGCACCGAGGTCCACGGCCATTTCGAGCAGCTCCAGATCACGACCGGCGACGAGCTGGAAAACCTGGCCCTGACCATGGCGGACATGGAGCAGGACCTGGTGGATTACGAGACGTACACCACCCGCATCACGGCGGAAAAGGAACGGCTGAGCACGGAACTGGCGCTGGCCGCCCGCATCCAGACCGACATGCTGCCCGGCGTGGATCCCGCCTTCCCGGGCCGCAGCGACTTTGACATCTACGCCGTCATGACGCCCGCCAAGGAAGTGGGCGGCGACTTCTACGACTTTTTCCTGATCGACGAGGACCACCTGGGCCTGGTGATGGCGGACGTCTCCGGCAAAGGCATTCCCGCGGCGCTCTACATGATGGGCTGCAAGATCCTGCTGAAGATCGAGGCGATGTCCGGCAAGAGCCCCGCCGAAGTGCTGGCGACGGCCAACACCCGCATCTGCGACGCCAATCAGGAGGAAATGTTCGTCACCGTCTGGTTCGGCGTGCTGGACTTAAAGAGCGGCCGGCTCACCGCCGCCAACGCGGGGCATGAATACCCCGTGCTGCAGAAGCCGGGCGGACGGTTCGAACTGATCAAGGACAAGCACAGTTTCGTGGTCGGCGGTCTGCCGGGCGTGAAATACAAGGAATATGAACTGCAGCTGGAGCCCGGCGGAAAACTGTTCCTCTACACGGACGGCCTGCCGGAAGCGACCGACCGGAACGAACAGCTCTTCGGCACGGATCAGATGCTGAAAGCGCTGTCCCCGGCGGAGGACGCCTCGCCGCGCGAGGTGCTGGAAACGGTCGCCGACGCCGTGGAGGACTACGTGGACGGAGCGCCGCAGGCGGACGACCTGACGATGCTCTGCCTGGAATACCGGGGCCCGGAAGCAGGAAAGGACAGGGATGATCCGATGAAAGAGATCACTTTGGACGCCACGATCGATAACGTCGCCGCCGTCACGGCCTTCGCGGACGAAGTGCTGGAAGCGGCGGGCTGCCCGATGAAGATCATGATGCAGATCGACGTGGTCATCGACGAGATCTTCAGCAATATCTCCATGTACAGCTACGCGCCGGGCACCGGTCAGGCCACCTTCGGCATCGCCGTGGGCGGGGAACCGAAGACCGCCACCCTGCGCTTTTCCGACAGCGGCAAGCCGTTCGACCCGCTCTCCCGGGAGGACCCCGACGTCCATCTGAGTCTGGAAGAACGGGAAGCCGGCGGCCTGGGCGTGTTCATGGCCAAAAAGATGATGGACGAAATGTCCTACGAATACAAAGACGGGCGGAACATCCTGACCGCCAGAAAGATCTTACTGTAAGCAGAACGGCGGAGGAAGACATGGAACAAATGAAGTATGTGTATGAGAACGGTCATCTGACGCTGTTTCTGGCCGGTCACATCGACTCTGCGAACGCCGGCCGGACCGAGGAGCAGGCGGACAGGATCATCCGGGAATTCGTTCCCGCCGAGCTGTCCGCGGACTGCACGGACCTGGAATACATCTCCAGCGCCGGCCTGCGCGTCCTGCTGCGCCTGAAAAAACGCTTTGACAGCCTGCGGCTGGACAACGTCTCTCCGGAGATCTACGAGATCCTGGACATGACCGGATTCACCGTGCTCCTGGACGTGCGCAAGGCCTACCGCCGCGTCTCCGTCGAGGGCTGCGAAGTCATCGGCAGCGGCGCCAACGGCAAGGTCTACCGCATCGATACGGACACCATCGTGAAAGTCTACGACGACGCCGACGCCCTGCCGGAGATCACAAGAGAGCGCGAACTGGCGCGGAAGGCCTTCATCGCAGGCATCCCCACGGCGATCCCCTACGACGTCGTGCGCGTCGGCAGCGGCTACGGCTCCGTCTTTGAGCTGCTGAACGCCCGCTCCTTTGCCTCCCTGCTGGTGGAGGATCCTTCCCGCCGCCCGGAGCTGGTCAGGCTGTCCGTGGACCTGCTGAACCGGATCCACGGGACGCGTCTGGAGCCCGGCGCCATGCCCGGCATGAAGGAGAAAGTGCTGGACTGGGCGGTCTTCCTGAAGCCTTATCTGCCGGAAGCGGAAGGCGCACGCCTCGTCGAACTGGTCGAAAACGTCCCGGAGCACCCCTATATGCTGCACGGGGATTATCATTTCAAGAACATCATGCTCCAGGAAGACGAAGTCCTGCTCATCGACATGGACACACTGAGCATGGGCCATCCCGTCTTTGAACTGGGCAACCTCTACGCCGCTTATCTGGGCTATTCCGAACTGGAGCCGGAGAAGACGCAGGTGTTCTACGGGTTCCCGCACAAGACCGCCGAAGATCTGTGGGCGGAAACGCTGGACCTGTACCTGGGCGACGCTTCCGCGGAATTCAAGCGGAAGGTGGCGGATCAGGCCATGCTGATCTCCTGCATGCGCGTCATGCGGCGCAGCGTGCGGCGGCACGGGCTGAACGACCCGGAAGGGCGGGCGATGATCTCCGTCTGCAAACAGCACATTTCGGAACTGCTGGGGCGGCTGGACCGGCTGGATTTCTGAGCGGGACGAAAGGGCAAATAATAATGATCCACCCGCCTAGCGGGTGGTTTTTCATTTTCGGGCATAGCCCTAATACTACTAGCCACGCACAAGTGCGTATAAAGTGGCCTGCCAGCGGCGCGAGGTTGTTACTTGCCACCCGTAAACGGGTCTCTCGGGT
>JAFRRM010000045.1 GCA_017428105.1 Lachnospiraceae bacterium | reverse complement strand
TGTCAGGTAAACCTTTAGAGCGACTTATTCTCATTTGTCGGAATCACTTAATTGAATACTGGCCATTACATAGCCAGAGACTGAAACATATATCCGTACCTGGCATTTTCTTACGGCATAATCGCACATGCGCTATGAGAGGAGGGCTTTTTTCGTCTCTATCAACCCCATAAAATATTACCGGATTGCTGTATAGTACAGCAATCCGGTATTTTCAGTTAGTCAACCCTTCAGACAGATGCCCATTTTCATCAAAACTTTCTTATGAGCATCAGCCCTTAACGGCATCCGCTCTTTTTTTGTTTCCGATGGACCGGGTTTTACAGCAGCGCTTTTCCTTCGCTCCAGGCCTTGCCGTCTTTTTCTCCGATGCCCATGTAGGAAGCGCGGAACTGGTTGAAGAGAACGGCGCCGGCTTTGTGCATGCAGGGCTTGCCGTCTTCTTTCAGGACGCTCTCTTCCGCCAGGGTGTCCAGGACCCTGACGACGAAGCAGTGCAGATGGTCCGTATCGACTTCCTCCAGCAGTTCGCATTCCATCACGATGGGGAATTCCTCAATGATCGGCGCGTTGACTTTTTCGCTTCTGATGGCGTGCAGGCCGGTGCGTTCGAATTTGTCTTCCGTCTTGTTGCCGGTCGCCATGCCGAAATAATCGGCTTCCTTCAGGTGCGCCTGATCCGCAAAAGCAACGGTACAGGCTTTGCTCAGCCGCAGGTTCTTCGAGGTCTTATGCGTGCCGGTCAGGCAGAGCACCAGCTGGTCCATTTCGCAGTTCATGCCCCACGCGGCGTTCATCACGTCGACCTTGCCGTTTTCGTCGTAGGTAGCGATCATCAGCACAGGCATGGGAAATACGGAAGCGTTCTTTCCGAGAGATTTTTTCATGATCATTATCCTCCTTGAGGCGGTCCGAGGATCCGCCTTATTTTCTGTGTTTTGCTTTCAGTCCCAGGATCAGGGCCAGGGCGCCGCCGGTCAGGACGACGGCCAGGATCAGGATGGCTTCATGCAGGAAAAAGGTATCCGGCAGAATGGTGATGACCGGATCGGTCGCATAATCAAAGAGCCAGAAATCGTTGTTGAAAAACACTTTGTGAAACACGACGAACAGCCGGTCCCAGCCGATCAGGGCAAACACGCCCAGCGCAGCCACGATCCCGAAGCAGAGATATCCCGTCACGCGCGCATAGCGGCCGTCCCGCAGGCCTTTGGCTTTTATCCACAGGATGCTCATTCCCGCCAGCGATAGGGGGAACAGGATCTGGAAGACGTCGAAGATGCGTTTCACTTCGCGGAAATGGGTCTCACCGCCGGCGGACATGGGGAAGTCGGGAAAGCGCAGAGGTCCGCGGTTCCAGAGCAGGTTGTAGTCGATGAGGACATCGTAGTTTTCCCGGATCTTTTCTGCGGGCATGCCGGAGAGTTCTTCGATATGCAAAGCTTGGATGTCGTTATAGTAAATGATCCGCAAATGGAGCGTCAGCACCACGGCGGTGCTGATGATGAGCGTCAGCAGCAGGACGGCCGCCAGCGCGGTGAAAAGCGGTTTCTTTTTCACTGTTTCAGACATTCCGCACCTCTATTCGGCGGTCTTTGCCGCGGCTTTTCCGGCCGCATAGCCGCTGGTCCAGGCCCATTGCAGGTTGTAGCCGCCGCAGGGGCCGTCCAGGTCCAGGATCTCACCGGCAAAATACAGGCCGACGCATTTGATGGACTCCAGATTCAGGCTGACCTCCGTGGCGGGGATGCCGCCGGAAGTGACCTGGCAGGCGTCGAAATCCTTCACGCCGCCGATGGGGAAGGCAAAGGCCGTGAGCAGTTCCGCCAGGCGCGTCAGTCCGTTCTGAGAGATCTCCCGGCAGGGGACGTGCAGCGGGATGCCGCTTTCCTGAAACAGGACCGGGACCATTTTGGAAGGGACCAGCCCCAGCAGCAGCGTACCGCTCTCACGGTCTCGGCGGCGCAGCTTGCGTTCCGCCAGATCCATCCGTATGTCCTGCTCCGTTTTGTCCGGCAGGAGGTCCAGGACCAGCGTCACGCGGTGATCCGCGGCGAGTTCACGCGCGATGCGGCCGCTCAGCTGGAAGACGGGGATGCCCGAAAGGCCGTAGTCCGTAAACTGGACTTCGCCGTATTCCCGCGCGATCTCCGTGTCGTCCGCCTGCAGGGACAGCAGCGCTTCCGCGCGCAGGCCGGACAGATTTTTCGTGTATGGGGAGGAACTGATCACGGGTCCCAGCGCGGGCAGCGGCGTCACGATCTGGTGGCCGAACGAGGCCGCCAGCGCATATCCGCTCCCGTCCGAACCGGACTTGGGAAAAGCCTTGCCGCCGGTCGTCAGGATCACGCGGTCCGCTTCTTCCGCGGAGCCGTTTTCCAGGCCGATCAGGAAACGGCCGGTCTGTTTTTTCAGGGACACGGCGCGAGCTTCTTTCCGGATCCGCACGTTCCGGCGCTCGCATTCCATTTCCAGCGCCATCCGGACCGCGGACGCTTCCCGGCAGGACGGATAGACCCAGGCGTCGTTGCCGCGGGCGGACCCGGCGGCCACGGTCGGAATGCCGATGCCGTCAAAGAAATCCAGCGTGTCCTGCACGCCGAATTCACGCAGGAGCAGGGACGCGTGCCGGCGGCAGGATCCCTGGTACAGAGCCGGGTCCAGCGCCAGATTGGTCAGGTTGCAGCGGCCGTTGCCGGTGGAAAGGATCTTCCTGCCCGGGACCGTCCCGGCTTCCAGGATCACTGTTTCCGCCCCGGATCCCGCCGCGGTCAGCGCCGCCATCTGGCCGGATGCGCCGCCCCCGATCACCGCGATCTTCATCTTAAGCCTCCTCCTGACGCAGCAGCCGCAGTTTCTTTGCTGCGGACACCAGCGCGCCGCCCTTGGGCATGCTTCTCAGTTCTTCCTCATTGACCGCTCCCAGCAGCAGGATCGCGGCGAAATAAATGATCAGAGCCAGCACGATGCAGACCATCATGCTGATCGTATTGCCGAAATGCAGGGCGTACAGCCCTTTATAGATCCCGAACGCCGCGGCGGCCATGATGACCGAAGCCGCCAGCACCAGGCCGAAGGTCCTTTTCAGTTCCTGCCGGTACCCCAGTTTCCGGTGCATCGAGATGATGTTCAGCACGGAGGAGCACAGCCCGAAGGAAGCATTGCATACGACCACGCCCAGGATCCCCGTTTTCAGCACGAACAGAGCCAGCGCCAGGAGCGGGACGTGAATGGCCAGCGAGACCGCATAATTCCGGATGGGCACCCAGAACAGGCCGCTGCCCTGCAGGATCCCCACGCTGACGGCGGACAGGGAAAAGCCGATGACCATGGCAAAGCCGGCCAGCAGCATCTGCCCGGCCAGCGTATTGTCCGTGGAACGGAACAGCATGTCCAGGCAGGGTTTGCCCAGGACCGCCAGCGCCAGGGAGGCGGGCAGCGCCACCAGGGTGATGACGTGGATGGCGGAAGCCGCTTTCTGCATGGCGCCTTCCCGGTCGCCCTGCGCCATATGCGCGGAGACGGTCGGGAGCGTGGAGGCCGAAAGCGCCGTTGCGATCGCGATCGGGACGTTGGTCAGAACGATGAATTTGCCGCTGTAGGCGCCCCAGAGCGTCTCATACAGATCCATCTGCTCCGGACCCATATAGGCGCCGAAAATGCCGTGATCTAGGAGGTTGACGATATTGGCCATCGTCGCGCTGATCAGGATCGGAACGGCCGTGATCACGACCGTCTTCAGCGTGGAGCCGGGCGTATCCAGCACGCCGCTCACATCGCGCCGGCAGCGTCTGACGAGTGTTTTTCTGTACAGCAGGAAAATGAAACCGACGAACAGCAGCGCCGCCAGCGCGCCGACGCCGGTACCGATCGTGGCGCCCGCCGCGCCGTACGCCGGGGCTGTCATCTGGCTTCCCGCCGCTTCCTTCTCCAGTCCCCGATTGAACAGGATATGGGCCGCCGCGATGCTGACGCCCACGTGGATGATCTGCTCCAGGATCTGCGAGACCGCCGTCGGGACCATGGTCCCGTGGCCCTGGAAGAAACCGCGGAGCACGCCCAGCATGCCCATGATAAACACGGTAGGAGCCAGCAGTCTGACCGCCAGCACCGCGCGCGGCATGCTCAGCACGGTGCCCGCCAGGAATCCGGCTCCGAAATACATGAGCGCCGCGGCCGCCAGTCCCAGGGCGGCGCCGAAAGCCATGCTCACGGCCAGCACCTGCCACACGTTGCGGTACTGTTTCAGACTCAGCTTGGCGGACACCATCTTGGAGACCGCCATGGGCAGGCTGTAGGACGAGATCAGCAGCATGATGTTGTAGATATCATAGGCCGTACTGTAAATGCCGCTGCCCTGCTCTCCGATGATGTTCATCAGGGGGATGCGGTACAGCATGCCGATGATGCGGCTGATGATGCCGGCCAGGGCCAGGATGCCGCCCTGCGCGATGAAATTGGTCTTCTTCTGTGTTTCAGCCATCGTCCCTTGTGATCCCCAGTTCCTGCAGGAGGCTCTCCTGCTTTTCTTCCATGATCAGCCGCTCCGGCTCCGTTTCATGGTCGTATCCCATCAGATGGTACATGCTGTGCGCGGTCAGGAAAGCCAGTTCCCGCCGCGGGCTGTGTCCGTACTCCTCCGCCTGGGACAGCACTTTGTCCGCGGAGATGACCATGTCGCCCAGCAGCAGTTCGCCGCTGTCCGGTTCGAACAGCATCGGATCGTCTTCCAGATGCGAAAAATCGCCGGGGACGTCAAACGGGACGGCCGGAAAGCTCAGCACGTCCGTCGGGGCGTCGATGCCCCGCTCCTCCCGGTTGATCTCGCGCATCGCGTCATTGTCAAGGATCAGAACATCCACGGCGCAGGCGTACGGGCACGCCTCTTTTTCCACGGCCGCTTCCGCCACCTGCCGGATCAGCGCTTCCGCGTCGAATCCGAAGGGATCGTCCGTTTCAAACGTAAGGGTGATCGTCATGTTTTTTCCCTTCTTTTCCCAGATACATCGGGCCGCCCTTCCGCCGCTCCGGATCGTAGGCGCGCGGCGCGTTCCGGCGCTCTTCCTGGCGGGCTTCTTCCTTTTCGAAGGCCTTGACGATGTCCTTGACGATCTTATTGCGGACCACGTCGCGGTTCGTCAGATGGATCACGCCGATGCCCTCCACGCCGCGCAGGATCTCCGCGCACCGGGTCAGGCCCGAATCACTGATCTTGGGCAGGTCGATCTGCGTCACGTCGCCGGTCAGGACCATGCGCGAATCTTCGCCCAGACGCGTCAGCGCCATCTTCAGCGTGGACAGCGACGCGTTCTGGCCCTCGTCGATGATGATGCGGGCGTGATTCAGCGTGCGGCCACGCATGTACGCCAGCGGTGCCACTTCCACTACGCCGTTCTCGCGCAGTTTGTCCGCGCGTTCCTGGCCGAACACGTCGCGCAGCGCATCATAGAGCGGCCGCAGGTAAGGATCCACCTTCTGCGCCAGATCGCCGGGCAGGAAGCCCAGGCGCTCTTCGCCCGCTTCGATGGCGGGACGCGACATGATGATGCGCTCGATGAGCCCTTCTTTCAGTTCCTGCGCGGCCTGCGCGACCGCCAGGTACGTCTTGCCGGTGCCGGCCGGCCCGATGCAGATCGTCACGGCTTTTTCCCGCAGCATTTCCACGTAATTCTGCTGGCCGAAGGTCTTGCACTTGATCGGCAGGCCCTTGTAGTTCATGGTCACCGCGTTTTCCATGGCCTTGAACAGGGAATCCAGGGAACCTTCCCCGGCTTCCTCGATCAGCCGTTCCACGGTGTCCTCGCGCAGCTCCTCGCCCTGACGGGTCAGCTGGACCATGGCTTTGAGGACCTGCAGGGCCATCGCCCTGCTGCTTTCGTCGCCGCCGATCTCCACGGAGTCTCCGCGCAGCGTCAGGGAGACGTTCAGTTCCTTTTCCAGTTTCCTGGCCCAGACGTCCTGCGTACCGAAAACGGCGCGCTGGTCTTCTATGTTCTTGAATTGAAACTCTCTCGGCATAGATCTTTCCTTTGGATAAATTTCTCGTAATATTATAGTGAATCCGAACCGGTTTTTCAACCACAAATGCAGGGGCGGACGGAAGGAAGGCAAATCAAAAGGGGGCGTCGCCGCCCCCCTCGAAAGCCCTTATCTGAACTTGCGCTTCCTTGCCGCTTCGGATTTCTTCTTGCGACGAACGCTGGGCTTTTCATAATGCTCGCGCTTACGGATCTCCTGCTGGATCCCGTCCTTGCCGCACTGACGCTTAAAGCGGCGCAGAGCATTGTCAAGGGACTCGCCTTCTTTAACGATAACGGTTGCCATTCTGTTTCACCCCTTTCGTCTTAAGAATCCTGCGTTACCGCAGCGCATCTGACAGTATAGCACAAAATGTTACTTAGTCAAGCGGTTTTTTACAGCATTTCCTTCAGGAATTCCGCGGCCTTTTCCAGCATGGCCGGGATCCCGGACGGATCTTTGCCGCCGGCCTGCGCCATGTTCGGACGGCCGCCTCCGCCTCCGCCGACCATCGGGGCCAGTCTGCGGATCAGATTGCCCGCGTGCGCGCCCTTCGCGACGGCGCTTTCCGTGGCGGACACGATCAGGCTGACCTTTCCGCCTTCGGCCGAAGCCAGGACCACGACGCCCTCGCCCAGCTGATCGCGGAGCTTGTCGCCCATGTTCCGCAGGCCGTTCATGTCCAGACCTTCCGCGTTCATGGCCAGCAGCTTCACACCGGAGACTTCCTGCACCCGATCCAGGACGTTGCCCATGGCGGCGCCGGCGATCTTCGCCTTCAGCTGCTCGTTTTCCTGATGCAGCGACTTGATCTCGGCCTGGAACTGGCCGATCTTCTTCTCCAGATCCTCCGGATTCGTCTTCGCCGCGGCCGCGGAAGCCGCCAGACGGCCTTCCACGCCCCGGTAGTACGCCAGCAGGTTGGCCGCGGTCAGCGCTTCGATGCGCCGCACGCCCGCCGCGATGCCGGCTTCGGAAACGATCTTGAAGCAGGCGATCTGCGCCGTGTTGGCCACGTGCGTGCCGCCGCAGAGCTCGGTCGAATAGCCGCCCATCTTCACGACACGTACCACGTCGCCGTACTTTTCGCCGAACAGCGCCATCGCGCCTTCCTTGCGCGCCTCTTCCAGCGAGCTCAGGATCGTGGTGACCGGCGTGGCGGACAGGATCGCGGCATTAACTTTCTCTTCGACCTGACGGATCTCATCCGCGGTCATCGGCGCGAAATGGGAGAAGTCGAAACGCAGGCGTTCCGCATCCACGTAGGAGCCGGCCTGCTCCACATGGTCGCCCAGCACTTCGCGGAGCGCCCGCTGCAGCAGATGGGTCGCGCTGTGGTTGCGGGCGGTGGCGCTGCGGCGTGCCTCATTTACGGACAGATGGACGGTATCGCCCAGACGGAACGCGCCTTTTTCGACCGTGCCGACGTGGCCGATCTTGTCGCCCGGCAGTTTGATGGTGTCTTCCACCCGGAACACGCTGCCGTCCGCGCCCGTGATCAGGCCGGTGTCGCACTGCTGGCCGCCCATGGTGGCGTAGAACGGCGTTTCGGCCGTCAGGATGGTCCCCTTATCGCCTTCCGACAGTTCGCCGACGATCTCGTCGGACGTCATGGCGACGATCTCCGCGTCTTCCTCCAGGCGGTCATAGCCGTCGAACCGGCAGGTCAGGGAGGCGTCCAGTTCCTCATACACGGTCACGTCCGCCCCCATGTAGTTGGTGCCCTTGCGGGCGCCGCGGGCGGTCTCTTTCTGGATCTCCATGGCGGCCGCGAAGCCGTCCTCGTCCACCGTGATGCCCTTCTCTTCCAGGATCTCCTTGGTCAGATCCAGCGGGAAGCCGTAGGTGTCGTACAGGCGGAACGCCTGCGCGCCGTCCAGCACGGTGCAGCCGGTCTCCTCAAGTTCCTTCTCCAGGCCGCCCAGGATCTGCAGGCCCTGATCGATGGTGCGGTTGAATTTATCTTCTTCCTCCTGGATCACGGCGTGGATCTTGACCTTCTTTTCCTCCAGCTCCGGATAGCCGTCGCGAGAGGTCTCGATGACCTTATCCGCCATCCGGGTCAGGAAACTGCCCTTAATGCCCAGCAGGCGGCCGTGACGGGCCGCGCGCCGCAGCAGGCGGCGCAGCACGTAGCCGCGGCCTTCGTTGGAAGGCATGATGCCGTCGGACACCATGAAGGTCACGGAGCGGATGTGGTCCACGATCACGCGGATGGACACGTCCTTCTTCGGATCTTCCTTGTAATTCACATGTGCGATCCCGCAGACTTCCTCGTTCAGCGCCTTCATCGTATCGATGTCGAACACGCTGTCCACGTCCTGCACGACGACCGCCAGACGCTCCAGGCCCATGCCGGTGTCGATGTTCTTGCTGGCCAGTTCCACGTAATTTCCGTGCCCGTCGCCGTTGAACTGCGTGAACACGTTGTTCCAGACTTCCATGTACCGGTCGCAGTCGCAGCCGACCGTGCACGTAGGCTTGCCGCAGCCGTACTTTTCGCCGCGGTCATAGTAGATCTCCGAGCAGGGGCCGCAGGGGCCGGCGCCGTGCTCCCAGAAGTTATCCTCCTTGCCGAAACGGAAAATGCGGTCCGCCGGGATGCCTTCCTGCTTGTTCCAGATCTCGAACGCCTCGTCATCGTCCAGATAGATGGACGGATACAGGCGGTCCGGATCCAGACCGACGACTTCGGTCAGGAACTCCCAGGACCAGGCGATGGCTTCCTTCTTGAAATAATCGCCGAAGCTGAAGTTGCCCAGCATTTCGAAGAAGGTCAGGTGGCGCGCCGTGTGGCCCACATTGTCGATGTCGCCGGTCCGCACGCATTTCTGGCAGGTCGCCATGCGGCGGTTGGGCGGGATCTCCTGGCCCGTGAAATAGGGCTTTAAGGGCGCCATGCCCGCAGGGATCAGCAGCACGCTTTTATCATTATGAGGCACCAGGGAATAACTGCCGCGGGCCAGGTGGCCTTTCGAGGCAAAATAGTCCAGGAACATCTGACGCAGTTCATTTACACCGTATCTTTGCATTCTACACCATCCCGTATTCCTTCCTGTCTGGCAAAACGCCGAAGGATAACAGATGTAATTTACCACAAATCTGCGCGTCAGGCAAGAAAAATATCGCCGGTACTTGCATCTTGTTTCAGAAAAACTTATACTGGAGCAAAGGAGTGTGGAAACGTTATGAAGACCAAAGTATTTAATGTCACCATCATGGTCATTCTGGCGGCTGCCGGGCTGATGTTCCTGCTGTACCCCAGCAGATCCCTGTCCATTGCGGTGCTGCTTCTCGGCGCCGGCATGATCCTGCTGGGCATCATCATTGGCGTTTCGTATCTGGTCAAGAAGGAAAAGGAAAAGAAAGACCTGGTCAGCCTGTGTTTCGGCGGTGCGCTGATCGTGCTGGGCATCGTGGACATCATCATCCGGGACACGGTCATCAGCATCTTCCCCACGATCGCCGGGATCCTGGTAGCGCTGGGCGGCATCGCCGGCCTGGTCCAGTCCATCCGCCAGAAGAGCAAGGGCAAGGACTGGAAGTACATGGCGGCCGTATCCGTCACGTCCGTCATTCTGGGCGTCATCATGTTCATCCGCGGATTCGACAAAGAAACGATCCTGCGCGTCCTGGGGGCCGCGCTGCTGTATCTGGGCGTCATCGGATCCGTCAACGCGATGGAGGACAAAACGTCCGAGCCGGCTGCTCCCGCCGCGCCGAGCGGCGAGCCCTGGTCCTGAAGCGGGCACAAAAAAAGCTCCCTGCCGGATTCGAACCGGCGACCTACGCATTACGAATGCGTCGCTCTACCAGCTGAGCCAAGGAAGCTTGTCTGACGACGTCAACTATCTTATAACATGTTGCCGGGTTTGTCAATCCTGAATTGAGGGATTTTTTTCGATCCCTCTTCTTTCTTCCCTTCCCGGCGCAAAAAGGAACTGTCATGCGCTTTTGGGCTAAGATCATTACCGATAATCACCTGATCCGGGACACCGTGGCGGAGCGCTTCGGCACGGAAAGCCGCACCGCGAAGATATTCAGCGCGCTGGAGGAATGCTGCGCCGCCCTGAACCTTCCCGTCCCGATCTGGCTGAAAAACAACGTGCGCGATTTCCAGCGGGTCGCAAAGGCCCGCTTCCGCGCGGATTCGTTCATTGAGGAGATCGACTTCGACTTTCTGGAGTTCCAGGTCATCGAAGAAGATAAATAACGCATTTTGCGAAAAAAGTACTTGACAATCGCACGGCCTGGTTGTAAATTAATCAATGCGTCTTGCGGCGGAGTAGCTCAGTTGGCGAGAGCACGCGGTTCATACCCGCGGTGTCGGGGGTTCAAATCCCTCCTCCGCTATCCCAGATCCCGCTTCGGCGGGTTTTTTGTTTTCCGAAACTTTTTGCCATAATCCCTTTCAATGTGCTATAATCAGGCCATCAAACTTTCGGGGGCGCGTCATGCTGCGTTTTATCGTGAATCCCGCGGCCAGATCCTGGCACGGACGGGAATGTATGGAAGAGATCGGACAGGCCCTGGACCGGGCCGGCATCCCTTATGAAGCCGTGGAAACGAAGGCGCCCCGGCAGGTCGGCCTGCTGGCGGAGCAGCTTTCCGGACCGGACACGGACATGCTCGGCGTCATCGGCGGCGACGGCACGCTGAACGAACTGGTCTCCGGCAGGACGGCCTCCTACTCTCCCATTTTTTACGTGCCGTACGGCTCCGGAAACGACTTTGCGCGCGGGATCGGACTGAAAGTGACCGCGGACAACGCGCCGGACCTGGCGGTGGATCACAGCGGTCTTTCCCCGAAGGCCGTGGACATCGGTTTCGCGCATGCAAAAGGCCAGCCTGCGCGCCGCTTCATCGTCTCCGGCGGCATCGGATTTGACGCGGCCGTCTGCTGGGACCTGGAAAAGGGGCGCGTCAAAAAAGCTCTGAACAAGATCCATCTGGGCAAGCTCTCCTATCTGTTCTACGGCATCAAGAATCTGCTCACCTGCCCCCTGACGGACGGTGAGCTGATCCTCAACGACGGGGAAAAGACTATTCCCATCCGCCGTCTGGCTTTCATGTCCGCCCAGAACCTTCCCTATGAAGGCGGCGGCTTCCACTTCGCCCCCAAAGCTGTTTCGCACGACGGCCTCATCGATCTTTGCATCGTCGCGCCCCGCAATCATTTCATGTTCATTCTGTATCTTGCCTCTTCTCTCTTCAACGGCGCCCACCTGAAGCGCAGGCGCGTCACCTACATCCAGTGCCGCAGCGCCTGCCTCAAGCTCACCCGCCCTCTGTATTACCACACCGACGGCGAGATCGGCGAGGCCACCGACGAGATCGAATTCCGCACGGACGAAGCGACGATCCGGGTCATGCAGTAACCGCCTTCTGCAGATCGAATGATCAGCAGCCGTTTATCCGCATACGAAAAAAGGCCGATGTTTCATCGGCCTTTTAAATACCTTCCGCTCTGCTTCAGCGACATCATCTCACTCTGTTATTCTTCGTCTGCCGCCCATGGAAAGCGGTGAAACTCAGGACAGAAACCCGTTCACGATCTGTTCTTCCGCTTCGGATTCGGTCAGTCCCAGCGTCATCAGCTTTTCCAGCTGCTCGCCCGCGATCTTCCCGATCGCCGCTTCATGGATCAGCGCGGCATCGATGTTGTTCGCCGTCAGTTTCGGCGACGCGCTCACCGAGCCGCGGTCCATGATGATCGCATCACACTCCGAATGCCCCGCGCACGGCGCATTCCCGCGGATGTCGCTCACGAAGGCCTGCCGGCTGTTTTCCTTCGCCACGCTGCGGCTGATCAGATTGGCCGAACTGCCTTCCCCGTTCAGATCCACCACGAAGTCCGTCCGCGCGTACTGGTCGCCGGTGGTCAGGATCTTTTCCTTCACCACCAGGCTGCCGCCGGCCTTGACCTCAGCGCGCGTCACACGGATCGTATCGTCGATCCCGGCGATCTGCGTCGTCTCCATCTCCAGGGAAGCGCCTTCCTCCAGGTAGATCACCGTGGACGGATTCATCACGCGACGTCCGGTCCCGTCGCCTTCGCCGTAATGCTTCTCGATGTACCGGACCTTCGCGTTCTTCTCCAGATGGAACGTATGGACGCCGTCATGCTGGCTCAGCGAGCCGCCGCAGTTGTGGATGCCGCAGCCGGCCACGATCACGACGTCGGCGTCTTCCCCGATATAGAAATCATTGTAGACCAGGTCCTTCAGCCCGGTCTGGCTGATGATGACGGGGATGTGGACGCTTTCCTTTTTGGTGCCCGGCTTGACGATGATGTCGATGCCCGGCTCGTCCTTCTTGGAAACGATGTCGATGTTGGCCGTGGTGTTCCGGCCCGCCGCCTTACCGTTCTCGCGGATATTGTAAGCGCCGACGGGAAGGGCGTCCAGATCGGCCACTTCCTTCAGCATGTTCATGGTGATCGCATCCATCAGACGGCACCTCCCATCTTTCCGAGCAGTACGTTGCAGGCTTCCCGGGATGTCCCCAGAAGGCCGGGCAGGATCTCATCGCGCGTTCCGACCTCAGCCAGTCTGCCGTCCCGCAGCACCACGATCTTGTCCGCGATGTTCAGGATGCGCTCCTGGTGGCTGATGATGATGATGCTTCCCTGCGTCTCTTCGTGCATCTTCTCGAACACATGGATCAGGTTCTGAAAGCTCCAGAGGTCGATGCCGGCTTCCGGTTCGTCGAAGATGGTCAGTTTGGTGCTGCGGGCCAGCGCCATGGCGATCTCGATGCGCTTGAGTTCGCCGCCCGACAGCGACGCGTTGACCTCGCGGTTGATGTAATCCTTGGCGCAGAGGCCGACTTCGCTCAGATAGCCGCAGTAGTCGACGTTCTTTTTCTCTTTCCCCGCAGCCAGACGCAGCATGTCGGACACTTTCAGGCCCTTCAGGCGCACCGGCTGCTGGAATGCGTAGCTGACGCCCAGGTTGGCGCGTTCCGTGATGCTCAGGCGGGTGATGTCCGTGCCGTCCAGAAGGATCTGTCCTTCCGTGGGCTGGTACAGACCCGCGATCAGTTTGGCGAGGGTGGATTTCCCGCCGCCGTTAGGGCCGGTGATGGCGACAAAACGCTCGTCGACGGTCAGACTGACGTCCTGCAGGATCTCTGCGCCGTCTTCCGCGCGGTAGCTCAGATTTTTGATTTCTAGCATGGCATCTCCTTTGATCCGGATGATGTCTCATTATAGACGGCCGGCCCGGGAAAGACAAGAGGTTGGGACGGAGGGCGAAGAAGCGGATGAAAACCGCGGGACGGCATTCGTTTCATAACCGGAACGTTGATTTTTCATTAGAAAAATAAGCGGAAAACACTTGCTTTTTGGAGGGAAAAGGCTTATATTATTTCTTGCGCCTGGGCCATTAGCTCAGTTGGTAGAGCACCTGACTCTTAATCAGGGTGTCTAGGGTTCGAGCCCCTAATGGCCCACGAAAAACTGCCCTTGTGGCAGTTTTTTTGTGGCCATTGGCTCTCACCCTCGGGTTCCCTTGCCAGGACTAGCATCGCCTTTCAGGCGATGCGTCGCGAGCCCCTAATGGCCCACGAATAAACCGCCGAAGGCGGTTTTTTGTTTGCTGCGGGCTCAAACAGGGCGGGGGTCCCTTCAGGGACTAGCCGCGCCTTTCCGGCACGGCGTCGCGAGCCGCCTTTTAATCTCTTATCTCCAGATCGAAGTTGAAGTCGCCGTCGAGGGAGGATTCCGCGTCGGACATGTTGTGGGAGATCGTGACGCGGCGGAGGATCGGGAGGGAATAAAGCGGGGAGAGGTCGGTCAGGTCCGGGTTCCAGCGGATGTCGATCTCTTCGGTTTCCGGGTGCTGTTCGATAAAGGCGCGGAAGGTGTCGTTGTCCCAGTCGCAGTCGCAGAATTCCATGCGGCGGACGGGTGTTTCGCGCAGGGCGTCTGTCCAGAGACGGCAGTCGGACCCGTTCAGGTTTAAATACTCAAAATACGGGACGGAAGCCAGGCCGGCGAAGTCCTCGGGCGTAAACGGCTGTTCGAGCCATGCGAGCGTCAGTTCGAAGCGGGGCGTTCTTCCGTCTTCATCCGGTTCCATGCAGAATGAATAGTCGATGTCTCCGAGCGGCGAAAGGTCCGCGATCGGGCTGTTTTCGATGATCAGACAAGTCAGTTTTTTGAGATTCTGAATGCCTTCGATCGACGTGACCCGCGTGTTTCTCACACAGACCGAACGGAGCCCGTCCAGTTCGAACACCTGTGAAATGTCATCGATCTTCGACCCGTCCAGTTCCAGCCGTTCCAGGTTATACAGATTCCGGATCCCCTGCACGGAAGAAAGCTTTTCGTTCCGGCGCAGGGACAGCGACGTCAGCTGCTGCAGCGTGAAGGCGGCGGACGCGTCTTCCAGGGCCGAGCAATGTTCAATGCTGAGGTTTTCCAGAGATTCCAGATACTGCAGGCCGTTCAGTGTTTTCACCGGCTGGCAGGACAGATGCAGATCGCGGAGCCCCGTCAGATCTTTCAGGACGGAAAGGTCGGTCAGCCGCGTGCCTTTCTTTACGGGGATCCGTTCATCCTTTTCCGGATCGTTGCCGGTCAGATACAGGGCGACCTTATCGGTGCTCCAGTCTTCTTCCAGCCGGTACTCCTCCTCGTCATAGAGGAGGTCGCCCGCCGCGCTGAGAGAGGCCACGCGGGACTGCACGGTCGCCGGCAGCGTCTCCAGTTCGTCCAGAGAGAGCAGTTTCAGTTCGCGGGTGTCCGGCTGCCAGGGCGCGTCGGGATACCGCACTTCGCACGATTCGAACACGCCGGAGGAGACAAGAGCTTCCGCTTCTTCCCGCAATTCCGGGCGGACGCACAGATGGCCGCCCTTCAGATGGCGCAGCGCGCTGATATCGGTCAGATCCTCCAGCCCGCTCAAGTCAAAGCTGTAAGTGCGGTCCGGGGCCAGGCCTTCAAAGCAGGTCAGGTCGGTCAGGCCGGAAATGCCTTCCAGGCGATAGGACTCCGCGGTGAACGTGGAGAAATCCGGAACGGAATCCATGCCGACCAGCCACATTTCCTCAAGATGAAGACCTTCCAGCGCGGACCAGTCGGTCAGGCGCGGGCAGTTCTCCAGATACAGGAATCCGTGGGGCGCGTCTTCCTTCGTACCGTAGTCCCGGATCTTTTCGATCCCGTCCAGGGACTTGAGATAGCTGCAGTCGCTGACGGTCAGATACCGGAAGGAAGCTTTATCGCTGAGTGTCGTAAAGTCACGTATATCGCATGTTTCCAGGCTCAGTTCGGTCTCCACGTGCGACAGCAGGGAAAGATCGACATTGATCGCATTCCGTAAATGAATGACGCCAATGGCGGAATCCTGCAGGTATTCCAGGGCCGGACCGGGATCGGACTGAGGGCTGCCAATTCTGTCCATGTTCATGTAGAGCCACTGAAAAGAATGGATCGCGGAAAAGCCCGAATAGTCCGTTACCGCCAGGTTGACCAGAACAAAGATCACGTCCTCCTTGGTGGGCAGTTCCTTCAGGAAGTCCAGATCCGTATTCATGGCGGCGACGTTGCTCAGGTAAAACAGATTCGGCAGTTTTCCCAGGGCAGACAGATCCGATACCGTCACGTTCTCCGGATATCCGGTCATGCGGAATTCCTCCAGCGCCGTGCAGCCTGCCACGGCGGAGATGTCCGCCAGGTCGCTCACGTCCTGCAGGGAAAGGATCTTCAGGTTTTTCAGCCCCTCGATGCCGTCCAGTGTCCGCAGGCTCATAAAACGCAGATCCAGCTGTTCCAGCCGTTCCATGCCCTCCAGGAAGGACAGGTCCCGGGGCGTCAGATTTCTCAGCTGCAGGCGCTTCATCTCAGGAGCCTTGCCTTTCAGACCCGAAAGATCCACCGGGCTGATGCCGGAACCGTTCGCAATACTGAGATATTCCGCGGCGGCGGGTGCAAAATCCGAAAAATCCACCGCCGTTGTCCGGGATAGATCCAGATCGATCCGCCGCAGGCCGGGACAGCTGTTCAGTGCGGAGAAATTGCTTATATGGTCCCCTGCGTAGGTGATCTGCGCGGCCGGTGAGCCGGCCAGGAAGGAAAGGTCCGACAGTTCCGTATCGGAAATGAATATTTTACTGAGCCGGGGCAGACCGGAAAGATCCGGCAGTGCGGCGTCCACCCGGACCAGGGTCAGGCAGGCCAGGTTCGGGAGCGCGGTGAGCCAGCTGAGGTCATCATAACGCGCCGCCGCGATCTCATGGCCGTCTTCCGTGCTGATCCAGTGCGCGGTGCCGTCTTCGTCCGTGTAGCGGTAGGCGAACTCATCGCAGTATTTGGCGTATTCAGGATCTTCATAGTCCCCGTCGTCCGCGGTATACCAATGATAAACATCTCCTGTGAATACGAGTTCCCGGATCCGCTCCGCGTCTTCGGGCGGGATATCTCCGGGCAGGAGGGAAACCGTAGTGGGGACCGGCGTCTCCGCTTCCGTCGTTTCCTGCGGAGGCTCTTCTTTTTTGCTGAGTACGCGCCACAGGATAAAGCCGAGCACCGCAAGCAGAATAACGGCTGCAGCCGCGATGATCCGGTTTCGTATTCTGGAAACGGTTTCCGCGGGCTCCTGCATGGCTTCCGCTATGCGGTCAGCCAGTTCTCCGGACGTATAGCGTTCCGCAAAGATCGTGTTCCGCGCTCTGATGGCATTTTCGATCAGGGACGGCGGGGCAGATCCATCCAGGCTGACCGGGATGATCTCGCATCTTTGCGCGTCATATCGAAGGAATTCATCTGCTTCGGGAGAGTCTTCCTTCAGGTTCTCCGAGATGAAGAACAGGATGGTGCCGCCTTCCTTCGGGGCTTTCCGGGTCGAGGCCGGAAAACCTTTTTCATTCAGCGCATCCAGGATCGGCCGGACAGCAGCTGCGTCAGCTTCCGTAAAGAGCGGATAAAGAGTTCGTTTTGCCATGGGGGCTCCTTTCTGCTGAACCGGTGCAGGGATCAGGGGACCAGAATGACGCGGAACGGTTTGTTCTCCGTCCAGCGAAGAGGCAGCATGTCAGCGCTGACCGTTACGGTCCGGAGCGAAGGAAGGGATTCCAGGACGGTCAGGTCGCGGATATTCGTGTGTTCGAGGTGAAGAGCCGCAAGGCTCGGCAGATCGGTCAGACCGGAAAGCGATGAGACGGCACTTCCCGAAAGATACAGTTCCTGCAGCAGGACGAGCCCGTTCAGTTCCGATACGTCCTTCAGCGGCTGACCGATCAGGGCGAGGCGTTCCAGGTATGCCATGAGGCGGATCACGGAAAGGTCGGATACTTTGCCGGAAAGGAGCACGTCCGCCCCATTCACGGTAAGCGATCCCTCGGGGGAAAACTGGACGCCGTCCATGGAGCGCAGCACCTGGTTTCCGCAGAAATACAGTTCCGTGACCGCCGCCAGTTCCGGGCGCAGCACGGCAGCTTCTTTCCGGCCGAGCACGCTGCGGACGGCGCTCTCCTGCTGCGGATCGGGGAAGCGTACCGGAAATATGCCCGGATCGATGGTGGGAGCCGGAACGGAGACCGCAGGAAGGTCATGCGCGGCAGTGGTTTCAGCAGACAAAGCAGGTGCGGTGACCGGAGCCGTCGCGGCAGGCGCTGTATTCCCTCCCGGATCGATCCGGCCGCTCAGCAGCCCCGCCAGTCCCGCCGACGCGGCTGTCAGCAGCAGGACGGCCGCGCCGAGACCGAGCCATTCTTTCCGGAATGAATCTGTCCATCGGCCGTAAAACGAACGGGTGAGGACATGCCAGGAAAGGATCCTGTCCGCTGCCGGAGCTTCTTCCGGGCCGGGCAGAGCCGCCGCCTGTGAAAGCAATTCCTCCCATGACCTGTTCAGAGAAACCTTTTCCAGCGGAAAGATAAGGATCGGTTTGCCCGAATGTTCGGCAGTGCTGATCTCGGAATAGCAGTTGGGGGAAGCCAGGGCCGTTCCGGAGAGGAAAAACAGGACGGCACGGCAGTCCCGCATGTGTCTTTCAATGTTTTTCGGCCAGTCGCTGCCCGCCGGGATGCCTTCATCATACCAGAGCCGCAGTTTTCTGCGGTCCAGTTCCGTGATGATCTCCAGCACCTTGCCGGAATCCCTGTGGGAATAACTGATGAACGCATACGGGCGTCTGCCCTCATAAGGTTTGAAGAATCCGCTCATTCGGAGCCGCCTCCGTACAGTTCTATCACGTAGGCCGCCAGTTCCGGATGCGCCGGCACATCCCGGGCTGCCGTCTGAGAAATCAATATGACCTCCAGGGAGCGCAGCAGGGTCAGGTCCGAAAGATCGTCCGGCAGACGGCTGTCCGGAAGGCGGAGCGCTGTGATCCGGGCCAGTTTGTCTTCGGTCAGGGAGCCGCCTCCGGCCGCATCCCGAACGATCTCACGCAGCGTCTCATCGGCAAAGCGCACGCTGTCCGTCTCTTCTTCCGTCTCCTCTGCCGATCCCGTCTGCGCCGGCTGCCTGTGCTTTGCATACCAAAAAGCCCCGGCCGCCAGTGCCGCCGCGATCAGGACCATCAGCACCCCTGTCAGGATCCGAAGTCCCCGGCTGTCGGGGGCAGCCGGCTCACCGATCAGTTCCTGGGTAAAACCTTCCGCGCGGAGCAGCGATTCTTCCGCCTCCCCGGCAGAAGCGCCGCGGCGCAGTTTTACCTCATGCGCATCCGCGTGCAGACCGATGGAAAGCCCCCCGTCACCGCCGTCCGTGTTCAGACAGATGACGGGCTGACCTTCCCGCTGACAGGTCAGCAGTCTGCTTTTGGCCGCCGGGTCGTTCCGGAAGGCCTCATCTAGATAAACGGCTGTCACACGCGCTCCCAGCATGCGGCGTTCATTTTCTTCCCGGACTTTTCGGTCTGCCGCATTCCCCATGCAATACCAGACGCGTACGCCCCGCATGCGAAGTCGGCGCAGTAAAGCGGACGCTTCACCGGCGCTTTCTTCCGCAAAGCAGAGATGCATATACGGTTCGTCACCCGCATAAGGGGGGAATGTCTTCGTGAGGGAATGCATCGTTCACAAACCTAAAGAAAAACCGGAGAAAGATGTTTCTTCCTCCGGTGATCCCGGGATATCCCGGCATTATTCCGCTTTGTTCCTGTTTTCCACCAGGGTCTTCAGCATGGCGACGGCGCCGTCGATGCCGGTGACGCTGGTGTTGAGGCAGATATCGTAGTTTTCTTTGGCGCCCCAGACCTGGCCGGTAAAGTTGCGGTAATAGCGGGAGCGTTTGCGGTCGGTGACCTGCACGTGCTTTGTCATGTCGGATTCGGTGATCTCCAGGCCCATGGCCTCCTTGCGGGCGACGCGGTCCTTCAGATCGCCGTAGAGAAAGACGCGGACCAGTTCGGGACGGTTTTCCAGGATATAGTCGGCGCAGCGGCCCACGATCACGCAGGAGCCTTTATCGGCCAGCTCGCGGATGATCTGCGCCTGGCGGAAATACACCTTGTCGCTGACGGGCATCTGATACAGGGAATAATTCGAACGGGTCGCGAGGAACGGGGCGATGTGGATGTCCACTTTCTCGTCCATCTCTTCCAGATATTTCTGCGCGAACTCGCCTTCTTCAGATACCATGGAGACCAGAAGCTTGTCATAGAAAGGGATGCCCAGCTCCTCGGCCAGTTTCATGCCGATCTCATGTCCGCCGCTGCCGAATTCCCGGCCGATCGTGATGATAGTATTCATGTTGTCACCTCTCGAAAAAAACTGACAAAACACTTGCCAAATGTATCTGTATCTGATATATTGAAGATGCCTGGATTGTTCGATAATCTTGCATCTTTTGAACCTACATGATGACGATTGGGACTCCTATATTTTCAGGTGGCTGTCAGGCCTCCCGCGAGTGGAAGGCAAAAGCCTGAGTGCGGAAACCCGCTTAGCGAAGGCTAGGCGTCAAAACAGCAGGAAACGGCAATCCGGGTTTCTTTATGCCCGAAAGCCCTACAGCGTGACCACTTCTTCCTCGGGCGCTTCCGCCTCTTCCGAACTGATATACCGAAGCACCGGCGCCAGCACGGGATTTCCCGTCCGCCGGTCTTTTTTCTTTTCCGCGGTGAATTCCACGGTCACGTTGTACCAGCCCTTGTTGACGAACGACACCGGTTTGTCCGATTTGCACGGAAAGCCGTAAAACTGGATGTCGGCCGCGCAGCACGCCATGACGCGCCGGCCGGGGACGAACATGCTCCGGGCCATGCCGAACGGACGGAAGAACTGCGCCAGGAAGGTGATTTTCTTGTGCACGTAGCGTTCCGGATTTTCCGAAGCGTCCGCGAACCAGGTCCCGTAATCCGCATCGTCCAGCGTAAAGGCGGGGGCCTTGATGTCGTAGGGCAGGTCGTCCTCGCCGAACTCGATGATCTCGCCGCTTTCGGCTTCAAAGATCATCTGCGCACCCGGGTTCTGGAGCTTGATGGCTTTCCGGAACGTGGCGCGGTTCATGTCCGGACGGCAGCGGTTCACGACGATCAGATCGGACTCGATATGCTGATTCATGAACAGGTTCCGCATGTTGGTCATGACCAGTTCCAGATCTTCGCCGTTGACCGTGGAATAGACGCCGGCCAGGCCCCAGTTTTTGGGAAAATCCTTTTTTAGGAAGTCCTGCAGGCTCCACATGCCGTTGAATTCGATGATGATCTGGGCCGGGTCGGAGGAGCGGGACAGGTCTTCCATGAAGGACAGGCTCAGCGTCTCGGCCTCGGGGATCTCAATGGGGATCAGGTCGTGCCCGCGCTTCTCTTCTTCCGTAAATTCCACCTCCCCGGTTTCGCAGAGGAGGACCAGGGTATGGCCTTTGTTCAGCCAGTCCTGCTGGAGCAGGGTGGATTTGATGAAACTCGTTTTGCCGCTGTCCAGCAGGCCGGAAACGATATAGACAGGGATCATGCCGGCACCTCAGTTCACAGGCCGAATAATTCCGCCAGTTTGTCTTCCCTGAGTTCGCACCCGATCACGCACAGGCGGCCAGTGTAATCCGGCGAGCACGCGCGGGTCTCGCTCTCTTCGGGGACCAGGTCGAACTGCTTCCAGCTGCCGTCCGTCATCGGGACGATGCCCTTGGCGCGCAGGATGATCCGGCCGAAGCGGCCGTCTTCCGCCTGCAGGGCCTTTAAGATCTCATCCAGCTCGGCGGGATCGTATTTGCGGGCCGTTTCGCGGCCCCAGCTGGTGAAGACTTCGTCCGCGTCGTGGCCGTGGTGATGATGATGGTGGTGATGCCCGTGATCGTCATCATGGTGATGATGGTGTTCATGCCCGTCCTCATCGTCATCATCATCGTCGTGATGGTGATGGCAGCTGCACTCGGGGTCATCGCACTCTTCGCCGTCGTGATGATGGTGATGATGTTCGTGTTCGTCGTCCTCATCGTCATCATCGTGGTGGTGATGGTGATGTTCGTGCTCATCCTCGTCGTCATCATCATGGTGGTGATGGCAGCAGCATTCGGGGTCATCGCATTCTTCCCCGTCATGATGATGGTGATGGTGATGATGATGTTCTTCTTCGTCTTCTTCTTCCAGCGGCAGCAGCAGGTTTTCCACGTCGCTGCGCTCGAAGGCGTGGCGGACCGCGTCCGCAGGCAGTTCATCCCAGGGCGTAGTGATCAGCGGCGCTTCCGCGTTCTGTTCGCGGATCAGGGACACGACTTCCGCCAGTCTGGCTTCGTCCACCAGCTGCGTGCGGCTCAGAATGATCGTGGAAGCGTACTGGATCTGGTTCAGGAAGAATTCGCCGAAGTTCTTCATGTAGACTTTGGCTTTCTTCGCGTCCACTACGGCCAGGCGCTCGGTGATGGTCAGGTCCGCATAGGCCTTGACCTTCTCCACCGCGGCGATGATGTCGGACAGTTTGCCGACGCCGCTGGGTTCGATGATGATGCGGTCCGGCGCGTAGTCGCGGATCACCTGCTGCAGGGCTACGGTGAAGTCGCCCACCAGCGTGCAGCAGATGCAGCCGGAATTCATTTCATTGATGATCACGCCGGCGTCCTTCAGGAAACCGCCGTCGATGCCGATCTCGCCGTATTCATTTTCGATCAGGACGATCTTTTCGCCCGTGAACACCTGCTCCAGCAGCTTGCGGATCAGGGTCGTCTTGCCGGCTCCCAGGAAGCCGGATACGATGGTCACTTTGGTCATGATATTCCTCCGATGGATTGGATTTATCCTTTTACAACAAAATTTACGATGCGGCCGGGCACGTAGATCTCTTTCACGATGGTCCCGGTCAGTTTACCGGCCAGCGCTTCCTTCGCCGCCGCCAGAACGGTCTCCCTGTCCGCGGTACGCGCCGCGGAGATGGTGCCTCGCATCTTGCCGTTCACCTGCAGCGCCAGTTCGACCATGTCTTCCACGGTCTTCGCTTCGTCGTAGACCGGCCACCGGCTGTTGTAGCAGCGGCCTTCAAAGCCGGCAGTCTCCCAGAGTTCTTCGGTAATGTGGGGCGCCACCGGGTTCAGCAGGAGCAGGAAGGTCTTAAATTCCGCGCGGTTGACGGACTTCACGCGGTAGAATTCGTTGACCAGCGCCATCAGCGCGGCGAGAGCGGTGTTGTATTTCAGACTCTCAAAATCGCTGCTGACCTTTTTGATGGTCTGGTGCATTCTGGTCTCCATCTCTTTGCTGTACTCTTCGCCGTCCTTCAGCATCTCCTGCAGTTTCCAGACGCGCTCCAGGAAGCGGCGGCAGCCCTTCACGCCTTCCGTGGACCAGGCCGCGTACTGTTCGAACGCGCCGATGAACATCTCGAAGGCGCGGAGCGTGTCGGCGCCGTATTCGGCGACGACCTCGTCCGGGTTGACCACGTTGCCGCGGGATTTGGACATCTTTTCGCCGTCCTCGCCCAGGATCATGCCGTGCGACGTGCGCTTCTGATACGGTTCGATCGTGGGCACGGCGCCGATGTCATACAGGAAATGATGCCAGAAGCGGCTGTACAGCAGGTGCAGGGTCGTATGCTCCATGCCGCCGTTGTACCAGTCGACGGGCAGCCAGTATTTGAGGGCTTCGGGGTCCGCCAGACAGTTTTCGTTGTGCGGGTCCGTATAGCGCAGATAGTACCAGGAAGAGCCGGCCCACTGCGGCATGGTGTCGGTCTCGCGCTTCGCGGGGCCGCCGCAGCAGGGGCAGGTGGTATTCACCCAGTCCGTCATCTTGGCGAGCGGGGAGGAGCCGTCGTCCGTGGGCTCATAGCTGTCCACTTCGGGCAGGAGCAGCGGCAGTTCCTCTTCGGGAAGCGGCACGGCGCCGCATTTGTCGCAGAATACGATCGGGATCGGTTCGCCCCAGTAGCGCTGGCGGGAGAAGACCCAGTCGCGCAGCTTATAATTCACTTTCGGGGCGCCCAGGCCTTTTTCTTCCAGCCAGGCGATGATGGCCTTTTTGGCCTCTTCCACTTCCAGCCCGTTCAGGAAGCCCGAATTCACCATCGTGCCGGTCGCCACGTCCGTAAACGCTTCTTCCTGCACGTTGCCGCCGGCCACGACTTCGATGATGGGCAGACCGAACACTTTCGCGAATTCCCAGTCGCGCGTATCGTGCGCCGGCACGGCCATGATGGCGCCGGTGCCGTAACTCATCAGCACGTAGTCCGAGATCCAGATCGGGATCTCTTTCCCGGTGCAGGGATTCACCGCCGTCAGGCCCTTCAGTTCCACACCGGTCTTGTCCTTGGCCAGTTCGGAGCGTTCGAAGTCCGATTTCTTGGCGGCTTCTTCCTGATAGGCCTTTACGGCGTCCATGTTCTCGATCCGGTCCGCGTACTTCGCGATGGCGGGATGCTCGGGCGACATGACCATGTAGGTCGCGCCGAACAGCGTGTCGGGGCGCGTGGTGAACACGCGCAGCTTATCTTCCGTGCCGGTCAGGGCGAAATCCACTTCCGCGCCGGTGGAGCGGCCGATCCAGTTGCGCTGGGAGGTCTTGACGCGGTCCGGATAATCCACCAGGTCCAGGCCGTCCAGCAGTTTGTCCGCATAGGCGGTGATCTTCAGCATCCACTGGGTCTGCTGCTTGCGGTAGATCGGCGTGCCGCAGCGTTCGCAGCAGCCGTCCACCACTTCCTCGTTGGCCAGGCCGACCTTGCAGGAAGGGCACCAGTTGATGGGCATCTTGGTCTTGTACGCGAGGCCCGCCTTGAACAGTTTCAGGAAGATCCACTGGGTCCAGTGATAATATTTCGGGTCCGTGGTGTTGACTTCGCGGTCCCAGTCAAAGGAATAGCCCAGCATTTTCAGCTGGTCGGTGAAGTGCTTCACATTATTTTCCGTGACGATGCGCGGATGGATGTGGTTCTTGATGGCGTAGTTTTCCGTGGGCAGGCCGAAGGCGTCCCAGCCCATCGGGAACAGCACGTTGTAGCCTTCCATGCGGCGTTTGCGCGCCACGACGTCCAGCGCCGTGTAGGGGCGGGGATGGCCCACATGAAGGCCCTGTCCGGACGGGTAAGGGAATTCCACCAGGGCATAGTATTTCGGGCGGGTGTAATCGTTCGAAGTCGCGAACGCGCGCTCCTTCTCCCAGACCGCCTGCCATTTCTTCTCTATGATATTGGGATTATAGGGCTGAAGCATGGTCGTCTTCCTTTCCTTATTAACAAAAACTCCCATATATTTTCACGCTTTCGGGCGGATTTGTCAAGAAAAATCGCACCAAAAAGGACGGCCGGAGCCGTCCTTTCGGGAGAGGAAGCGGAGCGGATCAGCCCAGCTTCAGCGCTTCTTTGCACTTCGCGATGATGAACTGTCCGATGTCGTAGGCAGCGTCCACGGTCTGAGCGCCGGCATGAGGGGATACGACGAATTTCTCGCAGTCGAACAGCGGGGAGATGAACTCGGACGGATTCTCGGCCAGTTCGTTCTCCATGACGTCCGCGCCGTAGCCGCCCAGCTTGCCGCTCTGCAGCGCTTCGTACACGTCGTGCTCGTTGCAGATGAAGCCGCGGCTCATGTTGATGACGACGGCGCCGTCCTTCATCTTTTCGATCTGCTCTTTGCAGACCAGGTTGCGGGTCTCATCGTTGAGCGGGACGTGGATAGTGACGAAATCCGCGTTGTGCAGGACGTGGAAAACGTCGTCGCGGGTGCCTTCCGCTTCGTTGGCGGCGAACACTTCATCGGGCAGGTACGGGTCGTAGGCCAGGACCTTCATCCCGAACGCGCGGGCCAGGAAGCCGACGCGCTGGCCGATGCGGCCGAAGCCCAGGATGCCGATGGTCTTGCCGCGCAGCTCGCGGCCCATGAATTTGTACTTGTCCCATTCATGTTTGATCTTCACGTCGTTGCAGGCGGTCACGGTATCGCGGGCCAGCTCCAGCATCTTGCAGATGGTCAGCTCGGCCACGGCGTTGCTGTTGAGGCCGGGCGCGTTCTGCACGGTGATGCCCAGTTCCTTGGCGGCGTTCATGTCGATATGGTTCAGACCCACGGAGCAGACGCCGATGAACTTCAGGTTCTTGGCGGCTTCCAGGATGTGACGGTCGATCGCGGGGTCGACGCGCATGATCAGCACGTCGTAAGGGGCAATGATCCCGGCCAGTTCTTCCCTGGAGGGAAGGATCACGGTATCCACGGTCATGTACTGACCCAGTTCCTGCGCGATGTGAGCGTCCACATTGTCAATAATCAAACACTTCATAGCATTCCTCCGTATTATTTATTTACGTTGCTGCGGATAACATTTTCTATATATTACTATAACAGGATTTTTATAAGTGTCAAGGCGTCCCGGCCATATAAAAATGTTATACCGACATGGCTCCTATAAGAAAAGAGTGCGGGGCTCCGCACTCTTCTCATGGGTCTTACTCTTCGTCCTGTTCGGCCGCTCTCGCCGCGATCTCCTTGTCCTGAACGTCCTGAGGAGCCTGCTCGTAACGGCTGAATTCGTACGTGAAGTTTCCGATGCCGCCGGTCATGGAACGCAGGTCGGTGTTGTAGCCGTACAGCTCTGACATCGGGCATTCCGCTTCGATGATCGTGTTGCCCTTGTGGTCCGGGTTCATGCCCAGCACACGGCCGCGGCGCTTGTTCATGTCGCCCATCACGTCGCCGGTGAACTTATCCGGCACGGTGACCTTGACGGAAGCGATCGGCTCCAGCAGGACGGGGCGGGAAGCCTTGTCCGCGAAGCAGTTCTTGACCGCCAGGTGGGTGGCCAGCTTGAACGCCATTTCGGAGGAGTCCACCGCGTGGTAGGAACCGAAGACCAGCGTGGCTTTCAGGCCGACGATCGGATAGCCGGCCAGCGGGCCCTTCACGACCATTTCCTGAATGCCCTTTTCCACAGCGGGGAAGTAGTTCTTCGGCACGACGCCGCCCACGATCTTCTCTTCGAAGACGTAAGGGGTCTCCAGGTCGCCGCTCGGTTCGAATTCGATCACGACGTCGCCGTACTGGCCGTGGCCGCCGGACTGCTTCTTGTGCTTGCCCTGGACCTTGACGGAACCGCGGATGGTCTCGCGGAACGCCACCTTCGGCTTGTACAGTTCCGCTTTGACTTTATAGCGGGATTCCAGTTTGCTCATGACGACTTCCAGCTGCTGGTCGCCGATGCCGTAGATCAGAAGCTGGCGGTTTTCCTTGTCGTTGACGGTCTTTAAGGTCAGATCCTCTTCCATCAGCTTGCCCAGGGAAGTGGCGATCTTGTCTTCGTCGCCCTTGTTCACGCCGCGGTACGCCTGGCTGGTGTAGGGCTTGGAGATCTCGGGCAGCGGATACGCGATGGGCTCGGCCTTGGAGGCCAGGCTGTCGCCGGTGGCGGCGGACATCATCTTGGCGATGGCGCCGATGTCGCCGGCATGCAGTTCCGGCACTTCCATGGCTTCCTTGCCGCGCATCAGGTACAGACGGGAGACTTTTTCTTCGGTCTCTTTCTGGACGTTGTACATGACGGTGTCGGCTTTCAGGACGCCGGAGCAGACCTTGATGTAGGAATACTTGCCCAGGAACGGGTCGATCAGGGTCTTGAAGACCTTGGCGGTGGGGGCTTTGGATTCATCGTAATCCGCGGCGAATTCGGCGTCCGTCTTCACGTTGGTGCCGCTGATCTTCCGCATGGTCGGATCCGGGAAATACTTATCGATGTCGTGCAGCAGGACGCGCACGCCGTAGCCGTTCAGGCCGGAGCCCATCAGCACGGGGACCAGGTCGCCGGCGGACACGCTGTTGTTCAGGGCGTTGGAGATCTCTTCGGGCGTGAACTCGTCGCCTTCGAAGTAGCGTTCCATCAGCTCTTCATCGGTCTCCGCGACCGCTTCCATCAGCTGGCCGTGTGTTTCCTCCAGCAGATCCTTCACGTCGCCGGGGATGTCGCATTCCACATATTCGCCTTTGTTGCCGGAGAATTTGCGGGCGCTCATCTTGGGCACGTTCACGAAGCCCACGAATTTTTCACCCTCGCGGATCGGGACCTGGAAAGGAGCCACGCGGTTGCCGAAGGCTTCCTTCAGATCTTCGCAGACGCGGGCGTAGTTCGCGTTCTCGTCGTCCATGTTGGTCACGAAGAACAGGCGCGGGATCCCGGCTTTTTCGCAGAGCTGCCAGGCTTTGTGCACGCCTACCTGCACGCCGGCCTTGCCGTTCACCACGATGACCGCGGCGTCGGCGGCGCTGACGGCTTCTTCCGCTTCGCCCACGAAGTCGAAGTAGCCGGGGGTGTCCAGGAAGTTGATCTTCTTGCCTTCCCACTCGATGGGGATGATAGTGGTGCTGATCGAGAACGTGCGCTTCTGTTCTTCCTTATCAAAGTCAGAGATGGTGGTGCCGTCCGTGACCTTGCCCATGCGGGTAATGACGCCCGTAACATAGGCGGCAGCTTCCATCAGCGAGGTCTTGCCGGCTCCCCCGTGCCCCAGCACGGCTACGTTGCGGATGTCCTTGCTTGCATACACTTTCATAGAAATGATTCCTCCTCATATGATAGACGTTCTTCACGCATAGTGCGGTTCGCCAACTATGTATTGTACAGCACGGCATACAAAAAGTAAAGCGGTATTTTTGCGGATGCCGCCGGGAAAAGTGCGGTTTTTTCGCCGGTATTCCTTCAAATGTTCTCCAGATACTCTATGTACTCGTTTTCGAGCCTTCCGCTGGCCAGGGCGCGGTCCAGCTGCGCGAGCATCGCGGCCCTGTCGCGGTTCATGGTCCCTTTCAGCTGCACGTAGTTGGAGATGTGATTGGAACGCAGGACGCTGCCTTCGCTGTCCAGTTCCGCGACCAGCATGCGCATCTCCTCCACGATCTGCTTCGGGGTCAGGCGGCGGAACAGGCCTTTCTCCATGTCCGCGGTCATTTTGGTACCGCGGCGCAGGGTCAGCGTCATGAGACCGATGTATTCCGGATTGATGCGGGAGAGCGCGTGCGCGGATTCGACGGCGTTCTCTTCCATCCCCTCCTGCCCGTCCAGACCGGTGATCTGCGTGACGGAAAGGCGGATCCCGGCAGCCTTCGCCTTGAGGCAGCCTTCTATGGTCTCTTCGACCGTCACGCCCTTGTTGATCTTCTTCAGGATGCGTTCACTGCCGGATTCCAGGCCCAGATAGATCATGTCCAGGCCGGCCAGCTGCAGGGCACGCAGTTCTTCCGGAGTCTTCAGAAGCAGGTCGCGGGCGGAGGCGTAGCTCGTGACGCGCTCGCATTCCGGGAACAGACGGCGGATCGTATCCAGTATGGTCAGGAGCGTTTCGTTCTTTACGATCAGCGCGTCCCCGTCCGCCAGAAAGATGCGCTGCACATAGCGGTAGGCCCGGCGGGCCATCCGAAGGTCCTCCAGGATCTCTTTCAGGGAGCGGATCCGGAACTGTTTCTCCAGATACATGTTGCAGAACGTGCAGGCGTTGTGGCTGCAGCCGACGGTCACCTGCAGGATATAGCTGTACGCCTCGCTGGGCGGGCGGTAGATCTGTCCTTCGTAGCGCATGGCGCCTCCTTATTGAACGGCGAATGAGTATTTTTCCAGGAATTCCTCTTCGGTCAGCACCGGGACGCCGAGTTTCCGGGCGGTCTTGTTCTTGGCGGAATTCGAGGCCGCGTCATTGTTGATCAGCGCCGTCGTCCTGGCGGAGACGGAACCGCTCACTTTGCCGCCGCGTTTTTCGATCTCCGTTTTCAGAGCATCGCGATTGGGGAAATGGGTCAGGGAGCCGGTAACTACGAAGGTCAGGCCGGCCAGATCCTGGGGCGTGCCGGCGTCTCCGGTCTTTTCAATGTCCAGGACCGTCAGCAGTTCGTCCAGCTTCCTTGTGTTTTCCGCATCATCGAACCAGGCCCGGATGCCGGCCGCGGTGACTTCGCCGATCTGTTCGATCTGGCAGAGTTCTTCCGCGGAGGCCTCCCGCAGCGCCCCGATGTCTTCCCGGAAGTATCGGCTCAGCAGGCGCGCCGTGGCCTGCCCGACGCCGCTGATGCCCAGAGCGGTCAGCAGACGGGCCATCGTGGTGTGACGGGCCTTTTCCGCCGCGTCCACGAGGTTCCGCCAGCTCTTTTCTCCGAAGCCCTCGCGCGTCACGATCTGTTCGCGGCGTTCCTCCAGGCGGAACAGGTCCGCGTAGCTCTTCACGATGCCGGCGCTCAGGAATTCCTCCAGCGTGGCTTCCGAAAGGCCTTCGATATTGAGCGCGTTGCGACTCACGAACAGTTCAAAACTCTTGAGCTGCTTGGCCGGGCAGGCGGGATCGGGACAGTACAGCGTCCGGACTTCTCCGGTATCGCGGATCTCCGTCAGCGCGCCGCATACCGGGCAGTGCTCCGGCGGGCGGATCCCGGCGGAGCGGGTGAAATTCTCCCCGATCTGCGGAATGATCATGTTGGCTTTATAGACGCTGATCTCGTCGCCGGCTCCGAGAGCCAGGTTTTCCACCATCGACAGATTGTGGACGCTGGCGCGGGACACGGTGGTCCCTTCCAGCTCCACCGGTTCGAAGACGGCGATCGGATTGATCAGGCCCGTGCGGGACGCGCTCCATTCGACGCCGGTCAGGCGCGTGCGGGCGGTCTCGTCCTCCCATTTGAAGGCGATGGAATCCCGCGGGTATTTCGCCGTCGTGCCCAGGCTGCGGCCGTACGCGATGTCGTCCATCAGCAGGACCAGGCCGTCCGACGGGATGGGGTTGGCGGCCACCTCGCTCTTAAAGGCCTGCACGCCGGCGGGCAGTTCCTCCTGCCGCAGTTTCCGGAACGGAACGACTTCAAAGCCTTCTTCCGCCAGCCAGGCCAGCTCCTCGCTGTGGAGCGCAAAGCTCATGCCTTCCGCTTCCACCAGGGAGAACGCGTAGAAGCGGACCCGCCGCTCCGCGGTCACCTGGCTGCTCAGCTGCAGCACGGAGCCGGAGCAGAGATTGCGGGGATTTTTATACTGCGCCTCGCTTTCGGGCAGAAGGCGGTTGATCTCTTCAAAATCCGGATACGTGATCACGGCTTCGCCGCGCAGGACGAGGCGGCCGGCAAACGCGATCTGCCGCGGGATGTTGCGGAAAGCCCTGGCATTGGCGGTCACGATGGCGCCGATGCGGCCGTCGCCCCTCGTCACGGCCTCCCGCAGCGCGCCGCCTTCATAGGTCAGCACGACGGTCAGACCGTCCATCTTCCAGGACAGCAGGCCTGTCTGCCCGCCCAGGAAGCTCTGCAGTTCCTCCACGGATTTGGTCTTGTTCTGGGACAGCATCGGGACCGGGTGCGCCTTCTTGGGCAGGTTCGTCACGGTCTCGTAGCCGACTCTGACGGTGGGGCTGTCCGCAAGGACGACGCCGGTCTCCTGTTCCAGGCGGAGCAGTTCGTCGTACAGCGCGTCATATTCACGGTTGCTCATGATCTCCCGGCTCTCGCGGTAATAAGCGCGTCCCGCTTCATTTAAGACCGGGATGAGTTCTTTCATGCGCTCCAGTTTCTGCGTTTTCATACCTTCATCCCCAGCGCGGCCAGCAGGTCTTCGTACTCGTCACCGACGATCTCCCGGTATTCGCCCAGCTGCAGGTCCTGCAGCGTGATGTTCATGATGCGGATGCGGCGCAGCTGCGTCACTTTATATCCCAGCGCCTCGCACATGCGGCGGATCTGGCGGTTCAGCCCCTGTGTCAGGATGATGCGGAAGCGGTTCCGGCTCACTTTGGTCGCCTGGCACGGGCGGGTCACCGTGCTTCCGATACGCACGCCGGCCCTCATTTTTTCCACGAATTCCGGCGTGACGGTCTTGTCCACCGTGACCAGGTATTCTTTTTCATGACGGCCGCGCGCGTGGGCGATCCGGTCCGCCAGTTCGCCCTGGTTGGTCATCAGGATCAGACCTTCCGAGTCCTTGTCCAGGCGGCCGATCGGATAGATCCGCTCCGAATATCCGACGAACGTCACGATGTTGGCGGGCTCGTCCTTCGCAGTGGTCACCACGACGCCGACCGGTTTGTTGACCGCCAGCAGAACCGGACGGTTCCGCTTTTTTACGGGCTTGCCGTCCACGCAGATATTCGCGGACGGGATCACCTGCTGTCCCAGTTCCGCCTTCAGCCCGTCCACGGTGACGCGTCCTTCTCCGATCAGTTTGTCGGCCTGGCGGCGGGAGCAGAATCCCGCGTCGCTTAAGTACTTGTTGAGCCGGATGCCTTCGTCCATTTTTCTGTCCTCTTTCTCCGCCTCCCGGCGGTCAGTCGGTGTGTCCGCACGTCCTGCGGGGGATGCGCGCCCCGCACACCGTGCGGTCATTCATTATATATATTGTACCATCCGCGCCGCAGATCCGCAACCGCTTCCGCGCCGCGATCTTTTACAAAATGTAGGATTACAATACATGTGTTACATCGCTTCCAAGAAATAAAAGATGGAAGGTACCATCTTGTGTTAGAATAAAGTCACCACAACCAAATCCAAAACAGGAGGACTTCCATCGTGACTAGTATAACACAAGATATGCG
>JAFRRM010000044.1 GCA_017428105.1 Lachnospiraceae bacterium | reverse complement strand
AGCCCGGCGTGGGCAAGACCGCCGTCACGGAAGCGCTGGCCCAGCATATCGCGGACGGGCGCGTGCCGGAATTCCTGAAGGGGAAGCGGATCGTATCCCTCAACATTTCTTCCGTCGTGGCCGGCACCAAGTACCGGGGCGAATTCGAGGAGCGGATGAAAAACATTCTGGAGGAATTTTCCGCTCATCCGGAGATCATCCTGTTCATCGACGAACTGCATACGCTGATCGGCGCTGGCGGGGCCGAAGGGAGCCTGGACGCGGCCAACATCCTGAAGCCCGCGCTCTCCCGCGGCGAGATCCAGGTGATCGGCGCGACCACCCTGAACGAATACCGGAAGCACATCGAGAAGGACGCGGCGCTGAAGCGCCGTTTCCAGAGCGTGCTCGTGGAAGAGCCGGATGAGGAGGAAACGCTTGCGATCCTCAGTGGCCGCAAGGCCCTTTATGAAGAGCATCACCAGCTGACCGTCAGCGAAGACGCGCTGCGGGCGGCCGTCAGGCTCTCCCGCCGCTACATCACGGACCGGCTGTGGCCGGACAAGGCGCTGGACCTGCTGGACGAAGCGTGCGCGGGCGTCAGGCTGAGCGCGTCGCCGGAGGAAAAGCCGGAACTGACAGCCCATGACATCGCGAAGACCGTTTCGCTGTGGACCAAGATCCCTCTGGAGCAGCTGAACAAAGAAGAAAACGCCCGTCTGACGGAACTGGAGAGCCGGATCCACGAACGCGTGATCGGGCAGGAGGAGGCCGTTTCCGCGCTGGCGCGGGCCATCCGCCGCAGCCGGGTCGGCCTGAAGGATCCGCGCCGGCCCATCGGCAGCTTCCTGTTCCTGGGACCTACCGGCGTGGGCAAGACGGAACTGTCCAAAGCCCTGGCCGCCGCGCTGTTCGGGGACGAAAAGGACCTGATCCGCATCGATATGTCCGAATATATGGAGAAGCACAGCGTGTCCAAGATCATCGGCTCGCCGCCCGGCTATGTGGGATACGACGAGGGCGGCCAGCTGTCCGAGCGGATCCGCCGGAAGCCCTACAGCGTCGTACTGTTCGACGAGATCGAAAAGGCGCACCCGGACGTGTTCCACATCCTGCTGCAGATCCTGGACGAGGGACGGCTGACGGATTCCCAGGGGACCACCGTGGATTTCCGCAATACCGTGATCATCATGACGTCCAACGCGGGGGCGGAGCGGATCATGGCGCCGAAAGCGCTGGGGTTCTCCGCCGGAGAAACGCCGCAGGCGGATCATGACCGGATGAAGGGGCAGGTCATGGAGGAGGTGCACCGCATCTTCCGGCCCGAATTCCTCAACCGCATCGACGAGATCATCGTCTTCCGCATGCTGGGCCGCGAGGACATCCGCGCCATCCTGGCCCTGCAGCTGAAGGAGATCGAGCAGCGCCTGCGCGAAAGCAACGATCTGACCTTGCGCCTTACGCCCGAGGCCGAGAACTGGTTCACGGCCCGCGGCTACGATCCCAAGTACGGCGCGCGGCCCCTTAAGCGGCTGCTGCAGAACGAACTGGAGGACAAGCTGTCGGATGCCATCCTGTCCGGAAAGATCGTCCCGGGCGATACCGTGACGATCGGCGTGCAGGACGACAGGATCGTTCTGTCGTAAGAGCCGTCCGGCAGCAGGACGATCCGGGGGAGCCGCTTTCGGAAGCGGCACGCTTTTCTGAGGATATTATGAAACAAGACAAAAAAACCATCTTTTTCTGTAAGGAATGCGGTTATGAAAGCCCCAAATGGAGCGGCTTCTGCCCCATCTGCAAAGCACCGAACAGTTTTGTGGAAGCGCCTGCCGCTCCGGCAGGCCGGAAAGGCGGCCTCTCCGCTTCCGTTTCCTACGCAGACCGGGCCGTTCCCGTTCGGCTGGAGGACATCACGTCCGAACAGGCGGAGCGCTATCATACCGGTTCCGGGGAACTGGACCGCGTCCTGGGCGGCGGGCTGCTGCCCGGTTCCCTGGTCCTGACCGGAGGCGATCCGGGGATCGGGAAATCCACTCTCCTGCTGCAGGTCTGCCGGAATCTGGCGCATGCCGGACAGAAGGTCCTGTACGTGTCCGGGGAAGAATCTTTAAAGCAGCTGAAGCTGCGCGCCGACCGGCTGGGGCGGTTTGACGGCGACATCCGTTTTCTGTGCGAGACCGACATCGACCGGATCCTTACCCTGATGCAGGAAGAAAAGCCGCAGATCGTCGTGATCGATTCCATCCAGACCATGTACACGCCGCAGGCGGCTTCCGCGCCGGGCAGCGTGACGCAGGTGCGGGAATGCACCAACCTGATCCTGAACACGGCGAAAAGCCTGAACACCAGCGTGTTCATAGTCGGCCACGTCACCAAGGACGGAGTGGTGGCCGGGCCCAAGATCCTGGAGCACATGGTGGACACCGTGCTGTATTTCGAAGGCGACCGCCACGCTTCGTACCGCATCCTGCGGGGCGTCAAGAACCGCTTCGGCGCTTCCGGGGAGATCGCCGTGTTCGAAATGCGCAGCGAAGGCCTGAAAGAGATCCCCAACCCGTCCGCTTACATGCTCAGCGGCCGCCCGGAGAACACGTCCGGTTCCGTGATCAGCTGCGTGACGGAGGGCACGCGCCCGCTCCTGCTGGAAGTGCAGGCCCTGATTGCGCGCAGCAATTACGGCCAGGGGCGGCGGACGGCGACCGGCGCGGATTACAACCGGGTCGCGCTGCTGCTGGCCGTGCTGGAAAAGCGGCTGAACGTCTCTCTGTCCGACTGCGATGCCTTCGTCAACATCACCGGCGGTCTGAAAGTGAACGATCCGGCGCTGGATCTGGCCATGGTGCTGGCGCTTTATTCCAGTTTCCGGAACATGACCGTTCCGGCGGATCTGATGGTGTTCGGGGAAGTCGGCCTTGCCGGCGAGGTCCGGTCCGTATCGCTCGCCAAAGAACGCGTGCAGGAGGCGGCCCGCCTGGGGTTCACGACCTGCGTCCTGCCGAAAAGCAGCCTCGGCGCGGACCTGAACGCCCGCGGCATGAAACTGGTCGGTGTTGCCAACATTGAAGAAGCCTTAACTGTATTGAGGAAGATGCCATGAACCGCTATTTGGATCTGTTTTTAACGTTTGCCCGCATCGGCGGCCTTACCTTCGGCGGCGGCTATGCCATGCTTCCCATCCTGCAGCGGGAAGTGGTGGAAAACAAGGGCTGGTGCACGGAGGAAGAACTGACGGATTATTACGCGATCGGCCAGTGTACGCCCGGCGTCATCGCGGTGAACACCGCCACGTTCGTCGGCACCAAGACCGCCGGCTTCTGGGGCGGCGCCCTGGCCACGCTGGGGGTGGTCTTCCCGTCCCTTGTCATCATCACGGTGATCGCGACGTTTCTGCGGAATTTCGCGGACAATGAATATGTGATCCATGCGTTCGCAGGCCTGCGCGTCGTGGTATGCGTGCTGGTGCTGAACACGGTCGTCAAACTCTTTAAGGGAAATATCAGGGGAAAAGGGCTGCCCGCGCTGATCCTGTTCCTGCTGGTGCTGGCCGCGTCTTTCTTCTTTAAGGTCTCCTCCGTCATCCTGGTGGTGGCCGCCATGGTATGGGGCCTGTTCTTCGGGCTTTACCTGCCGCGCCGCGGCGCCGGAAAGGAGGCCGGGCGATGATCTTTCTGCAGCTGTTTTACGAGTTTTTCAAGACCGGGCTGTTCGCGGTCGGCGGCGGCCTGGCCACGCTCCCCTTCCTGCAGGAAATGTCGGTCCGGACCGGCTGGTTCTCGCTGACGGAACTGCAGGACATGATCGCGGTATCCGAATCCACGCCCGGGCCGATCGGCGTCAACATGGCCACTTACTGCGGCTTTACGACCGCCGGCATCCCCGGCGCTGTCGTGGCGACGCTGGGCCTGATCATGCCGTCTTTCATCGTGATCCTGATCGTGGCGGGCTTCCTGAAGCGCTTCAAGGATTCCCCGGTCGTCGCAGCGGTTTTTTCAGGGCTGCGGCCGGCTTCCACCGCGCTGATCGCAGCGGTGCTGCTCTCCCTCTTCGTATCCAATTTCATCAGCAGCGGCGCCTGGCAGGGCCTGTCCCGGCAGAGCCTCTCCGTGGTCCGCTGGCCCGCGCTGGCGCTGGCGGCCGTGGTTTTTGCCGGGACCAAAATGTGGAAGAAACTGCATCCCGGATTTTTCCTGCTGTTCGGCGCGGCGGCGGGGATCCTGCTGAAACTGTGAGCGGTCACGGCGCATACAAAAAAGAGCGGAGCTTAGGGCGGCCCTCGTAAGAAAGTTTTATAGTTTTCAGGAATGGCATGATCTTCGGGTCATGCCATTTCCTGTTCCATCAGTTCATTCAGCGGGATGAACCCGATCAGATCACAGCAGATGTGGATGCTCTGGCGGCGTTTTCCGCTGCTTTTATCCGGAGCCCCGACATAGATTGCCTTGACCAGCTCATGGGCCGCGTAAGGCGTCAATTCGGTCATATCCGCGTACTTCCTAATCTTCTGAATGAATAGTT
>JAFRRM010000043.1 GCA_017428105.1 Lachnospiraceae bacterium | reverse complement strand
TTCGCGTCCGTGATCCTGCAGCGGTACTGCACGTTGTTGTACTTGGCCTGCGCCGCAAAGCTCAGGGAGGCGGTCTTGCCGGAAGCATAGCCGGAGTTGGTCCAGCTGCCGTCCGGATACTTGTACTGCCACTGGTACTTCAGGCCCGCGCCCGTCGCGGTGACGGTAAATTTGGCCACAGCGCCGACCGCGGCGCTGGTGCTCGCCGGCTGGGCCGTGATCTTCGGGTTGATGGTCAGCTTCACCGCGGAGGAGGTGATGGTCTTCCCGTTCGCGTCCGTGATCCTGCAGCGGTACTGCACGTTGTTGTATTTAGCCTGCGCCGTAAAGCTCAACGCGGCAGTCTTGCCGGAAGCATAGCCGGAGTTGGTCCAGCTGCCGTCCGGGTACTTGTACTGCCATTGATAGGTCAGACCCGCGCCGGTCGCGGTGACGGTGAATTTGGCTGCGGCGCCGACAGTGGCGCTGGCGGCCGCCGGCTGCGCCGTGATCTTCGGGATGATGGTCAGCTTCACCGCGGAGGAAGTGACAGTTTTCCCGTTCGTATCCGTGATCTTGCAGCGGTACTGCACGTTGTTGTACTTGGCCTGCGCCGTAAAGCTCAGCGCGGCAGTCTTGCCGGAAGCATAGCCGGAGTTGGTCCAGCTGCCGTCCGGGTACTTGTACTGCCACTGATAGGTCAGGCCTGCGCCTGTCGCGGTAATGGTGAACTTGGCCGCGGCGCCGACCGCAGCACTGGTGTTTTCGGGCTGCGCGGTGATCTTGGGCACGATCGTCAGGGTGACTGCGGAAGAAGTCACACTGTTTCCGTTCGCGTCCGTGATCCTGCAGCGGACCTGCATCTTGTTGTTTTTTTCCTGCGCCGCAAAACTCAGTGCGGCGGTCCTGCCGGACGCATAGCCGGAGTTCTTCCAGCTTTCACCCGGGTATTTGTACTGCCACTGATACTTCAGAGCTGTCCCGGCCGCGCCGACCGTGAATTTCGCCGTGGCGCCCACATAGGCGGAGACGGATTTCGGCTGGGCGGTGATGACCGGCGGAAGCTCTGTCTTCGGCACGATCACGACGTGGGCCGCCTCGCTGCCCGCGGCATCGCAGAAGGTATAGTATTCCCGATCCGTGTCCGGATCGGTGAGCTGCTGAATGCTGCCGCCCAAAGGCTCCAGAAGTCCCAGCGATTCAGGCAGGACGATCCCGCCGTACCCATCAAACATGGGGAAGCACCGGATGGCGCCGCATTCAAACCGCTCGGTCGTATCCAGAAACTCGAAGTCTATCCCTCTCACGGCGCTGTTCACGATACCGCCGGAAATGCGGAACATCCAGAATCCTTCCGAGTCATTGATGCCGCCGGGCAGATAACCCACCATGCCGCCGGAGATATTGCAGTAAAAGCCGCCGTAAGTCCACTGCGTGCTTCTGAGTTCCGCGATCTCCCCGCCGGAGATATTGATATGGGCGGTCCCTTCGAAGCCCTCGCCTCCGAACGGTTCCAGGACGACCGTCTGCACGGTGCCGCCGCTGACCGTCAGGGTGTTGCAGTGGGTGTTGGGCTGGAGCGAATACCACGAGCCTTCCGAAGGATGCGTCGCCCCGGGGTCGACCTCGCCCCCGGCGATCACCAGATCCGCCGCGTACAGGCCCGCCTCCGAAACTGGGTTCGTCGCCGTGACCTTCCCGTCCAGGATCGTCAGCGTCTTCAGCGACTTGATCGCCCCGGCGCTCAGATCGCCGTCGATGGTCAGGTCGTCCTGCGCCTCGATGTTTCCGTCGACCACGGCGTTCGTGCACGTCAGCGTCTTCGTGTCCGGATCGTAGCGGAGGCTGCCGTCGCCCAGGACGTCATCCATGTTGTCTTCCGTGATCTCCACGTCGCCGACGGTGACGCCGTAGGAAAGCGCCGGTCCCTCCGTGATCAGTTCCACGGTCTTGTCCACATCGAGCAAATAAAGGGAACACCAGTATGCATCCGGGGTCTCGAACTGATACCGCCAGTAGTCTCCCTCATCACTCTTCGTCCCGCTGGTCACCGCCTTGAGCACGCGGGGGCAGTGCGAGATGTCCAGCGCCGTCAGCTGATTGCCGGAGCAGGAGAGATACTCCAGCGCCCGGTTACGGCTCACATCCAGTTCCGTCAGCGAATTGCCGTAACAGAACAATGTTTTCAGTGCGGTATTCCCGGTCACGTCCAAAGCCGTAAGGCGGTTGTTGCCGACCGACAGGTATAACAGCGCCGAATTATTCCGGACATCCAGTTCCGCCAGCTGATTGAGTTCACCGTCCAGTACCGTCAGCGCCGGATTATTGCTTACATCCAGTTCCGTCAGCTGATTGTTGTAACAGCGAAGGGTCTCCAGGAGAACAGCCCCGGACACGTTCAATCCGGCCAGCTGATTGCCGTTGCACTGCAGTTCTTTCAGAGCCGTATTCCTGCTTACATCCAGTTCCGTCAGCGAATTATCGTAGCAGTGCAGAAGCCACAGGGCGGAACACCCGCTCACGTCCAGCGACGTCAGCTGATTATTATCGCAGAACACGGCTTCCAGCGCGGTGTTTCTGCTCAGATCCAGTTCCGTCAGCTGGTTCTCCGGACAGGCCAGTTCCTTCAGCGACGTCAGATATTCCACGCCCTGCAGAGACGTGATCCCCTCTCCGTATACATAGAGCACCACCGCCGCTTCGATCTCTTCCGCGCTGAGCGCACCGCTGCCGTCGGTATCATAGTTTTTCGCCACATAGTTCCGGAACGCCTCATCCGGGAAATTGGCCGCGTTGATGGCCACGTCTCCGGCTGCGTGCGCCGGCGCCGGAATTTGCAGCAGACCCAGGCACATGACCAGGGCCAGCAGGACCGATACTGTTCGTTTCATGGGAACGTCCTCCGTTTTTCTGATCCCGCCGGCACGCCCCATCGCGGAGGCGGAAGGGGGGATATTTTTCCGCGGCACAGATAAACAAACGGCAGCAGCGGTTTTTCTGCTACGGAGCCAACGGTATCTGTGCGTTTCTGATCTGTATTATAAATATATCCTCACAACTGCGGTCTTGTCAATTCAAAACCGGCAGAAACTGTCGATTTTTTCTGTCCTGCTTTTTGAGACGGCCGCTATCCGTTTTCCGTTCATGTCCGGCACCAGCCGGTCCTGACCGCAGCGGTAAAGTCCGTTCAATTCTCCGCGCCGCCTCTTGCGCCGGCCGGCCAAATACGCTATTCTATAGGGAAAAGAGACGCCGGGGCTTCCGGTCTTCCGCGTCATATCACGGCATAAGCGAGGCATATCATGAAAGATACCCGTCAATATTCCCCCGAAGAACTGCGCTACCTGGCCCTGCTGGCCCGCGAATTCCCCACGGTGCAGGCCGCCGGCCGGGAGATCATCAATCTGCAGGCCATCATGAACCTGCCCAAGGGCTGCGAGCACTTCATTTCCGACGTGCACGGCGAGCACGAGGCGTTCCGGCACCTGATCAACGCCTGCTCCGGCGTCGTCCGGGCCAAGATCGACGAACTGTTCGGCGACACCGTTTCGATGGAAGACCGGGACCAGATGGCCACGCTGATCTATTATCCGAAGGAGAAGCTGAAACGAATCCTGCCCACGCTGAAAAATCCCGGGGAATGGTACCGCATCACGCTGCACCGGCTGGTGGAACTGGCCCGTTCCGTGACCGCGCGGTATTCCCGCTCCAAGGTGCGCAAATCCCTGTCCCCGGACTATGCCTACATCATCGAGGAGCTCCTCCAGACCCACAGCGAGGAGGTCGACAAGCACGATTATTTTGAAAACATCATTGCGACGGTCATCGAGATCGACCAGGCGGACGGCCTGATCGCGGCGCTGGCGGACATCATCAAAAGGATGGTGGACCAGCTCCACCTGGTGGGCGACATCTTCGACCGCGGCCCGCGCGCGGACGTGATCATGGACGACCTGATGAAGTACCACAACGTGGACATCCAGTGGGGCAATCACGACATCCTCTGGATGGGCGCCGCCTCCGGCAGCCGCACCCTGGTGGCCACCGTCGTGTCCAATTCCATCCACTACAACAACCTGGACGTCATCGAGACCGGCTACGGCATCTCCCTGCGCCCGCTGTCCGTTTTCGCCAACGAAGTCTACAAGGACACCGACGTTTCCTGCTTCAAGGTGAAGCTCACCGGGGACGACAAGGAGCAGTACACCGAAAAGGACAAACTGCTCTCCGCCCGCATGCACAAGGCCATCACCGTGATCCTGTTCAAGCTGGAGGGCCAGAAGATCCTGCGCCATCCGGAATACGGCATGGACGACCGCCTGCTGCTGGACAAGATCGATTATGAAAACAAATGCATCACGAAGGGCGGCGTCACCTGGCCGCTGGCGGACACGGACCTGCCCACGGTGGATCCGGCCGATCCGTACCGGCTGACGCCGGAGGAAGACAGCGTGATCCGTCAGCTGACCGCCTCCTTCCAGCACAGCGAAAAGCTGCAGGCCCACGTGCGCTTCCTGTATTCCAAGGGCAGCTTCTACAAGATCTGCAACGGCAACCTGATCTTCCACGGCTGCGTGCCCATGACCCCGGAAGGCGAACTTCTTTCCTTCACGCTGGGCGGAAAGGAGCGGAAGGGCCGCGCGCTGTTCGATTACGCGGACAAGGCCGCGCGCCAGGCGTATTACTTCAGATCCGGCTCCCCGGAGAAGGAACTGGGCATGGATTTCCTGTGGTTCCTGTGGGCCGGCCGCAACAGCCCGCTGTTCGGCAAGGACTGCATGACCACGTTCGAGCGCCGGCTGATCAAAGACGAGGCCGCCTGGGCGGAGCCGAAGAACGCGTACTACAAACTGTACGAGAGACAGGACATCTGCGAGTTCCTGCTGGCGGAATTCGGTCTGGAGGGCCCGCACTGCCACATCATCAACGGGCACGTGCCGGTCAAGACGGGCAAGGGCGAAAATCCCGTCAAGGGCGGCGGGAAGCTGATCGTGATCGACGGCGGGTTCTGCAAGGCGTATCAGCCCACCAGCGGCATCGCCGGATACACCCTGGTCTTCAACGCGGAGCATTACCGCATCGTGTCGCACCAGCCGTTCGCCGGGAAGGAAAAAGCGCTGGAGGACAATTTCGACATCGACTCCACCCCCGTCATCTTCGAGCGCATGGAACAGCGCCTGAAGGTCCGGGACACCGACATGGGCCGGGAACTGCAGGCCCAGATCGACGACCTCAAGGCCCTGCTGCAGGCCTACCGCGACGGCGTCGTGAAAGAGGATCACGGCAGGCCCCAGCCGGTCAAGTAACGGCCGGCGGCGGCATACCCGGGACTGTTTTCGGACAGTCCCGTTTTTTTTGGGGGGAAGGTGTTTTTAGGACAGTTTGTTTTTTGCGGAAAGAGTTATTCGGGCAGTTTTGTTTTTCGGCGGAATGACCGGAGCTTTTTCGGACACTTCCGTTAATTTGGCGGAAAAGTTAGCATTTGCTAACCAAAATCGACATCTTTACCGGTTTTTACGAAATATTATTAAGTTTTCAGCCGCTTTTCTTCGCTTTTTTCAAGTCACACCCCTATACAAATCGTGACATTTCGGTTAAAATAATATCGTAATTCCAAAATCGCAGATCATTTCGTATCCGGGAGCCGCTGCCAGGGCTCTTTCGGTGTGTTCTGCGGCTTTTGGCAATATAATCCGACAAAGGGAGGACAGACCACCTATGGATGCTGCCAAAGAAGCAATGCTGCGGCGCGCGGAAGAGATCATCGACTCTTACGGCTGCAAACGCGAAAACATCATTGCGATCATGCAGGATGTCCAGGCCGAGTACAAGTATTTGAGCCAGGAAGTCCTGGAGAAGATCGCCGAGAAGCTGAACATCGGCGTCGCCAAGGTCTACAGCGTAGCCACCTTCTATGAAAACTTTTCCCTGGAAGCCAAAGGGAAATACATCGTCAAGGTGTGCAACGGCACGGCCTGCCACGTCCGCAAATCCCAGCCGATCTACGACGGCCTGCGCGAGTATCTGGGCCTGCAGGGCAAGCAGAAGACCTCTGCCGACCAGCTCTTCACTCTGGAGACCGTGGCCTGCCTGGGCGCCTGCTCTCTGGCTCCGGCCATGACCATCAATGACGAAGTCCACGCGAAGATGACGCCCGACGCGGCGATCAATCTGCTGGAAGAAATCCGCAGAAAGGAGGCTGCACAAAATGCCTGACTGCACTCTGACGCGTGCTCAGTTCCACATGCTGCAGACGGAATCCAGGGACCTGCTGGCTGCCCAGAAACTGAAAGTCCTCGTCTGCGCCGGGACCGGCTGCGTAGCCAACGGTTCCATGAAAGTTTACGATTACCTGAAGTCCGCCTGTGAAGCCCGCGGCCTGAACGTCTGCGTCGCCCTCCGCGAAGAAGGCGGGGAAGGCAGCGTCCACTTAAAGAAGAGCGGCTGCCACGGCTTCTGCGAGATCGGCCCGCTGGTCAGCATCGAGCCGCTTGACATCCTGTACACGCACGTCCATGTGGAGGACTGCGACGAGATCATCGACAAGACCATTCTCGGCGGCGAAGTCATCGAACGCCTGCTGTACCACAAGGACGGCGAAGTCTATCAGAAGCGCGACGACATCCCCTTCTACAAGCTCCAGCACCGCATCGTTCTGAAGAACAGCGGCAAGAGCGACGCCGAAGAGATCCTCGAATACATCGCCCTGGGCGGCTATGCCGCGTTCGAGAAGGCGCTGTTCGAAATGACCGGCGAGGAAGTCTGCAAGACCATTTCCGATTCCGGCCTGCGCGGACGCGGCGGCGGCGGGTTCCCGGCCGGCCGCAAGTGGGAAAGCGTCCGCCGGAACGTGTCCGACGTCAAGTACATCGTCTGCAACGGCGATGAAGGCGACCCCGGCGCGTTCATGGACCAGGGCGTCATGGAAGGCAACCCGCACAGCGTGATCGAAGGCATGCTGATCGCCGGCGTGGCCACCGGAGCGACCGAAGGCTACATCTACGTCCGCGCCGAATATCCCCTGGCGGTGAAGCGCCTGCGCATCGCCATCGCGAAAGCCGAGGAGCTGGGCCTGCTCGGCGACAACATCATGGGCAGCGGATTCAATTTCCACATGCACATCAACCGCGGCGCCGGCGCGTTCGTCTGCGGCGAAGGCAGCGCCCTGACGTCCTCCATCGAAGGCAAGCGCGGCATGCCCCGCGTCAAGCCGCCCCGGACCGTGGACCACGGCCTGTGGGGCAAGCCCACGGTGCTGAACAACGTGGAGACCTACGCGAACGTCCCGCAGATCGTGCTGAACGGCGCGGACTGGTACCGCAGCATCGGCACGGAAAAATCCCCGGGCACCAAGACCTTCGCCCTGACCGGCAACGTGGTCAACACCGGCCTGGTGGAAGTCCCCATGGGCACCACCCTGCGCCAGGTGATCTTTGACATCGGCGGCGGCATCAAGGACGGCAAGAAGTTCAAGGCCGTTCAGATCGGCGGCCCTTCGGGCGGCTGTCTGACGGAGGAGCATCTGGACCTGCCCATGGATTTCGACTCCCTGAAGAAGGTCGGCGCCATCATCGGTTCCGGCGGCCTGGTCGTCATGGACGAGGACACCTGCATGGTGGAAGTGGCCCGCTTCTTCATGAACTTCACGCAGAATGAAAGCTGCGGCAAATGCGTTCCCTGCCGCGAAGGTACCAAGCGCATGCTGGAGATCCTGGAGCGGATCATCCACAACGAAGGCTCGCTGGAAGACCTGGACACGCTGCAGAGCCTGGCGGAGACCATCACGGAAGCTTCCCTGTGCGGCCTGGGCCAGACGGCCTGCAAGCCGGTCCTGAGCACGTTAAAGTATTTCCGCAACGAATATCTGGCCCATGTGGTCGATAAGCACTGCCCGCACTGCAACGGCCGCAAGCGTCATCTGGAGATCAATCCCACGCTGTGCCGCGGCTGCGGCAAGTGCAAGCGGAACTGCCCGATGGAGGCCATCTCCGGCGAGCTCCGTCAACCGCATACCATTGACGTCACCAAGTGCATCCACTGCGGCGCCTGCTGGGGCGCCTGCCCGTTCGGTGCCATCGACGCCATCGAAGAGGAGGGTTAAGGCCATGGCAAAAGGTGTAATGATCATTGACGGACAGCGCGTCAATTTCGATGGAGAGAAAAATGTACTGGCGGTCATCCGCAAAGCCGGCATCGAAATGCCTACCTTCTGCTATCACTCCGACCTGTCTACTTACGGCGCCTGCCGTATGTGCATCGTAGAGGACGAACGCGGCAAGATCGACGCGTCCTGCTCCCTGGAGCCCCGCGACGGCATGGTGATCAAGACCAATTCCGCCCGGCTCTTAAAGCACCGCCGCACCATTCTGGAGCTGATGCTGGCATCCCACGACTGCAACTGCACCACCTGCGAAAAGAGCGGCAACTGCCGTCTGCAGGAACTGGCCCACCAGTTCGGGATCCGCGCGGTGCGCTTCCAGGATACCCGTGAAAAGCTCGAACCGGACCTGTCCTCTCCCGCCGTGGTCCGGAACCCCAACAAGTGCATTCTCTGCGGCGACTGCGTGCGCATCTGCGAAGAGCTGCAGGGCGTCAACATCATCGACTTCGTCAACCGCGGCTCCCAGGCCCGGGTCGCCCCGGCCTTCGGCCGCATGCTGAGCGAAACGAAGTGCGTCAGCTGCGGTCAGTGCGCGGCCGTGTGCCCGACCGGCGCCATCACCGTGAAGAACGAGATCGGCGAAGCCTGGCGCGCCATCCATGATCCGAACCTGCGCACCGTCGTGCAGATCGCGCCGGCCGTCCGCGTGGCCATCGGCGAAGCCTTCGGCATCCCCGCCGGCGAAAACGTCCTGGACCGCCTGGTCACGGCCTTAAAGCTCATGGGCGTGGACGAAGTCTACGACACCAACTTCGGCGCGGATATCACCACGATTACCGAAGCGTCCGAATTCCTGGACCGCCTCAAAGCCGGCGGCCCGTTCCCGATGTTCACCTCCTGCTGCCCCGCCTGGGTCAAGTACCTGGAGAACGAGAACCCGAAGTACCTGAAAAACATCTCCACCTGCAAGTCTCCCATGGAGCACTTCGCCGCCGTCCTGCGTGACAAATACGCCGAAAAGGACGCGGCCGACGGCAAGCGGACCTACCTGATCGCCATCATGCCCTGCACCGCCAAGAAGATGGAAGCGGCCCGCGACGAATTCAAGACCGACGGCCGCCCGGACGTGGACCTGGTCCTGACGACTCACGAAGTCATCGACATGATCCGCGAAAACGGCATCCAGCTGCAGGATGTGGAACTGGAATCTCCGGACCTTCCGTTCGGCATGGCCTCCGGCTCCGCCGCCATTTACGGCGTCACCGGCGGCGTCGCGGAAGCGGTGCTCCGTCACTGCGTCCCGGACAAATCCAAGAACGCCCTGCGTGAGATCGCGGCGCTCGGCATCCGCGGCGACGAAGCCCGGAAGGAAACGGTGGTCCACATCGGCGATACCGAGCTGAAGATCGCCGTGGTCCACGGTCTGATCAACGCCCGCAAGCTGCTGAAGGAAATGGACGAGGGCAAGACCTTCTTCCACCTGGTCGAAGTGATGACCTGCCAGGGCGGCTGCGTCGGCGGCGCCGGCCAGCCTTACGGCCTGAAGGACATCAAGAAGACCCGCGGCGAAGGCCTCCACCAGATCGACAACACGTCCATGTTCAAGCGCGCCGAGCGCAACCCCGTCGTCACCCAGATCCTGGGCGAGATGGATGAAGAAAAGGCCCACAAGCTGCTGCACGTCAGCTACGTCAAAGAATAAAGCTGCGGCGGCACTTGGCAAAACGACGGGACGGCTCCGCGCCGTCCCGTTTGTTTGTTGTCACGGATCCCTTGGGAACGGAAACAACATAAAGAATGCCATCCGCAATTCCTCTCCCGTTCCGTCCTGCATACCGGTTTTGTCACAATGTCAGGCGCTTCATTCTTGCTCCCGGCACGGTTGTCTGATACAATGGCTTCAGACAAATCAAAACACAGGAGGCCGGACATGGCGGACATTTCAAAAAACATCAGGAAGCTCCGGACGGAGCAGGGCCTGAGCCAGGAGCAGCTGGCGGAGCAGATCGGCGTCACACGGCAGACGATCTCCAGCTGGGAGCGCGGCGCTTCCTTCCCGGACCTTGGCATGGTGGAAAAACTGACCTCGGCCCTGGAGACGGATCTGCCGCACCTGCTGGATCCGAATGCCGCGGCCGGGCGGAAAGGCCGGCGGGTCAAGCCGCTCGGCTACCGCTTCATCGGCATCGCCGTCATCTTGTACATCGCCTCCTTTCTCCTTCTTTCCATCATTTTTCCGAATGCCTTCGGCAGCGGAACAGGCATTGTCTGGGCCGTCCTCCTGCTCGTCGCCTTTATCGCCTTCTGCACCTGCCTGATCATGGAACACGTCTCCGACTGCACCGCCCCGCCGGACAGCACGGAGACCAGCAGTTCCAAAGACGAAGAATAAAAGGGAGCCAAAAGGGGACGGTTCCCAAATGGCCCTGTCAAGGCCAAAAGGGGACGGTTCCCAAATGGCCCTGTCATAAAAAACCGGTGTCATGACGGCACCGGTTTTTGGTATTTCATCTGTTCGGGGTTTCATCCGATCTGCGGGAAGTCGTCCGGGAAGGGGCGGATCTCCAGGAGCTCGTCAGCGTACGCCCGGACCTCTTCCGGGTAGTGGGTGGCGCAGATGACGCATTTGCCGCGCATTTCGCCGAAGATCAGGGCGGCGGTCCGGCGCCGGAGCGCTTCGTCCAGGCCGTTGAAGGGCTCGTCCAGGAGCAGGACGTCCGGCTGCGCACAGAGGGCGCGGGCGATGGCGGCGCGGCGCTTCATGCCGCCGGAGAGGGTCTCCGGAAGGGCGGCGGCTTCCGCATCGAGCTCCAGTTCCCGCAGCAGGCGGAGGGCGATGTCCTCGCGGCCGGTCTCCAGCATCACGTTCCGCAGCACGGTCAGCTGCGGCAGCAGGCGGTCTTCCTGAAAGACCATGCGCAGGCGGAGGGGCTCCGGGCGGACGATCTGCCCCCGGTCCGGTTTCTCCAGTCCCGCCAGCAGGCGCAGCAGCGTCGTCTTGCCCGCGCCGGAAGCGCCGGTCAGCAGATAGGAACGGTCCGCGGCAAACAAAAAGGTAAAATCCGTCAGGACCGTCTTTCCGTCAAAATCCTTTCCCACATGTTCCAGCCGCATCATCGCCGCACCTCCCGCAGCCTGCGTTTCAGCAGGTGCTCCAGCCCCATGCTGACCCCCACGACGCACAGCGTCCAGGCCAGCATCTCCGGATTTTCCAGATAGATCTTGGCGCGGTACAGCATCCCGCCCACCGAATGCTCCGGCGCGGCCAGCACTTCCGCCGCCACGCCGGCCTTCCAGGCCAGGCCCAGCGCCGTCACGGCCGCCGGCAGGAAGAACGCCTTCACGGACGGGCCGTAGATATGGCGGATCTGCCACCCGCGGGACAGTTCGAACACCTGTCCCATCTCCAGCAGCCCGCGGTCCGTTTCCTCAATGCCCTTCAGGCAGTTCGCCCAGAGGAGCGGCATCACCATCAGCGCCGCGATGATGACCGGGATCCACTGGTTCCGCGCCAGGAACAGCAGCAGGATGATGAAGGACGCGACCGGCGTCGCCCGCACCACGCTCATGAACGGCGTCAGCAGCCGCCGCGCGATCCGGCTCTTCCAGCAGACGAACGCCAGGGCCGTTCCGAGCAGGACGCCCAGACCGTAGCCCAGCAGGATGCGCAGGAGCGTCGCCCCCAGCGACAGCCAGAAATCCGCCGTTCCCATCAGCCGGATCAGCGTCCGGAACACAGTCAGCGGCGGCGAGAGCACCACTTCCTGCCCGACCAGCATGGCCAGCAGCTGCCAGACCAGCAGCCAAAAAGCGGCCACCGCAATGGCCGCTCCTGTTTTTTTCAGTTTTCCGCTCTCAGGTCCCATAATAGAACGCGTCGTCCGGCAGCGCGCCGCCCACGGAGGCGGGGGCGAACCCGAACAGCACTTCGTAGAACGGCGCGATCTGCGCCTTCATCTCCGCGCCGGCGGCAAAGTACAGATTCGAGCCGGGCAGGGCTTTCTTCGCGACCGCGGCTTTGGGGATGATCTTGAACTGCTCGCAGAGAGACGCCGCCGCGTCCGCATTGGCGGGGTCTTTCATGAATTCGATGGAGGACCTGTATTCGCTCAGGAAGCTCTTCACGGCTTCCGGGGCGGCGTCCGCGAATTCTTTGCGGACCACCACGCAGCCCATGGACAGGACGCTCTGATCGCCGGCTTTTTCCGCCGCCTTGTTCCATTCCTCGGTCAGATCCAGCGCTTTGGCAAGGCCTTCCACCTGCATCAGCGCCGCGGTCACCTTGGGTTCGGGCAGTACGGCGATCTTCGCTTTGCCGGAGGCCAGCGCGGCGATCACCGCGTCGTGCTCCGCTTCGTAGATCACTTCCACTTCGTTCAGGATCCCCGCGCTGTCCAGGATGTAGTTCAGCACGTACTCGGGAACGGCCGCCTGGCCGGAGGAATATACGGTCTTGCCCTTCAGGTCTTCCACGGAAGCGACGATCTCGCCTTCCGCGGTCAGCAGATGCAGGACGCCCAGCGTATTAAGCGCCAGCAGCTGCACGCCGCCTTTCGTCTTCTGATACAGCACGGCAGCCAGGTTGGTGGGGACAGCGGCGATATCCAGCTCGCCGCTGATGATCTTGGCCGTGATCTGGTCCGGCGCGCTGAACAGCGTGACGTCATAGCGGTTGGCAGTGGTCTCATGCAGATTTTCCGACATCAGGCGGGCGGCGCCCATGCCGGTGGGGCCGGCCAGCAGGCCCAGACGGACCGCGGTCTTTTCCGCAGGCTGCGCGGTCGTGGGGGCTTCGGTCGCGGGGGCTTCCATCACGGGGGCGGTCGTCGGCGCTTCGGTCGCCGGGGTATTGCCGCCGCAGGCGGTCAGGGCAAGGATCAGTACGAGCAGTACGGCTACGAATTTCTTCATTATTCTTCTCCTGTATAACAAGTATTTTGGAACCGTTTTTAAGGGCGGCCGTTCATTCCGACAGCTGGCGCAGCCGGTCCGGATCCGCCAGGATCACCCGTCGGTCTTCCCGACGGATAAGCCCTTCTTTCTGCAGCAGGTCCAGCGCCCGGTACAGGCTGGCGCGGCCCATGCCCAGTTCCGCCGCGGCCTGCGTGGGCTTAAACGGAAACGCCTGACCATGTTCTTCCGCCTGCGTCAGCAGATAGCGGATGACGCGGCCGGTGGCGTCCGAGCCGGAAAAACGGCGGATGATCCCGTTCAGCAGCCGGATCCGCGTGGACAGGAAGACCACGTAATTGGTCGCCAGCTGCGGGTCGCTGCGCAGGGCCTGCGTCATGGCGTCCCGCGGGAAAAACAGGGCCGAGACGCGGGTCCTGGCCGTGATGTCCGTCTCCATGCGCGGTTCTCCGCCGTACAGGGCGGAGACGCCGGTCACGTCGCCGGCGCCGAGATCGCGCAGCAGCACGTTGTCCCGCCTAACCTGGGCCCGGCCGGCCGTCACCGTCAGCAGTCCTTCCAGCGGCTCGCCGCTGCGGCAGAGATAGCCGCCTTTTTCATAGACGATCTCCCGGCTGCCGTCCGCCTGCAGCAGATCCCGCACGGTCTTCTCCGACACGCCGCGGAACAGGGGAACTTTTTCCTGTAAAAAGCTGATCAGTTCCATAGGCCTTCCTTTTTGTCTCATATGAGACACTTTTGGATTATATACGCACAGCAGGCGCTTGTCAAGCAGGATCGGCCCGGGCGGCGGGACGGCGGGACGGCAGAGCAAAGAAATTTGCAATTATGCGGAAAGAAATGATATAATGCAGACAAACGCTGAAGGACCGTTTTCACAAAAACGGACAACAGACGAATGCTTGATCAGGGGAAATCTGACAAAGGAACCGTCCCCCTGTCAGAAAAGGAGCGAAAGATGACGTTGTTTTTGACGAGCAGTTTTACGGATCGGGAGGCGGTGGGGATCGACCCTGCGGCCGGGTTTCTGGAGGAGTTGAGGAAGAGGCTGCCGAAGCGGCTGAAAGGGCTGTTCATCTGCTCCGATCCGGTCACGCACGATATGACGGATCTGTACGGGGCGTCCACGGCGGACTGTTTTAAGCGGGAAGGGTTCTTTTTCACGCAGTTCACGGTGATGGACGACCGGAACGACGGACGGGCGGCGGAGCTGATCGCCGGGGCCGATCTGATCATTCTGTCCGGCGGGCACGTGCCCACGCAGAACCGGTATTTCCGGGAGATCGGGCTGAAGGAACTGCTGGCGCCGTGCCGCGACGATCCCGCGAAGGTCATCATCGGCATCAGCGCGGGCACCATGAACTGCGCCGGGACGGTCTACGCGCAGCCGGAGGAGGACGGCGAAGCCGCCGATCCGGATTTTCAGCGGTATCTGCCGGGGCTCGGTCTTACGGAGATCAACGTGCTGCCGCATTATTACGACATTAAGGACCTGACGCTGGACGGCCTGCGCATCATGGAAGACATCGCCTTCCCGGACAGCTTCCGCCGCCCCATCCTGGTGCTGCCGGACGGGAGCTACGTGCTGTGCGAAGACGGCCGGGAGGAAGTCCGCGGCCCGGCCTGGCTCCTGAAGGACGGCGTCATGACACCGGTGGGATGATCTGATATGCCGCGGCTTTTTTCAGGCCGCCGGCCCCGGTGACCGTTGACTTTTCGCCAAAACGCGGACGGCCGACCCCAGTGGTCTGCCGCCCGCGTTTTTTTCCGGCTCTTTCCGCGCTCTTATTCCGTTTTTTCTTCTCCCGCAGCGGTCCCGTCCGGGATCATCTCTTCCTGTTCCGCGTCTCTCTCCGCCGTTTTCTTCTCTATCAAATTGCCGTATCGTTCTTCGACGTAGCCGCCGATCTTCTCCCAGGTGATGGGGATGGTGCGGTAGGCTTCCCGGCCCACACGCTCCGCGGCCGGAAGGGCTTCCCGGATCTTCCGGGCGATGTCCTCGGGCGTGCCGTCGCAGAGGAAGCCGTTGACGCCGTCCTCCATGCCTTCGGCGGCGCAGCTGCCCGTCACGACCAGGGAGGGCGTTCCCGCCAGGGCCGCTTCGCGCACGACCAGCGGCGCATTGTCGTAGACGGACGGGAACACGAACAGGTCCGCCTTTTTATAGATCGCCATGAGGCGCGGGCGGTCCGCGATCCGGCCGGTAAAGATGACGTCGTCGCCGATCCCCAGAGCGCCGGCCTGCTTGGCCAGCGCCAGCTGGTCCTGACCCTCGCCGACCATCACCAGCCGGAAAGGAAAGCCTTCCCCGTGCAGGATCCCGCAGGCATCGAGCAGCTGGCGGGTCCCTTTTTTGTAATCCTGCTGGCCCACGAACAGCAGCTGCGGCACGCCGGGCGTCAGGCCCAGGTCGCTGATGTCGCCCACTTCCCGCTCCTCCGCGGGGTCGATGCCGTTCTGCATCACGACGATCGGGCCCCGGTACCCGTACCCCCGGAGCACCATGGCCGTCCGCCGGTTCACGGTCCAGACCTCATCGCAGGATTCATAGAACCGGACGATGCCTTCGACCACTCTCCGGGAGATGAACGGCGAACCGGTCACGCGGAGACTGTCGTCGTAATACTTGCTGTGGAACGTCGCGACCAGCGGGATCCCGCGCTTCCGCGCCACTTCCCGCGCAAACCGGCCCGACATGAAGGGGGTGTGGGCATGCACCAGGTCGAACGGGATCTCGTCGATGAGAGCGCGGAACCCCGGCTGCATCTGCGGGGCTCCCAGCCGGTAGGGCAGTTTACGCGACGGCTTTACGCTGCGGTACAGCAGGACTTCGTAGTCCGTCGACGGTTCGGTTTTTTTATTGTTCGGGCCGATGAAGATGCAGCGATGGCCGCGGCGCGTCATTTCCTTGCAGTAGTTGTGAACGACGCCGGCTACCCCGTCTATCGTCGGCGGATAGGCTTCCGAAAATTCTCCTATGATCATAAGGAATTCCTTGATCCTCCCATTTTTTCTTCCCGTTTTATCAGATTTCCCGGGATCCGTCAAGCCGCGGCGGGCGATCCGGGCGGCGCGTTCCGGTCCGCCGCCCGTTTCTGAAAAAAACACTAAATGTTCACAGTTCGTTCCGTTTTTGTTCATGGGAAGGCGTTATGATGGGGCAAACCAAGAAGGGAGGCTCCTGTCATGAATATTTTGCTCGCCGATCCGGACAGGGACATGCTGCTCTGTTACGCCCGCCTGCTGGAGCTGGCAGGGAATGAGGCCGTCACGGCGTTCGACGCCGCCGGGCTGTTCGGCCGGTGGGAGGAGAAGCGTCCGGACCTCATCATCCTGAACACGGACCTGCCCGGGCTGGACCGGGGCGGTCTGGCGGCCAGGACGGCGGCGGATCCCGTCCCCCTGCTGATGCTGGGACTTTGCCGGACCGCTTCGGCATCGGACGGCGATTCCCCTTCCGCCTATCTGGCTTATCCCTTCCGTCCGGAAGAATTGCTGCAGCAGATCGATCTGCTGTCCGGGAAAGGAACGATCAAGGTGAACGACCATGAATAAAGCACGCAAACGATTCGTATTCTATGCCATGCTGGCCGTCTTCGTCCTGCTGACCGCGCTGCTGGGCGTCATCAACGGAACGAATTACACGATGGCGGCGCAGGACGCGGACGACCTGACGATGGCGCTGTCCCGCAGCCAGGGACGCTTCCGGACGAATGAGTCCGGCGATCCCCAGGATCTGACCGATCCGGGCACGTTCGTCCCCGGGCAGAGCGGGGAAGGCCGGGGACAGACCGGAGGCAATGCCGGGCAATTCTCCGACCGCCCCGGTCAGGGCTCCTTCGATCCCGGACGGTCCTCCGAAGGACAGGGACAATTCCCCGGCGATCAGGGGCAATTCCCCGGCAGTCAAGGGCAGGACCCCGGCGGTCGGTCCGGACAGCTGCCCGGGCAATCCGGGCAAAACTCCGGCAGTCAGGGCCAGGACCGGCAGTCCGGCCAGGACCAAAGCCGGCAGCAGGATCCGTTTTCCACTCAGCCCGGCCAGTCTCAGTCCGCTCAGCCCGGCCAGTCTCAGTCCGTTCAGCCCGGCCAACTTCCCGGCCAGCCCGGCGGACAGGGCACCCTTCCCTTCAACCCCGCCGGTCCGGACTCCCCTGACATGCAGGGCAGCCTCCGCTACTTCACCGCCCGCTTTGGATCGGACGGGACCGGCAGCCTGACCGTATACCGCATCTCCGCCGTTTCGGAGGAGGAAGCCCTGGACTGGGCCGCTTCCCTGACCGGGGAAAGCACCGGCTGGACGCGCGGCTCCTACCGCTACCGGGTCTGGCAGGACGGCGGCGCCACCCTGGTGACCGTCATCGACCAGAGCCGGGAACTGGGCCCCTGCCGCCGCATCCTGATCATCTCGCTCTGCGGCCTGGGCCTGGCCCTGCTCATCAGCTTCCTGTTCCTGCATTTCATCGGCAGGCGCCTCTTCGCGCCGCTGGAGGAAGCGGACCGGAAGCAGAAGCAGTTCATCACGGAAGCGGAGAAGGAATTCAAGGTCCCGCTGACGGTGATCGACGGGGCGGCCGAGCTCATCGAACGCGAACATGGGCCGTCGGATCCCGCCGCGGCGATCCACCGCCAGGTCCGGAAAATGACCGGCCTGGTGAACGATCTGGGCAATCTGGCCATCTTTGAGGAAGAGCCCGCCGCGCCATGCGATCTCTCCGCCGTGCTGGAGGATCTCGCCGCCCTTTACCGGCCCCGTTTTGCGGAAAAAGGCATGATCCTGAACACGGACGTCGCGCCGGAGGTGACCGTCACCGGCAGCGAAGAACTGCTGCGGCGCATCGGCACGGAACTGCTGGAGAACGCGCTGAAGTTCGCCGGCCCGCAGACGGATCTGACGCTCACCCGCGAGGGACAGCGCATCCGGCTGACGGTGGCCAATGACGCCCTCCTGCCGGACGGCAATTACGAGCAGGCGTTCGACCGCTTCACCCGCCTGTCCAACGCGGAAGGCGTCCCCGGCTCCGGCCTGGGCCTGGCTTTCGTAAAAGAAGGCGTCCGGACCCTGAGGGGCCGCGCTGACGCCCGGGCGGAAGCAGGAAAATTCATCCTGCAGCTGTCCCTGTAAGGGGGGTGAGGATGTGACAAACGGATCCGGCCCCATCGTGGTGATGCAGCGCCGCGAGATGAAATACTTCCTGTACCCGCAGCAGAAAGCCTTCCTGCTGGAACGCCTGCGGGGCCATATGGAGGCGGACGAATACGGCCTGACCTCCATCGCCTCCCTCTATTACGACACCCCGGACCACCGGCTCATCCGCACCAGTCTGGAGAAACCGCCGTTCAAGGAAAAGATCCGCCTGCGCTCCTACGGGCTGGCCACGGACGATTCCCCGGTCTTCCTGGAACTCAAGCGCAAGGCCGGCCACACCGTCTACAAACGGCGGGTGCAGACCACGATCCCTCTGGTCCGGAAATTTTTCGGCGGCGAAGGGGATATCTGCGGCGGCGGCCAGATCAATCACGAGATCACGTATTTCCGCGATTTCTACCGCGATCTGGCGCCCGCCTGCCTGATCATATACGACCGCACCGCCTACCGGGAACCGGACGGCGATCTGCGGCTCACCATAGACGACGCCCCGCGTTACCGGATGCAGGACCTGGATCTCAAGACCTCGATAGACGGCATCCCGCTCCTGCCCGAGGGCTTCTCCATCCTGGAGATCAAGGTCCAGCAGGCCATGCCCCTGTGGCTGGCCCGGATCCTCTCCGACGGGGAGATCCGCCTCGCCAGTTTCTCCAAATACGGGGAAGCCTATACGCAGCAGATCAGAAAACACGCGATATAGGGGCCGATGTGCCATCGCCCCGCGAAAGAAAGGACTCCATCATGTTTGACTCTGTTTATTCCGCCATCGTGACTCCCGCCCAGTTCTTCCTCATGGCCGGCGCGGCCCTCGCTTCGGGCCTGCTGTATGCCTGGATCATGAGTTTCCGGGTCAGGTCCAGCAACCGCTTCTTCTTTGTGACCGCCATTCTGCCGTTCGTGGTGGCGGCGGTGATCACGTTCGTGAACGGCAACATCGGCGCGGGCGTCGCCATCGGCGGGGCGTTCGGCCTGATCCGCTTCCGTTCCGCGCAGGGCTCGGCGGACGAACTGGCCAGCATCCTGATCGCCATGGGTTCCGGCATCGCCTTCGGCATGGGCTACATCGGCTACGGCGTGGTCATCCTGCTGGGCATGGCCGTGATCTACAGCCTGGTCTCCCTCCTGCCCCTCTTCGAGCACCGTGACCGCGCCCCGGAAATGATGCTGAAGGTGACCATTCCCGAATCCCTGGAATACTCCGGCGTCTTCGACGACACCTTCTCCCACTACTGCCGCTCCGTCGTCAAAGCCGGCGTCAAGACTACCGGCATGGGCTCCCTCTTCCGCCTCTCCTTCCGCATCCGCCTCAAAGACGCCTCCGAAGAAAAGCCCTTCCTCGACGAGCTCCGCACCAAAAACGGCAACCTTGAGATCCAGCTCCTCCCCTACACCGAAACCACGCCTCAGCTGTAAGACCTGACAGGGGGACGGTTCCTTTGTCAGATTTTCCGACAAAGTCCGCCGCCCCCTCCGCTTTTCCCGCTGGACTTTTCCGGCCGGATATATTATCCTTGAAGAGACAATACGGAAAGGACTGTGATCCCATGAACGTTATCGACCGTTTTTTATCTTATGTGGCATTTGACACCACCTCGGACGAGGACAGCCCGAGCGTGCCGTCCACGCCCAATCAGAAGCTGCTGGGCGCGCACATCGCGGAAGAGCTCAAGGCGCTGGGACTGAAGGACGCGCAGATGGATGAGACCGGGTACGTCTACGCATTCCTGCCCGCGACGCCCGGCCGGGAGAAGGATCCCGCCATCGGGTTCATCGCGCACATGGACACGTCGCCGGCGGTATCCGGGGCGGACATCAGGCCGCGCCGCGTGGTCTACGAAGGCGGCGAGCTGGCGCTGAACGGGAGCGTATCGCTCAGCCCCGCGGTCTTCCCCTTCCTGGAAAAATATATCGGCCAGGAGCTGATCGTGACCGACGGTACGACGCTGCTGGGCGCCGACGATAAGGCGGGCGTATCGGAGATCGTCACCGCCATGGAATTCCTCCTTGCGCACCCGGAGATCCCGCACGGCCCGCTCGCCGTCGGCTTCACCCCGGATGAGGAGATCGGCCGCGGCGCGGACTGCTTCGACGTCGCGAAATTCGCCTGCAGCTTCGCCTACACCGTGGACGGCGGCGCGCTGGGCGAACTGGAATATGAAAACTTCAACGCCGCCTCCGCGAAGATCGCGGTGCACGGCATCAACATCCATCCCGGCAGCGCCAAGGACAAAATGAAGAACGCCGCCCTGATCCTGACCGAACTGGTCACCATGCTGCCGCCTGCCCAGACTCCGGCTCACACGGAAGGCTACGAAGGCTTCTTCCATGTGTGCGACCTGAAGTCCGACGAGAGCGAGGGCGTGCTGAAGCTGATCATCCGCGACCACGACCGGGAAAAATTCGAAGCCAAGAAAGAACTCCTGCGCCGCATCGTGGCCTTCCTGAACGACAAATACGGCGCCGGCACCGTTGAAGCGGACATAAAAGACAGCTACTACAACATGAAGGAAAAGATCCTGCCGGTGATGCACGTGATCGAGCGCGCGCAGAAAGCCATGGAGCAGGCCGGCGTGACCCCCGTCACCGTCCCCATCCGCGGCGGCACGGACGGCGCGCGGCTGTCCTTCATGGGCCTGCCCTGCCCGAACCTCTCCACCGGCGGCGAAAACTTCCACGGCATCCACGAATTCGTCTCGGTCCCCGCCATGGAAAAAATGGTGGAAGTGATCGTGAACATCGCCCGCGCATAACGCAGGCGGTTGCCTATACAGAGAGGACGGCACCATGCCGTCCTCTTTCTGTCTTTCCGTATTCCGCAGGCCTTCCGGCCTGTTTTAACTTTGCTCCGCGGGCCTTCCGGCCTTTTTAATTTGTCCCGCAAAATTCCGTTTTTTATCCCGCAGATCCTTCCGGCCTTCTTGTCCCCGATCCTCCAGGCCTTTCCGGAATACTTCTCATCTCGAATTCAGGAACTGCTCCGTCCTCGTCTTCACGTTCTCCTGCAGGTTCCGGTAGAAGAACTGATAATCATACTCATGCAGATTGCCGGGCGGGAGGATGTCCGCATCCGTCGGAAAGTCCGCATAATTGATCCCCGTGACCACCAGCGCGCCGCGTTCCGGCTCGATGTAGCAGCCGCACAGTTGGGGGATCTCCATCCAGATCTGCCCCCCAGTCAGAAAACAGGCCCCCCTGTTCAGGCTCTTGTCCGCCGGTTCCGTGCTCCGGCTCCAGGTCAGGGGATTGATGCTCAGCGAGCGGCTGCCCGCCGGCAGCAGCACGGATCCGGTGATGCCCGGCTGCTCGCAGTCGTAGCAGATGATCACGCCCGTATCCCGGTCGCTTTCCGCCGGCTTCATCCAGGGATGCTCTTCCGCCACGGTCTCCGGCAGCCCGGCCCCGATCGCGTACACCGCCACCAGCCGCTCCAGCAGGGCCTTTCCCCCGGCCGTATCCGGGTCGAAGAATTCCCGGATCAGCCGCAGGCACAGTTCTCCGCCCTGTGAAAAGCCCGCGATGATCAGCGGCTTGCCCGTGTCCAGATGCTCCAGATAATAGCGGAACGCCGCCGCCACGTCGCGGTACGCCTGATCCCGCCAGAAATTCTGGTCCGCGCGCGGCCAGCCGTAGACCTTCACGGACATCTGCCGGTAAAACGGCGCATACAGCGTGCAGACCGATTCGTACAGGCCTCTCTCCTGCTCCAGCGAAGTCCGGAAATGCTCCAGATTTTCGCGGTCCGTCAGGCGCAGGTACAGGCCGTCCTCCAGGACGGTCGGCCCCACGAAGAACAGATCGGCCGGCTTGTCCTGCTGCTCGCCCAGCCAGGCCCAGCGCTCCGGGCGGCTGTAGTCCGGGACGCGGTTCCGGAAAAAGTCCGGCGCGGTCTCGGGCTCCGTTTCCGGCGGTGCGGTCTCCGGGGCGGCCGTATGAGGCTCCGCGGAGGGTTCCGTGACCGGCGCGGCCGTTTCCCCAGTTTCCCTCTCTCCCGTCGTTCCTTCTTCCGTCGGAACTGCCGTGGCTTCCGTCGGCACCGCGGTCTCCGCCGGGGAGGAGGGCTCCGTGACATCCCCCGTTCCCGCGGTCTCCGCCGTACCGGGCACTTCCGTCACGACCGGAAGCGTCCCCTCCGTTCCGGGCACGCCGGGACGCTGTCCGCCGCAGGCAGACAGCAGAAGCAGGACGGCCAGCGCCGCCGCGCCTATGAAATTGATCTTCCGTCTTCTCATATCAGACAGGCCAATGCCTCACAAAACCGTTTTTCCGTTTATTCCGTCCGCAGCGCCACCACCGGATCCCGCTTGGCGGCCTTCCGCGAAGGGATCAGCCCGCCGATCAGCGTCAGGATGGTGCTCAGCACGATCAGGATCAGCGCGTGCTCCGGGCGGATGAAGGCCTTCACGTCCACGTCTCCCGCGAAATGATGAATGATCCGGTTGCCCGGGATCAGCAGCAGCTGCGCGATCCCGATGCCCATCAGCCCGCTGATCAGGCCGATGATCAGCGTCTCCGCATTGAACACCTCCGAGATGTTCCGTTTGGACGCGCCCAGCGACCGCAGCACGCCGATCTCCTTCGTGCGCTCCAGCACGGAGATGTACGTGATGATCCCGATCATGATGGACGAGACCACCAGCGACACCGCCACGAATGCGATCAGCACCACGGAGATCACGTCGATGATCTGCGTCACCGAGCTCATCAGCAGCCCCACGTAATCCGTATACGTGATGCGGTCCGCCTCCTCCGCCGATTCATTGTACGCCGCGATGTCGTCCGCCACCTTCTCCTTGTCTTCAAAAGAGTCGCAGTACAGGTCGATGGCGCTCGGCGCGTCCGGGCTGACCAGGCCGAAGGCCTTCAGGTTATCCTCGTAGCTGGCCTTGGAGATCAGCGTATCGTACAGGGCCGCCAGCGTTTCCTGCGGGATCCCGCCGTTCAGCGCGGCTTCAAAAGCCTGCGCGATCCCCGCCTCGCCCAGGCTCTGCAGCCCGGAGATCGTGGTCTCGTCCGCCCCGGTGCTGCGCAGCAGATTGACGTAGAACAGCGCCTTTTCGGAGATCCCGAGCGTCATCAGGTAGGCTTTCACGTCCGCCGCCTTGCCCGCGTCGTCCGCCGGCGCGAAGGACATCCCGTTCAGGATGTTGACGTCCGGAGAATCCTGCTGCGCCCTGACCAGCGGATGCTTTTCCGCCTCGCGGATCAGGTGGTCCGTCAGCAGTTTGGTGTACCCCACCGTCCCCTGCATCAGCGACTGCACGCCGTCTTCCGACCCGCGAACGATCCCGCAGATTTTCAGGGAGATGCCGCGCTTCAAGGCCTCTTCCGTGCCTTTGGGATCCTCGCCGGCGTAGCGCCACAGGCCGTCCGCCTGCTTTTCATACAGTTCCGCGGCCGGGACCAGCGTGAAGGTCTGCCGCATCATCTCATCGTAGCCCAGGCTGGCCTGCGTCCGCTCCACCTTCTCGCCCTTCTCCAGGCGGTCGGAAATGTCGCGGTACTCGTCTGCCGCCAGGTATCCCAGCGCATAGAGCGTCCGCAGCGAGATCTCGTTGTCCTTGTTCACGAACAGGACCACTTCGTCGTACGCTTCAGGCCAGCGGCCTTTCAGGAGTTCGTAGTTTTTCCTGACGGTCTCGCTGGCCAGGCCGGTCGTCTTGTCCGGCATCAGTTCATCAAAAAAGCTGTGCGACGTTTCGCCGACCGGGCTGATCCCGGCGCGGCCGAAATTCATGCCGCTCAGATAAGGGTTGCTCTTCAGGGCGGACAGGTCGTCCGTGTTGATCAGTTCTCCCGACGGATCCCGCACGTATACGTTGAAGGCGGTGTCATAACTGTAGACCACGCCGTTCTCCCCCAGATGCGCGTGGATCGGGGACGCCGGATCGTCCAGGTACACCTTGAAGCGGGTCAGGTTGTTTTCCGTGATGCTGCCGCGCATGCCGGAGCGCATCTCCAGCCAGGTGTTGTCCGAATAGACGGCGTCCATCGGATGATCCGGGCCGTTGACCAGGCGGTCCTGCCGGACCTCCGCCATTTCCATCCAGGAGCTCAGGTCCAGCGTCTGCGCCTCGATCATGATCGGATACGAAGTCATGGTGTCCCGCTGGATGTCCTGGATGTACTGGTCCGCGCCGGTGGACAGGGACAGGATCAGCGCGATGCCGATGATGCCGATGGAGCCTGCGAACGCCGTCAGCAGCGTCCGCCCCAGTTTGGTCCGCAGGTTGCTGAACGACAGCGACAGCGACGTCATCCAGCTCATCGACGCCTTTTTCTTCTTTTTCTGCGGTTCCGCGGCCGCCCGGATGCGTTCCGCGCCGTCAAAGGGATCGCTGTCCCCCACGATCTTCCCGTCCTTGAGATTCACGATGCGGGTCGCGTATTCCTCGGCCAGGTCCGGGTTATGCGTCACCATCACGACCAGCCGGTCGCGCGCCACTTCCTTGAGCAGTTCCATGATCTGCACGCTGGTGACGGAATCCAGGGCGCCGGTGGGTTCGTCCGCGAGCAGGATGCCCGGGTCGCCCACCAGGGCGCGCGCGATGGCCACGCGCTGCATCTGGCCGCCCGAAAGCTGCGACGGCCGCTTCCGGATCTGGTCGCCCAGCCCCACGGCCTCCAGCGCCTCCTTCGCCCGGCGGCGCCGCTCCGCCTTGGAGATGCCCCCGATGGTCAGGGCCAGTTCCACGTTGGCCAGCACGCTCTGGTGCGGGATCAGGTTGTAGCTCTGGAACACGAAACCGATGGTATGGTTGCGGTAGGTATCCCAGTCGCGGTCCTTATAATGCTGCGTCGGCGTCCCGTTGATGATCATGTTCCCGCCGTCATAGCGGTCCAGACCGCCGATGATGTTCAGCAGCGTGGTCTTGCCGGAGCCCGACGGACCCAGCACCGCGACGAATTCGCTGTCCCGGAGATTCAGGCTGACGCCGTCCAGCGCCGTCTGCTGCAGATCCCCCGTCCGGTAGATCTTCGTAATATTCTGTAGTTGGAGCATATCGAAATTCCTCTGATCCTGTTTTCCCTTTCAGCGGGACAGCAGGTGTTTCCTCTTGATTCAGCAGATGCCTTTTTCGGAAAAATTCAGGACTCTGTCGCAGATCGCCAGCGCAGCCGGCCGGTGCGTCACGATCAGCACCGTCTTGTCGTGCAGGTCCCTGACGTGGTGCAGGAACCGCTCCTCCGTACCGCCGTCCAGGGAAGCCGTGGCTTCGTCCAGCAGCAGCACGGGACTTTCGGAAAAGACGGCCCGGGCGATGGCGAGCCGCTGCAGCTGGCCCTCGGACAGGCCGGAGCCGCGCTCCAGCAGGCGGGTATCCAGGCCCTCCGGCAGTTCTTCCACAAAGTCCGCGCAGGCGATGCGCAGGGCGTTCCAGATGGCTTCATCCTCTCCCGCCCGCTCCGGCGACGCGAAGCTGACCGCATCGCGGATGGTGCCGTCCAGCAGCAGATTCCCCTGCGGCACATAGGCGAACAGGCGGCGGTACGCCGCCGTCAGCGGCACGGCGCCGTCTCCGGTCAGCAGTTCGATCCGCCCTTCCTGCGGCTGATATACCGCCAGCAGCAGTTTGAGCAGCGTGGACTTGCCGCAGCCGCTCTGGCCGGTGAAGGCCAGGATCTCGCCCTTCTTCACTTCCAGTTCCGCATGCTTCAGCGCGTCGGTGCCGCGGTGTCCCTCCTGCGTCGGATAGGTAAAGGAAACGTCGGAGAAGCGGATGCCCTCCAGTTCGTTTCCGTAAAACTCCCGGATCTCCTCCAACGGTTTGAGCGGCGCTTCCGATTCTTCCTTGAAAGCCTCGGCTTCCATCAGCCGCTCGGCGCTGGCCAGCATGGCGTACCAGCGGGGCAGATAGCCGGAAATGCTGATGAACGGCGTCTGGACCTGGGAGATCAGCTGGGTCATGGCCGTCAGCGTGCCGTAGCTGATGCGTCCCGTCAGGATCCCGTAGCCGCACCAGATGACGGCGAACACGTACATGCCCTGCACCGCGACGCCGAGTCCCAGATTCGCCATGTTCGTGAAGCGGATCCGCTTCATGCGGGCCGCCTTATGTTCCTCAGTGAGTTCCTCCGCCCGCCGCTCCGTCTTTTCATGCGCCGCAAACGCCCGGATCAGCAACATGCCGCCCAGCCGCTCCTGCAGGAAGCTGCGGAGTTTGCCGTTCTTCTCCTGGATCTGCTTGTGCAGCGACTTGAATTTGCCCCGCACCAGCATGGCCATCACGCCGACTACCAGGCCCACGGGCAGAAGCAGCAGGGCGAAGCGGGGATCCAGCACCACCATCAGGACGAGCGCGCTGACCAGTTTGATCAGCATCCCGAATGCCCCGGGGATCACGGTGGAGTATTCGCTGGCCACCTGCCTCGTATCGCTGGTCATCCGGTTCATCCATTCTCCGGAATGGACCGCGCAGACCGCCCCGTAATCTTTCTTCAGCAGAACGGAAAACAGACGGTTTTTGAATATGTTCTCCAGATCCGCCTTGCTTCTTTCGTAAAAATACCGCAGCAGGGCCCGCAGCGCCAGCTGGCCGGCCACCAGGACGACCAGAAGCACCGCGCCGCGGATGAACATGGCCTTATCCCCCGACGCGGCGCCGTCCACCACCATCCGCAGGATCAGGGCGTACAGCACCCCGGAGCCGCCCAGCAGGGCCTCCAGAGCGGTCAGTAAAACCACGTAATTCCGCTTTTTCCCCGGAACCTTATACAGCCATTTCAGTGTGTTGCGATCCACCTGACTTATCTCCTAAAACCTCTTCCATCCTGATCGGAGCGGACCACAAGTACCCTTCCGCCCGGGGAAGGGTCACAGTTATCCGATATAATAGAATAGCAAACCGCGGCCAAAAAAGCAACTTATATCAGTTCCGGACCGATATGAGCTCCATGGCCTTCTTCATTTTCTCCTCGAACACCTCCGCCGGCACCAGCGCGATGCCCTCCTCGTCGCCGAGCACGATCAGCCGCTGGCCTCCGGTCAGACCGAACTTGTCCCGCGCGCCCTTGGGGATCACGAGCTGGCCCCGGTCATTGATCGTCACCGAGCCCCAGATGTTCTTGCCCTTCGGCGCGGGCGGGATCTCCCCTATGCCCTCCGCCGTCTCGGTCCGGATCAGGCTGTCGACCGTCGTTCCGTACAGTTCCGCCAGCAGGCGGCATTTCTCGACGTCCGGCACCGTGGCGCCGCTCTCCCATTTGGCGTACGCCTGGCGGGAGATGCCGATCCGTTCCGCGATCTCTTCCTGCGAAAACCCGTGTATGTTCCGGAGCATCGCCAGATTTTCCTTCAGCATCCCCGGCCCTCCTTACAGATCGATCTTTTCAAAATCCGCGCACGCCTTGCGGTATGCGATCCACGTCATCAGCGCAAACGCCGCCGCTCCCGCGGCCAGCAGGATCAGCTGCAGTCCCATCCGGTCCGTCCCGAACGCATTGACCGCCCCGAGTCCCGGGATGTGGTGCAGCGACTCAAATATCCCGATGGCCATGAACGCAGCGATGATATAGATCACGAACGGCTTCCCGATCTTATACGCCGTCCGGAAATAGCCGCCCGCGAAGATCAGGTTGAACAGCCCGTAGAGAAACAGGGCTGCCCCCAGCGCGAACGGGTTCGCATTCATCAGCGCATTGGTCCGGTAGACCGCCGCCTCCGACAGCACCGTCATCCGAACGGCCGTCGCCGCCGCCATCAACGCAAAACCGCACAGTTCAATGAAGCAGACGAACAGGAAGCGCCCCTTCACCACGTCGCTCTTCGCGATCGGGAGCAGCGCCGAGAACACGGTGTCGTTCGCCTCCCGCGCCGCCTGAAAGCTCTGAAACAGCCCCAGCGTCACGAAAAACGCGCCGCAGAGCACGGGATACCCGGGCAGGAAAAACATCAGCCCGAACGCGATGAACAGGAACGCGAGCGGCGACGCGCTGAGTTTCAGCTCCTTCCTCATGATGTTACGCATCCATCTCACCCCTTTCCAGTCTCAGCATCGTATCCTCCAGGCTCTCGCCGGGCGCCGAATACCGCGCGATGAAATCCGCCAGCGGCATCGCCGCCGCGATCTTCCCCTTCGAAATGTAAATGATGTCGTCCGCGCATTTTTCGACATCGGTAATGATGTGCGTCGAGAAAAACACCGCCACACCGTCCTCCTTCAGTCCCCGGAAAATATCCAGCAGTTCGCTGCGGGAGAAGGGATCCAGCCCGCTGGTCGGCTCGTCCAGGATCAGCATCTCCGCCCGGTGCGACAGGGCCAGCAGCAGGTTGAATTTCACCTTCATGCCTTCCGAGAGCTCCCGCGGCGTCTTCTCCTCATCCAGCTGGAACAGTTCCCGGTATTTCCGGTACGCGGCCTCGTCCCAGGTGTCGTAGAAACGCCGGACGATATCGACGATGTCGCGGATCTTCTTCCGCGGGTACCAGTTGACCGTCCCCGTGGAATACCCGATGTGCTTCTTGATCTCCGTTTCGTTCCCCGCCAGCGGCCGGCCGAAATAGCTGACCGTCCCGCCGTCGGGATGGACCAGGTTCAGCATGGATTTGATGGTCGTGGTCTTGCCCGCGCCGTTCCGCCCAATGAAGCCGGCGATCCGGCCCCGCTCCACGGCAAACGACGCTTCCTTCAGTTCAAACGAGGGATACTTTTTCACCAGCCCCCGCACTTCCGCAATGCTCATACAGACCTCCGTGCGTCTGATAAATTTGATTTGTATGATTATTGTAAGTCTTGGTTGCCCCTGTTACAACCAACTGCAGCTAACATTTTTTTGGCTTTTTCGTTATTTTTAGTTGCGTCAGCCCCTGAAGCGTCCGCCCCCTTGAAGGCTCCGATCCGCCGGTCCTCAAAAAACCGCGAAAATCCGGCAAAAACAGGCAAAAAAGCATTGACACGCCTCATCCTTTGTCTTATAATGCTCAGGCACGGCTCAAAAGGAGCTCTGTTTCCCTGCCCCGGCAACAGGCTGACGCGAGCTGTTTGACAACTAACTGCTTTGAAATTTAAGGAGGTTTTCCATGAATACATTCATGGCCAACCCGGAGACCATCGAACGCAAATGGTACCTGGTTGATGCAAACGGCAAGACCCTCGGCCGTCTGGCCGCGGAGGTTGCATCGGTGCTGCGCGGCAAGAACAAGCCCGAGTTCACCCCTCATGTCGATACAGGCGATTACGTGATCGTCATCAACGCGGAAAAGGTCGCCGTGACCGGCAAGAAGCTGCAGGATAAGCTGTACCGCCGTCACTCCGGCTATGTCGGAGGCCTGAAGACCCTGAACTTAAAGGAAATGCTGGAGAAGAAGCCCACGGAAGTCATCGAACACGCCGTCCGCGGCATGCTTCCCAAGGGAACCTTAGGCAACCAGATGTACACGAAGCTGCATGTGTATGCGGGGCCCGAACATCCCCATGCCGCCCAGCAGCCCGAAGTACTGGAAATCGAAGGGTAAGGAGGATTAGAACATGGCGACTCAGTATTACGGAACCGGCCGGCGCAAGAAAAGCATTGCCCGCGTATTTCTGATCCCCGGCACCGGCAAGATCACCGTCAACAAGAGAGACATCGAAGATTACTTCGGCCTGGAGACCCTGAAAGTGGTCGTGCGCCAGCCCCTGGCTGCCACCCAGACCGCCGATAAGTACGACGTGAACGTCACCGTCAAGGGCGGCGGCTTCACCGGCCAGGCCGGCGCGATCCGCCACGGCATCGCCCGCGCCCTTCTGAAAGTGGACGGCGAATTCCGCCCCACCCTGAAGAAGGCCGGCTACCTGACCCGCGACCCTCGCATGAAAGAGCGCAAGAAACCGGGTCTCAAGAGTGCCCGTCGCGCGCCTCAGTTCAGCAAGCGTTAATCGGAGTTCCTTGAAAGATAAGGAAGACTCCATTTCAGCGGGTTTCTGGACGTTTCAGGACGCTTTTCTACGGAAAAGCGTCCTTTTTCGTGCCCTGAGCCGTCCTGCGGCGTTATACGCCTTCTTTCGTAGGCAGCGAGCAAGGAGCGTACAGGCAGCAAAATTCGCCATGTGGATTATAGGCGGATTACAGGAGATGCTTCCAATAAGGAGAGCATCTCCTGTTTTATTGTCTTTCGTGCTTAATGGATCAGATCTTGTTGATGGCTTCCAGCAACGCCTCCACATCCAGATGAGTATATACCCGTTCTGTCAGTGTCATCGCGCCGGAGTGCCCTACGATCTTCTTGATCATAACCTGATCAACATGAGCCTCCGCCAGCATCGAGATGCAGGTATGCCTGGTCTCATGAGGCATGTGATTAAAGCCAAGGCTTTCCATAAGCGGCGTCCAGTAACTGTCAAGGTAGTTTCGGTAGGTAAAGTGCTGATGATCCGGTGTGTGCAGCAGATACTCGCAGTCCGAACTCTCATACCAAGCCCTATAATACATTGGCAGCACCTTGTCTGCAATTGGAACTCTTCGGATCCCGTTCTCTGTTTTACTGGAAATCACATCGAAGTATCCGGGAAGCTGTAAATATAATAGAATCTGCAGAGGGTGCGCGGGATCGGATGCTTGCGAATATTAAGCGCAAGGTTGCTGAACAGGCTGCGGGAGAAGATACATATTCTACACCGGCATTGAAAAAAAACATCCCGTTTAAACGGTTCGTGAAGCAGCTCTAACAAAAGAGGTCATCTGGTTTAAGCCAGGTGACCCTTTTTGTGTTAGAATTAGTTTGCAATGAAAAAACCAACACAGCGCTATTGTAATCCAAAACAAGGATTTTTGCCAGTGTTTCTTTCGGAATGTTTATCTCCTTCAATTTCTTTCCGCTTAGCGATAAGTGCATTCAGTTCCGTGTTAATACTCATCTCTTCCTCCTCTTAATAACTGCATTTTGATTGATATCGGCCTTTCCCATCGGTTCAGCAGTAAGAACCTGAAAGTTTACCCATTCATCAATCTTAGAGGCTACTTTATCAAGCAGAATGGGATCACTTTCCAGCTCGTTACCATCAATAAAGACAGGATTGCTCCACCAATCAGGAATAATCCCGCTCATGTGCGTATAAGCATGGCAGTGACTGCACCAGAGCCATATTCCACCATGATTCTCGTCATGACGGTGGATGTAGATGTGGGCCGTTTCTGTGCCACAGACGGGGCATTTGACTGGAAACAGAGAACTTCTTTCACAAGCAGTATCGTATATCTGCATAATTTTGTCATCACTGTCGTTCCACATTTTAACGTTTTCCTTTCATGTATTCCTCTAATTTGTTACCTGAAGCATAAGCCGTTCGTTCAGGAGCAGTTCCTCCTTTCAGATAGCTTCTGGCATGGTTTAGTTCATGTGCAATAGTGTTGGCTAATTCCCGTTCACTAGAAAAAGCTAAGGGGCCTAACTCAATTACCGCCGGGTAGGCCTTACGAACCCGCCCAGAACTTTTCAGTTCAGGGTTAAACTCAATCCGAATCTGTGTCTTGGAACCACGCAGATGGATATTGTATTTTGTTGTAATAACTTTTGAATAGTGATTGGGGTTGAGCGCCATATGGAGGTCCTTTTCAGTTGGCGGCACTGCTCTCCCAATTCGGAGCCTTTCTTCGCTTCCGGCGGTATCTCCAAAGCCGCCATGAAACCCCGCGCCCATCAGGGATTATCCCCTTTGCGATGGGCTATTGCGAAGTCGCTGTCAAACTGCAGGACTTGAATCCCTGCCGTCTTGTACTTGCCAAAGACGGATTCCGGAGAGGCCCCATAAACGACGATGGCTTTGGGATGTAACTGCCCGACAGTATAATCAAGGCCGTTAATGAAGAGCTCTCGATCCCTTAGCAGTTTTAAGCATCCGTGGGAACCGACTGCAATAGCGCAGCTTCCAGGTACTCCGAGGCAACTTGTCGCATAGGTCCTTTCATCTCCATAGCGAACGTTGACGATGACTGGTATTTCGTTTTCCTGAATCCAGTGGCCAATAGCCCTGCTGCGGTATATGTTCCAATACTGCATGACGAGGGGCATATCTCGGTACAAGCTGAAGTCCGGAGTGATGACACCCCTAAATCGCTTTAGAATCGGCAGGTACTTACGAGGATCGTTCCACATTCTCTCAAAGGCAGCGTCATCTTCGTAGAAGTGAACCCAGGCGTTGGGGTTGCCTTCTTTCATGGATACCGCCTTTGAAAAACGGATCAGTTCCATCGGAAGAGAGTCTTCCGGAGCAATACGCGGGATCTCCAAATCACCAGCGTATGTCGCGTTCTCAACTAAGAACGCATGAAATACATCTTTGCACCCACTGCGGGCGCTGTTCACTTTGGACATGAAAGTCCTCCTTTTGGCACAATCAACAGGGCGGGGTGCCATATTATTATCATTTGCCCTGAGGCTGTGCTTTCGGGAGAATCTGTCAACAGTTTGTCCGACTACGTGCAGAAATGCCCGGAAGCACAGAGTTTATTTCCCAAGACTTAAGAAAAATAAGTCGAAGGTCTTGACCATGGCCCCGAGATCTCTTATAATAATTGATGTCCGACTACGGGCAGAGATGCTCGGAGCGAAGCACTGAGATGATTGCTGCAACAATCTTCCCGGTGCTTTTTTCTTTTTATATGGTTTTCAAAGTCTGATTCGTGTTTTCGCGAAACCCTTTGAGACATGATAGGTTTTCATAATCTCATCCCTTCCCATCCCATGGCTTTCGCGATAAGGAATCATTACCTCTCCGCTTAATGCTTTGGCTTGCCATTCAACACTACAATAGGCGGGAAGAATATTGTTGGCAAAGCTTCGTTCATATAGCGGCCGATAGCCGATACTAAAAAGGAATATATGACAAATTTCATGGCAAATGAAACCAAGGTAGGCGCCGACGTGTCGCTCAAATGCCCCGTCATATACCGATTGTTTGATTTCTATAGTGAATCCACCATCATCGTTGGCAACACATCGAGCCGGAGTCTGTTTGGGCAGGGACCTATCTTTGACAACCAGAAAAGAACACCCTTCAAAATAGTCGCCTATTTTTTCGAGTGCTGTTAAAACAGGGAATGGTCCATCCTGCGGCACATCAAAAAGTTTTCTCAAAACCTGGGCATAGACCCGGAGATGTTTTCGACTGACCGGCTTGGTTTTATAATCCATTATGATTTATCCTCCTTAGCATTCAGCAAAGCGATGATCTTTTCGGCAGTCTCATCATCCATTCCATCAAAAGAACGAGCAAACTGCACGGCGGCTTTCCTTTGTGCCATTCCTGCATTTTTGGGAACAATCTTGTACTGAACTCTTGATTCTTCGACAGCGTTACGGAGTTTTCTTTTTTCTGCCGAGTCAAGGTTGTAATGTTCCTCAATTTTGGCAATCCACTCTTGTGGAACATTTTTTCTTCCATTTTCTACAGCGGACAGATACGGTGTTGTCGTCCCTAGTATCTTGGCCATGTCACCCATGACCTGATGGTGCTTTATTCTGAGAATCCTTACATATTCTCCAAAACTGGTGTAGGCCATAGTGGGGCCTCCTTTCGTATGATGTACAAATCATACCGCAGCATCGCACCCTATGTCAAGTAAGAAAATTATGCTATTTTAGGTAGGTATTGATAACGTTTTTTGAGGAACTCAATTAATCCATAAAAGGTTAAGCACTTCATTTCGCAATTTTATTGTCTCTTTGATTGGGAGAAGAAAAGCCGCCTCTGACGTTGTCCGCAGGCCTGGGGTGCTGTGGGCAAAGAACAAGAAGGCAGCAAATCCTCTCACCAAAGAGATAATGATAGCCTGGCTTGCTGACTGAAGGAGCTTCAAAAATGCCGTTATTGCAAGAATATCGAACGGATGACGCAGTAAAGATTCAAAGTCCAGCCGGGCAGGTTCAGTTCTACAAGCGTTAATCGACCCTTGCAACCATCGAAAAACCGCGTAATACCAACCCCTTGCTTGGTCAAGGATGGTATTTCCGGAAATCCGGAGCAGTCTTTACGGGCTGCTCCGTTTTTTATTGTCATTTTGGCGATTATTTCGCCTTACGCACTTGCTGCCGGCTTTTGAGGCTTATCCTGCGGTTGCTGCATTTCCGCCATCAGTGTCTGGATCTCGTCTTCCGTGGGCAGATCCATCAGACCGACTGCCGTAAAGTAAACGTCCACTTTGACCTTCAGGTGGCCGTCGATCCGCTCGCTGTTGTGGACTTCGATCCGCTTGATCAGCATGTTCACGATCTCCGGTGTCAGCTCCCCGACATCCGTAAACTTCCGAAGCCCCGTCAGCAGCATTCTAAGATCCATCTTTTCATTTGCCGTCTCGCTGAGGCGCTTCTCCGTCTCCGCGATGCGCCGCAGCAGATCCTTCTGCTCTGTCGTGTACATCACGGCCATCTTGTCGTAGAAGTCTTCCGAGATCCGCTTGAAAGCATAATCCTCATAGAGCTTGGGAAGCAGTTCCTGCAGCTCACCGAGCCGTTTTCGGTCGGTCTCGAGCCTCTGCCGCAGCGCGCGCCCGTTCTGCTCCTTCTTTGCATAATAGCTTTTAGAAACCAAATGCAGGAACAGAGGCTCATAGCAGCGGACAAAGTCTGCCAGTTCGGATACGACCTCGTGAACGATCTGCTTCAGCGCCGCGTCGCGGATGTAGTGGATCGTGCACTGTCCTCTCCCGGACTTATACTTGGAACAGCGGAAGAATTCCTGCTCAGGCTTCAGAGACTTCGCCGCGCAGAAGCTCAGCTTTGAACCGCAGTCCGGGCAATACACCAGCCCGCTGAACAGACTGCTTCTTCCCGTCGGACCGACCTTCCGCTTATGCTTCCGCAATTCCTGTACCCGCTGCCACAGGTCCTCATCGATGATCGGTTCCTGCGTATTGGGGATGATGACCCACTGGTCTTCCGGTCGGACGATCTTTTTGTGGACCTTGAAGCTGACCGTCGTCATTTTGAAACAGACCGTACAGCCCGTATAGACGCGGTTCGACAGGATATCCGACGTCGTGACGCAGCTCCAGTGATAGGGGTTTTCGGGTCCCGGCGTATCGGACATTCCGTTCTGATAGTAGTACGCTCTCGGTGTCAGGACTTTGTCATTCTGCAGGATCCGGGCAATCTTTTCCGGCCCGTTCCCCTTAAAGCAGAGCGAATAGATCCTTTTGACGACCTTGGCGGCCGGCGGATCGATCAGCCACTTGTTCGGATTCTTGGCGTCGCGCTTATAACCGAAGGGGACATTGTAATTTGTCCGTTCCCCTCGCCGCGCCTTCATCTGGAAGACTGCCCGCACCTTCTTGCTGGTCTCTTTCGCAAACCATTCGTTGAAGATGTTCTGCAGCGGCATCAATTCTGTCCCGGCTCCGCTGAGCGTATCCACGCTTTCCTGGATTGCGATAAAGCGAACGCCCAGCGCCGGATAGACCATTTCCAGATAATTCCCGGCCGTGATGTGGTTCCGCCCGAAACGGGAAAGATCCTTGACGATGACCGTCCCGATCTCGCCGCGCTCGATCATCTCCTCCATCTCCTGGAAGCCGGGCCGGCGGAAGGTCGTCCCGCTGATCCCGTCGTCTACGAAGAACCGGGTGTTCGTGAAACCGTTTCTCCTGGCATATTCCAGCAGCATGCTTTTCTGATTCTGTATTGAGTTTGATTCACCGTCCAGGCCATCATCCTGGCTCAGACGGCAGTAAAGAGCAGTTATCAATTCCTGCCCATTGCCCTTTTTTCTCTTGGCTGCCATTTCTTCTCCTTTCCGGCAGCCCGGGCATCGTAAAGGCTCTTATAGCGTACAATGCCCGGGTGCACCTTGTCAATTCTGCGCCGCGTCTTTTTCCTGCATGAGGATCAGATCGCGGAACTGATCCCAGATGCTTCTGCTGCCTTCCGGATCGAAATGACAGGACACTTCGTAGCGGGTCCCGCCGATCACCATTTCGAACGTTTTCTCCGGATCAATCACATCTGCCCCGAAGATTTCCGACAGTTCCTTCTTCACTGTGATCCCTCCTTCCCGGCAAAGAGAGCGATCAGCGCGTCTCTCAAATTCCGGCCTTCCTCTTCGGTCAGGGTGACGCCCTTCCCGCTCTTCTCCCGACCCGGCCACCATTGCCGGATGTCCAGCTTGGCTTCGGCCCCGTTCCAGGAGACGTAGTTCAGCTCCTTCGTGTAGCCGTGATCGTTCGTGCTCAGCACCGCCAGTTCTTTTTCAATCGTGCAAGTAATGTCTTTTCCCATCGTTTTTTCCTCCTTCTGGTTTTTCGTTTCGTGGGTGATAAAGGGTTTCAGGGATGTTTCCCTGACAAGTTGTCTTTGGGAGGGAAATCGGCAGATTGTCCGTACAAAGACGTTGCTTGTTGGTTGGACCAATCTGATCGCGTTTTCCCCGTCCCAAACGGGTCATTCTATGAGCTCAGCTTTGCCTGGATAAACGCCTCTGGCCCGCTCCATATAGCTGATCCTGACCCGGCTTCCGTTGGGGATTTTCCGGAACCCCAGATAGCCCTGGAACCAATAGACCGGCGCAATGATATGTCTGCCGTCATCGAATTCCAGGAAGACCCGCAAGGCGCCTTCGTGAGCTTCGGCCTTCATGATGACGATCGCTTCAAAGGTGCCGACATCGGTGTTGATCTCGAAATCGTTCCGTACATGATCCGACGCAGCGAATTCCTGCCGCGTCATAACGTCATTCATAGCTTCTCCTTTCCGGCTGCTGCCTGTTATTCAGTATTCTGACTCTTAATAATGTCTCTCTTCTCTTTAGGCGGTACTAAATAGTTAAATAACTAAATAGCTAAATAACTACTATTCCTTACTTGAGAAAGCATGGTAGTAATGAAAGGGAGAGTGTGAGAGGGGAAACAGGCGATACCGTTTCGACGTGTGCCCGCCGGCAGCGACCGTTAGCGGTGTGGAACTCCATCCGAATCGCTATCCTCCGAATCGGGAGTCCAGACCTCTGTTTTGCGTCACGTTTTGGGGCGATTTTCGGCTGTTTTTCGCCCGTCAACGGCTTCTGGCTGCCACTCTCAGGTATTTCCTTTCAAAGCCCCTTCCCGGGCCGATTCGCCTCATTTTGCTACCCTCCTCCTGTCTTGCCTGTCTGGCCTGCCCGGCTGCGTTTTCCAAGATAGTTCGGACAGCAGATCAGCTCTGCCCGAAAACTTTGCATGCAGCTGTGCGTGCAGCAGCGGCAGATGTGGTTGAACTTCCTGCGTCCCGTTGCGGGATCGATAAAGAAGTCCCAGTACAGTTTGTCTCTCTTTGTCATTCTGGGCATAGAATCACCTCCTTTCTTCCAGAGACAGTTTCTGCGCAAAAGTCTCTCTGTCTTTTTTGGCTGCGCATCGGAATCCGTTCCCTGCCCGGGAGTCTCACCCCGGCGTCGCATCGCTCGGCGGATGGTCCGCGTCCCGGCAATGTCGTATCTTCGTCCGATGACAGGTATTCAGTTGTCAAGGTGTTTTATGTACCGAATACCCCGATAAAAAAGCGCCGTAGAGATCGAATGAAGAGTCGGCAGATTTTACTCTGCCCCGTTCTATCATTCGACTTCTACGGCGCTTGGTAGTTTTTCAGTCCTTTCGGATCCTGCTCCGCTTGGCACGATTAAAAGTCGATTGCGATATTCGGTTTTAGTGTCGGGAACTCGTCCCAGATCCTATTATACACATCACAAAGAGAATTGCAAGAGGAAAATCGAAAATTTGTTCGATTTTTCTTCCAATCAGATATGCCTTTTGCTTATCTCTGACAATTCCCATTTACTGGACTTAAGCCCCAAAAATCAAACTTTCGTTGAGTTTTTGGGACAAGTCTGATATAATTCATTCGCATCTGCTTCGCATGCAACACCCAATATGCAGGAGAAAAAGAAATGGCTGTAACATACAAAAAACTATGGCACATCCTTATCGACCGGAACATGAAGAAAAAAGACCTCGAATCCTTCACGAATTCCTTTGTCTTAATATCACTCATTATCGTATCCTCCTTGCGATGACCAGCAGCCGGCCGTTTTCATACGTCCAGTCGCAGGTCGAAAGTGTAAGCAGCTCATCCCCGAACACCGCCTGAACGCCAGTCTCATAGATCTGCCGGGTATGAACCTGCGCCAGAAACCAGTCGAACGTTGCCTCGTCCATCGCCGTGTAGGCATAGATGCGGAACGGGTCCCGGTTCGTGTTGTACTGGATGACTGCCATGACCTCGTATTCCGCCGTGCCGCTTACGGTCGCCAGACTGATCCGCCGGTGCCCCTGCCAGAAATCTTTGGATGCGTAATACCGCAGGTCGTGGAACATGGTTCCGTTCTTCATGTTGTGGCCGTAGATGATCAGATTGTTGCTGACGCCTATCTCGCAGCGGGCATCCAGGAAGGGAACACCGGGATAGCTGTACTCCCCTGAGACAGCATGGTGCAGATAGAACTCCGGATCGTCCTTCGACTGCATGACAGGATAGTTGATCGCCGTTCCTTCGATCCGCAGCCAGCCGACGCAGTTTCGTATCCCATTGTAGAAACGCCCGGTATCGGTGGCCGCTGAGGTTGCCGCCGGTTTTGTGGGCGAGGTCTGTGGCTCGGTGGGCTGCACAGCCGTCGTTGTTTCGACCGGCAGTGTTTCCTCAATTACCACCGTAGAGGGGGAATCCGTTTCATCCGATTTGGTTGAAACGCTTTCCATTTCTTCGAGTATCAGCCACTTTCTCCGGATGGCATTCTGCTTCTTGACCTGCAGGGGAACAGGCTCTTCGGGAGCGGTATCGGCCACTGAAGGAACCGTCGTCGTTGTAGTTTCCTCTTCGATCCGGCTCTCTTCGGATGAATCAGAAGCCGCTTCGGAAAGATATTCCGCGAGGCTTTGAAAAGCGCTTTCCGCCTCACGGTCCTTGAGAATCTGCATCACGATATATCCGAATGAGGCAGAAAAAAGCAGGGCTGACAAAACGATCAGCCCGAGTTTGAGTTTTGAATTCATGTTTTTCCTCCAACAAAATACCGGGGCCAGTTGTCTGAACCCGGTGCTTTCAGTTTTAGTTTATACGTATATAGTTTTTGTTTACGCCCGTACGGCCAAGTGCGGTTAAACAGAGGCATTATACCTCTCGTCCTCCGACAGAGTGCCGTCTTCGCATTTTCCGCAGCGGCTGCAGCCATTGCAGGTCAGTTTCATACCGCAGGTCTGGCAGCGTTTTCCGAAATACGGTTTGTACAACTGATCAGCCGCCAGAGGATAACCCCAATCATCCGTCAGCTTAAAGTCTATAGGCTTCCCCTGGGAACTCAAACCTGACAGAAAAGCCTGCTCGCTCTGCAGATGATTTCCCTCGATCTTATACAGCTTTCCCTCTTTGACAAAACGCCGGCCTGTTCCACAGAAGACAAATGTGATGTTATGACGAACGCATTCTTCCCGCAGAGCTCTGACCCATTCATAGTGGCAGGGTCTTGCCCCGTCATAGTTTTCCCCGTCACACAGCACCTGCTCAATCTGATTCTCCGTCAGATATTTCTCAATGCTTACCGGGCCGATAAACGGGGCACACATGATGCCCTTGTGTTTGAACGGCAATTTCAGCAGGATCGGGATCCGTTCGTCGGCGCGCTTCTGGTTCTCGCAGGTGACGTTGAACATCACGTTTTCCCAGCCGTCTCCCCAGTCTTTCGGCAAATGATTTGCCACGCGCTGCGGACGTTTTGTGAGGAGGAAAAACTTGACGTCAGCTCTTTGACGGATAATGTCCCATGCCTCATCCCGCCACTTATCCGCCTCCTCCAGAAAGAAATCCGAGGTCATGCAGACGCGGAGCATTTCCCCGCTCTGCACTTTATAGTTGCCGCTGCGATTCTTGGAAAGCGGGTAACGGAACCCTGCTTTTGTCCGGTAGATCTCCGAGCCATCCTTATCCCGCATCCGGTCCAGATAGTACATATAGCAATTCTGGCACCCCTCGCTGCACTTTTTGCAGCCGTGCCAGGGATTCCAGATGTCGTGCAAAACGGCCACCTCCTTCCGGCACCTTACAAAAGCTGCCTGATCACCTCGCCACTGTCTCCTTCGATCACAATCGAGCGCTTTTCAATTTGCTTCGGGCAGTAGGCTTCATTATAATTCAGGCAGGCGTAGACAGCGTTTTTGTTGTCATTGGTCATCTGCCAGAACGGATATTTGATGATTACGGGAGTGTTGGACCCGATCCCGATTTCCAGAAACAGCACACGCAGACCTTCATGCTTTTTCAGGAAATCTGAGTAGGCGGCGGAAGCCCTGTGCCAGCCTTCATCCTCCACGAAGGAATCGTCTGACCGAAGATTCATGATCATGTCACTTCCGTCATCCGGGCATTTCGGGATCAGCCCTGTCGGGATCCGCATGGAGATCTTTCTGTCAGCCGGGACGTCAAAGACGCCGTCTTCATTCTGCACAAAGCCCTGTGCCTCCATGGCCTGCATCACCCATTCTTCATTGTCGTAGGTTTTCTGAATCTGCGGATTGACGCTCTGGAACAAGCCGTAATCACCCTGGGTGTAGAATAGTCGCTTTTTATCAAAACCGGCGTTTTGAAACTGATGATCCACGTTCGTTGTGATGACGAAGTAATCCTTGTCTTTTACCAGTTCGTACAGATCCCGGTACACCGGTTTCGGCGCTTCCACATAACGGTTGAAGTAGATATGCCTGGCCCACCACGCCCAGCGGGTCTCGTTATCCGGGAAAAGGTAGAACCCGCCGGAGTACATATCCCGGATACCAAACCTTTCGGCAAAGTCGAAGAAATACTTATCAAACCGTTCGCCGCTGTAGGTAAATCCCGCAGCAGTTGAAAGGCCGGCTCCTGCACCGATCATGATGTCATCGGCTGTCCTGATCTCATCTCTCAACCGTTCCAGGTTTTCCTGTCTGCTTCCGGTCCCGCGCGTAATTCCGGAACGAAAACGGCGGACGCCGGCAATCCCTTTCTGTATCGTTTCCAGATAGCCGTTCGGCAGCTCAGAATAATTCTGCTTCATAGTGTTTCCAGTCCTCATCTTTGAAAACATTGAAGATCACCCTATCCATCTCGCCCGGATGCTCCGTGAGCCAGGCGGTCACCGTCTGTACGGCAATCTCTGCTGCCCGCTTGTTCGGGAATCGGAAAACGCCCGTGGAGATACAGCAGAATGCCACGCTCCTTAGTCCGTTCTCCGCACAGAGATCCAGTGTGTTCCGGTAACAGTCGGCCAGGTCTTTTTCCAGCTCTGCGGTCAGACCTATCTGTACGATCGGCCCGACGATATGGACCACATGTCTGGCCGGAAGATTGTATCCGCCCGTCAGCATCGGAACCGCTGTCGGTTGCTCGTAATCCACGCCGTACTTAGCCCGAAGCAAACGCATCTGACGGTCGCACTCCGCTCTCAATTGGATGCCCGCGAAGGTATGAATGCAGTTATCAATACAGCTGTGCATCGGGACAAAACAGCCCAGCATTTGTGAGTTGGCCGCGTTCACGATGGCGTCAACTGCCAGTCTTGTGATATCCCCCTGCCAGAGGGAGATGTGATCCGCAAAAGCACGTCGGCTTCCCTGGTCCGCAATCGTCGGGATATCATTTACAGCTACGATTCCGTTTTCCCGGTTCCGCTCCTGCAGATAGGCATCCTGAACCGTCAGCACTGCCGGATCCATCTTTCTCGGGAGACGGATATTCATAAGACTTCTTAGAATCCGCTTCTTGCCATCCGTGTCCGCAGGCGTCTGAAGATGGCGGTATTCCTCTGAGTCTTCCTTGAAGGCTTCTGTCAGAAAAGCAAGACGCTCTTCCTGCGAGCGAAGTTCCTTCATTCGGTTTCAGCCTCCTTCCCGATTGCCTGTCTGGTTCGTTCACTGATATCAGCGAGCGACACCGATCGCATTTTTTCTTCCATTACCCGCTGGATTTCTGCAAGACTCTCATCCAGCGCCTGGTGGATGTTTCTTCCTACCGGGCACTCCGGGTTGGGCTGCTCATGAAAGTGGAAGAGCCCGGCTTCACTGTCCACACAATCCACCGCCTTGTAAATGTCGTAAAGAGAGATATCGCTGAGCGGTCTGGTCAGTTCGGCGCCGCCGGACCCTTTCTGTGTCCGAAGGATCCCGGCTTCCCTCATCATTCCGATCACGTTGCGTACAATGACCGGGTTTACCCCAACAGAGCCTGCCAGGAACTCACTGCTTACCCGCCTTGTTTTCTGAAAATAATCAATAGCCGTGATAATATGGACTGCTATCGTAAATCGGCTCGTAATCTGCATGCGCCACCTCCCGGAGCTTACTGTGGCGAAGCACTGTCGCTTCACACCTGTAATATATCATGTTACAGGTCGGCTGTCAATATGGATATTACAGCTTTATTCTTGTCTCCGAAGAGTATTTCTCCAGACTCTGAAAAGCGCTTTCTGCCTCACGGTCCTTAAGAATCTGCCTCACGATATATCCGAATGAGGCAGAAAAAAGAAGGGCTGATACAACGATCAGCCCGAGTTTGAGTTTTGGTTTCATTTGAACCTCCTTAGAATTGTTTTTTTTAAGCAAAAACGATAGAAAGTGTTATTGTAATGGTAATGGTAACGGTATTGCCATTCCCGTGGGTATTATCAAAACGTTAATTATTTCCCCACCTTCCACTACATCTTGTGTGGAAATCTTTTTTGTGGAAATATTTTGAGTTGGCACTTGACAAAGTGATAATCACGAATTATAATCTGGGGCGAGAGGTGATAATCGCCTTTCTGGAAGGAGAAGTCATGAAAAACACTTTTGGAGGAAGACTGTCTGCTCTCTTGCAGGAAAAGGGTATACAGCAGCAGGAGTTGGCAAAACATGCCGGTGTTACAGAAGCTGCTGTTTCTC
>JAFRRM010000042.1 GCA_017428105.1 Lachnospiraceae bacterium | reverse complement strand
TTTCCGGTCTCAAGAATGTACTTTGCGGTCTTCTCACGAATCTCCTGGGTATACTTGCTGTTGTTGCTTGGCATTTGTTTGTTCCTCCTTGCCATGCATAGTATAGCACATTACCCACTAATACTTTTCCATACCAGTCCATGGCAAAGATTACTGGTGGACTTTCCTGAATCCACCTTTATCGCCCCAATCCGTTCTAAGATACCATCGTGTTTAAGCTTATTTCCATCAAATGCATCACTTTTCAGTCAAAGGAGGCTCCGGCGATTCCGCTTCTTTCTGGGGGGGTAACTCGGGGGAGGTAACTCACATAGGAATACAAATTATATACTAAAACTTCTCACTGCGTTTTAACTCGCAGATGAAATGACGAGGTGAACCGTTTTCCGGGTAGAGATAATAGCTGAATTGCTGAGGCCCGATCTGGAGTAATTTTTCAGTTTCCTCTTTAGTCAGCAAAACGATTTGAAGGCAGACAGCCGTTTTCATCAGACCAAGCTTGCACCGTAATACATTTGGATCACTGATGATCTGCGGCATCTCCAGAAAAGCACATACCATTTCCTCATTTTCTTCTGGCTTCCATTCTACACTGTGCCCGTAAGTTATATAACACTGGTTGACGATGGGATAATGAGCAACTTCCATCAGATACATCACATAACGGTCAAGGGTTTCTTTATCTGTCAGATCTTCCTGTGCGTCGACAAACATCATATATTCGTTGCGATCGCCCAAAAAGGGTTTCTTTGCAGGCATACGGAAATCGCTGGCGCCCATGGATACAAGTTTCCAATAAGGAAGTTCAGATGTTGGCTTATATACCAGAGTGTCTATATGCGGAGTCATGCTAAGTGGGTGTAGCACCTGACAGTCAGACTGTTTAAAGTATTTGTCAAAATGCGCCATGAGTTTATCCATTTCTTTTGTTTTCATGATTGTTCAGCTCCTTTTGATGAAAATACTACTGTGGTTAGAAACGTCATTGTGTCCTTTCCGATCACCCCGGGCAAAGTTCCCTCAATGGCATGTGTTCGGAGTTCTTCAAGAGAACCGTACTTCTCAATCCATTTATCGAATATGGCTATTAGCCTTTCCCCTGATACCCATTTCCCGTTAACACGCTGGTCAAGGCGATAGATGATATCACAGGCATTTATGGAATGAATGGCTTTTTCATGTAACTGATTGATGCCAAATCCCAGATTATAGTACCAAATCTCTTTGGAATACTGGGATTTCTGAATATTCAGCAATATTGTAATATCATTGTCCGAACGATACCAGGTCAATTTTGCTTTCTTGAAACCGCGATCTTTTAACGGATCAATAATGTCTTTTGCATACATTTCAGCAGATAGTTCCATGGCCACCTCTTTCGCGTTCTTTGTGTTCATCAGTTCCAAAGTAATTCATCGGTGCTTCACAAATAATACAATACCTGTTCCTTGCGGCCTTTTTGCAGGTATCTATCTCGGATTCAGCGTCTGTTGTTTCGTGGGTGAAGACTGCACACCATGTCATCGACCGATCAAAAATATACAAATCATCCGGAAGGCGATCCTCTAACAGTATATTTTCCTGCGTCAATCCGTAAGAATCATACCACTCACATTCAATCCGATCAGCCAATGAGAAAGCGTCAGCTTCCGCAATAAATGCAATTCTCTTTTTCCCTTGAAAGTATGCGTCCTCGCTTTTTTCAGTCATGAACATGACCGTTCCGGAATGATTACGAAGAAAACGCAACGCTTCGATCATGGAAACACGAGCGTATTTCGGGTCCATTCTGTCCCACATATATGACTGGTCGTACCATTGTTCGGTGATAGGACAGCCACCTTCCTTCATCTCAGCAATCCAGTCTTTATGTTTTATCTGAAAAGCATCCCATGACAAAACAAAGTGGGATATGAATGCATTTTCCATATCAGAGATGTCGTCTATGTAGTTAAACTCCATTTAATTCCTCTTTTTTGCAAAGATGCTCAAAGCTGTCTTGAATTGTATCCTCTCAGTATTTTGAACTTCTCTAGCTTGCATATTTACCACTTCTCACTCTATTATTTCCCAGTGTCCGTAACGTTTTCCTCCGACTCGTTTTATACGATTAGTCTCTCGTAACTCTCCAATAGCACGCATTAGTGTTCGTCTTGAAATCCCAATCTTTTTGACTAATTCGTTGACTGTTATTGATGCGTTTTCTTGAAATTCGTCCAATATTCTAAGTGCCAAAGTGTCATCCAAAGTGCCAGGATTTTTGGCACTTTGAGAATCATTGGCACTATTAGATTTAATCAGCGCACTCTGCAGCGCTTTAAAATGTACCCGCAGCCCATTACCGCGCAGTTCATAAATCGGCAGTTCCGCTCCCAGTTCTCTACATGCATCACAGATCTTCTGTATCCCGCGTCCCCAGTGCTCAATATACCCGGCACGATAGAAAACGTTGGCAATGTCCGGATTGTACGGTCTGGAATCGTGAGTCTCCATCAAGGTATCGATGGTCCATCCTTCTGGAAGGATGCAGCTGTTGCTGATAACTATCGCTTCGTCCTCAATACGGATCTGGATCGGTACTCCGAACATATAGCAGTTGTGAACAATGGCATTATAGACCGCCTCACGAATGGCGTCCCTGGCAAATGGATATGTTTCTATACGCCTGTCATGTTCGTAAGTGATCTTGGCTTTCAGGTATTTAAGATAAATCAGATCGATCACCTTATCGGCTGTAGTGATCAGAGATCCTTCGAGCATGTCCTGATACTGCAGGTCTGCACCTTCTCCAAATCTCCCGATCTGAACATGGCTGCCGTTCTGTACGACAGCGGGATCATGGTAAAACAAAAGCACCGCTGACCTTTTCAGTTTGCCGTCTGTCATCAGGTGCAGCTTGTTCAAAAGCTCCTCGTTCGGGATGTTGACTTCCTCCGAGGTCATTCTTTTGCGGCGAAGAGCTTCCCGGCGAAAGATCTTAAAGCTTTCGTCGTCCAAATCAGCCACAGTCAGGTTGTCAACAGTGACATCTTCCCAACGCACACCGGTTTTTCGCATGATGAATTCAGACAAAGCAATACCAGTCAGCTGTTGTTTTGTGCTGCCGCTGCGGTAATGATATTCACCGTGATAACTGACAGGATAACTGCTGGGGCTGACCTTAATCTCAAGATAATCGAGTCCGTCCTTAGTCAGTTTATTGACGTCTGCAAGGATACCAAGCCCAGACTGGATCTTGTTCGGAATGTCTTCCATCAATTTCTTGATATTCTGGACGCCTGTTACTGCACCGGCATCATTGATGCCGATGTAAATGCAGCCCCCCTGCGCATTGGCAAAACCACAGATCCATTTCAGGTATTCATCCCGCCACGACTCTTTATATTCAATATTCTGAGATTCAGACATATCAGTACCTCCGAAGAAATCAAATATAGTATAGCATATTGCGACAATTGCTTCAACGGAGCAGCAGGTTCTCTGGAAGAATCCATCATGTTGAAAACAGCTGCTTTACCAGTAATAGTATGGACTTTTCTTTACAGGATCCTTTTTCTCCTGATTCGCACCATGATTTCGCAGGCCAAAGATCGGATCTGCCATACCCACCGAGGGGTCTAACCAATCTGCCTTTGCTTTTGCCCATCTTATCCATTCAAGAGTATTTTTATCCGGATCAGGCTTTTCCTCTACAGCTGCTATGAAAGCGCGAATTTTACAGGCCGCTTCATAATCAGATGCTTTATTTGTGAGTTCCTGGAGAAGATCTACTTCATTATTGTACTTTTGGCGTTGGAGTTCTTTCCGGCGCTTTTCTTCCTCAATCTTTCGCTGTTCCTCTTCCCGTTTCTCCCGTTCAATCCTTTCATCTTCTGATTGCAGATAGAGTGAAACAAGGATGTTTCCTATCTGTTCTTCGACGACAGAATTGCCTGTGTCCCGAAAAAAGCTTTTCCCATAAGCAGATATCCTTAACTTTCCGGTCGGGATATAGTCATATTTACGAAATCTAGGTTCATAAACATAGAGAGAGCTTTTCTTTTCCCGCTCATATCTCTCAACCTGTTTTATTTCGTCTTTTGTCAGTGCGTGGGGTGTCTGATTTAGTTTTTCCGTGATTTTCAGCACAACATGTTCGTTTCGAATTATCATTGACAGGTCATCGTTAACGCTTCCGCCCAGATGCTCGACCGCTTTATAGATTGGATCAAGAATATGATACACTCTGCTAAGCATACTCTCTGTTACGCTTTCCCAAAGAGGTGGTTCATTTTCCGGTTTCCTGCGGTAAGGATCACGATTCCAGTTTACATACTTTGCACGGGGATGCTGTTTTGCCCATTCACTGAAAGCAACTTTGTGGGCTTGAAGGACAGGGTGCAAATTATGTACTCTCGCATTGACATGAAGACTAAGAGCTGTTTTAAGCAATTGTTTTCGTTCGTCTTCTGAAAGAAAGCTTAAACGATCAGCAAAAGCGTACTTGTCAATGGCTTCTGGAAGAGATTCTTCAGAGGCTGTTTTATTTGTCGGGATAACCTTCTGATCAGCCGGTTTGATCAGAATAACAGAACATTTTTGAGGTGAAAACTCAATAGATATTTCCTCTTCAGGATAATCAGGAAGAGGGGGCCTTTGAACAGGTTTGCCAGCCTGAAGTTTCCCCCAATAAGAATTCGTCGGCAAAGGGATATTAGCTTTTATACACGCTGTTTTCAGTTTGCCGGGCGAAATACCATATTTCTTAGCAACTTTTGAAAGAGAAATATCCCATATTTCCTGATAAAGAGCGTCTCTGTGAAATGTCATGCTTGTCTTATTCATTGCTGCACCTCTGGGTTACTTCGGATTACTATTACCAGTATATATCATCACCCACAAAAATCCGAGTTACAATAATCATCTTTTTATCGTTTGATTGAAAAATGAAAACGTAACCGCAGGTAACTCTTTTCCAGACAACAAAAAACCGCGCATCTACGCGGTTTCTTCGTGGAGCATAGGGGGATCGAACCCCTGACCTCCAGATTGCGAACCTGGCGCTCTCCCAGCTGAGCTAATACCCCGGAGCTTCTTTTTGCGGAAGCAAAATGCATTATACCATGTTTGCGGAAAAGTGCAAGAGGAAATTTAAACTTTTTCAGGTTTCAAAGAGAGACCCCGGTATGATTTGTCTTGACAAAACGAGAAGACTGCTGTATTTTCGCAATAGAAACCGGAAACGGGTAAGGAGGAGATGGAATCATGAAATCGAAACTCGGCATTCACATTGGGTTCTTGGCATGCATCGGCTTTCTGGTGGCGCAGTTCGGCGGCCTGATCCCCGCGACGCTGCTCGTGGGCTACGTCCTGCTCCGCGAGGAGAACGACTTCCTCAGGATGTCTGCCCTGAAGGCGTTTCTGATCGTCCTGGCGGCGAGCGTGCTCAATTTCCTGATCGGGGTGATCCCGGACATCCTGTTTGAACTGTTTGACTGGATCTCCCGGATCTTTGGCGCCAATACCCCGTTCGGCAGCCTGAAGGCCATCGGGAAGATCGACCAGATCTTTAATTTCTTCAGCTGGCTCGTAACGACCGGCAAGGCAATCCTGCTTGTGGCACTGGCGTTCCTGGCCTGCGGCATCAAGACGATCAAGATCCCGTTCATTGAGAATCTGATCGAGAAATACGCAAGCAAGGACAAAGAGTAAGCCGCGCTGATCCGCGGATCATACATCTCCGGGGTCCGGATGCCCGTTCAGGGCGCGGACCCCTTTTTTGCGGAGAATCCGGGGACAGGCCCCGGAAATCGGAGGGCGGGAGAAAAAAGGTTTGCAAATCACGGGATCAGGGGGTATATTCGAGGCAGGAATATTATATTATAACCGGGCAGGTGACATATGAATTATCTGGCGATCGATATCGGCGGGACCGCGGTGAAAGTCGGGCTGGTCTCGGATCAGGGGGAAGTCCTGTGCAAGGCGGCGTATCCGGCGGATTTTGACGGATACAGGACGCCGCTGCTGGAGACGGCGCTGAAAGGAGCGGAACAGTTCCTGGCGGAGCATGCGCCGGAAGGCGGAGAGAAGAGCAGCGAGGAAGCGGCGCGGGCGCTGGGACTGGGCGGCATCGGCATCTCCGCGACGTGCCTGATCGACACGGTCAGGGGACGCGTGGCCGGGGCGCATTTCCCGAATTATCAGGGGGCGGAGCTGAAGAAAAACTTCGAGGCGCGGATCGGGCTGGAGACGCGCGTGGTGAACGACGCGAACAGCGCGGCGCTGGCGGAGCTGTGGACCGGAAGCATGAAAGGGTGCCGGGAAGGCATCCTGCTGACACTGGGGACCGGCATCGGCGGCGGGATCATCGTGAACGGGAAGCTGCTGAACGGCGCGCACGGATTCGCGGGCGAAGTGGGGCATATTTCCATCAAGAAGGACGGCCCGCTGGCCGCCTACGGAAACCGGGGCGGCTATGAGGAATACGCGTCCACCAAGGCGCTGGTGCGGCGGGTGGAGGCGCGGCTGATCGAGGAGAACCTGGAAATGCCGGCGGAAGGCGTGAACGGCCGCTGGATCTTTGAGCGGATCGGGAAAGGCGATAAGCTGATAAAAGGGGTCCTGGAGGACTGGATGAACGACATCCTGGTGGGGATCGAGAATCTGGTCTATATTTTCGATCCGGAGCTCGTGGTGATCGGCGGCGGCGTGAGCGCGCAGGAAGAGCTGCTGATCAGGCCGCTGGAGAAAAAGCTGAAAGAGCATCTGATGCCGTCGTACCGGGAGGACATCCGTGTGGTGCCGGCGGTGCATCACAACGACGCGGGTCTGATCGGGGCGGTATATTCGTTCGTGAACTGAAAACCCGCCGGGAGAAGCGCGTCATCCGCTCAGGTGCGGCAAGAGGACCGCGCAGACCGGCGCGCAAAAGTTGACGGCCGGAAGGCCGGCACGGAACAGATCAATAAAATTGCGAATAATTTGCAAATTCCTTGACAGACCGCAGTATGCGTGCTACATTGATTTGCGAACCGTTCGCAATTTTTTGATTGTGTCCCGGACCCGAACGGTGACCGATCCTCAGAAAGGAGACCTCATGGCGGCTTATCAGACAAAACAGAGACGGATCCTGCTGGCGTTCCTGGCGGACCATCCGGACGAGAGCCTTTCCGCAGCCGACATCGCCCGGGCGCTGGACGGCCGGTCCGTCAGCGTAAGCGCGGTGTACCGGAACCTGGCTGCCCTGGAGGAGGAAGGGAAGGTACGGCGCATCACCCGCAGCGGGAGCCGCGAGACCCTGTATCAATATACGGACACGGAGGACTGCCGGTCGCATCTGCACCTGCTTTGCAAAAGCTGCGGTTCCACGTATCACATGAACCAGGAGGATGCGGCGGCCCTCATCGAAATGCTGTCGCGGCGCGAGCAGTTTGCCGTGGATACCACCGAGACGGTCCTGTACGGGACCTGCGAGGCCTGTCAGATCCGGGAGAGGATGAAGAAGAATCATGAAAAGAACAATACATGACGGAAAATGCAGCGTTTTAAAACGCGCGGCGGCCATCCTTCTGGCCGCGCTGATGCTGCTGTCCCTGGCCGGCTGCGGCGGGACGGCGCAGAAAAAACGCAGGGTGGTGGCCACCATCTTCCCGCTGTACGACTGGGCCCGGCAGGTGCTGGGCGACGACGCGGAGACCGACCTGATCCTGCTTCAGGATACGGGCGTGGACCTGCACAGCTATCAGCCCACGGCGGCGGACATGGCCAATATCGCGGGCTGCGACCTGTTCCTGTATGTGGGCGGGGAGTCCGACGAATGGGTGGAGGACGCGCTGAAGAATTCATCCGGTTCCGGGCGGATCGCCCTGAGCATGATGGACGTGCTGGGCGAGGCGGCGCTCGACGAGGAGCATAAGGAAGGCATGCAGGAAGGCCATGACCATGAGGAAGAACACGGCCATGAGGGGGAAGAGGAGAAGGACGAGCACGTCTGGCTGTCCCTGAAAAACGCCGCGGTCTGCACGGAAGCGATCTGCGGCGCCCTGAAAAAGGTCAATGCGGACCGGGCGTCCGCGTATGACGGCAACGCCTCCGCTTATATCGCGAAACTGGACGCGCTGCGCGGGGAATATGAAGCGGCGGCGGCTTCCGCCTCCACCCGGACCCTCCTGTTCGGCGACCGCTTCCCGTTCCGCTATCTGACCGAGGACCTGGGCCTGGATTATTACGCGGCTTTTTCCGGCTGCTCCGCGGACACGGAAGCCAGTTTCGAAACGGTGATCTTCCTGGCCGGCAAACTGGACGAATTGGGCCTGAAGGCGGTCCTGCAGACGGAAAACGGCGATCCCAAACTGGCCCGCACCATCATCGATTCCTCGCAGAGCAAAAACCAGACCGTCCTGAAAATGGATTCTCTCCAGTCCGTGACGAAACAGCGCGTGCAGGAGGGGGCCGAGTATCTGAAGATCATGGAAGAGAACCTCGCAGTGCTGAAGGAAGCGCTGAAATAACGTGAAAGATCCGAAAGGAATGGCATAGACATGGCATTGCTGACCTGTGAACATGTATCCCTGGGTTATGAAGGGACGCCGATCGTCCGGGACCTGAATTTCTCGGTGGAAGCGGGCGATTACCTCTGTATCGTGGGGGAGAACGGCTCCGGTAAATCCACCCTGATGAAGACGATCCTGGGACTGACGCCGCCGCTGGAAGGCCGTATCGCGACCGGGGACGGCCTGCGGCAGACCGAGATCGGATACCTGCCCCAGCAGACGCCGGTGCAGCGGGATTTTCCCGCGTCGGTACGGGAGATCGTGCTCTCCGGCTGCCAGAACCGCATGGGCCTCCGGCCGTTTTACGGCAAGGCCGAAAAGGCGCTGGCGGAGGAAAACATCCGCCGCATGGGCCTGGAGACGCTGGCGGACCGCTGCTACCGCGAACTTTCCGGCGGACAGCAGCAGCGGGTGCTTCTGGCCCGGGCGCTGTGCGCGACCAGACGGATCCTGCTGCTGGACGAGCCGGTGGCGGGACTGGACCCGCGGGTCACGGCGGAAATGTACCGCCTGATCGACGATCTCAATAAAAAAGACGGCATCACGATCATCATGATCTCGCACGACTTAAGCGCCGCGCTGCAGTACGCGGACAAGGTGCTGCACATCGGGCACACCGTGTTTTTCGGCGCCAAGGAGGCGTATCTGAAGAGCGAGGCCCTGAGCGGGCTGACGAAGGAGGCGGCGGAATGAGCGCATTATTTGAAAAACTGGCGGCTTCCCTGGAGTTCCCTTTCGTACAGTACGCCCTGATCGTGGGGATGCTGATCGCGCTGTGCTCCTCGCTGTTCGGGGTGACACTGGTGCTGAAGCGGTTCTCCTTCATCGGCGACGGGCTCTCGCACGTTGCGTTCGGCGCCATGGCCATCGCGACGGTGCTGAAATTCACCAATGAAATGCCGCTGGTGCTGCTGCTGACCATCATCTGCGCCATCCTGCTGCTGCGCACGGGGCAGAATACCAGGATCCGCGGCGACGCGGCGGTGGCCATGATCTCCGTAGGCGCGCTGGCGCTGGGCTATCTGCTGATGAACATCTTCCCGACGTCCGGGAACCTGTCCGGCGACGTGTGCTCCACGCTGTTCGGCGCGTTCTCCATCCTGACGCTGTCGCAGACGGAAGTCTGGCTCAGCGTGGGACTGTCCCTGCTGGTCGTGGGACTGTTTGTGTTCTTTTATCACAAGATCTTTGCGGTGACGTTCGACGAGAATTTCGCACGTGCCACCGGCGTGAACGCCGGGGCGTACAACCTGCTCATCGCCGTCATCATCGCGGTGATCATCGTGCTGGCGATGAATCTGGTGGGCTCGCTGCTGATCTCCGCGCTGGTGATCTTCCCGGCGCTGTCCGCGATGCGGGTGTATAAGAGCTTCCTGTCGGTGACGGTGTGCTCCGCGGTCGTATCCGTGGTATGCGCCGTGCTGGGCATGCTGGCGGCGATCGTGGCGGATACGCCGGTGGGATCGACCATCGTGGCGGTGGACATCGCGGTATTTCTGATCTTCGTGCTGGCGGGGAAACTGAAAAAATGACCGGAGAATAGGATGATAAAGAGATTCGCCGTTTTGTGTCTGTGTCTGGGGATGCTGCTGGTTTCAGCCTGCGGCAGTCTTTCGGGCGCGACGACAGCCGCCGGGACGGCGCCGGGGGCGGAAACGCTGCCGGGGAACAAAACGGCGCCGGGTACTGCGGAGGAGACGACTCCTGTTATGATCACGACGACCGCTGCAATTTCCGAAAATCCGGATGAGACCGTGACGGCTGGCCCGGCGACTGCCGAAGCGACGACCCCGGCCGCGGCCGAAACGACCTCTCCGGATGCTTCCGAAACAGAGCCGCCGGCTGCTTCCGAAACGGTGCCGCCGGAAACCACCGAACGAATATCGGAAGAAACAACAGATGCTTCTGCGGAAACTCCTGTTACTCAGGTCTCTGCGGAGACGACGGCGGACGGCGAGGACGAGACTTTCAGCGAAGGCGCCGACACCCCTTGCGAGATCATGGCTTACAAGCCTTATACGGGCGCGCTTTCCTCTTATTTCCTGCAGGAGGGCGACCGGATCGCGGTCATTTCGCCCGCTACCCTGCCCACCCGGGGAGAGACCAATGCTGTCCTGAACGGCCTCCGCGCGTGGGGGTATGTGCCCGTGGAAGGGCAGTACGCCTGCGTCGCGTCCCGGACCCTGGAGCAATGCCGGGCGGACCTGGTGTGGGCGCTGACCGATCCCTCTCTCAAAGCGGTGTTCTGCGTACGGGGCGGTTACGGGGCCTCCGAGGTCATGGATTCGGTCTCTCTGGACCTGATCCGCAGCTCCCGCAAATTGATCGTCGGCTACAGCGATATTTCTGTTTTTCACGCCGCGTGGTCGTCGGCCGGCCTTCCCTCCGTCCATGCTTCCATGAGCCGCACCTTTACGGATCTGCCGGGCGAATGCGCCTGGGCCACGCGGCAGCTGATGCGGGGCATGATGCCGGTCTACCGCTGCGCCGGCAGCGGATACGATCATCCGGGGACCGCCGAAGGCGTTCTGATCGGGGGCAACCTGGCCACCGTGGCCGCCGCCCTGGATACGGAATACGACTGCACGGCGCTGCAGCAGCCTTACATCCTGTTTTTTGAGGAAGTGGAAGAGGACCTGGAGCACATCCACCGCTTTCTGACGATGCTCAAGCACTGGGGCGTGCTGGATAACGCCGCGGGGATCGTATTCGGCGAATGGGTCGATATCCCGCGGGAAAGCGAGACGACTGACGGTTCTTCGCGCGGCGGCGCCTACCGCTCCGTTGCCGACATGATCCGCCGCTCCTTTTTCCCGGACGCGGACATCCCCGTCGCCTTCGGCTTCCCCGCCGGTCACGGCTCCCTGAACTACCCCCTCCTCCTGGGCGAAAAAGTCCGCCTGCAGGTCACCTCCGACGCCTTCACCCTCGAGTGGACCGACTGACTGCCGCCCATAAGCCGAAACAGATGACAAAGGAACCGTCCCCCTGTCAGGTTTTCTGACGGGGGGACGGTTCCTTTGTCAGGTCTGGAATGAGCGGGGTTAGGGTTCCCACTCGGTGAAGCGGTAGGTGAGGCCGTTTTCTTCCTGCGGTTCGGAGGAGGCGGTCTCGTGCCAGCCGGCGGATGCCAGGTCGGGGAAGAAGACCGAAGGGGAGATCTCGGGAGGCTGGTCCACGCGGGTCAGGAGACAGGCGTCGCAGTAGGGAAGGAGCAGGCGGTAGATCTCGCCGCCGCCGATGACGAAGGGGTCGGTGTCGCCCAGGGCGGCCAGGAGCTCCAGGAGCTCGCGGGGGCTGTGGACGACGTAGACGCCGCGCTTTTTATAGCTCCGGTCGCGGGTCAGGACGATGTTGCGGCGTTTCGGCAGGGGCTTGCCGCCGGGCAGGGACTCCAGGGTCTTCCGGCCCATGATGACCGTATGGCCGGCGGTCTGCCGCCGGAAATATTTCAGGTCGCCGGGGAGGCTGTAGAGCATGCCGGCGCCGTCGCCGATGCCCCAGTCCGGGGCGATGGCTGCGATGGCTTTCATGAAGGACCTCCGAAAAATGCGTGCCGATGCGGCATCGGCCCTGCCAATGACAGGATCAGATCGCGACCGGGATCGGGAACGGGAACTTGTGGAACTGATAATCCTCCACGTGCACGCTGTCCACGGTGAAATCGTAGAAATTCTTCACGTCCGGATCCAGCCAGACCTTCGGCGCGGGGAAGGGCTCCTGCTCCAGCAGGTATTGCACGCCTTCCACATGGCGGTCGTAAATATGCGCGTCCGCGATGACGTGCATCAGCGTGCCGGCCTTGAAGCCGGAGACCTGCGCCATCATCATGAGCAGCATGCTGTACTGGCAGACGTTCCAGCTGTTGGCCGTGAGCATGTCGTTGGAGCGCTGGTTCAGGATGGCGTTCAGCGTATCGCCGGACACGTTGAAGGTCATGGAGTAGGCGCAGGGATACAGCGCCATCTCGGACAGATCGTGGTGGTTGTACAGGTTGGTGATGATCCGGCGGCTGGCCGGGTTGTGCTTCAGATCGTACAGCACGCGGTCCACCTGGTCGAACAGGCCTTCTTTGTACTGATGCTTGACGCTCAGCTGGTACCCGTAGGCCTTGCCGATCGTGCCGTTTTCGTCGGCCCAGGCGTCCCAGACGTGGGATTTCAGCTCGCTCACCCGGTTGGATTTCTTCTGCCAGATCCACAGCAGTTCGTCCGTGGCGTTTTTGATGGCGGTGCGGCGGATGGTCTGCAGCGGGAATTCCTTCTGCAGGTCGTAGCGGTTCACGATGCCGAAGCATTTGACGGTATGCGCGGGCGTCCCGTCCTCCCAGCGCGGCCGGACGTCCTGGTCCGTGTCCCATACGCCTTCGTTTAAGATCTGACGGCAGTTTGCCTTGAAAACTTCATCTGCGTAACTCATAAGCACCTCCTGTTCGTGCTGCGTCCACTATATCACAGGCGGGCGGCGGCGGGCAATGTTTTTCTTGCAAGCGGGAGAGAAAAGCAGTAGAATTAAGAAAGCAATCGGACCGAAAGGCATTAGTCTCGCCATGCTGGAAAACCTCAAAGTTACTTTCTTGATCGTCTTCCCGTTCCTGGCCTACATGACGCTGGGCTTTTTCTTCAAACGCATCGGAGCCGTGACGGACGAGTTTGCCGGACAGATCAACCGCTTTCTGGCCAACGTCCTGCTCCCTGTCAATATCTTCAACAGCCTGTACAATAAAGACCTGACCACCGCGTTCCGCAACCCCGCCGCTCTTTACAGCGCGGCGGGCACGCTGCTGCTGACGTTTCTGCTGATGAAGCTGGTGCCGCTCTGGGAAAAAGATCCGGCCAAGCAGTCGTCCATGGTCCACTGCGGCTTCCGCAGCAACAGCATGCTGTTCGCCCTGCCCATCGCGAACGGGATCTTCGGCTATGAAGTGCCGGAGATCGTGATCGTGCTGGTGACGGTCGTGCTGATCAACAACATAGAGGCGGTCCCCCTGATGGAGTACTACCGGAACCGGACGCCCGCCTGGGCGGAGCGCCGGGAAAAAAGCAGCTTTTCCGTGAAGGGGATGCTGCTGGGTTGGCTGAAAACGCCGCTGCTGATGGGGCTCGTGGCCGGCGTGCTGTGGAGCCTGCTGCGGATCCCGATGCCGGCGCCCGGCGCGGGGGTCATCAGCGGCCTCAGCGGTACGGTGATCCCGCTGGCCTTCATGGTGCTGGGCGCCCGCCTGGATTTCGGGCACCTGAAAGCCAACCGCCGGAACGTGCTGCTGACGGTACTCATCAAGCTGGTGGCCGCCCCGGCCCTGTTCCTGATCTGGCCCATCGCGGCGGGCTGGTCCCAGGAGGGCATCGTGGCGGTGCTGGCCGGGTTCGGCGCGCCGTCCGCCGTCATCGCCTATGCGATGGCGGAATATTATGAATGCGACGCGGACATGGCGGGGGAGATCATTTCCCTGTCGTCCGCTTTATCCATGATCACCATATTTTTATGGATCTTCGGAATGAAACAATTCGGACTGATTTCGTGAAGGGAGCACCAATATGAAAGAAACGCAGATCAAGTATCCGCTGAGTCAGACCGAGCTGGGGATCTTCCTGGCCTGTCAGCAGCCCACCACGGCCTACAACCTGCCGCATCTGATCCCGCTGCCCGAGGCGCTGGATCCGGAACGGTTCCGGGCCGCCGTCGAAGCGTTTTTCGTGCGCCATCCCGGCCTTTTCAGCCGGATCACGATCGGGGAGGACGGCAGCCCCGTGCGGGTGATCGTCCCGGGGCCCGTCGTGATCGAAGAGAAGGAACTGGGCTCGCTGGAGGAGGTGCCCCTGTCCCGTTTCGAGATCCAGGACGCCCCGCTTTACCGCCTGGCGTTTTACCGGGTCGGGACGCAGCGCTATTTCTTCTTTGATTTTCATCACATCATTTTTGACGGCCATACCCTGGGGCTGCTGCTGAAGGAACTGCCCCTCCTGTACGAAGGCCGGACCGACCTGCCTCCGGAGGCCGTCTCGGCCGGGGAATATGCCCTGCAGGAGGCCGCGCGGCGGGAGAGCCCCGAATATGAAGCGGCAAAGGCCTGGTACACGGAGACCTTCTCCGGCATCGAAAACGACCCGGCCCTTCCGTTTGACCGGCAGGAGAGCGCGCCGCGCTACGTCATGAAGAAACAGCGGCTCGCCGTACCGGCTTCCGCTCTGACGCCCTTCATCAGGAGCCTGGGCATCCGCAGCTCCGCCTTCTTCCTGGGCGCCTTCAGCTGGCTCCTGGCGAAGATGAACGGCGAAAAAGAAGCCTTCCTGGCCACAGTGCACAACGGCCGCACGCCCGAGACCGCAAACGCCAGCGGCATGTTCGTCAAGACCCTTCCGTTTTATGTGAAATTCACGGACGACGAGACCGTGGCGGACTACCTGCGGAAAGCCAGCGAGGAGATGACGCTGGTCGTCCGAAACGACCTCTACTCCTTCGCCGACGCGGCGAAAGACCTGGGCGCCAGCGGGGAGATCCTTTTTGCCTACCAGGGCGATTACATGTTCGATGCGCATTTCTGCGGCGGGACGCAGCGCCTTATCAAGCCGGACGTTCCGGACGGCAAGGGCCTGATGTCCCTGGAACTGCACAAGGACGGCGATGCCTACGAGCTCTGGACCGAATACCGCGCGGATCTCTACAGACCCGAAATGATGGCGCAGCTGGCGGCCTTGTACGACCGCACCCTGCTTGAGTTCACCCGCCGCGGTACGCTGGGAGAGATCGAACTGTTAGATGAAACGCAGTCAGCCATTCTGGAAGAAAACAACGCCGCAGACCTTTCGGCCCTGGATCTTGACCGCACGGTCGTGGATTATTTCTACCGCAGCCTGGAGAACGATCCGGACCATCCGCTGGTCGTTTTCAAGGACCGTTCCTACACCTACGCGCAGGCGGAGGACATCACGAACCGCCTGGCCGCCCGCCTCATCGAACTGGGCGCCGGCCGCGAGAAAGTGGTCTCCGTGCTGATCCCGAAATGCGAATACACGATGCTCGCCAGCCTGGGCGTGCTGAAATCCGGCGCGGCGTACCAGCCGCTGGATCCCACGTATCCGCGCGAGCGCCTGAACTTCATGATCAAGGACGCGGACGCCTGCGCGCTGATCCTGGACCGCGCGCTGGAGGGCCTGCTGAACGAATACGAAGGCCCGCGCGTCTACCTGGACGAGATCCCCGGACTGCCCGCAGCGGAACGTCCCGCGGAGCGCCCCCGCCCGGAGGACCTCTTCATCATGCTCTACACCTCCGGCACCACCGGCGTTCCGAAAGGCGTCATGCTGGAGCACCGCAATATCCTGGCGTTCTGCCTGCTGAACAACAAGCGTTACGATGAGACCGCCGCCTCCCGCATGTCGGCCTATGCCTCCTACGGCTTTGATGCCGACATGATGGACCTTTACCCCGCCGTCACCTGCGGCGGCACGGTGTACATGATCCCGGAGGAGATGCGGCTGGATCTTCTGGGACTGGGCGATTACTTCAACGAGGTCGGCATCACCCACTCCTTCATCACCACCCAGGTGGGCCGCCAGTTCGTGGAAGCCGTGGACCTGAAGACCGTGCAGCATTTCTTCGTGGGCGGCGAGCGGCTCGTCCCGCTGGATCCGCCGGAGAATTTTGTGTTCCACAACGTGTACGGCCCGACGGAGGGCACCATTTTCTGCTGCGAGCAGCCGGTGCTGGAGCGGTATTACAGCGTCCCCATCGGGAAGCATCTGGAAGACTACAAGTTTTACGTGCTGGATGAGCACGGCCGCCGCCTGCCCTGGGGCGTGAAAGGGGAATTATACATCTCCGGACCGCAGGTGGGGCGCGGCTATCTGAACCGGCCGGAAGAGAATAAAAAGGCGTTCCTGAGCAATCCGTTCGAAACGGACCCGCTGTTCGCCAAACTGTATAAGACAGGCGACGTGGTGCGCTTCCTGCAGGATGGCACGGTGGATTTCATCGGCCGTTCCGACGGCCAGGTGAAGATCCGCGGCTTCCGCGTGGAGATGGCCGAGGTGGAGGAGATCATCCGCCGCTTCCCCGGCATCAAAGACGCGACGGTCAAGGACTTCACGGATCCGGCCGGCGTCAAATTCATCGCGGCCTACGTGGTGTCCGACGATCCGGTGGACATTGAGGCCCTCTGCGCCTTCATCGGCCGGAACAAGCCGCCGTACATGATCCCGGCCTGCGTGATGCAGATCGAAAAGATCCCGCTCAATCAGAACCAGAAAGTCAATAAGCGGGCCCTGCCGGCGCCGCAGCCGCGCGAGGTGGAGACCGTTCCGCCCGCGACGGAAACGGAGAGCCGCATCTTCGACATCCTGTCCGGCATCCTGGGCCATTCCTCCTTCGGCGTCACCACGGATTTCAGCGAAGCGGGCCTGACCTCCGTTTCCTCCATCCGTTACTGCGTGCAGCTTTCCAAAGCGTTCGGCCGGCCGTTCAAAAACAGCGAACTGGCGGCGTACCCGACGGTGCGTGCGCTGGCGGCTCACGCGGGAGAAGACGCGCCGAAGCGCGATTACGCGGCCCGCGAGACCTACCCGCTGACCAAGACTCAGGAAGGCATCCTGGTCGACTGCCTGGCCAATCCGGGCGGCACGGCCTACAACATCCCGTACCTCTTCGAAATGGCGCCTACGGTGGATCCGGAAGCGCTGGCGGAGGCGGTGGAGAAAGCCATCGCCGCCCACCCGTACATGATGAGCCGGCTGGAGATGGACGAGACCGGCAGCGTGGTGGCCCGCCGCGAGGACAACGAGCCCGAGGTGGACGTCATCATGGGCCGCGTCCCGGCGGACGACAAACTGGTGCGTCCCTTCAGCCTGCTGGGCGACAAGCTCTACCGCGCGGAGATCTATTACAGCGCGGACAGCGTCACCCTGTTCCTGGACGTCCATCACATCCTGTGCGACGGTACCAGCGAAGTGATCCTGCTGCGGGACATCTCCGACGCATTCTCCGGCGGGGAGCCGGAACCGGAGACCTATTCCGGCTACGAGATCGCGCTGGATGAGACCGAAGACCGCAAGGGTCCGCGCATGAAAGAAGCCAAAGCCTGGTATGACGCGCTGCTGCTGGGCAAGGAAACGGATTTCCGCATGAAGAAGGCCCTGAAGCCCGCCGGAGTGCCCGTGGAGAGCCTGGAGAAGGTGATCAGCGTGTCCCGTTCGTCGCTGGAAGCGTTCGCGGAACGCGGCGGCTTCAGCATGAACGCCCTCTTCAATTTTGTCTTCGGCCTGGTGCTGGCCAAATACCTGTATAAGGACGAGGCCCTGTTCACGACCATTTACAACGGCCGCAGCGACTCCCGGACGCTGAACACGGTGTCCATGCTGGTCAAGACCCTGCCGGTCACGGTGCAGATCCGCGACGACGCGGAACTGATTTCCGTCCTGCGGGAGATGAAAGCCCAGCTGGAAGGCTCGCAGAACCACGACATCTTTTCCTTCGCGGAGATCGCTTCCGCTTACGGCGTTGCCGCGGACAACCTTTTCGTCTACCACGGCGCGGACTTCAGCTTCGACCATATCGGGCCGGAGCCGGTGAAGTCCCGCACGCTGGAGATCGGCCAGGCGAAGGCGCCGTTCCACTTCGTGGTGTTCCCGAAGGACGACGGCTTCCTGTGCCGCCTGGAAGCGGACGGCTCCCTGTACGATCAGGACGCCATGGCCTCGTTCCTGCGCTGCTTCACGCACGTGCTGGAACAGGTGGAACACGTGCGCCTGGTCGGCGAGATCGAATACGTGACCGATGAGGACCTTGCCCTGTATGAGCGCTTCAACGACACGATGCAGCCCGTCCCGCCGGTCTCTTACAACAAACTGATGGAAGCGCAGGCCGCGCGCGTGCCGGACCGCATGGCGGTCATCGCGCAGGACGGCCGGTATACGTACCGCGAACTGAACGAAGCCGCGAACAGGATCGCGCACGCGCTGCGGGAGTCGGGGGCTGCCGCTTCCGGCCGGGTCGTGGCGCTGATGCCGCGCGTGAAAGACGCTTACGCGATCCGGCTCGGCATCTTAAAGAGCGGCGCGGCGTTCGTGCCCGTGGATCCGAAATATCCGGACGACCGCATCGAATACATCATCACCGAATCCGGCGCCGGCGCCGTGATCACGACGGCCGCCGTCGCGAAGGAACGTGCGGACATGCTGGCCCGGGCCGGTGCGCCGGTCTGCGACGTTGCAGAACTGATGCAGCATGAAAATGCCGCCGATCCGGATTGGGAGATCGATCCGGACGGCCTGGCCTACCTGATCTTCACCTCCGGCTCCACCGGCAAGCCCAAGGGCGTGATGATCGCGCAGCACAACCTGGTCAATCTCTGCCTGGACGGCAAGAACTGCATCAAGGACGTGTTCGGCGCGGCGGGGGACGACGAGGTCATCTGCGGCGCATTTGCCTCCCTGTCGTTCGATGTGTCCGTGCAGGAACAGTTCTTCCCGCTCAGCCACGGCTTCACGGTCGTGATCGCTTCGGAGGCGGACATCGCCAATCCGTTCCAGTTGGCGGAGCTCTTTGAACGGGAGCACGTGGACATCTGCTTCATGACGCCTTCCTACGTATCCAACGCGGCGGACATGCCGCCCTTCATCGAAGCCCTCAAGCGGATGAAGGTGCTCTACATGGGCGGCGAGGCGCTGCCGGCGGAACTGTATGTCAAACTGCGCCAGTCCGGTGTGGAAACGGTCATCTACAACGGCTACGGCCCGACGGAGACCACGGTGTTCTCCACGTTCGGCCTGATGACGGACGAGTTCATCACGATCGGCAAGCCCGTGGGCAACACCAAGCTGTATCTGCTGGATCCGCACGGTCATATCCTGCCGATCGGCGCCATCGGCGACCTGACGATCGCCGGCGACGGCGTGGGCCGGGGCTACCTGCATCTTCCGGATAAGACGGCGGAGCGATACATCACGGTGGACGGCCTGCCGGCCTTCCGCTCCGGCGACATGGCCCGCTACAACACGGAGGGCAACATCGAGTTCTTCGGCCGTCTGGACAACCAGGTGAAGCTGCGCGGCCTCCGCGTGGAACTGGACGAGATCATCAAGGCCATTTCCTCGTACGGCCCGATCACCTCCGCCATCGTCGTGGTGAAAAACAACGCCGCGGAGGGCGATTATCTGGCGGCGTACTACACGGCCTCGGAAGAGGTGGACAAGGACGAGCTCCGCGCCTTCATCGGCAGGACGCTGACGCCGTATATGATCCCGCATGCGATGATGCAGCTGGAAAAGCTGCCGCTGACCCCCAACGGCAAGGTGGATAAGAAAGCGCTGCCCGAGCCGGCGGCGGAAGAGAGCAGCAGCCAGCCGGTGCGGAAGCCGAAGGGCGAGCTGGAAAAGCAGATCGCCGGCCTCTTCTCGAAGGCGCTGGGCCGCAGCGGGATCGGCCGCGACGAAGACTTCTTCGACCTGGGCGGCACTTCGCTGTCCGCTTCCAAGGTGGCCATGCTGGCCGTGGGCGCAAGCCTGCCGATCGCCTACGGCGACGTTTTCGAATTCCCGACGGTCGCGGACATGGCCGCCCACATCAAGCAGGTCCGGAGCGGCGCGCAGCTGGCTGCGGCGGAAGAAGCCCTGGCCTCCGGCCTTCCCACCGGCGAAGACGTGCTGGCGCACAACACGCTGCGCTTCCTGGACGGGATCAGACCGGTCCGTCCGCTGGGCCGCGTCCTGCTGACAGGGGCGACCGGCTTCCTGGGCATCCACATCCTGCGCGAACTGCTGCGCCAGGAGGTCCCGGTGCTGGCCCTGTGCCGCGGCACGAAGGATCTGGACGCGGAGCTGCGCCTGAAGGGCATGCTGATGTACTACTTCGATTCGCCGCTGGACGAGGAAGTGGACCGCCTGGTGAAGGTGGCCGACGGCGACGTGACGAATGCGGATCTGTCGGAGATCCTGAAAGACGAGACGTTCGACACCATCATCAACTGCGCGGCGCTGGTGAAGCACTTCGCGGCGGACGACATCATCGAACGGGTGAACGTGGGCGGCGTGGAAAACATGATCGAACTGGCGCTGGAGCGGAACGCGCGGCTGGTCCAGATCTCCACGGTCTCCGTGGCCGGCGAGAACGTCGGCGAAAAATTCCCGGAGACCTTCAGACTGTTCGAGAACCAGCTGGCCGTGGGACAGGATATCTCCAACAAGTACATCCACTCCAAGTACATGGGCGAAAAGGTCCTGTACGAAGCGGTGCAGGAGAAGGGCCTGGATGGCAAGGTCGTCCGCGTCGGCAACCTGATGGGCCGCCAGAGCGACGGCGAGTTCCAGATCAATTCCGTGACGAACGGCTTCATCCGGAACCTGAAGGGCTACAAGGCGCTGGGCTGCTTCCCGGTGACGTCCTGCGATTCCCGCGTGGACTTCTCGCCGATCGACGAGACGGCGAAGGCGATCCTCCTGCTGGCGCAGACGCCGAAGGAGTTCACCACCTTCCACGCGGCCAACTCGCATCCGGTGGAGATGGGCGACATCATCGCGGCCATGAACGCGGCGGGCTTCGCCATCGAGACGGTGCCGGAAGAGGAGTTCAATGAACGCCTCGGGGCCATGCTGGCGGACGAGACCGCCAACATGCTGGTCTCCAGTCTCATCAACTACGCCTCCAGCGACCAGAAGGTCCACCAGTTCATCCAGACGGACAACCGCTTCAGCATCAAGGCCCTCTACCGCCTGGGCTTCAAGTGGCCCATCACGGACGAGACGTACCTGACGCACATGCTGGAAGCGCTGCAGTCGCTGGATTACTTCGAGCGGACGGATATCTGAACCGAAAAGGGGCGGACCCTGCGGTCCGCCCCGAAGAGGCTCCTTCCATTATATCTGACAGCACACAGAGATCCGGTGGCCCCGGCTCTCTTTTTCCGTGAACCGGCAGCCCTGTTCCGTCTCCCGCCCGGGATGCAGCGTCAGCTCCCGCAGGGGATAGGAGAGGCCCGTGCCCAGGCATTTCAGATAACTTTCCTTGCGCACCCACAGACGGGTGAATGCGGGGGAAGCGTCCGCCTCCGCCTGCTCCGCCAGCCAGCGGCGCTCTTCCCCGGAAAAGGCGAAGGCGGCAATGTCCGGATCCGGGAACAGAAGAGGCTCCGCGTCCGCGCCGACGGGCCTGTCCGAAACGGCGCAGACGGCGAGTTCTCCGCCGTGGGAGAGATTGAAATGCAGATCCGTGTAATACCGCAGATACGGTTTTCCGGCCTGTGTATGGTCCAGCTGCAGGTCCCGCACGCCTTCCGCACGCAGCATCTCCGCAGCCAGGGTCCACGCGGCGAGACCTCGAATGCGGTCGTCTTCCTGCCGGTAGCGGACGATGCGTTCCCGCTTTTCGGGCCAGGGCAGACGGAAAAGCGCCTCGCGGAAATAGGCGGGGTCGCGGTACGGTTCGAGGCCGGAAGTGCTGAAACGGAGCATGGCGGCGGTCCTTTCCGTGAAAAAAACGAGGGGCGGCCGACGGCCGCCCCTGCGGGTATCGATCCGGCCAGCGGCCGCATTGCGGAGTTCACTGTCCGGCGATCTTATCTGTTCCGGCTGAAGATCCGCTTGAGGAGGCTCTTCTTGGGAGCCGGTTCCGGGATCTTGCCGCCGCGGACGGATTTCAGTTCCACGATGTAAATGCCGCTCAGGGCGACTTTGCATTCCTTCTTCACGGGGATGATGTCGAAGACCTTCTGATCCGCCATGAGGGACATGATCTGCGGGCCGATCTTGGCCTTGACGATGGGCATCTTGGTGCGCTTCGCATACCAGGGCAGCTGGGCCAGCGCCGCATCCGGCAGACCGGATTCCGAGGGCCTGAGCCGCTTTTTATCAATGACCAGGATGGAGACCGTCTGCTTCATGCTCTGGATCTGTTCTTCGGCGTCGGCCTGCTTTTTCTGCATCTTGCGGCCCCAGAAGTACAGGCCGGCCAGGACGGCGGCCAGGATGGCGAAGATGATGCCGAAGACGGCCCACACACTGATCAGGGGAATATAATAGATCGGCTGCATACGCGGTTCCTCCGTTTTCCGGACGGACAAGGCCGTCCGGGGAAGAGTATAGCATCATTTCGGGACGGACGCAAGGGAAAACTTCCGGCCCCGGCCTCCGCCCGTAAAAAAGATCTCCCGCCGCCGGAACACGGCGACGGGAGACCCGGAAGAGAGAAGATCAGTATTCGAACATGCCGGCCGGCTTGCGGTCAGGCTTTTTTGTGTCCGTGTAGGTGGGCGCCGTGGCGTAGTCCACGTCGTGGATGGGCCAGGTCGGCTCTTTGCCTTCGTACACTTCCTGCACGCCCATGGCGGAGAAGTAGGAGGCGCGGTGCGCCGCTTCGGTGGTGTTGCCGCCGATGTGCGGGTAGATGATGACATTGTCCAGGGTCAGCAGCGGGTTCGCGGGATCCACGGGCTCCTGGCGGATCGCATCCAGGCCGGCACCGGCGATGATGCCGTCGCGGCAGGCCACGTACAGGTCGTCTTCGTTCACCAGGCCGCCGCGGGCGGTGTTGATCAGGAAAGCAGTGGGCTTCATCATTTTCAGACGGTCCAGGGTGACCATGTCATGCGTCACGGGCGTGTTCGGCGCGTGCAGGGAGACGTAGTCGCTTTCCTTGAAGATGCGGTCCAGATCGCGCACGACTTCGACGCCGTCCGGGAAATCCTTGGCCGGCTTGTACGGGTCGTAGCACATGACGTTCATCTCCAGCGCCAGGGCGCGGACGGCCACGCGGGAACCGATGTTGCCGCAGCCCACGATGCCCAGGGTCTTGCCGCTCAGGGTGTTCTTGCGGACCTTCAGCTTCGCTTTATAGAATTCGTCGACCCAGGTCTTGCGCAGCACGATGACGTTGCGGCTCATCTCGAACATGAGGAGCAGGGCGGTCTCGGCCACGGAGGTGGAGTTGGCGACGGGGGCATACAGCGTCTGCACGCCGTTGTCGTGGCAGGCCTTCACGTCCAGGGCGTCGAAGCCGGCGCCGTGGCGGACGATGACCTTGAGGTTCGGGTTGCTTTCGATGACTTCCCGGGTGATGGGGGTGATGCGGACGATCATGGCATCGGGCTTGTGCTCGATCATGTCGGCCAGCACGTCTGCCGTCTCAAAGCCGCGGCCGTCGATGATGGTGTGGCCGGCGTCCAGCAGCAGCTGGCGGCCTTCGGACATGATCTCCTGCGGTAATAAGATTTTCCAGGGCATAATGGTTCTCCTTAGGTTTTTGAGAGGAAGGGCGGACGAAGGCGTCCGCCCCCCGTTTTGCGGTCAGCCGGCGATCAGCCGGGCCGGGTTGGTCTTGATCATCCGGTCGATGTCGTCTTCCTTGAAGCCCTGCTCCATCAGCCGGCGGGCAAATGTCTCGATGCCTTCGTCAAAGAAAGGATTCTTCGGCTGGCCGAAATCGCTGGAGAGGAACACGCTTTCCGTGCCGGTGGCGCGGATCATGTCCGCCAGTTCTTCCATCGTTACGCGGCCGGTGTGGGGCGTGATATAGCTGTGCTCGATCACGGCGCCCAACCGGACGGCTTCGACCTGCTGTTCAATGGAATACAGGTTGGAAGGCAGTTCGCAGTGGGTCAGCACCATCCGGACACCGCGCCGCAGGCCTTCCCGGACCAGGATCATGCCTTCGTGCGAACTGATATGGCCGGTGCCGGTCACCAGATGGTACTGCGCGGCCACGTCCAGCACGTCCAGTACTTCCGGCAGCAGACGGCCGTTTTCGTCCAGGATCGGAACGTAGGCGCTCAGATCCTGCGCCGCGGCATCGTTCCGGTGATGGAAGGCCTGGTAGGATCGGGCTTCCAGCGTGGCGAACCACAGCATGCGGCCGCCGGCCTGCGCGCTGCGCTCCACGGCGCAGGGATTGTTGCCGCCCACGGCGCGGTTCAGCGTGATGCCGCCCGCGATGTTCAGGTCCGGGTACAGGGCTTTGATCAGGCCGGCCCGGCCGGCGGTATCCAGGTAATGGCTTTTGAGCACGCCGCCCGCCATCCCGGACGCCCGCATGCGTTCCGCGGCTTCGAGATCCGAGCATTTCCGCGCCACCACGTCGGGACCGGTATGGATGTGCAGATCATAGGCGCCTTTCAGCAGTTCGCTCATAAGTACTCCTTATCCTCCGGTTCAGTACGGCAGGAACAGCGGGATCAGGCCTACGACGGCGATGTAGGTGATCAGGACCATCGGAATGCCGATCTTGATGAAGTCAAGGAATTTGTACCGCGTCCAGCCGACGGTGATCATGTTCTGAGGCGCGGCGAACGGAGTGCCGTAGGAGGCGGCGCCGGCCAGGGTGATGGTCATGGCGATCGGGTAGGGGTTCACGCCGATCTTCTGGGCAATGGAGATGGCGATGGGCATGAACAGCATGATCGTAGGAATGTTGGACATGACCTGGGTCAGGAGAGAAGCCGCAAAGAAGATCACGGTGGTCACCAGGAACGGGCTGGGGTTGTTGCCCAGGATGTTCAGGATCTTGTCCGCGACGATGTCGCCGAGGCCGCTGTTCTTGACGCCCAGCGAGATGGCGGACAGGGAGCCGACCAGCAGCATGCAGTTCCAGTCGATGGCCTTGATGGCATCCTTCAGCGTCATGACCTTGGTCGCGATGATGATCAGCGCGCCGATGATGGCGGCGACCCACATCGGGATGACCTTGGGCAGCGGGTTCCAGGCGATGACGACCAGGACGGCCAGCAGCGTGCAGACGGAGATGATGGCTTTTCTCTTGTCCAGCGGCTTTCTGTCAGTCTGCGCGAATTCCGGAACGTAGCCGGTGTCCGGGAGCAGCTTGCGGCCGATCAGGACGAAGTACAGGGTGCCGAGGATGCAGACGCCGATGCCGAACGGGGTGATGCTGAAGAAGCCGAAGCCCTCCAGACCGTTCTGGGCCATGACTTCATTGGCGGTCGCGTTGGAGCCGACGCCGACCAGCGTGACGAATCCGCCGAACTGGGCGCCGAACAGCAGGGCCATCAGGGCGCGGGACGGACCGAAGCCGGCCGCCAGGCACATCGCGGTCACCAGGGGGGCCATCGCGGTCATGACGCCGATGTTGCTGCAGACAGCGCTGAGCAGGCAGGAGACGATCAGCGTGACCAGGATGATGTTCCGTTCGTTCTTGCCGGTGATCTTGACCATCTTCTCACCGATCCGTTCGGTGATGCCGGCGTGGAACAGGGAGGCACCGACGACCATCATGCCGCACAGCAGGGCGATCGTGGTGCTGTTGTAGCCTGCCAGAACGTCGTTGAGGGAGATCAGACCGGTCCAGCAGAAGGCGATGGAGGCGGCGATGCCGGTGACCACGATGGGCCAGGGTTCCCAGATGAACAGGGCGATCATCACGGCGATGATGATCAGGGCGATCAATGCGGGTGACATAGTTTTTTCTCCTTTACTGAGAATTTTTTTATTGCATCTTCATTGTACGAAAACACCCGCACGGAAGTAAAACAGAATGTTGAGGGAAAACATATATGTTCCACAACGAAAAGTTGTAAGCCGGAAACAGTGCGGCTGCCGTCCGCGCTTTGGCAAAACGACATAAAAAAGAGGAAACGATCCGCTTCCTCTTCTTAATTCTTATAGCGGCGAGGCGCATTCAGGGCTCGGAGAGGGTCTCCCAGGCCTTCTGCATCATCCGTTCGAAATCCCGGATGTGCGGGGGAACGTGCTGGGTCCTGCGGCGCGCGAAATAGACGGTCGACGTGTGCGGCGCTTCCGCGTTCCGGACCGGGAACGCGTTGCTGTCGGGATACATCTGGCGGATCGAGCGCAGCCTGGATTTTCGGCTGAAAAAGGCGCCGACGTGGCAGGCATACAGGGCGATCATCAGCTCCGTGTTGCCGGTCTCCATGAAGACGTTCGGCTTGATCCCGGCGTTGTTGAAGCATTCGTCCGCCACCTGCCGCAGCTTCATGGGCGGTTTGTGCAGAAGGAACGGAAGATCTTTGAATTCGTGCAGGTCCGTGCCCTGCAGGGCTTTTTTCTTGATCTTTTCGACGCGGTCCCCGTAGCAGCGCCGGAGCAGTTCGTCCGAACAGACCAGAAAAGTGTTGTCGTCCAGCAGAAAAGTGAAATCGATCCGGTCGCTCAGCAGCCGCAGCTCCGTTTCGCTGGGAACGGCGACGCAGGCGTCCAGCTTGCCGTCGCAGAGCATCTGCAGCATCTCTGTGGACGTCTGCTCCTCCAGGCTGATCGCCACGTTGGGCCACTTCCGGCAGTATTCCGCCAGGATCAGCGGAAAGCACTGCTGCGCGCGGAACGTCGGGATGCCGACCCGCAGGACCCCGGAGCGGTTCCGGCTGATCTCGGTGAGGCTGTTGGTCACGGCAATGCTGTCGTTGAGGAGTTTTTCCGCGCCCTGCAGAAGCTGCTGTCCCGCATAGGTGAGCTGCAGTTTCGGCTGGCGTTCGAACAGGCGGACGCCGTAATGGGTCTCGAGCTTCTGGATCTGGGCGCTGAGCGCCTGCTGGGAGATGTACAGGCGCTGGGCGGCCGTCGTCATGTTCAGATCCCGGGCGGCTTCCACAAAGTATTCCAGACTTTTCAGATTCATGTGCAGACCTCGCTTTTTTGCCCGCTGCCCGGAAAAATGCGGCGGGGCAGAGAATGAATAAAGACCATTTTCGAAACCGGATCAATGTGTTATCATAGTAACAGACCGTGCCGTCCGCGTCAAGGAGAGCAACAACTTTTTCTTGTACGGATAAGCCAAAGAATATCAAGTTTCTGTTGGATTTGAAGGCGGGGATCTGTTTATAATCGTTTCGGATACAGAAATACAGGGCGCACAGCCGCATCCCACATACTTACGCAGGAGGAAATGACAATGGCTATCACCACTTACGGCAGAAGGATCTATACCCGGATCAACCGTCCCGACCGCGAACTGGTCGAAAGATTCCGCGGGATCCCGAGCAGCAACCTGAACGATATGATGAACCGCATGTTCAATATGTACGGCGACCTGCGCTGCTACACGAAAGGCGCCAACATGGTGGGCACCGCCATCACCGTCCACGCACCCGAGGGCGACAACACCCTCCTGCAGTACGCCATGGACGTGGCCCAGCCCGGCGACGTCATCGTCGTGGACGCCGGCGGATGCATGAGCCGCGCGCTCTGCGGCGAGATCATGTTCAACTATTCCGCGTCCAAGGGCATCGCGGGCTTCGTGCTGGACGGCTGCATCCGCGACGCGGACGCGCTGGACGATCTCGGATTCCCCGTGTATGCCAAAGGCGTCACGCCGCAGGGACCCTGGAAGCTCGGCTCCGGCGAGATGAACGTCCCGATCGCCTGCTGCGGTCAGGTCGTGTTCCCCGGCGACATCATCGTCGGCGACCCGGACGGCATCGTGGTCATCCGTCCCGAAATGGCGGAGGAAGTCCTGGAAGCCGTCGCCGCCAAGTTCGCCTCCGAGACGCGCACGCTGGAAAACTACGCCAAGGGGATCTACCCCGACCGCGAGAAGCACGCCGCCCTTTACAGACAGACCGTTCTGGACAACGGCTGCCTGGTATACGACGAAGTCTGGAAGTAAGACGCCGCACCATCTGCCATACCTGCCGCCGGAACCCCTTTCCGCCCGGGTATGGCGTTTTTTATAGGGATCCGCGAACGATGCGGCACGCTGACGGACTTTCTCCGCGCCTGCGGGGAAGAACGGCAGCGGATGCACGAACGGACGGCCATACAGCAGGAATGTGAAAGGAGCATTATCCCGTCATGAAGATCACAGTACTGGACGGCTATACGGAAAACCCCGGCGACCTGAGCTGGGAAGGACTGGAACAGCTGGGGGAAGTCACGGTCTACGACCGCACTTCGTATGAGGAATCGCCGCTGATCGCGGAACGGATCGGGAATGCGGAGATCGTCGTGGTCAACAAGACCCCCGTCTCCCGGGCGACCCTCGACAAGTGCCCGAACGTGAAGCTCATCGCCGTGCTGGCCACCGGCTACAACGTGGTGGATCACGCGTATGCGAAAGAAAAAGGCATTCCGGTCGTGAACGTGCCGACCTACGGCACCGCATCGGTCAGCCAGTTCTCCATCGCGCTGCTGCTGGAGGTCTGCCATCATATCGGCCATCACAGCGATTCCGTGCATGCGGGCCGCTGGGCGGACAACGCGGACTGGTGCTACTGGGATCATCCGCTCATCGAGCTGGAGGGCAAGACGATCGGCATCATCGGATTCGGCCGCATCGGCCAGCAGGAAGGCCGCATCGCGAAGGCGCTCGGCATGAACGTCATCGCGTATGATCTGTATCCGAACGACAGAGGACGGGAGATCGGCACATACGTGGAACTGGATGAGCTGTATGCAGCGGCCGACGTCATCACGCTGCACTGCAACCTGACGCCGGAGAATACCGGGATGATCAATAAGGACAGCATCGCGAAGATGAAGGACGGCGTCATCCTGATCAACAACGCGCGCGGCCAGCTGATCGTCGAGCAGGACGTGGCGGACGCGCTGAACGCGGGCAAGATCGCCGCCGCCGGCCTGGACGTCGTCTATACCGAGCCGATCCGCGCGGACAATCCGCTGCTGGGCGCAAAAAACTGCATCATCACGCCCCACATCTCCTGGGCGCCGAAGGAAAGCCGCCGGCGGATCATGGATACGACGGTGGCGAACGTGCGGGCGTTCCTGGCGGGCGAGCCGGTCAATGTGGTAAACCGCTGAACGGAGCGGATCAGGATATCGGGAACAGAGCGGGCCTGCGGGTCCGCCCTCTTTTTATTGCCCCGTCCGGAAGGCAAGGAGAAGAAAGCCCCGGAAGATGAGAAACGGAATAAGCGATTGTTTTTTGCGGCCGGAGATGGTATCATCAAAAAGAAGACTTCATTTTCCCGTGAAAGGACAGGATAAATCATGGACGAGACTCTCAGCAGACAGATCGATGCCTTTATTGAAGAAAACAAAGACCGCATTTTATGGGACATGACCCGGCTCGTGGGCGTGCCCAGCGTGGAAGGCCCCGCGGAGGAAGACGCGCCGTTCGGCCCCGGCCCGCGGAAGGCGCTGGACATGGCGTTGACCATCGCCCGGGAACTGGAACTGGGGACGGAGGATCTGGACCATAAGATCGGGTATGCGTACGTCGGCGGGAAGGGAGAGAAATACCTGGCCACCATCTGCCACGTGGACGTGGTGCCGATCGGCAACGGCTGGAACACGGATCCCTGGACGCTGACGGAGCGCGAGGGCTACCTGATCGGCCGCGGCATCGTGGACGACAAGGGCCCGGCGGTGCTTACGCTGTACGCGCTGAAATTCCTGCAGGAGCACGGCGGCGCGCTGCGCTACCCGGTGCGGGCCATCCTGGGCTCCAATGAAGAGACCGGCATGCTGGACGTGAAGCGTTACAATGAAACGGAGCCCGCCCCGCTGTTCTGCTTCAGCCCGGACGCGGAATTCCCGCTGATCAACGGGGAAAAGGGCATCGTGCACGGCCGCATCCGTTCGCTGTGCAAAATGGAGAAGATCGTGGACATCAAAGGCGGCGCGGCCTATAACGCGGTGCCGGACAAAGCCGAGGTCTGGATCCAGGCCGGCTCCGTCCCCGCGCAGGAAGGGCTGGACATCGAGGAGGCCCGGTTCGGCGTGTGGCATATCACGGCGCATGGCATCGGCGGTCATGCGGCTTCTCCGCAGGGGACGGTCAGCGCGATCGGCATCCTGGAGGATTACCTGCTGGAGAATCATCTGGTCTCCGAAGCGGAAGAGGAGTTCCTGCGTTTTGCGGTCAAAGTGCCGCACGCGTCCGACGGCAGCCTGCTGGGCGTGGCCGCGGACGACGGTCTGTTCAGCCCCCTGACGGTGGTCAGCGGCATGATCTACGGGGAAGACGACCGACTGGTGCAGACCCTGGATTTCCGCTTCCCCACCAACACCAGCGCCGCCCGGCTTCAGGAAATCCTGGAAAAAGAAGCGGCCGGCGTCGCGGCGATCGAACTGGACGAGGGGAAAGCGCCGTTCTACAAGGACCCGAACGAGAAGGAACTGAAGGCCTGCATGGACGCCTTCCGCGAAGTGACCGGTTCGGAGAAAAAGCCGTTCACCATCGGCGGCGGCACGTACGCCCGCTCCTTCCCGAACGCGGTGGGCTTCGGGCCGGAACATCTGGACCGCGTGCGGCCGGCGTTCGTCGGCCCCATCCACGGCGCCAACGAGGCGGGGCACTTCGGGGAACTGCTGGAAGCCATGAAGGTCTACATCGCCGCCCTGATGAACCTGGAAGAACTGGAGTTTTAAAGAGTTTTAGGAGTTTGCCATGGTCACGATCACATACGGCGAGAAAAAGAGCATCCAGGTGCCGCTGGGGACCACCTACCGGGAGGCGGCGCAGCTGGTGCAGCCCGAATTCGAACACGACATCGTGCTGGTCCGCACGGACAACAAACTGAAGGAACTGCACAAGCAGATCCGGGGCAGCGAGACCGTCCGCTTCATTACCACGGCGGAGCGCGCGGGCATGCTGACCTACGAACGCAGCGCGCTGATGCTGCTTTCCAAAGCCCTGCACATGGTGGCCGGACCCGCGCTGGAGATGGTCTGGGTGGAATTCTCCGTCATCAACGGCTATTATGTGGAACTGCGCGGCGACGTGGAGGTCACGAAGGAATTCCTGTCCCGCGTGAAGGCCTGCATGAAAAAAATGGTCAGACAGGACGTCCCCATCGAAAAGAAGAAAGTCTCCACGGACGTGGCCCGGCTTTATTTTAAGGAGCACGGGATGGAAAACCGAGAGAAACTGTTCCGCTTCCGCCGTGCTTCCAGCGTCAACGTCTACAACCTGGACGGTTACGTGGATTATTTCTACGGCTTCATGGTCCCTTCTGCGGGCAGCATCCGCTATTTTGACTTAAAACCCTACGAAAAGGGCCTGGTGCTGCTGCTGCCTACGCAGAACGAACCCGAGAAGGTCCCGAAGTTCGAGCCGCAGAAGAAGGTATTCGAAGCGCTGGACGCCTTCGCTTCCTGGAGCGAGGCGATGGGGATCGCCACGGTCGGCGAGATCAATGAAAAGATCGCGCGCGGCGAGGCGCTGGACATGATCCTGACGGCGGAAGCGCGGCAGGAGGCCGACATCGCCCGCATCGCGAGCCGCATCGCGGAGCAGCCGGACGTGAAATGCGTGATGGTCGCGGGCCCGTCCTCTTCGGGCAAGACCAGTTTCTCGCACCGCCTGTCCGTGCAGCTGCGCGGCCTGGGGCTGCGCCCGCATCCCATCGAGGTGGATAATTACTTTGTGGACCGGGAGAAAACGCCCCGGGACGAGAACGGCGAATACGACTTTGAATCCATCGAGGGCGTGGACATCGAGGGCTTCAACCGCGACATGGTGGACCTGCTGAAAGGCAAAGTGGTCAGGATGCCCACGTTCAACTTCCAGACCGGCCGCCGGGAATACCGTGGCAACACGCTGAAACTGGAAAAAGAGGACATCCTGGTGATCGAAGGCATCCACTGCCTGAACGACCGGCTGTCCGCAAAGATCCCGAAGAAGAACAAATTCCGGATCTACATCAGTGCGCTGACGAACACGAACATCGACGAACACAACCGGATCCCGACCTCGGACGGCCGTCTGATCCGCCGCATGGTGCGCGACGCCCGGACCCGCGGCTACTCCGCGCAGGAGACCATCGCCCGCTGGGATTCCGTCCGCCGCGGCGAGAAGAAGAACATCATCCCGTTCCAGGAGAGCGCGGACGTCGTCTTCAACTCCTCGCTCGTCTACGAATTCTCCGTCATCAAGAACTACGCGGAGCAGCTCCTGTTCGGCATCCCCGAGGACGCTCCGGAATACGTGGAAGCCAACCGCCTCCTCAAATTCCTCGACTACTTCCTCGCCATCGACTCCACCCTCGTGCCTCAGAACTCCCTTCTGCGCGAATTCATCGGCGGCAGCGTATTCAAAGTATGACCGGAAACCTGACAGGGGGACGGTTCCTTTGTCAGGCGGTCCAATCTGACAGGGGGGACGGTTCGTTTGTCAGGCGGTCCTGACGATCTCTCAAATGACAGGGGCGGCCTTGGGGCCGCCCCTGCTGTTTTTTGCCGAAAAAAAGGGGCTGTGAAAAAACGCCCTAACGAAAAAGAGGTCATCTGGTTTTAGCCAGGTGACCCTTTTTGTGTTAGAATGGACTTGCTATGAACAATTCAACACGCCCCTATTCTAACCCCAAACAAGGATTTTTGCCAG
>JAFRRM010000041.1 GCA_017428105.1 Lachnospiraceae bacterium | reverse complement strand
CGAAGCGAAGACAGGTAATGCAAAAATGATAGAGTGGGTATTCTTTGACATAGGTTCGACTTTGATTGACGAAACGGAAGCCGACCTGCATCGCATCCGTGATATGATTGCCGGAACCGATGTTACGGAAAAAGCATATTATGAGAAGCGTTTTGAGATGATCCGCAAAGGTATCGGGGGAGACCAGGGAGCGATCGAGTTTTTTGGTCTGACAAAAACGCCGTGGCACAGCGAGGATGAAAAGCCGTATGAAGACGCTGTCCCTACGTTAGCCGAGCTAAAGCGCCGCGGAATTAAACTCGGCATTATTGCAAATCAACCGCCGGGAACAGCAGAACGCCTTGAAAAATGGAGGATGATCGGTTTTTTTGACGTCATTGCCGCCTCGGCGGAATTAGAGATATCAAAGCCAGATCCGGCTATCTTCCAATGGGCATTGGAACAAGCGAACTGTATCCCACAGAACGCGATGATGGTTGGAGACAGACTTGATAACGATATAGCCCCGGCGAATCGCATGGGTATTCACTCTGTCCGTTTGCTCCGCGGGATCGGTGCGTATCATGAACCGCAATCCCGCGACGAATTGCCGGAATACACAATCCGGATGCTTGAGGAAATTTTAGATTTGGTTTGACAAATTCCAATTTGCCCAGAAACACCTCTTTGAGTGATCACCACGTCATATGCAGCAAACTTGCAGGTGGGATCCATAGACTGAAATCCAGTAATGTTCATCGCCTTGGGCTACATTTTATTTGAAGCGAGCAAGTAGCAAAGCCAAATTATATGTGGTATAAAGCGTTGAAAACAGGATACTTTTCAATTGTTCATATTCTCTGGAGACGGATTATTTAAGAATTATCGATGAACAGGAAAATGCAGCCCAGGCAACGGAAAAACAATACATGAATCTTGCATTACGCAGCAATCAGGCGTTTGGGCCCTTGACCACAAGTTGCGGAGACTTTGCTGCATATAAACCGGTAAAAAAGTAAGGATCCCTGCACAGTATGCAGCAGTCCGCCGCCCTGGGATGCGGTAGGCATGAAGCACTTATGCAGCAGATCCTCACTCCCGTAAAAGGTTTGCAATGATGTCCGGGGTCACAATTTTTAGCCTGCTTAAACTCTCGAAAACCGCGTATTTTCAAGGAAAACCGAGCGGAAAACGCAAAACCATCTCAGTCATTTTTAATAGGGTTTTCGGAAAGTGCCTGGCAGTTTTGCAAGAGATTAGGGAATTCAGCAAGCGTTAATCAGACGCAGCAAGTATCGAAAAAGCCCGGAAATACGCCATTTCCGGGCTCTTTTCATGCCCGGGAATCTTTGATCGGATTTGATGGCGTTTCATGGATTTTGTCGGAGATTTAGTAGTTAATTCTGAGACAATAGTTAATGGATGAGACAAAAAATGAAAATGAGCGAGAGAAAGAAGTGTGCTTGTTGCAAAGAATACAACAGTTGCCGTGTCAAGTAACTACCGAGTTCGATTATTGGTCATAACTTCTATCGGTGATTCCGATAAAACTGCAGGACCTGTTTTTTATCTGGCGGGTTTCATTGAGAGTTGGCGCCGTGGCGTTGAAAAGGTTTTTGACGCACTAAAAGCTGATCATCTGCCGATGCCGGAATATACAGTCCATCCGGACGATATTATGATTAAGTTCACTGAGGCGAAAGATCGGCCGTGAGGGTGACTGATACAGTGACTGGTGAGGTGACTGATAACGTGACCGACCTGGTATAGAACGGCTATCTCGAGAAGATCGACAGCGGTCCCTCCTCATCTTATATCGGGAATTGAGATCGCGGCAGTTGTTGCACTTTTTACAACAACTGCCTGATATGCTTTTTTGCATAATGCATCAGACGGGATCCGTTCAAATGACCGGAGTGATCTAATGTGCATTTTTTGCACAATACTCATAAGACAGATCCACATAAGCCGCCAAATATGGTGGTAGTCGCAATATTTGCGATTGCCACTAGGTACATGCACTTTCGCTAAGGAGTTCCTGTATGAAAAATGGAAACAATAACACAGCCCGGAAATGGCTGATCTTCTGGACGCTTTTCATCGGGATCGGCGCGGTCGCCGGCGGTCTGAGCATGATCCTGGATCCCAGCGGAAAGCTCCTGCACATGGACAGCATGCTCCCCTACTTTCAGAAACTGCCTTTTGCGGACGTGCTGTTTCAGGATCTCCTGTTTTCCGGGTTCGCTTTGTTGATCGTAAACGAGCTGACAAATCTGACTGCGGCTGTTCTTCTGCTGCGAAAAAAGAGGCTCGGCGTAATTCTTGGCGGTATCTTCGGCATTACCCTTATGCTTTGGATCTGTTTCCAGTTCTATATGTTCCCGCTGAATTTCATGTCCACGGCCTACTTCCTCTTCGGCCTGTGTCAGGCCATTACCGGGTTTGCAGCGTGGAGGCTTCTCGAAAAAGAGGAACAGAAGTCATAAGATGCTTTTTCATACCGGTCTAAGCCCGCGTCTTCTGAAATGATCCCGATAGGGTACAATTAACTATCATCTCGTAATTTTATACCCTTTCGGGATCATTTTTAGAAAATCTCTTGCTTTTATACCCCAAGGGGTGTATATTGTTGTTATCTCTTCACAAGGAGGGAATCCGATGAACAGAATCGCTGAATATATTAAGTACAACCGCCGGGCCGCCGGGCTTTCCCAGCAGGAATTTGCCATGCGCTCTGGGCTGGGGCTTCGCTTTATCCGTGAACTGGAACAGGGGAAAGAAACCGTCCGCATGGATAAAGTCAATATCGCCCTTGCCATGTTCGGAATGGAAGCGGTTCCGGGCAGGATCGAACGAAAGGACAACGAGCAATGAGCACTTTCCGAAAGGCATTCGTATATATCAGAGACAGTTACGTCGGACTTCTTGAAGAGACCGATGAAGGGTATCGCTTTCAGTATGATCCGGATTATCTGGCATGCGGTACCTCTCCCGTTTCACTAACGCTTCCGCTTACAGATAAACCTTTTGTCTCCACCACCCTCTTCCCGTTCTTCGACGGTTTGATTCCGGAAGGCTGGCTGTTGGAAGTCGTGAGCCGCAACTGGAAGATCGAGAGACGGGATCGCTTTGGTCTTTTGCTGATTGCCTGCAGAGATGCTATTGGAAACGTTACCATTCGGGAGGAACGTCTATGAATTGTCTTTGCTGCGGAAAACCGCTGAAAACGTCAAACGACTCCGGATGGCATAAGAATTGCATCAAGCACTTCTTTGGAACGAGTGTATTGCCGGAGATCGAACTTTCAAGCTCCGGCCTGGAACTCATAATCGGCGAGGCTGTCAGAAAGGGCCTGACGGTTCCGGGTGTTCAGAAAAAGATATCACTGCACCTGTTCTCGGAAGGGAAGCAGCCCAGGCTGACGCTGGTGGATGTTCCGACCGGATATATTCTGAAGCCTCAGGTCAACGATTACCCTTCCATGCCCGAATCGGAACATCTTGTCATGAGCATGGCGGATGCCTGCGGCATCGCTACTGTTCCGCATGCGCTGATTCGAAACGAGGGTACCGTTGCTTACATCACCAAAAGAGTAGACCGCATCATCGGATCTGACCATGTGATTCGTCTCGCCATGGAAGACTTTTGCCAGCTGGATCTTCGTCTGGCTCAGGATAAATACAGGGGTTCCTATGAACGCTGTGCCAAAGTTATCGGCAGATATTCTTCCCGCCGGCAGATGGATATGACAGAATTGTTTTTGCGCCTGGTCTTCTGCTTTCTGACCGGAAACTCTGATATGCATCTCAAGAACTTTTCCATGATCGAGACGGCGGAAGGATCTTGCGAGTATGTGCTTTCTCCGGCCTATGACCTGCTGCCTGTTAATCTGATCATGCCGGAAGACAATGAAGAGTTCGCCCTGCCTATGAACGGCAAAAAGAATAACCTGAGAAAAAAGGACTTCCTTGTTTTCGCAAAGGCCTGCGGTATTCCTGAGGAGGCCGCCGGGAAAATGATCCGCTTCCTGTTGGATAAGAAGCCTGTTCTGCTGACGATGTGCCAGGAATCGCTTCTGCCGGAAGAAATGAAAGAGGGCTTTAGCAAGCTGATCGATCAGAGATATCAGATCCTGCTGGGATAATTTGCGACTGCCCCCACGCAAACACTTTCGCGAGCGTTATTTTCCAGTTAAGCCGGTAACTTTTGCAAAAATCACAAAAGTTACCGGCTTAACTTGAGGATAAATCACTTTTCTTTCCGCCTTCTCCGATGCCCGGCGCCGCCTATGGCACTCTCTTCTCTCTCCTCTTTCGGTCAAAAACTGCCTTTACTAAGCAAGGGGAACGTATTTCGCGGTTTTTTCTTATGTCTCGATTTGCTTCGGTCCGACTCGGTGTGCGAACGTTTGTTCTGAGTTAAAAGTGGGACAATTGCGTTTTTGGGCCCTTTTGGAGCCCTTTTGAGTTAAGAATTGGGACAATTTTTCGATGAAAACCGGCGCGTAAACGGGCCGTTTTTTCTGTCTTGAAGCCGTAAAGCGATGCCATTCCGACTGTCCGGAACGCTTTGACACGGGCTGCACCGACACGCGTCAAATGATAACGGCTGTATTCGTTTGTTCATGCTGCCGGACAAAGCAGCAATCAAAAAGGGCTCCGCTCGGGAGCCCTCTGATATGTGTTGCTTTCTTACTGATCCTGCTCTTTTCCCTCAAACGCATTCTCCACCACTTTCAAAAGCTCATCCGGTCTGTTGTATTTCACCTTGACGTAGATATCCATTGTGACCTGGCTGTTTTTGTGTCCCGCCAGATACTGAACAGTCTTGGGATCGATCCCCGCATTAATCATGTTGGTGATATACGTGTGCCGGAGCTGATGCGGCGTCACCGTAAAATCGAGGCAATAATACAGGTTTTTATCTGTTCGGCAGCGTTCACCCTTCTGGGGCTTAAACGGTTTCCGGACCGATTGCCCGTTGATGTACTTGTAGATTGTCCTTTCTTTTGTCGAACGGACTTTGATATAATTCCACACACGTTGGAACTGCGAATCGGAAAGAGGGTTCCCGTTTCTGTCAGAAATAATATATTCGGAATCGAATACCGAATCTAAGATGAAAGACGTCGACAGATCGATGTTCGTGAGTACGAATAGGATCATTCAATAAATTAACACATGGAATTGTGCGGGTTTTGTTCTATCGCGTCAAACTTTCCGGGCTGCCCATCATTCTCCCGGCCAGGGATCAGCGCCGGAGATCATCAGAGAAACGCCAACTTTTTATTTCAAACCCCCGCAAAATCTGTTATCATAAAACCAGTCATCCGTCCCTCTGTCACGGCAGAGCCCGTCTGCGGCCCCCCAGGTTCCGCGGGCAGCAGACTGAAAGGAGGATCATGCTGATCTATCAAATCGGCCTGGTCGTGGTGATCGCGGCCTGTATTTTCGGAGTGATATATATGACCGGCGCCGTCGGTAAATTCGGACTGATCCGGAAGGTTTCCGGGCAGAGGAAATGGGTGCGGTGCGGGATCAGTTTCGCCCTTCTTCTGGGCCTGTTTCTCCTGTTTACGTTTCTGATGACTGTGTTCGACGCCGTGATCATTTTCCTGCACGTGCTGTTTTTCTTCCTGATATTCGACGCCGTTTTCCGGCTCATCGGGAAAAAGGAGAAGGAGCCGCCGAAGGTCTTTTGGCAGGGCTGGCTGGCGCTGGCGGCAGCGGCGGTCTGTCTCATCTGCGGGTATTTCCAGTGCGTCCATGTGTGGAAAACGGAATACACGCTGGCCACGGATAAGACCGTGGGAGAGGTCCGCATCGCCCTCTTGTCCGACTCGCACGTCGGAGCCACGTTTGACGGCGACGGGTTTGCCTCTTATATCGAAGAGATCATGAAGCAGGAGCCCGATCTGATCCTGATCCCGGGGGATTTCGTGGACGACGACACGACGCGCGCGGATATGCTGACCGCCTGTGAAGCCCTGGGGAAAGCCGATCCGAAGTACGGCATCTGGTTTTCTTACGGAAACCACGACAAAGGGTACGGCCTCCGCCGGGACTTCTCCGCGGAAGATCTGGCGCGGGCGCTGGAGGAAAACGGGGTCCATATCCTGGAGGATGCGGCTGCGTATACCGGGGATCTCTGTCTCATCGGCAGAAAGGATGCATCGGCGCGCTCCCGGAGGGAGCTGGCCGAGCTGCTGGAGGGGGCCGAACCCGGCAAATATGTGATCGTGCTGGATCATGAGCCGAACGATTATGATAAAGAGGCGGCTACCGAAGCGGATCTTGTCGTTTCCGGGCATACCCACGGAGGGCAGCTGATCCCGCTGGGTCTGATCGGGCGGCTGTTCGGAGGCATCGACCGGACATACGGGTATGAGAAGCGCAGCGGGACGGATTTCATCGTCACGTCCGGGATCTCGAACTGGGCGGTCCACTTCAAGACCGGGACGCGGTCGGAATATGTGATCATTACAGTCAGGGGAAAATAGAGAAAGCCGGAGCGGACCGCTCCGTTTTTTTGACGTACGCGCCCCTCTTTCGGAATTCTCTCTTGACAGCCGCGTTTATCTGTGATAAAACTTAATTGTATCAAATATAAGCGAGGTCCCCCATGGAACACGACCCTTACAAAATGATGAAGCTGACCGACCAGCTGTGCTTTCCGCTCTACGCCGCTTCCCGCAGCGTCGTCAGCCTTTACGCGCCTTTTCTTAAGCCGCTGGGTCTGACCTATACGCAGTATATCGTCCTTCTGGTGCTGTGGGAGAAGGACGGCATCCCGGTCGGCGAGATCTGCAGCCGGCTGATGCTGGACAGCGGGACCCTCTCCCCCCTGCTCAAAAAAATGCAGCAGGCGGGCTGGATCGAAAGAAACCGGAGCGGAGCGGACGACCGTGTGGTCCTGATCTCCCTGACCGAAGAAGGCCGGGCGCTGCAGGAAAAAGCGAAAGACGTCCCCTGCCGCGTCGGCTCCTGCATCGGTCTGCCGCCCGAAAAGGCGCAGATGCTGTATGCGCTGCTGTACGAACTGCTGGAAACGCAGAAAAACAAGGCTGCGGATCCGGCCGGGAACGGCCGGTCCGACGACCAGAAGGAGATCACGCCATGAACAGAAAAACCCGGCCATCCTGTCGTCCTGGTCCACACGGAAAAGGACGGCGATTCCAACCTGATGATGCACCACCAACATCTATCTGGAAGACCTCGCCGCCTTCGATCTGGACGCCATGCCCGTGTTCGAATATACCGGCAAAATGTTCTGACGCCCCGGGAGGAGACCCATGACACAGTATGAACGAATGATCAGCGGCCTGATCTACGACCCGATGGCGGAGGAGATCCTGTCCAGACAGGTCCCCTTCCTGGACAGGCTGTGGGCGTTCAATCAGCTCAAGCCCTCCGATCTGGCGGAGAAGGAACGGTACATGCGGGAGGTCTTTGCCGAATGCGGCGAAAACTGTTACATCGAGCTGCCGTTCCACGCCAACTGGGGCGGCCGCCACGTCCACTTCGGGTCCGGGATCTACGCGAATTTCAATCTCACGCTCGTGGACGACGGGCACATTTACGTCGGAGACCGGGTGATGTTCGGGCCGAACGTCACCATCGCGACCGCCAATCACCCGATCGACCCGGAGCTGCGCGGGCGCGGCCTGCAGTACAACAAGGACGTGCACATCGGTGAAAACGCCTGGATCGGCGCCGGCGTGATCATCGTCCCGGGCGTCCGGATCGGGAAGAACGCGGTCATCGGCGCCGGCAGCGTCGTGACCAGAGACATCCCGGACAACGTCGTCGCCGTCGGAAACCCGTGCCAGGTGATGCGCGAAGTATCGGAGAGAGACCGCGAATATTTCTACCGCTCCGAACGGATCGACTGGGAAGAACTAGGCTGACGCCGCCTTCTCTTGCCGCCCTGTCCCAGGGCAGAAAAACCGGAGACCCCATGAAAGACGAATGCCTTATCTGCAAAGCGCCTCTTGAGTATCTGGAGTATGACGAGCTCATGGAGTGCGAGATCTGCCACAAAAAAGAAAACAGCAAGACACGCTGCGTCAATGGCCATTACGTATGCAGCGAATGCCACACCGCGGGGATGGATGCGATCATCGGCCTGTGCCTGGCGGAAACGTCGAAGGATCCGATCGCGGTGCTGGAGAAGATGATGGCGCTCCCCTTCTGCCACATGCACGGGCCGGAGCACCACGTGATGGTCGGGGCCGCGCTGCTGACCGCGTATAAGAACGCGGGCGGGGAGATCGACCTGAGCCCCGCGCTGACGGAAATGATGAACCGCGGCAAAAGCGTGCCCGGCGGCGCGTGCGGTTTTTGGGGCGCGTGCGGAGCCGGGATCAGTTCGGGAATGTTCCTGTCCATCCTCTCGAAGTCCACGCCGCTGACCGCGGAACCCTTCGCGCTGTCGCACAAAATGACCGCACGGTCGCTCGCCGCCATCGGGGCGGTCGGCGGCCCGCGCTGCTGCAAGCGGGATTCGTTCCTCTCCGTCCTGTCCGCCGTCGACTTCGTCAGGGAGCGGTTCGGCATCGAAATGGAACGGCCGGAGGTCATATGCACCTACTCGGCGCAGAATAATCAGTGCATCGGAAAACGATGTCCGTTCAGCAAAGCCAATCATATGTGACCCGGCCGGGTCCGGAGAGGCGCAGCCCCCGGACGCGGAGGCCAAAGCAATAAAGAACTGTTTCAGAAAAGGAGAAGTACAATATGAAAACAGTCTACGATTTCACCGTAAAAGACCGCCAGGGAAATGACGTGAGCCTGGAGGAGTACCGCGGCAAAGTGCTGCTGATCGTCAATACCGCGACCGGGTGCGGGTTCACGCCGCATTACGATCCGCTGGAGGCCATGTATAAGGAGTTCCGGGACAAGGGCTTTGAGATCCTGGACTTCCCCTGCAACCAGTTCGCGAACCAGGCGCCCGGAACGGAGGACGAGATCCACGAGTTCTGCACGCTGAAGTTCGGGACGGAATTCCCGCAGTTCGCGAAGGTCGAAGTGAACGGCGAGAACGCGGAGCCCCTGTTTGCGTTCCTGGCCGCGGAAAAGCCCTTCGAGACGTTCGGCAAGGGGCTGAAATTCGCGGCGCTGAAGAAGTTCACGGATATGAACAACAAGGCGTTCGGCGACAAGGCCTACATCAAGTGGAATTTCACCAAATTCCTTGTGGACCGCGAGGGCAGGGTCCTTGCGCGGTTTGAGCCCACGACGGACATGGAAGAAGTAAAGGCTGCCGTTGCCGCGGAACTGGAGAAATAAGGCATGAAAGAGCAGGAAAGCCGCAGCCGGGTCATCATCCGGACCAGCGTCATCGGGATCCTGGCCAACGTGTTTCTGGCGACGTTCAAGGCGGTCGTCGGACTGACGGCCAACTCCATCGCCATCGTGATGGATGCGGTCAACAACGTGTCCGACGCCGCGAGCTCCGTCATCACGATCATCGGGACGAAGCTGGCCGGGAAGGAACCAGACCGGAAGCACCCGTTCGGGTACGGGCGGATCGAATATCTGAGCGCGATGATCATCTCCCTCCTGGTGCTGTACGCGGGCGTCACGGCCTTCGTGGAGTCCGTGAAGAAGATCATCCATCCGGACACGCCGGATTACGGCGCGGCGGCGCTGGTCATCGTGGCGGCCGCGGTCGCGGTCAAGCTCCTGCTGGGGCGCTACGTGAAAGGCGTCGGGCAAAAAGTGAATTCGGATTCGCTGATCAATTCCGGGGCAGACGCCACGATGGACGCCGTGATCTCCGCTTCCACGCTGGCGGCTGCGGCGGTCTACCTGCTCTCCGGGGTCTCGCTGGAGGCCTGGCTCGGCGCGCTGATCGCGGCGGTGATCATCAAGTCCGGGATCGAAATGCTGCGCGACACGCTCTCCAAGATCCTGGGCGAGCGGGCGGACGCGGAACTGGCGCGCGACATCAAGGAGACCGTCACCGGCTACCCGGAGATCAGCGGGGCGTACGACCTGGTCCTGCACAATTACGGGCCGGACGCCTACAACGGCTCCGTGCACGTCGAGGTCCCGGACACGCTGAGCGCGGACGATCTGGACAAGCTCATCCGGAAAGTCACCCTGGAAGTGCACCGGAAGCACAACGTGATCCTGACCGCCATCGGCGTCTACTCCATCAACACAAAGGACCCTGAAGCGGCCGCTGCCCGCGAAAAAGTGCTGCGGATCGTGACGGAGGACCCCCACGTCCTGCAGATGCACGGCTTCTATCTGGACCGCGGGGAAAAGACCCTGCGCTTCGATATCGTCGTCAGTTTTGACGCGAAGGACCGCCGCCTGGTGCACCGGGAGATCTGCGAAAAGGTGCAGAAAGCATTCCCGGACTACACGCTGCAGGTGGCGATGGACACGGATTTCAGCGAAGAGACCAAAGAGTGAGGCCGACGCCATGCTGCTGACCCTGACCCGTTTCAGCGACCTGGACGGGAGAAAACTGATGGACCTGTACGCCGAGGGAAACCTCGAAAACACAGACTATTTCTACCCCGCCATGACCGACAAGGCCGAAGCGCTCCGCCTGGTGGAGGACGGTTTCCTGTCCTATCTCCGGGATGAGTTCTTCGGCCCGGCGGGCAGCACTTACCGGATCTGGGTAGAAAACGGCGTCTGGGTCAGCGCTGTGCGCCTGACACGCGTGGAAGACGGACTGTACTACCTGGAGGCCCTGGAGACCCATCCCGCCTTCCGCCGGCAGGGTCACGCATCCCGCCTGCTGCAGGCCGTCCTGGACGCGCTGAAGGCGGAAGGCCCCTTCCGCCTGTGCGACTGCGTCAGCAAGCGGAATGAAGCTTCCCTGCGGACGCATCTGAAGAACGGGTTCCGGATCGCGGCGGAGGAAGGGATCGATTATCTGCGGGGGGAAAAGGACGAGAGGGATTACGGGATGGAGTACAGGTATGAGGGGGAAGGAAAATAATCTGCCCTTTTAATTGGAGTAATGCTCTTCTGTCATGACAGATGATGACAGGAGAGTTTTTTATTTGGCAAATTTTTTCGGAGAACGTTGAAATTTATATTTTATCGCGCAGTTTTTTATGCTATAGTGTATCAAAGTGTATTGTAATACTTGAAGCAACGTGAAGCATCTTTGAGGTATTAACATGGCTGTATCATACAAAAAGCTTTTCAAGATATTGATCGACCGTGATCTGAAAAAGCATGAACTGGCCGAAAAAGCAAAGATCAGTCCGGCTACAATAAGCAAGTTGGCTGCGGGTGATAATGTGACAATGGAAGTCATTGAAAAAGTGTGTCGGGCATTGGATGTGACCGTAGACGATATTTCGGAATTCGTTGATTGATATGGGGCGAAATGATGAATAATGATCAGCTTACCGAGTTGAGAGAAGGTCTGGAAACAGCATTTGTCAGCAGTGCTGTTTCATCAAATCTTGCCTATAGGCCGCAGTTCATCTCAAACGACTATCATGAGGGGAAAAAGGTCTTGTCTTCGATCGAAGACGAACTTCATTCCTGTGACTGTTTTAAGATCAGCGTCGCGTTTATTACCATGAGCGGGATCGCTCCTCTTCTGCAGACTTTGTATGAATTGGAAAAAGCCGGTATTCCGGGCGAAATCCTTACAACAAATTATCTATCCTTCAGTGAGCCCAAAGCCCTGCGTCTGTTGTATGAGCGCAAAAACATTACCATAAGAATGTTTGACGTCGATGCGGCTGGGGAAGGATTCCACACCAAAGGATATATCTTCAAAAAGGGAGAAATCTACCGGTTTATCATCGGCAGTTCCAACATCACCAGTACAGCTCTGACAAGCAATAAGGAATGGAATACCAAGACTGTCTCAACGCAAAATGGTGAACTGGCAGAGCAGATTCTTGAAGAATATCAGCAACTCTGGAATTCACCGTATTCACTTTCTTTTGAAGACTTTATAGAGAAGTATCAGACTCAATATGAGATTGTAAAACACCAGCGGGAAGCAGCCAAAGAAGAGAATCCTGTATCGATTTCAAAATATAAGCTTAAACCCAATTCCATGCAGGTGGGCTTTATCACCAATCTGAAAAAGATCCTGAACCTCGGGGAAGAGCGCGCCTTGCTGATCAGTGCTACAGGCACCGGAAAGACTTACGCTTCTGCGTTTGCTATGCGTGAGCTCGGTTTTAAGCGGGTACTGTTCCTGGTCCATAGAAACCAGCTGGCCAAGCAGGCAAAACGATCCTTTGAAAAAGTATTCAGCAATAGTATTACGACGGGAATCGTTGGAGCCGGGCGGCTGGAATATGATGCTGATTATGTTTTTGCGACGAGAGACACGCTATACAGGGAAGATCACCTTCATCACTACAATCCGGATGACTTTGACTGCATCATCCTTGATGAAGCACATCACAGCTCTGCAGAAACCTACCAGCGTATCATGAAATATTTTCGTCCCAGACTTTGGCTTGGCATGACAGCCACCCCAGACAAGAGGGACGACAACATTGAAGGCCGAAATATCTACGAAATCTTTCACTATCAGATTGCTTATGAAATTCGACTGCAGCAGGCCATGGAAGAAAATCTGCTGTGTCCGTTCCATTACTTTGGCATTACAGACCTATCGCTGATCGGTGATGAAAGAAGCATGGGAAGAAAACTTACTGCGGAAGATTTCAATTTGCTTATCAGTGATGAACGAGTGAAACATATTATCGAAAAGGCTGTGTATTTCGGTCACAGCGGCGACCGGGTCAAGGGGTTGATCTTCTGCAGCCGAATCAAAGAGTCTCAGGAACTCTCGGCAAAATTTAATTGCTGCATTAATCCTGAAACAGGCAAATTCTTCCGCACTATTGCACTGAATGGTGATGCTTCTGAGGATGAGCGGGCAGAAGCTTTTGAACGACTTGCTATGGATGAAGCAGATGCAACAGAAAACAGACAACCACTGGATTACATTTTCTCTGTAGAAATCCTAAACGAAGGCGTGGATATCATTGAAGTGAATCAGGTAATCATGCTTCGCCCTACGGAATCTCCCATCGTATTTATCCAGCAGTTGGGACGCGGTCTCCGAAAAGCAGACGGGAAGGAATATGTTATTATCCTGGACTTCATCGGAAACTACGAAAAGAATTTCATGATCCCGATAGCGCTTTCCGGGGACAGAACCTATAATCCGGATACGATCCGGAAGTATGTTATCAGCGGCAACAGCACGATTCCCGGTGCTTCAACAGTCCACTTTGATGCCGTGGCAAGAGAAAAAATCTTCCGATCTATTGACAGGATACGCGGCATGAAATCCATTATTCGGGACAGCTATACTTCACTCAAGAACAGACTGGGTCGCGTGCCTTATTTGATGGATTTCTATGAAAACGGTGAGATCGATCCATTGGTAATAATTCGTGAATATAAAACATATCAGGATTTTCTGCTCTCCGTGGAAGGAGAAACATACACAGGGAAAATCAATGATCAGGAAAAACTGACACTGGAATATTTATCAAAAACAGTTCTGAGCGGAGTCCGTCCTTATGAACTGGAAATCCTAAATCGGCTGTTGACCAAAGAACAAATCTCTTTTTCGGATCTTGCCGAAGAGTTAAGAAGATCTTATCTTTCTTCTTACAGTCAGAAATCTCTGGAAGATGCCATTCGTGTTCTGGAAGGGCGCTTCGTAAGCAAGGAGGAAGAATACCAGAAATATAAGTCAATCAGTATCCTGGAAGATTACGACAAATCCTTTATTCGTCGTATGCAGAGTTATGCGAATCGCCTGCAGCATGAAGAATTCTATCATCAGGTTGAGGACATCATTTCTGTGGGTCTCACTCGATATCGCGAAAAATACGGAGAAGACCAAAGAACTGACAATCCATTCGTATTATATGAAAAATACTCAAGACGAGATGTTTGCTTGTTAATGAATTGCGGCAGAGACTTGTCTTCCACAATGTATGGAATGAAGCGAATCGATGACGATGCCTTTATTTTCATCACATATCATAAAGTCGGTGCGGGACGAGAGGACATGCAGTATGCAGAAGGGAAACCGGATTATGCGGATGCTTTTGCTGACAGTATGACTTTCCGCTGGGATTCTCAGATCGGCAGAGGCCCCGACAGCAGTTATATGCATGAAGTCACCGATGCCAAGAGGAAGCACCTTTTCGTAAAAAAGAGCGATGCTGAGACCAGTTTCTATTATATGGGAACATTCGATGTCATTGAAACAAAAGGTGACAAAAAGCTGGACAACAGCGGCAGGCTTCGGGATATCACCAAGGTGACTATGCGGATGCATCACGCAGTCAGAGAAGACCTTCTGAAATATCTGGAAAGCAATCTGCAGGAGGAGGCGGTATGAAATCAATACGAGTAGTAGCGGCGATCATAAAATCGATCAATGACGCAGGTGATCCTGTCATTTTTGCCACACAGCGCGGATACGGAGATTATAAAGATTGGTGGGAGTTTCCCGGCGGCAAGATCGAACCCGGCGAAGCTCCTGAAGAAGCGCTTGTCCGTGAGATCCGGGAAGAACTCGACGCGGCCATCACAGTCGACAGATATCTGATTACCGTCGAATATAACTACCCCGCCTTCCATCTCTCCATGGATTGCTTTTGGTGCAGTCTGAAGGACGGTCATATCACTCTCCTGGAGCATGAAGCGGCCAAATGGCTTCCGCTGAATGATTTGCGGCAGGTGGACTGGCTCCCGGCGGATGTTATAGTTGTGGAAGCAATTGAAGCAGAACGTGAGAACAGCTTAGCAAAGAATAAAGAAGTTATTGTAGAGGAAACTACCATTATGTCTACAATTAGTTTAGCTGAGTTTACGAAAAACTGCGGAACCAAAAAATCGTACGTAAAAAAATGGCTTGACGGGCACCTGATTCCCGGAGTAACCCTCGCGCCGTCTTTAGAGGATACTCTCTTCCCTCGATCGGCCAGAAGGCCGTATCGGTTCCGCGCAAAAATTAAGCCAACTACGACTGCCAAAGACATCCGGACTCATATCGTAAATGCCTGTATTAGAAGGGAACATATCATGTCCGACATGTGCCATATGTCGAAAAATGAGTTTGCCCTGATTATTCAGGACCTTGTGAAAAACGACTTGATAAGGGTTCGCAGAGAAGACGGTATTACTTACTATGATTCCACTCAAAAGTGTGATTCCTATAATGGTCGTCGTTTTGAAGATTTGAGAAAGTTTGTTATCAATATGATAAAAACCGCTGCGGAAGGTGCCGTGGAAGGTGCAATTAAAGGAACACTTAAGTGAGGTCCCCCATGAACACTCCCTCCCCTCTCTTCTTCTCCGACCGCCTCCAATGGCGCGCCTGGCTTGCCGAACACTTCGAGACCGCCTCGGAGGCGTGGTTCGTGTTCCCCACCAAAGCGTCCGGGGAGAAGGGCGTGTCGTACAATGACGCGGTGGAGGAGGCGCTGTGCTTCGGATGGATCGACGGGAGGGCCGGGACGCTGGACGAGAGTCATCAGCTGAGGCGGTTCACGCCCAGGAGGAAGGGGAGCAGCTATTCGCGGGCCAATATCGAGCGGCTGATCCGGCTGGACGCGGAGGGACTGATCCACCCGAAGGTGAGGCCGTCGGTGGAGGAGATCATCTGCGCGCCGTTCGTGTTTCCGGAGGACATCCTGGAGGCGTTGCGGAGCGATGAGGCTGTATGGAGGAATTACTGCGCCTTTGCGGAGCCGTACAAGAGGATCCGCGTCGCCTATATAGACGCCGCGCGGAAGCGGCCGGAGGAGTTTGAGCGGCGGCTGGCGGCGTTCGTGAAGAAGACGCGGGAGAACAAGCTGATCGCCGGGTACGGCGGGATCGATAAGTATTACAGGGAGACGGAGTCGTGATCGACCCGATAAGCGGCGCGTCCCCGGAAGGGACAAAAGCCCCGGAAATGCGATATTTCCGGGGCTTTTGCTTGTATGGTTCCGCTTCGCTCTTACCCGATCTGCGGGAGGCGCGCGCGGTATTGCGCAAGTTCCCCGTCCGTGGGGACGTAGTCGTCCATTTTGCCGTCGTGGAACTTTTCGTAGGCGGTCAGGTCGAAGTAGCCGGTGCCGGTCAGGCCGAAGACGATGGTCTTCGCTTCGCCGGTCTCGCGGCATTTGAGGGCTTCGTCCATGGCGGCTTTGATCGCGTGGGCGCTCTCCGGGGCGGGGAGGATGCCTTCCACGCGCGCGAACTGCTCGGCGGCTTCAAAGACGGCGGTCTGGGGGACGGCGACGGCTTCCATCAGGCCCTGAGCGTAGAGCTCGCTGAGGATCGGGCTCATGCCGTGGTAGCGCAGGCCGCCCGCGTGGTTCGGGGCGGGGATGAAATCGCTGCCGAGGGTGTACATCTTCGCGAGCGGGCAGACCATGCCGGTGTCGCAGAAATCGTAGGCGTACACGCCGCGGGTGAAGCTGGGACACGAGACCGGCTCCACGGCGATGATGCGGGGGTCCGCCTCGCCGCGCAGCTTCTGGCCCATGAACGGGGCGATCAGGCCGCCCAGGTTGGAGCCGCCGCCGGCGCATCCGATGATCACGTCGGGCCGGATCCCGTATTTGTCCAGCGCCGCCTTCGTCTCCAGCCCGATCACGGACTGGTGCAGCAGCACCTGGTTCAGCACGCTGCCCAGCACGTAGCGGTAGCCCGGCGTGCCCACCGCGGCTTCCACCGCTTCGGAGATCGCGCAGCCCAGGCTTCCCGTGGTCCCGGGATGCTCTTCCAGGATCTTCCGGCCGACTGCGGTGGTGGACGACGGGGACGGGGTGACCGAGGCGCCGTACGTGCGCATGACTTCGCGGCGGAACGGTTTCTGCTCGTACGAGACCCTGACCATGAAAACCTTGCAGTCCAGGCCGAAATATGCGCAGGCCATGGAGAGCGCCGTGCCCCACTGGCCCGCGCCGGTCTCGGTCGTGACGCCCTTTAAGCCCTGTTCTTTCGCGTAATAGGCCTGCGCGATGGCGGAATTCAGTTTGTGGCTCCCGCTGGTGTTGTTGCCTTCAAACTTGTAGTAGATGTGCGCCGGCGTCTGCAGTTTTTCCTCCAGGCAGTAGGCGCGGACCAGCGGCGAGGGGCGGTACATGCGGTAAAAATCGCGGATCTCCTGCGGGATGGGGATGTACGGATCGGTGTCGTTGAGTTCCTGCTGCACGAGTTCTTCGCAGAAGACGCCGCCGAGTTCTTCGGCGCGCATCGGCTGCAGTGTGCCCGGGTTGAGCAGGGGGGCGGGTTTTTTCTTCATGTCGGCGCGGACGTTGTACCACGCTTCGGGCATTTCGTTTTCTTCCAGGTAGATCTTGTACGGGATCCTCAGGTCTTTCATTTCGGGGTCTCCTTTCCTTAATGGCGGGACGGACAAAAAAACGATCCTGTCCCAGTGAATGCTGCTGCTGGGACAGGATCGGGAAAGATCCTGCGGTGCCACCCGGCTTAGCGCGGTTCCGCGCTCACTCTGCGCATACTGACATATGCCGGCCTTTGTTCACGGGGTGCCTCTCCCCGTCTCCCATACTGAGCCTGCGCCGTTCTGTTCGCCCTTGAAAGTCCATTCCCTTAGAGGCTGCATACCGCACTCCCACCATCTGCGGCTAGCTCTTCCTGCTCACCCGAAAGGTACTCACTCTTTCGCAACGGTTTGTTCTGTCATACACCGCGGAGGTGGGGATGTCAATCTTTTTTGGCCTCCGCCGCGCGTTTTTCTGCTTTTTCAAGGACTTTTTTATAGGGAAGCATCATGCCCTCGGTCATTTTGTTGCCCATTTTCCGGCGGAGATTTTTGCTCTTCATCATCCCGCCGACCAGGTACATCGCGGCGATGCGGCCCTTCTTTTTCTGCGGGAAGTCGTCGTAAAAGCCGTGGGACCTGTAGAAGCGGTGGTCTTCGCGCATGAGGCCCTGCATTTGGTAGATGAGGTCGCGGAAGATCTTAAGGCCGCCGACGCCGTAGAAATTCTGCGGGAGCGACAGGCGGTGGAGGATGGCGTACTCCAGGGTGTCCGCGGTCCGCTCCGCGGCGGCGGGGGCGTCCGGGCCTGCGGCGATGCCGGCCAGGAAGTTGCCGCCCACCTGGGCGCGGGCTTCCATGAGGAGCTGCAGGTTGGGCTCCGCGGCGAGGTCGCCGGCCACCAGATAGGCGACGGGCTTGCCCATGGTCACCGTGCGGTGGCCGTTGCAGAACTGGCGGTCGTCATAGGTCTTGAAGAGCGAGCCCATGGAGTGGTCCTGAATGCGGTAGGCGTAGACGGTGGCGTCCGCGGTCTGGATGCGGGTGCGGAGGAAGGTGTCGAAGCCGTCTTTATAGACGCAGGTGCCGTCCGCGGCGCAGCGGAAGCAGCCGAGGCAGCCGCCGGAGAAGGTGAATTCGCGGAGATTGACCACGTCGGCCGGGCGGGGCAGGCGGGCGATGAAGCGGCCGATCAGGGCCTGCAGTTCCGTATCGTCCCGGGCAGCGTCAGTGACGATCACGACGCGGCCGGTCTGCTGCTTCCGCGGAGGCTCGGCGGCCGGTTTTTTCATCTGCCACAACAGGAAGCGGAACCAGTCCAGCGCCTGCTCCCGGCCTTTTTCCGTCAGCAAGTCATCCATGTCGGCGGAGAGGCCCTGCAGGCAGGCGAGGCCCAGGTCGCGGCAGTTGTCTTCAATGAAACGGTGCGCGGTCACGTCGTAAAAATGCTTGGACGTCGTGATCTGCGCCGCAAACTTGCCCGTCAGGTCCGGCCCCTTCTCCTTCATCAGTTCGATGAACCGGTGCAGCTGCGCCGGCGCCAGGAAGGTATAGACCGGATAGCAGAACAGGATGAGGTCGGCCCCGGCCAGCGCTTCGGCGCAGGCGGAGAAGTCCTTCTCCATGCTTTTGATGCGCTGTCCGACGTGAAGCACGTCGAACCGGTGCTCCGGGAAAAATTTTGCAATGTAGTTCACCGTCTGCAGGGTAATGCTGTTTTGTCCCGCCGGCGAGCCGTTCAGAACCAGGATCTTCATGGCTCTCTCCTTTTAGCGATTATATTTGACGCCCGCCGTGATCAGCAGGGCAAGGCCCGCGATGAGACCTGCGGCGAAGCAAAGAAAACTGGCCGGGGAGTCCGTGATGCCGAGAAGCACGGCGGTGATCACCAGGCTGATCCCGGTCACCAGAAGGCCGATCCCCGAAAGCGTGCAGAAGGCTTTCAGATCTTCCTGAGAGACTTTGTCCGCATGATACTCGTGCAGGATCGAGACCCGCTGCTTTTTCCACAGCAGCAGGCCCAGGACGATCATCAGCAGGCCTATCGATCCGGAAAGACCGGCGCCGATCAGTCTGGCAGCCATGTCACGCACCTCCTTTGGCCGCATTATACCACAGCGGCGGGCAAAGCGGAAGACGCCCGGGCGGTTTATTGACAAGACGGAAGGCAAGTGCTATTTTAGTGTTCCGGGCAAGACGCCGCGGAAAGGAAGATCCGGCGGCGGGAGCCCCTGGGGAAAAGTCATGGAAGAAAGCAAGATAGTCAATAAAATGTCCCGGGTCGGGATCCTGGGGAACGTGCTGCTGGCCGGGTTCAAGCTGTTCGCGGGGGTCATCGGCAAGTCCGGGGCCATGGTGTCGGACGCGGTGCATTCGCTGTCGGACGTGTTCGCGACGGTCATCGCGTTCTTCGGGGTGCGGCTGTCGCGGCAGCCGGAGGACGAGGAGCATCCGTACGGGCACGAGCGGATCGAAAGCGTCGCCTCCCTGTTTCTGGGGCTGATCCTGGCCGGGACGGGCCTGGGCATCGGCTACACCGGCCTGCGGAAACTGTTCGCGCCGGAGGCGCTGGAGGTCCCGACGCTGCTCCCGCTGATCGCGGCCGCGGTGTCCATCGCCGCAAAGGAAGGGATGTTCCAGTACACGATGCATTACGCGAAGAAGCTGAATTCTTCGGCGTTCAAGGCGGATGCGTGGCATCACCGGTCCGACGCGTTCTCCTCCGTGGGGTCGTTCATCGGCATCGGGCTGGCCAAGCTGGGCTTCCCGGTCATGGACCCGATCGCGAGCCTGGTCATCTGCCTGTTCATCCTGAAGATCGCGTTCGACATCTCGCGCGATGCGGTCAGCAAGATGCTGGACACGTCGTGCGGCGAGGAGTTCGAGCAGGGCGTGCGGACGTTCGTGGAGGCGCAGTCCGGCGTGCGGCACATCGACCTGCTGCATACGAGGCAGTTCGGGAACAAGGTGTACATCGAACTGGAGATCGCGGTGCAGGGGGACCTGCCGCTGGTGGAGGCGCACGCGATCGCGGAGAGCGTCCATCACAGTCTGGAGAAGGAATATCCGGCGGTCAAGCACGTGATGGTGCATGTGAATCCGGATACGGAGGAATAAAAAAGGCCCGGCCGGGCGGTCGGGACCATGCGGAATGCCAGCCATGGAAAAAGGCCGGCCGGGATGACCGGCCGGCCTTTTGATCGGATCAGGCGCCGTTCGGATCAGTTGCCGAAGTAGGCGTCGGCCGCCTGATTGTAGAGGTACAGCGCCCGGGCCAGGTTCGCCAGGTCGCTGTTGCTGCTGGCAAACGTGGCGTTCGCATAGCTCAGTCCGCAGAGCAGGAAGGTGCGGGTCTCGCCTCCGAACGCGGCGTTGACGGTGAACATGTCGTCCAGGTTTTTGGCCGCGATGCCGGGGATGCTGACGTACCACTTCTTGCCGCTCTTGACGACTTCGTAAGCGCTGCCGTTCTCGTCGGAGGCGGTGATCTCCTTGGAGAAGTAAACACGGATCTCCGTGTCGCCTTCCAGGTTCAGCGCGAAGTTCTTGTAGCCAACGGCGTCAGCGCCTTCCGGAACGACGCGGTCCAGGGACGGATCGGCCTCAAGGCCTTCCGCTTCCGCATCCAGGTATCCTTCGGGATTTGCGAAGTTGTCCAGGTTGAAGCCGAAGTATCTCTGGGCGGCGCCGCCGAAGTGCAGGATGGCCTTGGCCAGATCGATGCTCGGCTGGTTGGTGCTGGTCTCGATGATCGCGTTGCACCAGTCGGCCACGCAGAAATTGCTCGCGTTGTCCGGCACGGCTTCGCCGTTGGCGCGGAACAGATCCATCTGGGCGCCGGCTTCGTCATACACGGTCAGGGTGACCGGGCAGGTCATCTCCTTCATGGCGACGTTGCTGTAGGACAGGCGGAACATACCGGAAGAAAGGTAACCGTGCGCGCTGTCGCGGACCAGGTCAAAGTCCAGGGTCTCTTCCTTCTCGCCGTGGAAGACCAGCTTCGCGGAAGCGGCGCTTTCCGGCGCGGACAGGAAGAAGTTGATGCCCAGCTTGCCGTCCAGGTTCAGGGTCATGTAGTTGACCAGCGCGTACACGCTGTCGCTGAACTGCGCGGTGTAGGTGGCGGGGCCGGTTACGGCGGTGATCTCCGGATCCCAGCCGGTGAAGGTGTAGTGGTGGAACTCTTCTTCGCGGACCGGGGTCTCGCCTTCGTAAACGGGCAGTTCGCCGGCCTGGAAGTTGCTGCTCTGCAGCACGGTGCCGTCCCAGTTCACGAACTCGATGGTGTAGCCGAGGGGATCGGTGTAGGTGTCCGTGAAACTGTAGCCGCAGACGGTGCAGGTGTGGGTGGTATAGCCGCCTTCGGTCGCCGTAGGAGGCGTCACGACGTCCTCATAGGAGCAGTTTTCAGTCTGCCTGTCTCCGCAGGAGGTGCAGCTGCGGCTGTGGGTGCCGTTGTTGTTGGAGGTCCAGTCGCCGTAGGTGTGGTCGTGAGGGGTCTCCTGCCAGTCGTACGGGGCCGTGGTGTAGTAGCAGATGCCGTCGAACGCCTCTTTCCAGAAGCGGATGGCGGACGTGGCGTTGCTGCCCATCTTGAAGTACTTGTTGGCGGACGAAAAGCCCAGGTAGGTGTACTGGCTGCCGGCCTGGTTGCGGGCCATGATCTTAATGCCGCCGCTCAGATTGAACGTCCAGGCGCAGGTGTCCGGATCCAGGGAGTAGCTGTACAGGATGTTGTCCCGGTTGGCCAGGTAGGTCCCCGTCCCCATGTTCCGGATCGTGAATTTGCCTTCAAAACTCTCAACGGCGAAGACGTAAGCATCGTCCACGTCGCGCAGCTGGTCATCCAGCCGCGTCATGCCGGTATTCGCCAGCGCTACCGCGCCGCCGGTGGAAGCCGCCTGATAATACGTGTTGCCGTTCAGGCCCTTCATCGCGTACAGGCTGTCGTCATGGTTCCAGGTGATGACGTAGTTGCCGGCCCAGTCGTCCGGGATGGCGGTCACCAGTTCGTAGACGCGCTCGGTGCTGCCGCCCTCGCGGTGGATGAACAGCGCGTAGAAGGTCTTGTCGCCCTGCGGCGTGAAGCGGGCGCCGCGCGAATAGAACGACGGCCGGTCCGTGGTCACGGAGTGCTCGCTTTCGGCCCAGCCCAGGAAGGTCCAGCCTTCTTTATCGGTCGTGGCTTCCGGCATGGTCAGGGAGTCGCCTTCATAGACCATCTCGGTGGTCAGTTCCGCGCCGCTCACCATGAAGTGCACGTAGAATTTCTCTCTCGGCGCGAAGTTGATCTTGATCGTGCAGTCGGACTCGGCGGAAACGATAAAGACGTTGCCGTTCTGGGTGACAGTCGCGGTGCCGCTGATCACTTCGGCGCCGGCCGTATAATAACCCTCGGCCGGGGTGGCGGTGATCACGTTGTAGTTTGCGGAGACGGTGCCCCACTCTTCATTGTTGGAGATAGCATTGACCTCGAACTGCTCATACAGCGTCCAGGTGGAGTAGACGGTCTGGACCACGTCCACGTTGCCGTGGCCGGGATAGGGGTCTTCACTGGAGGCCACGATGGGGAAAGCCACGTGGTTCGCCACACACTGGGAGTAGGAGTAGTTGGAATAAGCCGGATCCCAGTCGCCGTACTGGGCCTTGACTTTACCGGCCGCTGCGGTGAGCGTGTCACCGTCCTTGAGGTAACCCATCAGGGTCTTGACGTACTTCTCGTCGCCGTAGAAGGAAACGGACTGCGAATAGCCCCAGACGGCTTCCACGCCTTTGGCGCGCAGGCCGCCCTCCATGCCGTCGGTGGCCATGCCGAGGCAGATGCCCATGTACAGGAAGCTGTGCGGCGCGGTATTATTGCCCATGTGATAACCGATGCAGGTGCCGTCCACATAAGCGTAGCTGCCGCTCTTGATCGCGTGGTGATAGGTGCCGTACTGGCCCGTCTGCGACGCCGTATCCTGAGTCGTGATGCCGGAAGTAGTGGTCAGCATGATATAGGACGTATTGGCCCGGGAAGTGTAGTCGCCGCCGGAGCCGCTGTAGTCGGTGTCGCCGTGGGAGTCGAACATCACCAGGCCGCACTGGGACATGACGGTTGCGATGTTGTCCACAGTGGCGTTGCTCATGCTGTAGCGCAGGCCTTCGCCGCCGGTAGCGGTGCAGAACGCTTCCCACGCGGCTTTATACGAAGGGGAGTACCCGTTGAAGGAAGAATCCGCGTAGTTCGAAGTCGATTCCCAGAAGGGCTGGATCAGGCCGATCTTGGCGGAGGAAGGCCAGCCGCCCTGAATCTCGGACAGGTCCTGATACAGTTTTTCGGCGCGGGATTCGGCCAGCGCGATCTCTGCCGGAGTGGGCTCGTTTTCCGTATTGTGGAGCTTTGCTTCCATACGGGGGCTGTAGCAGCAGGGGATGCCGACCGTGATCTCCCAGACCAGGAAGTTGCCGTTCTGCTGCAGGGAGCCGGGGACGTAGGTGGAAGAGTTCTCGATGACCTCGATGACCTCGGGGATCATGGCGATATAATCCTCTTCCGTCATTTTGCCGACGCCGCCCATGGGCTGCGCGATCTCCGCGGTCTTCGCCGTGATGGAAGCAAAGACGTCGTTATCGATCAGCGCGTTTTCCTCTTCGGTATACACGTGGACGGGAGCGGTGCCGTCGGGCTGATCCTTGCCGGCAGCGGACGCCGCCGCGGGGGTCAGGCCCAGGATCAGGGTCACTGCCAGCAGCAGTGACAGCAGGCGTGTGAATCGTTTGCTCATTCTTTACTCTCCTTTTATTTAGAGATTGTTATGCAGAAGTGTATCCAATTTATTTTAGCATATATTCGTCATTTGTCCAGTTTTATATGTGCGCGGATGGAGCGGAAATTTCGTCATTCTGCCGGGATTTTGTGGAAAATGTTCCGGCGGCGGCGTCATTCCCCTTGCGGAATCGGCGCGGAGGCTTTATGATTAAGAAAAAGGGCGGCGGCAGCCGATGCCTTACAGGGAGGAGCAAAATGGATCTGAGAACCGCCAGACGCGTCGTATTCGCCGGATTCGGACTGATGTGCATCTGCATCGTGATCTGCGGCGCCACCAAGCTCGACCTTTTCGCCTATGTCGGGATCGGCATCGGCGCCGCCACCATGATCTTCTGGGTGATCTTCGGACGCTGTCCGGAATGCCGTAAATTCATCCGGAGGTCCAGCTCCAAGGTCTGCCCGAACTGCGGGAAGCCGATCGACTGGAAGGGCAGCAAAAAGGAAGAGGAAAAGAAGGAGGAGGCCATTTAGTTTGCTAAATAGGCTTTGCCGTGCATGTGTATAAAGGTATTTAGAAATTTTCTAAATACCTTTTTTGATGGGAGGCGGGCCGTGCCCTTCCGGCCGGAAACGGTCCGTTTTCGGCAGGCCGTTTTTTCGGGAAGCGTTCGTGTTTCGGTTTGCCCCTGTATATGCTATAATAAAAAACAAAGTCGCCTGCCGGGCGACCGGTACGGAGATCCGATGTGCTATCCTGAAGCCGGACAGGCATTCAGGAGGACAGAAACATGACGAAAACAGAACAGGAAATCAAAAAGGAGCGCAAAGCCATGAGTACGATCGGGATCAGAAAGATCAGCATCACCGAGCTGGACACGGACGCCGTCGTCAACGCCGCGAATGAAGTCCTTCAGGCCGGCGGCGGAGTCTGCGGAGCCATCTTCCGCGCGGCCGGACACCGCCGGCTGCAGGCGGCCTGCGACAGGATCGGGCACTGCGCGACCGGGTCCGCCGTCATCACGCCCGGCTTCGGCCTGAAGGCGAAATACATCATCCACGCGGTCGGCCCCGTCTGGCGCGGCGGCCGGCACGGCGAGCCCGCACAGCTTTACGGCGCGTATTACCGCTCCCTGGAGCTGGCTGCGGAGAACGGCTGCCGATCCATCGGCTTTCCCCTGATCTCCGCCGGCATCTTCGGCTACCCGCTGCAGGGCGCCTGGGAGCAGGCCCTCCGGGCATGCCTGGATTTCCGTGAAAAGCACCCGGATACAGCTCCGGACGTCGTCTTCGCGGTCCTGGACGACGGGATCATCGCGGCCGGCCGGCAGACGCTTGCGGCGATGGAGGGCAGATGATCCTGCCGACGAAAAACAGGATCAGGCGGTATAAAAAGGTGATCCGCAGGGTCTAAACGAGGTCTTCGCCCGCCAGCATGCGGACGGTCTCTCCGCCGATCTGCAGTTCGGCCAGGCAGTCGCCCCGATGAACGGGCGGTCTGACGCGGCAGTTTCTGAGCCGCCGGGCCGCCTCTTTTAATTCTTCCCGCGGGAAGGCGCGGTCGCTGCGCACGCTGATCAGCGGGACGGGGCCGCCTTCGACGCGGAGCGTCGTGGTCAGGGTCCGCATCGGGCGGATCCGTTCCTGGGACGCGAAGGACAGGCCGCGGGGACAGCGGTTGCCGCTGACCGCGCCGGTCTGCGGGTCGATCACGATCTGGCAGCCGTTGGGGCAGATCGGGCAGGTCACGCTGCCCGGCGCCGGCAGGCCCTTGACCATGCCGGAGGATTCCCGGTCGTTCCAGGTCCAGAGCGGCTCGCCGGCTGCAAAATGCGCCGCGTTCTCCCCGGCCAGCGTCCCCTGATCGGAGACGTAATCGGCCAGGTCCATCACCTTGCGGCAGTTCCCGCAGGCGAATACGCCGGGGATGTTCGTCATCAGATATTCATCGGTCAGCGCGCCGCGGCCCTTTTCGTCCACCGCCACGCCGGCCGTCAGGGCGACCTCGTTTTCGGGGATCAGGCCCACGGAGAGCACCAGCGCATCGCACGGGATGGTCCATCCCCTGCCCGGGATCGGTCTCATGGCCTCGTCCACCGGACTGACCTCCACGGCCTCCAGTTTCCGCTTGCCGATGATGTTCGACACGGTATGCGAGGTATAAAGCGGGATCCCGAAATCGTACAGGCACTGGCTGATGTTGCGCGCCAGCCCGCCGGGCTCCTTCATCACTTCCAGCACCGCCTCCACATGCGCGCCTTCCAGGGTGAGTCGGCGGGCCATGATCAGACCGATGTCGCCGCTGCCGAGGATCACGACGCGCTTGCCGCAGAGGATGTTGCGCACGTTGACGAAATTCTGCAGGACGCCGGCGGTGAAAATGCCGGCCGGACGCGTCCCGGGCACCGAAATGGCGCCGCGCGTGCGTTCCCGGCAGCCGGTCGCCAGCACGATGCTGCCGGCTTCAAATTCCGCCAGGCCGTCCCTGCCCTGCGCCAGCAGCGTCCGCTGCGGCGTCATGCTGACCGCCTGCAGGCCCAGGCGCAGCGTTACCCCGGCCTCCCGAGCCTCTTCCAGGGCCCGCGCCGCATACTCCGGCCCGCTGATGGAGGCACCGTAGCGGATCAGGCCGAAGCCGTCGTGGATGCACTGGTTCAGGATCCCGCCGGCCTTCCCGTCCCGGTCGATCAATATCACGCGCTCCGCGCCGGCCTTCCGCGCCGCCGCAGCCGCCGCCAGCCCGCCGGGGCCGGCTCCGAGCACCAAAACGTCGCACCGTTCCATCACTTTACCTCCCCGGAGAACATCTCGCTCCCGCTGCCCCGCAGCGTGACCGCCTCCGGCTTCACGCCGTATTCGCGCACCAGCATGTCCACGATGCGGTTCAGGCAGTAGCCGCCGCTGCACCGCCCCGTGGTCGCCCACGCGCGGTATTTCACCGCGGCCAGGCTCCGCGCGCCGAGCGGATTTTCGATCGCCTGCCGGATCTCCGCCTTCGTCACGCGCCGGCAGCGACACACGATCTCGCCGTATTCCGGGTCCTCCCGGATCAGGCGCTCCTGCTCTTCCCGCTCCAGCTTCGCAAACACGGGCGGGAACCGGTGCGTCCGCACGGCGTTCTCCTTCGGCGTCAGGGCCAGCGTTTTCCCGACCGTCTCCGCGACCATCAGCGCGATGGGCCGCGACGCGGTCAGCCCCGGCGACTCGATCCCCACCAGATTGATGAGCCCCGGGCATTCCTCTTCCTCTTTGATCACAAAATCCCGGTATCCGCCCTCGTTCTCCGGCGCCAGCTTGGCCCGGATCCCGCTGTAATTCCCGATGATATACCGCCGCTTCAGCGCCGGCAGCAGCGCCTGCGCCTCCTGCCACAGCTTGTCCATGACCTCCGGCGTGCACGCGTAATCGTCCGCCTCATCGATATATTCCGCGCTGGGCCCGATGATGACGTTCCCGTGCACCGTCGGCGTCAGATGCACGCCCAGCCCGCCGATCCCCGCTTTCAGCGCGGGATACACCGGCATCCGCACCAGCTCGTCCGCGATCTCGTCCAGGATGAAATATTCGCCCCGGCAGGGGTAGATATGATACTTATCCACGCCCGCCATCGCACTGACCTTATCCGCGTACAGTCCGGCGGAATTGACCAGCATGCGGCAGCGGTAAACGCCTTTCGCGGTCTTGACCGTGAAGCCGTCTTCTTCCCGACGGACCCCCGTCACTTCCTCCTCAAAGCGGAACTCCGCGCCGTTCTCCGCCGCGTTTTCCGCCATCGCGATGCAATATTTGAACGGATCCAGGATCGCTGTCTCCGGGCTGTAAAAGCCGCCGATGCCGCCCACGCCCGGGACCATCGCCTCCAGTTCCTCTTTGCCGATCAGCCGGAGGCCCCGGCAGCCGTTCGCGTCGCCCTGCGCCTTCAGCTTCCGCAGGATCTCCAAGTCCTCTTCGTCGAACGCCACCAGCGCCTTGCCGGTCTTGCGATACGGCACGTCCAGCTCGCGGCACAGCGCCTCCATCCCCTGGCTGCCCTGCACGCAGAGCCGCGCCATCAGGCTGCCCGGCCGGTTGTTGAACCCCGCATGCACTACGGCGGAATTGCGGCCGGTCGTCCCCGCCGCCACATCGCACTCTTTTTCCAGGACCAGCACGTCCAGCTGATAAAATGACAGCTCCCGCGCTATGGCGCAGCCTACGGCGCCCGCGCCTATGATGATCACGTCTCTCATGATCCGCTCCTTCCGCACCGGCCCCCGCAGGGTCCGGTACCTTCCCCCACAGAATACCACAAAATCCGTCCGAACAAAAGAGTTCTTCCGATTTCCCCTCCCTTATGCTATGATAACCTCCGAAAGGAAGGCGCTCCGCCATGTCACGACTGGAAACCGACAGACTGATCATCAGCCCGCTCCGCGAAACGGACCGCGAAGACTATTTTCACAACATCTCGCACGACAGAAAAGTCCTGGAGACCTTCATCTGCCAGTACTGCGAGTCCCTGGACGAATTCGACTTCTCCCGCTATCTGGAGAACCCGTCCCTCTTCGCGATCCGCCGGAAAGAGACCGGCTGTCTCATCGGCATCATCCTGTATTTTGACGAATCCGGCGGCGCCTGCGAGATCGGCTACGGCCTCGGCTCGGACCACTGGGGCCGCGGCTTCGCCACCGAGGCGGTCCGGCGCTTTCTGGAATTCCTGTTCTGCGACAAGGGTCTTCACGCCGTGAACGCCTCCTTTTTCACCGGCAACGACGCCTCGCGCCGCGTGATGGAAAAGTGCGGCATGACGTTCAGCCGTTTTTCGGAGAAGGAACTGGAATATCTGGGCGTCGAGCGGGATCTGATCTATTATTCCGTGACGCGGGACGAGTGGCAGAGGGCCTTCGGGGAGAGAGACTTATGAAATTCGTACTCATCATCGGCAGCGGCGCCGTCGGCAAGATGACGGTGGGCCAGGAACTGGCCAGGATCACGGACCTGCGGCTGTTCCATAATCATATGATGATCGAGCCCGTCATCGACATCTTCGGTCACCGCGACGGTGAAGCCGTAAACGAGCTCCGCGACGTCATCTTCCGCCGCTTCGCCGCCTCCGGCCGGTACGGCCTGATCTTCACCTACATGTGGGCCTTCGACCTGCAGGAAGACTGGGATTACGTCGCCCACGTCCGCGAGATCTTTGCGCCTTTCGGCACGGACTTCTACTGCGTGGAGCTCATCGCCCCGATGGAGATCCGCCTGGCGCGGAACACGACGGAGAACCGATTGCGGAACAAGGCGTCTAAAAGGGACTTGGAGGTATCGAAGGAGCGGATCCGGCACGAAGAGAAATACCGGCTGGTGAGCGAGGAAGGCGAGATCCCGTTTGAGAATTACCTGCGGATCGACAACTCGGAAATGAGTGCGGAAGAAGCGGCAAGACTGATCAAAGAAACGTTTCAGCTGTGACCGGCACGGAAAACGGAGGAATCGCCATGTGGGAACAAGTCAAAGAATACATCCAGAACAAATACGAGACCGCCCCGGAATTCCCGTGGCGGACCTACCCGGATTTCGCCGTTTTCCGCCACCGCGGCAACCACAAATGGTTCGCCCTGGTGATGGACGTCCCCGCGGACAAGCTGGGCCTGCCCGGGAAGGCCCTGATCCCGTGCATCAACCTGAAGATCGACGACCCCCTGTACCGCGACATCCTGCTCCGCAGCCGCGGCATCCTGCCGGCCTATCACATGAACAAACTGCACTGGATCACCGTCCTCCTGGACGGAACCGTCGCCCCCGACAAAGTATTCGACCTGATCGACGCCAGCTACCAGGCGACCGCCCCGGCCGCCAAAAAGCAGCCGGCGCCTCGCCCGGCGAAGGAATGGCTCGTCCCCGCCAACCCGAAATATTATGACATCGAGCACGCGTTCGACGACACGGAGACCGTGAACTGGAAGCAGGGCGCCGGGATCCGCAAGGGCGACACCGTCTATCTGTACGTAGGCGCGCCCGTGTCCGCGATCCTGTACCGCTGCCGCGTGACGGAGACGGAGATCCCGTATCATTTCGAGAACGAGCACCTGACGATCACGGCGCTGATGACGCTGAAACTGGAGAGAAGGTACGGGCGGGAGGAGTTCACGTTCGAGAGGCTGGGGAAGGAGTTCGGGATCAAGGCGGTGAGGGGGCCGAGAGGGGTGACGAACAAATTAGGGGAAGCATTAAAAAGGGATAAGGAGATACAGATATGTTAACGATCAGAGTTAAGCAGGATCGTGTTCAAATTCAGCAGATGTCAGTTTCCCAGCAATTTTTGAACACGATGTATACAGAAGCGAAAAACGACTATAGAACATCCCTTAAGATGGAACAATCAATATTAAGTCTTGTTGCTGCCCTCTTGACCATTGCCACAGCAGCAGGATTTACTTTGTTTGAGAAAAAAGAGTCGTGGATCATTTTTGCGATAGTAAATCCATTTTGTCTTTCTTTGGTCAATGTCTTGTTTTTACACCAAAAACATAGATCCAGAACATATAAGGTTTTTATTTTTGAACTTGAGAAAGAAATCCCTACACCGCTCAAATTCGAAACCTGGAAGTCAAGCAGTATTTCCAAATTTGTATCCGGGCGAGTCGGGTTTTATTTCTGTCTCCTCTTCATTCTGCTTATGATTTCCCCTCTGTTTATTATAATCGCATTCCTTTCATTTCCTTCTGCCAAAGACGAGGTGCTTCTATTAAAAATTTTAAATTTCATAATAGCTTTGATAGTGATCTCTGATCTTGTTTGTATTTTTTACGTTTTCTCTATCCACAAATTAAACAGAAAGATGAAGACCAAAAAAGCGAAAAAAAAGAGCAAATAAAAATGCCGGACGAAGGCATTATAGTGAAAAAATACTACATCAATAAAGGAAGAGATAGAAATCCATCCTAACGAATGTGACCGGGCTGAACAACAGGAATTGCTGTTCAGCCCGGTATTTTTACAACAATTTCATATAATCAAATTTGCACAGAATACTTCATACTGCGCACTACTCGCATTCTTGTTTTATTTCTTATGAAATCGACTGTAATATTTTTTCTGCAAAGGACCTATGCCCCTTCTCCGTAAAATGCACCCCGTCATATGCCAGTGGAACATCCCACGCTCCAACGTCGACATAACAAATTTCCTTCTCTTCCGCCAGCCGTCTGTACTCCTCCCGTAGCCTCTCCGACTCCCGTATCACTCCTTCCCCCTGCACCCACGTCCCCGGCCTCAGCACCGGCGGCGCGATCAGCAGCACCTGGCCGACCTCAAACCGTTCCAGAAGCAGGGAAAGCAGGCCCTTCATCAGCCGCACCGTCTCTTTCGCAGAAATTCCCATCAAAAGATCATTCGTCCCGAGCATCACGGTCACCAGATCCGGGCTGACATCTGCAGCCTCATGCACCAGGACGGGAAACACGGACGTGCGGGAAAGCCCCAGCCCATTCATCCCGAAATTATGCACCCGGAATCCTGCCGCCTCCAGCCGTCCCGTCCATCGGATCTCTTTGGCATATCTGTCCCCCCACAGGGACTGCGGATCATACCCGAAGGTGTTGGAATCCCCCAGGCAGGCGATCGTTTTCATGGGCCGCTCCTTCCGGCGGCATCGCGGCCGCCGACTGATCTCGCCGTCATTATAGCACAAATCTTTCTCCAAAGCCTTATTTTCCGTCCCCCTCGCGCTGAAAATGTGTTATTATAAAGTATCATCTTCCGCCCGCGCCGCGCGCGCAGAGAAAGGAGTCCCTTATGTTTCAGTTTTGGGGAGACGGCTCGCAGGCCGCCCGGGATCTGGTGGATCAGATCCGCGTGCGGAGCACGGAGAATTTCAACTGGACGTTCATCTTCATCCTTGCCGTGGTGTTCTACGTGTACTGGACGGAGATCCATAAAAAGAACTACGAAGCGGTCTGGGCCGGGCTCGCGCTGTACGGCGTGCACTGGCTGTACGAGATCGGGAATGCGGTCATCGGGCACGTGACGGGGTATCCGCTGTGGTCTGTCAGCAACGCGTCGACCACGTTCATTCTGCTGATCGGCGTTTGCTGGGAGCTGTCCATGATGTTCTCGCTGGCCGGCATCATTTCCTTCAAAATGCTGCCGCAGGACCGCAGCAAGCGGTATTTCGCCAAAAACGGGCGGCGCGGCGTCAGCTGCAAACTGGTCGGCGCCCTGGAGATGGCGCTCCTGTTCGCGCTGTTTGAGTCCTTCCTGGCGGCGACCTCCAACCATTCCTTCATCTGGGTCTACAAATGGTGGGGCGTGCTGCCCGTGTTCATCACGACCTATGTTCCGTTTTTCCTGGCCAGCAATTACGTGCCGGACATGACGCCGGCAAAACGGAAGGGATTCCTGATCGGCATCTGGGGGCTGGTCGCCCTCCTGCTGGCCGTCCTGATCCCGCTGGGGATCATCTGAATCCTCCCGATCCCGCCGGGGATCATTTATCGCTTGTATGAATCCTGTAGAAAAGGAGCAGTCCTTATGTACTATCTGATTCGGGAGACCCTGGCGGCCTGCACGGCCGAAGACATCGCAGATGCGGATGCGCCTTACGTGGCCGTTCTGACGCCGGAGGAGTGGCGCCGCGACCGGGAACGGTTCGCGATGGGGATCGACATGGAGGCCGATCCGAAGGCCGTGGGACAGACCCGCGCGATCGTGAACTATGCCTCGCTCACCGGGAGCATCGCGATCCCGGCGGTGGGACAGTCGGAGCATCTGTCCGGCTCGTTTGCCTTCGCGCTGGACGAAAAAGGGGTCGTGTTCATTGATGAAAGCGGGCTGGCGGAGCGGATCGTCCGGGCCGTGGAGACGAGCCGGCGCTGGCGGATGCCCGGGCTGGAGCGTTTCCTGTACGATTTTCTGGAGCAGATCATCGCGCCGGATCTGGCGCGGCTGGAGCAGATCGAGCAGACGCTGGAATCCCTGGAGGAAGAGATCCTGGCCGGCGACGGCGAGCCGGTGCTGAGCCGCCTGAACGCGATCCGCGGCGACCTGCTGGACCTGAACCTGCATTACGGCCAGCTGCTGGACCTGGGCCTGGAGCTGGAAGAGAACGAAAACGGCTTCTTTGCGGAAGAAAACCTCCGTTATTTCCATCTGTTCGCCGCACGGGCGGACCGCCTGCGGGAGACCGTCAACAACATGCGGGACTATACGGTCCAGCTCCGCGACCTGATCCAGACCCGCATCGACGTCAAGCAGAACCGCATCATCACGCTGCTGACCGTGATCACCACGATCTTTACGCCGCTCACCCTGCTCACGGGGTGGTACGGCATGAACTTCCGGTACATGCCGGAGCTGGAGGCCCGCTGGGGCTACCCGGCCGTCATCGCCGTGAGCCTGGCGATCGCCGGGGGATGTCTGCTGTATTTCAAGAAGAAAAAGTATGAAACTGACCCTGGAAAGAGCGCATGAACTGAACCGGACGATGGTGACGGAGCATTCCCTGGTCCTGCACTCCCTGAACGTCTGCTACGCCATGGGGGCCATGGCGCGGCATTTCGGCGAGGACGAGGACCACTGGCAGGCCATCGGCTATCTGCATGACTACGACTACGAAAAATATCCCGACGAGCACCTTGATCACACCGAAAAAGAGCTGCTTGCCGCCGGTGTGGACCCCGGCGACGTCCGTGCGATCTTAAGCCACGGCTACGGCCACCGCAACGACATCCGCCCGGAGACTCCCCTGGAAAAAAGCCTGTACACCGTCGACGAACTGACCGGCATCATCCAGGCCTGCGCCCGCATGCGCCCGAACGGCCTCTCCGACCTGGAAGTCAAGAGCTTCATGAAGAAATTCAAAGACCGGAAATTCGCCGCCAAATGCGACCGCGACGTGATCCTCGCCGGCTGCGCCATGCTGGGGATGGAAGTCTCCGAAGCCGCCGCCATCTGCATCGAAGGCATGAAGCCCCACGCAGCGGAGCTGCAGCTGCTCGGGACGGAGCACGAAACCTGACAGGGGGACGGTTCCTTTGTCAGATTTTCTGGCAGATGGCCGGTTCCTTTGCCAAATTTTCGGCAGATGGCCGGTTCCTTTGCCATTTTTCGCGACAGTGGGACAGGTCCGGGAAGACGCAGCACGCGGACTCCCCTCACAATCCCCCGTCATTTCAACAGGAAACAGCAACAATAACGCCCAAAAAACGAGAAAGGACGCGATATGAGCAACCGGGAGATCACGGAGCGCGATGCGAACGGCAACGTCACGAAACTTACCTGTCTGGATGCGGAAGGCCATCCGATCTATACCCACGTCAGCGAATGGAAGGACGGCCGCCTGGTGCGAAAGACCAGTTACGGGCCCGACGGCGCCGAGACCGCGTCCTTTGCCTATGCCTACGATGAACGGGGCAACAACACGGAAGGCACCTGGTTCTCCTACAGCAGCGGCGTCCTGATGAAGGCCAGTTTCGTTTATGACGAAAACGACCGGGTCATCGAAAAAACGCATCACGGGGCGGGGACCGTGGCCGCGAACAAGACCTTCCTGACCTATCGCGGGGACGGGAAGCTGGCCTGCTCGGAATATTACGGCGTCTGGCCGGACAGCGCTCCGGTCTACACGGTCCGGGAATACGATGAGAACGGTTTCTGCGTGAAGAGCACCACGGAAGACGCGCAGCACCGGGTCCTGCACTACGATATTTACACGCCGGCGGAAAACGGCAAAGTGGCTGAATACACCAATTTTGACGCGGACGGGAAGCAGGTCTACCGCATCGTCTATGATTACGACGCAGAGGGAAACACCGTAAAATCCGAGCGATATGACGCGGATAACAAGCTGTATTCCGTAAAGCACTGAGCGGCGGAAACATTGCTGCGGGAACATGATCCTTCGGCAGATATGCTTTTGCGGAGGACATGATCCTCCGGCGAATGTGATCCTGCAGGAAACATAATTCTATGGCAAAAATGATCCTTCAGGGAACATAATTCCGCAGGAATCATTTTTTCCAGCAGACATAACATGGGCTGACACCCTTGTCCGCCCATTGTTTTTACAGATTTTCTCCGAAAGACAGAAACCGACCGCCGGTTTTTATTTCTTCAGTTCCATCCCCGTCTTCACGAACCGGAACATCCGCACCGCCGCCTCATAATACAGCTCTTCCGCGCGCTCCAGTGCTTCGGACAGCGGCATCGGGGCATTCACGGTGGTCATGAGGGAGGCGACGCCGCAGCGGGTGATGTCCATGGCGTTTCGGCCAAGGCCGCCGGAGAGGCCCAGGACCGGGACGCCTTTGCGTTTGGCATGCTCGCCGACGCCCTGCATGACCTTGCCGAAGCAGCTCTGCCAATCGGTGCGGCCCTCGCCGGTCACGACGAGATCCACGCCTTCCAGGCGCTCGTCGAAGCGGATCAGATCCAGCACGGTCTCGATGCCGGACTTCAGCGTGCCGCCGAGGAATACGCAGAGGGCCGCGCCCAGGCCGCCCGCCGCGCCCGCGCCTTCCAGCGCGTCGCAGTCCGCGCCGAATTTCGTCCGGATGATGTCGCGGTAGCGGCACATGCCCGCCTCCAGCAGCGGCAGGGTCTCGTCCGTCCCGCCCTTCTGGCGGCCGAAGGTCCAGGTCGCGCCGTCCGGGCCGCAGAGAGGATTCTTCACGTCGCACATGACAGTGATCTTCGCCTCGCGGATGCGCGGATCCAGGCCGGCCGCGTCGATGTCCGCCACGCGCAGCAGATCGCGCCCGAAGCCTTCCAGCTCCGAACCGTCTTCATCCAGGAACCGGACGCCCAGCGCCCTCGCGCAGCCCATGCCGCCGTCGTTCGTGGCGGAGCCGCCGATCGCGATGGAGATGTCGCGGTAGCCGCGGTCCAGCGCGTCCCGGATCAGTTCGCCGGTCCCAAAGCTCGTGGTGTTCATCGGATCGCGCTTCTCCGGCGGGACCATCGGCAGTCCCGAGGCCGCCGCCATTTCGATCACGGCCTTCCCGCCGTCAAACACGCCGTAAAACGCCTCCGTCTCTTCGCCCAGCGGCCCGTGCACAGACACGGTCACGCGCTCGCCCGCCTCCGCGGCGATGACCGCCTCCACGGTCCCTTCCCCGCCGTCCGCGACCGGCACGCCGGCCGTCTCGCAGGCGCCGAACACCTCCCGGGCCGCGCGGCCGAGCAGTTCCACGGTCTGCTCGCTGGTGAGGCTTCCTTTGAATGAATCGGAAGCGAATAAAAGTTTCATGGGGGCACACCTCCTCAGGATCATGTCGGAAACACAGCATCGATACGGGAAAATTGTATCATCGCGCCGCGCGTTTTGCAAGGAAACTCCGCCGCAGACGGGTATCTCACGCAAAAGGCGGGCCGCAGCCCGCCTTCCGGAACATTTTTAAATGTCACCGCCTGTTTTACGCTTTCTTCCCGCTCTGCAGGAAGGCGATCACCTCGGCGCGGTTTAATCCCCGGATCCCCAGACGCTCCACATTTCTGCCTTCCGCGCGGAAATCCCTGTTGTAGATGCTGGACAGCAGCAGGATCACGGCGTCGATGTTCTTCACGTCCACGCCGGCGATATGGCCCAGCTCCGAGATCGGCACCAGGCTCATCGGAACGTCCTCCGTCACGTATCTGACATCGATGGAATGCGCTCCCTTGATCTCCTGATACGCCTTGTTGTGCTGCAGGAGCTCATACAGATCATCGCCGTAAGTATCATACGATTTTTTCAGCCAGTCTTCCGCGCTCAGGATCTCCGCGCCGTACGCGGCGGCCACGGCCATCCGTTCCAGATCGATCTGGTGGATCAGGTTCGCCACGGCGGGACTGATGCCTTCGATATAGTGCAGGAACCCGTTCTTGTCGGTCTCGATCCGCCCGATGTTCAGCAGCACCGGCGTCGGATGGAACAGCGCCCCGATATTGGACAGGCTGGTGACCAGGCAGCTACTGACCGGGCGGAACTGCGGATAATAGGGATGCAGCAGCGCCAGTACCTCATCCGTCCGATCGGCGGGGAATGCGGCGATATCCACTTCCTTTTTCACACCGTAGATCTCCGCCCGGGCTTCCCCGATTCGCCGGCAGGAATAGATCAGCGTCTGCGTCTCGGCGATCACCACGTCGGCCGCGCAGCCTTTTTCCCGCAGGCAGTTCAGGAAATCCAGCGCGCCGCAGGTCCGCCCCGGATTCAGCACGACCACCTGGCCGTCCTCAAGGGTCCCCGCGATCTTTTCCGCGATCATCCGGTGCGTGAAGGAAGGCGTGACCACCATGATCAGGGAAGCCCCCCGAATGGCGGCGCAGGCGTCGTCCGTGACCAGCTCCAGCCGGTGGAATTCGGTCCGGCCGTCCAGACTGAGCTCAATGCCGCCGTTCTTCCGGATCCCTTCGATATATTGAGGGAACAGATCGCAGAGGCGTACGGAAGCGCCCTGACTGGCCAGATAGGCGGAGATCGCCGTTCCCCCGTTTCCGGCCCCGATGACTGCAATCGCTTTATTCATGGCCGCTCCTTTTTTTCCTCAGTCTTCCCAGTACACCAGTTTGGTCCCGACGCCGGTCTCCAGCGCCTTGCGGTAGCAGCGGGTGGTCACGGCCAGATCCAGCAGGCCCGTGCCGATCGCGTTGAAGTAGATGATCTCCTCGTCGTTTTCGCGGCCCGGCTTCGTCCCGTTCAGGATGCCGCCCAGCTGGGAATAGATGTCTTCATCCTTGATCAGGCCGTCACGCCACATTAAGGCGACCGTGCTGACCATGCGGTGCTTCACGTTGAACCAGTTGTCCACCACGATCTTGGACGCCAGGCGGACACAGTCGTATTCCACTTCATAATCCGCGAAATTGCACAGCAGTGTGCCTTTCTTCAGCCATGCCGCCTTGATGAACGGTTCATTGGCCAGCGTCGCGCAGACGGTGATGTCGCTTTCGCGGACCGCGGCTTCCAGATCGGAGGCAAACGCGAAGGCGATGTTCGGGTACTTTTCCTTCGCCTCGGCTATATACCGCTCCGCATTGGCCTGGATGATGTCGTAAACGTAGACTTTTTCAATGCCGGGCCGGACGAGCAGGATCGCTTCCAGCTGCGTGCGTCCCTGGGCGCCCGCGCCGCAGACGGTCAGGACTTTCGAATCTTCCCGGGACAGCAGGCGGACAGCCACACCGCCGGAGGCGCCGGTCCGCTTCGCGGAAACTTCCGTGCCGTCCGCGATGCAGATCGGCAGCTTGGTATCCGGATCGTTCAGGATCATCGTCACGCTGGCGCGGGGCAGACCCTGCTTATAGTTCTGAGGGCCGCTTCCGATCCACTTGATGCCGGCCATGTCATATTCCCCGCCCAGATATCCGGGCATCGCGTTGATGCGGCCGAGTACGTTTTCGTCTTCCGGGGTCTTGCCCCAGCGCATGACCATTTTGCCGGGCGTGATCACGTCGCCTTCTTCCGTCAGCACATAGGCACGCTCCACGTCATGCATGACCGCCTGCATGTCGCCGGCGCCCAGCTTATGCATATCTTTGTTGTTGAGAAACAATAATTCCCTGCTCATTCCTGTTTTCCTCCGGTTTTTAATTATATTTCTGGCTCAGGCCACTCCGATAGTAACATAAAAAAAACTAATAATCAAGCAAAATAATATTCATATTATTTTTTCTCTTTTCTTCTCCCTTGACAGATTTCATTATTTATAATAGGATAAGGACGTTCAGATCGGCGTCGGACCGATGCCCGCACCACAAGGATGACAGTATGGATTCTTTATTCAAAACCCTGCAGGACACCTATCCCGGCCTGCCCAAGACCAAGAGGAAGATTGCCCGGTATTTTCTGGAAAACTACAAGGAGATCCCGTTCCGGACCGTCACGGAGCTGGCGGAAGAACTGGATATCAGCGACACGTCGATCGTCAAATTCTGCAAACAGCTCGGCTTCAACGGCTATGGCGATTTCCGCCACGCCATTTCCAATTACGTCATGACCGAGACTTCGTGGGGAAAGCGCCTGGAGCAGCACATTGACGAAATGAAAGGCCGCGATGTCTATACGCAGGTCTTCCAGAACGTGCAGAACAACGTGATCGCCACTTTTCAGAACGATCAGAACATCTCGAATTTCAGCGCCCTGATCGACGACATCCTGCAGGCGGAATATGTCTATATTCTGGGATACCGCTCTTCCGCCATCCTGGCGCGTTATCTCTCCCGGGCCTTGGGGGAGCTGGGGATCCGCACCTTCCCGATGACGCCGGAAAACTGCGATGTCCGCATCCTTTCGACCCGGATGCGGCCGAAGGATCTTCTGATCTCCTTCAGTTTTGCCCGCTATGCGCAGGATACCATTGACACGATCCGCCGGGTCACGGACAAAGGGATCCGCCACATCGCCTTCACGGACACGCCCCTCAGTCCGGCGGCGCGCCATGCGGACCGGTATTTCATCATCAGCAACACTTCCTTCCATAACACGCCTTCCCTGAGCGGCGCCATCTCGTTCCTGGACGCGATCCTGGCGGAAACGGCGCAGCGCAATCCCGACCGAGCCCGGGCCAACATGAAGGAAGTGGAAGAATTCTTTGACGGCCGCGACGTCTATTCCGCCCGGAAATAGGTCCCCTCATTTTCTCTGATTCAAAAAACCGCCTCCGGGAGTCACTCCGTAAGGAAGTCGCTCCCGGGTCCTCTTTTGTATTTGAATTGATCGTTGTTTGTTGTTCTATCGGCGTGATCGGAACGGTCACGCCGTTTCTGCGTTCTTTTGCTGCTGCTACGCAAGGGCTTCCTGGAAATCTCTTTCCATTTCCTCCGGATCAAGATACCAGATGATACCGACGCTGCTGTAGTAAATATCCACCAGCTGATGCCGCTTTCCGTCCAGGTATCTCGGCGCGTGGACCACGATCCTGTCGATGAATTCGTGGATCAGCTCCGGCGTGAGTTCTTTGATCTCCGTGAGCTTCTTTACCTTGTCGATGAACTTCTGCATGTTTTCCGTCCTGTCGGTTTCCGTTTCCAGATAACCCTGCATCCCGGGAAGTGCAGTTTTCAGTTCTTTCTGCTCTTCCTCAAATGCCATGGACAGGGTGGCGTACCGCTCATCGGAGATTTTGCCTTTTGCGTTGTCCTCATACAGCTTTTGGATCAGTCCGTCGATCTCGGCAATGCGGCGTTTTGACTTGTTCAGTTCGCGGCGTTTATCGGCAAGTTCCTTCTTTTTGTCCTCGCTATAGCATTCCATCTGTTTCCGGATGAATTCCCGCTCGTAGAACTGCACGTTCCGCAGTACCCGCTGCATGCTTTCCAGGACCAGATCATATACCACCTTTTCCCGGATATAGTGTGCGGAACACACCTCGGAATTCCTGCGGAATGAGGAGCAGAAGAAGTAGGCGCCGCTTCTCCTGT
>JAFRRM010000040.1 GCA_017428105.1 Lachnospiraceae bacterium | reverse complement strand
GAAGCTGACCATCATTCCGAAGATCACGGCACAGCCGAAGAGCGTCACCGCCGCGGCCGGCGCCACGGCCAAATTCACGGTCACGGCGACAGGCGCGGGCCTGAAGTACCAGTGGCAGTACAAATATCCGGACGGCAGCTGGACCAACTCCGGCTATTCCTCCGCGAAGACCGCGACGCTGAGCGTGCCCGTGCAGGCGAGGTACAACGGGATCCTGTACCGCTGCGTCATTACGGACGCGAACGGGAAGACCGTGACGTCCAACAACGCTAAACTGACGGTCAGGTAAAACCGAAACGATCTTACAGACTGTCTGTCGGCAGGAAATGCCGGCAGACATTTTTTTTGCTGCACGGCCGCCGGCGCTGCCGCGCCTCCCCTGGCCTCAGCACCTGAAAAATATCTTGACCGTTCCGGGCGCAACGCGATATATTAAATATGTTAACAATACCGGAAATCGGTGATAGATCGAGACAATTCGTTAAGGAGGATCTGACATGAAACGCATGTTTGCATTGATTCTGTGCCTCGTGATGGCCCTGTCGATGATCCCGGCCGCGGCCGCCGGGGATACTGAGAACACCGGGATCATGCCGGAAGAAATCACGGCCATCGAGCCGGAGGCGGCTGCGCCCGGCCCGGATGCGGAGCCCCAGACAGAGCCATCGGTCGTCGACTCGGGCACCTGCGGCGAGGGCCTGACCTGGACGCTGTACGATGACGGTCTGCTGCAAATCGAAGGCAGCGGTGAAATGACCGACTATGATTCCGGTGGGGCCCCCTGGTATGGCTACCGCGGCAAGATCAAAAGCCTTGATCTCGACATTAACGTCAGGCATATCGGCAATCGTGCCTTTTACGCCTGCACCAACATGACCTGGTCTGAAGAGACGCATCCCAGTCATACCGCCTTTGTAACGAGTATCGGCGACTTTGCCTTCTTCATGTGCTACAAACTGGATTATCTCGACCTCGGTCCCTATCTCAGATCGGTCGGCAAGCAGGCTTTCAGCTACTGTAGGGGGCTTAAGCGCGTGACGGTACAGTCATCGCCGAGTTTCGCGATCGCTGCTTTCAGCGGCTGTACGGGTCTGGAGGAAATCAGCTTCGTAGGCGGTGCTCCCACGTTCTCTTCCACCACCTTTAAAGACTGCACCGCCACGGCCTGGTATCCGGCGTACCGGGACGAATGGACCTCGTCCCTGCTGCAGGATTACGGCGGTTCCATCACCTGGACAGAGGGCTGCCACGGCTGGTGCGGTGATGACGTCTGCTGGGACTACGACGCATCAACCCGCAGGCTGACTCTCAGCGGCTCCGGCGAGACCTGGGACTATCATGTTGCATTTGCCTTCCCGAGTTTTAATCGTCTGTCTGACGGCATAACCAGTATCAAGGTGAACGAAGGCATCACAACACTGGGAGTATTAATCTTTTGTTATATGCAAAGTGTGCATCACATCTATCTGCCGGATACGCTGACGAGTATCCATTCGCTGGCGTTCGAACAAGTCAAAGAGATGGAAGAAATCGATATCCCGGCCTCTGTGACCTCGCTCGGTTACGATATTTTCAACGGTTGTTATTACAACCTTGAGAAGATTAATTTCCTCGGCAACGCGCCGACGAGCATCGACAGCTATGCCTTCGGCGGCCTCACCGCGACGGCAACCTATCGGTCGGACAAATCCGGCTGGACCGCGGATGTGCTTCGGGACTACGGCGGCACGATCACCTGGGTGCAGATCTTCGTAGCGCCGGTGATCACGACCCAGCCGAAATCCGCCTCCGCCTATGTGGGCGCTACCGCTAAATTCACGGTCGCGGCGACCGGGACCGGTCTGAAGTATCAATGGCAGTACAAGTACCCGGGTGAAAGCTGGAAGAACTCCGGCTATGCCTCCGGCAAGACTGCCACACTGAGTTTCGCGGCGCAGGCCAAGTACAACAAGATGCAGGTCCGCTGCAAGATCACGGACGCGAGCGGGGAGAGCGTGACTTCTTCCGCCGTGACGCTGACGATCCTGCCGAAGATCACCGTGCAGCCGAAGAGCGTCAGCGCCACCGTCGGCGCCACGGTCAAATTCCCCATCACCGTCACCGGCGCGGGTCTGACCTATCAATGGCAGTACAAGTACCCGGACGGCAGCTGGACCAATTCCGGCTACGCCTCGGGCAAGACTGCCACTCTGAGCTTCGCCGCGCAGGCTAAATATAACAAGATGCAGTACCGCTGCAAGATCACAGACGCGAACGGGAAGACCATCACCTCCTCCGCTGTCACGCTGACCATCAACCCGAAGATCACCGCGCAGCCGAAGAGCACCAGTGTCACCGTCGGCGCCACGGCCAAATTCACGGTCACGGCGACCGGCGCGGGCCTGAAGTACCAGTGGCAGTATAAATATCCGGACGGCAGCTGGACCAACTCCGGCTATTCGTCCGGCAAGACCGCGGCGCTGAGTTTTGCGGCGCAGGCCAAGAACAACAAGATGCAGGTCCGCTGCAAGATCACGGATGCGAACGGGAAGACCGTTACCTCCTCCGCTGTCACGCTGACCATCGCCCCGAAGATCACGGCACAGCCGAAGAGCGTCACCGCCGCGGCCGGCACCACGGCCAAATTCACGGTCACGGCGACAGGCGCTGGCCTGAAGTATCAGTGGCAGTACAAATACCCGGACGGCAGCTGGACGAATTCCGGCTATTCCTCCGCGAAGACCGCGACGCTGAGCGTGCCCGTGCAGGCGAAATACAACGGGATCCTGTACCGCTGCAAGGTCACGGATGCGAACGGGAAGACGGTGACTTCCAACAGCGCGAAGCTGACGGTCAAGTAAAAACGCCGCGGGATCCGTTTCCCGTCCCGGCCGCTTCCCCGATCCCGGGGAGGCGGCTTTTTCTGCGCCGCGCCGTGTTTTTTTCGGCGCGGGAGCGGCCCCGGTTTATAAAAGCAGGATTTTCGATCGCGCGAATTTTGTCTTGTATATTTCGGCGGATGTGCTATAATATCGAAGATTAAACATCAGGAGGTTTGTTTGCTATGCCATTAGTAACCAGCAAAGAAATGTTTGCCAGGGCTTACGACGGCGGTTATGCCATCGGCGCCTTTAACGTCAATAATATGGAGATCATCCAGGGGATCACAGAAGCCGGCAAGGAGCTGAACGCTCCCCTGATCCTGCAGGTGTCCAAGGGCGCCCGCGCCTATGCGAACCCCATCTACCTGAAGAAACTGGTGGAAGCGGCCGTGGAAGACACAGGCCTGCCGATCTGCCTGCACCTGGATCACGGCGATTCCTTCGAGACCTGCAAGAGCTGCATCGACGGCGGCTTCACTTCCGTCATGATCGACATGTCCGCGGCCCCGTTCGAGGACAACATCGCCGTCACCAGACAGGTGGTGGAATATGCACACGATCACGGCGTGGTCGTGGAAGCCGAGCTGGGCACGCTGGCCGGCATCGAGGACGAAGTGAGCCACGCGGTGGGCTCCTACACTCGTCCCGAGGACGTGCAGGAATTCGTGGAACGCACCGGCTGCGACTCCCTGGCCATCGCCATCGGCACCAGCCACGGCGCGTACAAGTTCAAGCCCGAGCAGTGCACCCGCGATGAAAACGGCATCCTGCAGCCGCCGCCCCTGCGCTTCGACATCCTGGAAGAAGTGTCCCGCCGCCTGCCCGGTTTCCCGATCGTGCTGCACGGCTCTTCCTCCGTCCCGCAGGAATTCGTGAAGATCATCAACACCTACGGCGGCGCCATGCCCGATGCGGTGGGCGTGCCGGAAGATCAGCTGCGCCAGGCAGCCCGCATGGCGGTCTGCAAGATCAACATCGACTCCGACATCCGTCTGGCCATGACGGCCACGATCCGCAAGTACTTTGCGGAGCATCCGGCGGATTTCGATCCCCGCCAGTACTTAAAGCCCGCCCGCGCCGCCGTGAAGGCCATGGTCGCGCACAAGCTGGTGAACGTGCTGGGCTGCGACGGCAAAGCCTGATCAGGCATCCGGCTGCGGGGCCGGCGATCCACCGGCCCCTGCCGTTTTTTGCGTGGCCGGACAAACTATTTTACAAGGAGCAGTAATTCATGCGCTATGTCATGAAAGGCGGCACCCCCCTCGCCGGGGAGGTCACCATCAGCGGAGCTAAAAACGCGGCGCTGGGCATTCTGGCTGCGGCCATCATGTCCGACGAGACCGTTACCATAGACAATCTGCCGGACGTCCGGGACGTGGCCGTTTTGCTGGACGCGTTCCGCGAGATCGGCGTCCTGGTGGACCGGGTGGACCGCCACGTCGTCAAACTGAACGGCGGGAACATCTTCACCGCCTGTGCGGACAATCCCTCCATCCGGAAGATCCGGGCGGGCTATTATCTGCTGGGCGCGCTGCTGGGCAAGTACCACCATGCGGAGGTCGCCATGCCCGGCGGCTGCAACATCGGCACCCGTCCCATCGACCAGCACTTAAAGGGCTTCCGCCTGCTGGGCGCCGTCCATGAAAACAACAACAGCCGGGTGATCCTGGACGCGAAGGAACTGCGCGGGGCGCATATCTATCTGGACATGCCCTCCGTCGGCGCGACCATCAACCTGATGCTGGCGGCGGCGCTGGCCCGCGGCAACACCATCATTGAAAACGCGGCGAAAGAGCCCCACATCGTGGACGTCGCCAACATGCTGAACTCCATGGGCGCGAAGATCAAGGGCGCCGGCATGGACGTGATCCGCATCACCGGCGTGGAACGCCTGCACGGCACGGAATATACCATCATCCCGGACCAGATCGAAGCCGGAACGTTCATGATGGCGGCCGCGGTCACCAAGGGCGACGTGACGGTCAGACGCATCATCCCCCAGCACATGGACGCCATTTCCGCCAAACTGATGGAGATGGGCTGCGAGGTGAACGAGCAGGGCGATTCCATCCGTGTGGTGGGACGGCCCACGCTGTATTCCTGCAACGTGAAGACGCTGCCGTATCCGGGCTTTCCGACGGACATGCAGCCCCAGATCGGGGTGGCGCTGTGCCTGGCGGAAGGCGTCGGCACCATCACGGAGAGCATTTTCGAGAACCGCTTCAAATACGTGGACGAGCTCAGGAAAATGGGCGCGGACGTCGAAGTCGTCAAAGGGACGGTCGGCCTGTTCCGGAGCGTGGGGGTCCTGCACGGTGCGGACCTGGTCGCGACGGACCTGCGCGCCGGCGCCGCCCTGGTGCTGGCCGGCCTGGCCGCCGAAGGCATCACCGTGGTGGACAACGTAGATTACGTTCTGCGCGGCTATGAAGACTTTGACAAGAAACTGCAGGGCCTCGGCGCGGAGATCCGCCTGGCGGAAAACGAAGAGGACGTCAAGAAGTTCAAGTTCCGGATGAGCTGAGAGACAGCCGCCGGACAGAAACACCGGGGAGGCTTCGGCCGACGCCGGACGAAGAACCTGTGAAGGCGGCTCCGGCTGCCATCAAAAAAAACACCCTGAGGGCGGCCGCCGGCCGCCCGCTTTGACCCCGTACATACGGAAAGGACATGATATGGAAAGAAGACTCTTTACCTCCGAATCGGTCACCGAAGGGCATCCCGATAAAATGTGCGACGCCATCTCCGACGCCATCCTGGACGAGCTCCTGAAGCAGGACCCGCAGAGCCGCGTCGCCTGCGAAACGCTGGCTTCCACTGGCTTCGTGGTCGTCATGGGCGAGATCACGACCAAGGGCTACGTCGACATCCAGAGAGTCGTGCGCGACACGGTGCTGGAGATCGGATACGACCGGGCCAAAAAAGGTTTTGACGGGCAGAGCTGCGCCGTCTTTACCGCGATCGACGAGCAGAGCCCGGATATCGCCATGGGCGTGAACGACGCGCTGGAAGAGCGCGGCGAAGGACTGGCGGACAACATCGGCGCCGGCGACCAGGGCATGATGTTCGGCTACGCCTCGAACGAGACGCCCGAACTGATGCCGTACCCCATCTCGCTGGCCCACAAGCTGGCGCGGCGCCTGACGGAAGTGCGCAAGAACGGGACGCTGCCTTATCTGCGGCCGGACGGCAAAACGCAGGTGACCATCGAATACGACGAGGAAGGACGCCCCTGCGCCATCGACAACGTGATCGTTTCCGCGCAGCACGCGCCGGAGATCTCGCAGAAGCAGCTGCACGAGGACATCAGGCGATATGTACTGGATCCGATCCTGCCCAAAGAGATGCTGACGGAGCGCACGCGCTTCCTGATCAACCCGACCGGGCGCTTCGTGATCGGCGGGCCGCAGGGCGACTCGGGCCTGACCGGCCGCAAGATAATCGTGGACACCTACGGCGGCATGGCCCGTCACGGCGGCGGCGCGTTCTCCGGCAAGGATCCGACCAAGGTGGACCGCTCCGCGGCGTACGCGGCGCGCTACGTGGCCAAAAACATCGTGGCCGCGGGCCTGGCGGACCGCTGCGAGCTGCAGCTGGCCTACGCCATCGGCGTCGCGGAACCGACTTCCGTGCAGATCGACACGTTCGGCACCGGGAAGATCAGCAATGAAAAGCTGGTGGAGATCGTTCGCAGACATTTCGACCTGCGTCCCGCCGGCATCATCAGAATGCTGGACCTGCTGCGGCCCATCTACAAGAAGACGGCCGCCTATGGGCATTTCGGCCGCGAGGACGAGGACTTCACCTGGGAGAAGACGGATAAGGCGGAAGAACTCAAGCAGTATCTGCCGAAAGAAGGCTGAACGGCCGCCCGCGCGGATCAAAAAAGGGCCTGTGAAAAAATGAGCGATCATTTTTCGCAGGTCCTTTTTCTATGCCTGTATTAATACCATCAAGGTCGAAATCTGAAAAAGAACGCATAATCCCCCTTACCCCATAGATTCTCGTGGTAAACGATTTATG
>JAFRRM010000039.1 GCA_017428105.1 Lachnospiraceae bacterium | reverse complement strand
CTGGCAAAAATCCTTGTTTGGGGTTAGAATAGGGGCGTGTTGAATTGTTCATAGCAAGTCCATTCTAACACAAAAAGGGTCACCTGGCTAAAACCAGATGACCTCTTTTTCGTTAGGGCGTTTTTTCACAGCCCCTTTTTTGTCAGAACTCACTGACCCATTTCTTTCTCAGACCGTTCAGATACCCCTCAACATACACCGGGTCGGAAAACTCCTGCATGACGTAGTCGGCCGCCCGCGTAAGGGTCCCCGCTTCCGCCCGCTCCCGGACCTGCCGGATATACCCGTCCAGTTCCCGCAGGTACGCGCCGGCGTCTTCCCGGGAAAACCCGCGTTTCCGGGCCGCCCGTTCCGCCATCCGGAAACTGCCCGGCAGCATGAAAAGGATCGTGACGTCGTCCAGGTGTCCGGACCGGAGCGGGTAATACAGGCATTTCTCCCAGACACCATCCCGCTTGTCTTTCCCCGCCAGTTCCGTCACGACCGAATAAGCCCGCAGCGCTTCTTTTCCCTGCGGTTCCGACGCCAGAAAACCGGAGATATACTCCTGCGCCCACAGTTCTTCCGTTTCTCTCGGGATATGGTATGCGGCGTATTCATGGCCGACGCCGTCAAGGTCCATGTAATACTGATTTCCGCTGTAGTTCAGGAATAATTCTTTTGCCCGTTCCATGCGCTCCGCCTCACTCGATGATGCACGGCAGACCGTGCTCCTCCAGCTGGATGTCCAGTTCGATCATGTCGTAGATGCCGTTTTCGATGAAGTAGGCGAAGATGATATCGGTCTTGTCACTGGGGGAGAGGGCGTAGCCGGCGCGGGCCAGGAGGTCGCGCGTTTCGTCCAGATTCAGGCGGGCGCCGACGCAGAGACAGAGGGCAGTAAGTTTCTGCGGGTGGTAGTCCGGGTTGTTTTTGATCTTGGAGAAGACTTTTTTGTCGACGATGGCGCGTTTGTAGACTTCCGCGTTGTCCATGCCTTTTTTCCTTGATCAGATACAGCAGGTACTGCGAAAAAGTGTCCGACATATGGCGGATCCGTTCCTGCAGTTTGCTTTCGTGCTCCGTTTCAAAGTCCAGAAACAGCGGCTCCTCTGCCGGAACCGGAGCTTCCTCTTTCTTCTTTGGTTTCCAGAAGAACGATCCCCTCTTCTCCGGCGCGGCTTCGGACTCCGGTCCCGGAGCGGCTCCGGCCGGTCTGACCGACGCGCCGGACAGCGGTTTCGACGCCGGGGCCATCGCGGACGCCGCCGGCATGCCGGGCCGTTTATTTTCGCTCCGCCATCCGGGCCTTCTCCGTTCCTCGCGCACCGCCCCGTACTCTTCCCGGTGCTTTTCCTCCACGTAATGGCTGTCGATGTACGCTTCCAGGTGCGGGGCGATCTTCTTCCCCAGCGCCACGGATTCTTCGCCGAACACCACCAGGAACACCCGCATCTCGTGCTGCAGGAGGAATGCGTTGATCTCGTCCACCGCGATGCGCAGACCTTCCTCCTTCGGGTACCCGAAGCTGCCGGTGGCGATCAGCGGGAAGGCCAGCGAGCGGATCCCGTGCGCCGCCGCCAGTTCCAGGCTCTTCCGGTAGCAGGAGCGCAGTTTTTCCTCCTCGCCCTTCGTGCCGCCCCGGTACCGGGGGCTGACCGCGTGGATGATGTACTTTGCGGGCAGGTCAAAGCCGGGGGTCAGAAACACCTCCCCCTCGGGCACGGTCCCGATATGCTCCGTGCGGTAAGCCAGCAGCTGATCATGGCCCGCCGCCTGATATACGGCGGTGTCGCAGCCGGCCCCCACGCCGGGCGCGCTGCCCGCCGTGTTGACGATGGCTTCCGTCGTCATTTTCGTGATGTCGTTGCGGACGATCGTTAACGCCATGGATACTCCTTTATTCCGTCAGACCGGCGGCCGCGGCGGTTTCTGCGCCGTGTTCCGCGCCGTCCTGTTTCAGTCCTCTCCCACCAGATGCACCGGGAAATAATCGTGTCCGACCGCCGGCAGGAATCTGCCGATCATGTCGGTCGTCTTCATCTTCAGGCTGGAGGTGTTCACGCAGGGGTGGCAGCCGAATTCCTCCTCGTCCAGCACGTCCTCGTCGATCAGCAGCTGCACCGCGTTGTCCTTGTCGTTCATCAGGCCCATGACGCTGACTGCGCCGGGCTCGATGTCCAGGTATCTCAGCATGTCGTCCGCGTCCGCGAAGGACAGGCGGGCGGAGTTGATCTGCGCGGAGAGCTCTTTGGTCTTGAATTTCTTGTCTCCCGGCATCAGCAGCAGATAGTACCGCGTCTTCTGACGGTTGCAGAGAAACAGGTTCTTGCAGATGACGACGCCGAGCACGGCGTCGATCGTGTTGCAGGCCTCCATGGTGCCCGCCGCCTCGTGGTCCGTGCGGCGGTAGGGGATGCCCAGGCTGTCCAACAGGTCGTAGGTCCGGATCTCCCGGGCCAGGCGGCCGGTCTCATCCGCCGGCCTTCCGGTATACAGTTCCATATATCCTTCCTGCTTTTCTTGTTATTCTTCCGATTCCGCGGCCGCGGCCGCCTTCGCTTTCTGCGCTTCCTTCTCCTCGTCCCGCCGCCGGACCTCGCTTACGTAGCCCGCGGTGATGATGCCGGCGGGGAGCGCCACGACGGCGATGCCGAACATTGCGGACACCATCGTGATGATCCGCCCGATGGTGGTGACCGGGTAAATGTCCCCGTAGCCCACCGTCGTCAGCGAGACCGTGGCCCAGTAGACCGCGTCGAAGAAGTTGTTGAACGACTCCGGCTCCACATTGAAAATGACCAGCGCGGAGATCAGGATGTAGCCGACGGCCAGCGCGCCCACCGCGATCAGCGAGCGTCTGGACTCGTGCAGCACGTCGCCGATGATCTCAAAGCTCCGCGAATACCGCAGCGCCTTGAATACCCTGACCACGCGAAGCGCCCGCACCATGCGCAGGATCCGCAGCGCCCGGAAACCGCCGCTGATCAGGCTCAGCGACGGCAGGATCGCGATCAGGTCCACGATGGCGAAAAAGCTGAACGGATACCGCGCGAACGACTTCCACCCCGGCTTCCCGAACTTAAGATCCGCCGTGAACCAGCGCAGCAGGTAATCGACGATGAAAACGCTCACCGCCATCTTATCCATGAGATCGAATACGGGGTTTTCCCCCTTGAACGCGAGCGGGATCAGGCTGACCAGGATCATCGCGATCATGAAAACATCGTATGCCAGACTCAGCTTATCCTTATCGTCGTCCTTTTCTATGATCTCAAACAATCTTTGTCTGCTCATCTCCGCTCCCCTCTGTCAGACGTTTGCTGCCTTGATAATACCCTTTCCGGCGGCGCCTTGCAAGGGGGATTTGATGACGAAGGCCGGCGATGACGGCGGCGCGTCCCCGGCCGCCCCCGTCCGGCTCCCGAAAAACCGCTTGTGAAATCCCGGCCGATTGATTATCATCAGAAGAGAATACGCCCGGCAGGCATTTCAGGAGGGCAGACAGATGCAGGATCATCAGTATACCGCGTTTATTTCGTACCGGCACACCGCGCCGGATGAAGCGGTCGCGAAGAAGCTTCATACGCTGATCGAAAACTTTTCCGTTCCGGCGGAGATCAAAAAGAGTTCCGGACGCCGGAAGATGGGGCGGGTGTTCCGGGACCAGGAGGAACTGCCGCTGTCCACGGACCTGGGCGGCGACATCCGGACGGCGCTGGAGAATTCGGAGTGGCTGATCGCCGTCTGCTCGCCGCGCTACCTGGAGTCCAAGTGGTGCATGACCGAGCTGGACTATTTCATTTCGCTCGGGAAGCGCGACCACATCCTGACCATCCTGGTAGACGGGGAGCCGGACGAAAGTTTTCCGGAACAGCTGCGCACGATCACGGTGAACGGGCAGACCGAGGACGTTGAGCCGCTGGCCGGGGACGTCCGGGCGGATTCGCTGTCCGCGTCGCTCAAGAAGCTGTCCCAGGAAAAATTCCGCGTGCTCGCCCCCATGCTGGGCGTGCGCTTCGACGACCTCCGCCAGCGCGCGCGGCGCCGCCGGCGCCGTCTCACGACCGCCGCCACCCTGACCGCCTTTACCCTGCTCGCGGGCTTCCTGACCTACGCGCTTTTCAAGAACCGTCAGATCAGCGCGCAGAACGAGCAGATCCTGCAGCAGAATGAAGAAATATCGCGGAAAAGCGATGAGATCTCCAAACAGAACGACGAGATCCTGCGCCAGAACGATGAAATATCCCAGCAGAACGAGGAGATCTCCCGCCAGAAAGACGAGGTCTCCCGCCAGCGCGACCTGGCTGTCAGCAACGAAATGAAGGTCATGATCGAACAGGCCAATATCTCTGTCGGCAGCGGCAACAAGATCCCCGCCAAAAAGGTCCTCGCGCAGGCGGCGGCCATGCGGGAGACGGTCGGGGAAGGCAATGACGAAGACCTCTACACCGCACTGGAATATGCGGTCTACACCGGCTCCTTCGAGACCGTGCAGACCATCGACAACGACAACCGCCAGTTTGATTCTCTCGTCTTCTCCCACAACGACAAATACCTGCTCGGGATCACCAACCTGAACTCCGCCACGCTGATCGATGCGGAGAACGGCGGCCTGCTGCACACGGTGTCACGGGCGGAAAACGCCACGCTCAGCAGCGTCGGCTTCACGCAGGACGACCGGTATTTCTACACGGTGGATTCGTGGTACAATTTCATCAACGTGTACGATACGGAGACCGGCGAACATGTCGGGGAGTTCAACCGGAGCGACGGCATGGCCTGGAATATCGGGGAGCGGATCTTCGCCCTGGAGGACGGGCGGCTGCTGATCCCGCTGCGGTCGGCGATGGCCGTCTGGGACCCGGAGACCGGCGCCGAAGAGGAGATCCTAGCCACGGAAGGCGGCCTGGACAGCTATCTCCAGCCGTTCCTGGTGGACCTGTCCCCGGACGGACAGTCCGTCGTCATGGGCTCGCCCGGCTATGGCATCGGCATGAAGATCATGTCATTGGACGGGACCGTGAAGGCCCGGCTGGAATCCAGTTCGGAGCGCGGCTACAGCCCGATCATGTTTTCGGGGGACGGGAAGACCGTCGCCGCCGTTTCCGGCAACATGTGCTTCGCGTGGAACGCGGAGACCGGGAAAAACATCCTGCAGTATACTCACAAATCCTCCAGCATGCTGAACGAGGCGCTGATCAATTATGACGGCAGCACGGTGCTGCTCATGGATGCCGGCATGCTCATCGCCGTGGACGTGAAGACCGGGGAGGTGCTGTGGGAAAAGACCGTGGAATCCAGCGTCGTCACGGAAGCCGCCATTTCGCCCAACGGCAAATACGTATGCGCCTACGGCGGGATCGAGGGCGTGTTCGACATCCGCACCGGTGAAGTCCTCTCCACCCTGCCCTGCACAGCATTCTCCAACGACGGTACCAAAGTCCTGAGCAACACCTACGGCAGCGATCCCGCGCTGCTCATCACGCCGGAAGCCGCGACGGCCCGGCTGGCGGACAGCTTCGACGGTGAGCTCGTCACGACGCCGCGCTACACCGACCCCTCGCAGAATATCATGCTGGGCGAACTGCGCCACGTCTGCAGCGATTACTATTCCACGCCGCCCGGCAACGCAAACCGCAAGGCGGCCATCTATACCGATCCGGAGACCAAATACGCCGTGTACACGCATTACGACGGCTTTATCGAGGCATTTGACATCCGCGACCCGGACAATGTGAAATATTCCTGGTGTGTCGCCGAGCACTGCTACAATTCCGTCACTGACCTGGTCTTCCACGGCGACCGGATGGCCTCCTGCGGCGGCTTCGACCCGCGCTGCGCTGTCTTTGACCTTTCGACCGGGAAGATGGTCCACGTGCTGCGCGGCACCGGCTACACGCACCAGTGCGAATTCAGCCCCGACGGCTCCAAGCTGATCCTGCTCTCCGGCCTCACGAAAAACATCATCCACGTGTACGCCGTGGAAACCGGCATCCTCCTCTACCACTACACGGCTCCGGAAGGCCTGAGCTTCACCGAGATCGGTTTCACCGCCGACAGCTCCGCCTCCGTCGCCATTCTGGAAGACGGGCGGGCGCTGATCGGAACGCTGTACGGGAGCCTGGACGAACTGATCGGAAAGGCCGGAGAATAAACCGCCCGCTGCCGCCGGCAAAAACCGGCAAAGAACCGTCTCCCTGTTAAGGATTCAGCGGAGGCCATGATGAGAGTATTATTCGCGCAAAACTTTTTCTTTGAGATAAGCTGTTTTCGTGGAACAGAGAGTGTCGGAGATGTCTGGAAAATATGAAAACAAGAGTCGAATTCGATAAAGATGATTATCAGTTCACGCACTATGTGCGTCCGATAATTTGTATTATTTGGGGAGGAATATTCCTCTGTTTATTTATTTCAATAATGATGACAACCAGGGAGAAAGCAGATAATGATCTATGATTTTTTATATGAAGAAAGCTGGATCGTTGAAACAGTATTGACAGAGTATCAGACGTTGAGAAAACGTGGTTTGAACAGAGAAAAATCCATCTCGGAGATTTTTACAGAATATCAAAATGAACTTGTCGATGAAGACGATAAAGACTATTTATTTATTTCTGTTGCAATTGCACTGTGTTTACAAAAAGAATTAACAGAGCAAATCAGAAGCGCTGCTCTTGAGTCAGTCAATAAGCTCAAAAAAAACAGCATAAACCATATACAACAATCAAAATATGAAAAATTGATACGATATATATCGGATGAAAAAACAGGTCCTGAAGCGGTTTATAAATCCAGAAAAAAATATGATCCGGAATGGAAAACCGGAGATACCTTTATTCACGCTTTTTCACAGCCAACCGCTATGAAAATGGGACTTGACGGATGGTACGCTGTCCTTCGTAAAGTTGGTGAATATATGGATCAGGAAGGTCATTATATCCAACTGGTATATATAACGATCTGTTCTGCTGACTCGATACCTAAAACAGATGAGGAACTCCAGGCATTAGGCTGTTTGAGAATGATGGAGCACGACTGTGGCTGGGACTATCTCGCGCAATTGTATTTTAAAAACAAAACAGATGAAGATCGATGGCAGCTGCATAAAATAGGATCTTTCCCGAATGCCGGTAATCCAGCGGATGCTACTATGGAAGATCCTGTTGTGAGCATGCCGTTTTCAGGAGTTATCCATCGAAACAGCAGTATGCTTGCTTATGAAGATCGCATTTGTCAAATGTTGAAATCCAATGGGATCAATAAAAATGAAGTAATATGGAAAGGCTTCTGATAGAGATTCCTGCCTGACAGTCAAAAACCGACGGGTTCATTTCAAAATATTGATGATATCTTTATCATAAACCCCTGCAGGACAATCATCCCGGCTGATGACAAAGAGCGGGGCAGCTTCCTTACGAAATGTCCCATGTCAGACGGGCCCGCCGGCAAGCAAAAAGGTGACAAAGGAACTGTTCCTTCGTCACCTTTTTCAGCATGGAGCTGAGGGGAGTCGAACCCCTGTCCGAAAGCCTATTCACGCCAGGCCCTACCATCATAGTCTGCGATTTATCATTCCCTCCGCCGGGCGCCCGCAGACGGGCTCAGGGCTTTAGTAGCTTCATTGTACTAACTGTCCCGCAAAGCTTAAGGACAGCAGTGCCCCGCCGTTCATGATGCCGGTGTACCGGGGGGGCAGGCAGCCCCGGGCCGACAAGCCGCTTAAGCGGCTAACGCGTAATTGTCGTTAGCGTTTATATTTAAGTCCGTTTTTTTACGCAGCCACGGTCTGCGGATGGCTCCCGGGGCTTCAAAACCCCCGTCGAAACCGGTACAACCCCGGTCTGCCGGGCATGTCCCCGGCGGAAAATCAATATAGCAGAAAGAAGGCCGTTTGTAAAGAGGCGATTGACAAAAAAATGACAGAGGGAGGGGAGATTCCTGTTTTTTATCAGAAAGGATCAGGCGAAGGCGTCTGTCCGCAGTGAAAGAAAAGAGGCGGGTCTCCCCGCCCCTTTCCGCCGTTTGCTCAGAACGGATCAGACATCCACGCCGCCGTCCACGCGGATCAGCTGGCCGTCCACGAAGGAGGAATCGGTGGTCGCCAGGAACAGCGCGACCTTCGCGATCTCTTCGCCTTCGCCCAGACGGTGCAGGCAGGTGCGGTCGATCATGGGCTGGAACACGTCCTCGCCGCCGACGGAAGCCAGCATGGCGGTCTTGATCGCGCCGGGGCAGATGCCGTTGACGTGGATCGTGGGAGCCAGCTCGTTGGCCATGGCCTTGGTCAGGCCGACCATCGCGTGCTTGCTGGTGACGTAGGCCACGAAGCCCCAGTGGGCCGCCCAGCCGACGATGGAAGCCACGTTGATGATGTGGCCGTCGCCCTTGGCCTGCATGACCGGAGCGACCTTCTGGCTCAGCATCAGCGCGCTGGTGACGTTGATATAGATGTCATCCATGAATTCCTTCTCGGTGATGGTGGCGAACTGCGCCAGGGACAGCATGCCGGCGTTGTTCATCAGGACGTCGATGGTGCCGTAGGCTTCCATGGTCTTGTCGAAGATGACCTGCGCGAAATTGCTGTCGGCCGCATCGGCCAGGACGTAGATGGCTTCGCCGCCGTCGGCCTTGATCTGGTCCACGACCGCTTTGGCGCGGGCTTCGTTGCGGCCGGTCACGACGACCTTGGCGCCTTCCTTCGCGAACAGGAAAGCCGTCTCACGACCCATACCGGAAGTGGAACCGGTAACGATTGCTACTTTTCCGTCTAATTTTCCCATTTTTTGCCTCCTGAGGGAATTAATCATTTGCGGGAATATTGTAACGCTTTAATCGTCTTTCGTCAATAAAAACATGGGATCCCGCCCATTTTTTAATGAGCAGGATCCCATTTATCAAAGATACGGGACGTTTCTTATCTCCCGATCAGTTCCTTTGCCGTCCGGGCGATATTCTCCGCCGTGATGCCGTTTTTCTCCAGCAGCCGCTCGTACGGGGCGCTCTCCCCGAAGCGGTCCTGCACGCCGATGCGCCGCACTTTGCCGCAGCCCAGCTCCGCCGCCACTTCGCACACCGCGCTGCCCAGGCCGCCGATGATGTTGTGGTCTTCTACGGTCACGACTTTTCCGATCTCCGTCAGGGCCTTCGTCACCGCTTCCGCGTCCAGCGGTTTGATGGTGTGGACGTCCAGCACGCGGGCGTGAATGCCCTCCGCCGCCAGCAGGTCCGCCGCCTCGATGGCCTTGCGCACCGTGTCGCCGTTGGCCAGGATGGCCGCGTCGCTGCCCTCGCGGACCGGGTGCGCCCTGCCGATCGTGAACTCCTCGTCCTCGCCGTACAGCACCGGGATCGCATCCCGGGTCAGGCGCAGGTAGAGGGGACCTTCGTATCCGGCCGACGCGGTCACGAGCTTCTTCGCGGAAACGTAATCCGACGGCATGACGACGGTCATGTTCGGGATCGTGCGCAGGATGCCCATATCCTCGATCGCCTGGTGGCTCGCACCGTCGTAGGCGGGCGTGAAGCCGCCGTGCGCGCCAATGATGCGGACGTTCAGGTTCGTGTAGCAGATCTCCTGGCGGATCATCTCCAGCATGCGCATGGAGCTGAAAGCCGCATAGGTCACCACGTAGGGGATCTTGCCGCAGGAAGCCAGGCCGGCGGCCAGGCCGGCGCCGTTCTGCTCCGCGATGCCCACGTCGACGTACTGCTCCGGGCAGGCCTTCATGAACTGGCCGGTCTTGCAGGATTTGCCCAGGTCCATGTCGATCACGACGATATTTTTATCCGCCTGTCCCAGGGCCGTGATGGCTTCGCCGAAGCCGTCCCGTGTCGCTTTTTTCACTGTTTCGCTCATTTCCGGCACCCCCTTATTTCACGTACAGCCGATCCAGTTCGGCCAGCGCCTGATCGCGCTCCGCCGGGCTCGGCGCCGTGCCGTGCCAGCCGACCGCGTTCTCCATGAAGGAAACGCCTTTGCCCTTGACCGTGTGGCCGAGGATGCATTTGGGCTTCCCGTTCTTCACCGCGCGGGCCAGGTCGAGGGCCGCGACCATCTGCTCCATGTCGTTGCCATCGATCTCATAGACGTCGAAGCCGAAGGCGCGGAACTTCGCGCCGAGGTCGCCGTTCGGCATGACTTCGTCGCAGGGGCCGTCGATCTGCAGGCCGTTGTGGTCCAGGAAGACCACGAGGTTGTCCAGTCCGTACTTATGCGCCGTGTTGGCGGCCTCCCAGATCTCCCCTTCCTGGGCTTCGCCGTCGCCCACCGCGCAGTAGACGCGGTAGGAGGCGCCGTCCATCTTCGCCGCCAGCGCCATGCCGACGGCGCAGGCCAGGCCTTGGCCCAGCGAGCCGGTCGAGATGTCGATGCCGGGGCACTTGGTCATGGACGGATGGCCCTGCAGCGGGGAACCCTCCTTGCGGAGCGTATCCAGCAGTTCTTCCGGGAAAAACCCCTTCATGGCCAGCGCCGCGTACTGTGCGGGCGCCACATGGCCCTTCGACAGCACGAAGCGGTCGCGGCCGGGCCGCTGCGGATCCTGCGGATCCACGTCCAGTTCATGCCAGTAGCACGCCGTGACGAATTCCGCCACGGACAGCGATCCGCCGGGGTGCCCCGACCCCGCCTTGCAGATCATATCCACCACTTTTTTCCTCAGGTCCACGCATTTGTTCTGCAGTTCCCGGACGGAAAGTATCTCTCTCATAAGCCATCCTCTCCTTTACCGTGATCGGCCGGCGCCCGAACGCCGCCATGTTAAGCATACCCTTCCCCCTCCCCCTTGTCAAGCCGGACCCGCCGCCGGATGCTTCTTTATTTGACGGGATCTGACGGGGCCGTCCGGGGGCGGTCCCTGCCGGCCCCGTTTTACTCAGTTTCAGCCGGGCAGACGCGGCCGGGAGCATCCCCCGTCGGCTCTGTTTCCGACAATAAAAAAGGCGGCCGGAGCCGCCGTATCGGGGAAGGGGCAGTCAGTCGGGGAGGGAGCTCCCTTCGATCAGGACGTTGATGAATTCGATGCCGGTGCCGACGAGGGAGCGGTTGGCCTTGTCCTTCACGAGGTCGGAGATCTCGCCGGGGTGGTTGATGACTTCCAGGACCGGGAGGCCCATCTCGCTCACGGTGGCGGTGAAGGCGCCGGCCACGCGGGTGGCGAGGAAGCCCAGGACTTCGTAGGTGTTTTTCAGGCCGCGGTCGATGAAGACGTCCAGGATGAAGCCGATCACGTCATGGACGTGAAAATCATGCGTGCCGTAGGCGCGGACGCGGTAGACACGGCCTGCCTCCTGCACCAGGGCTGGCGTGCGGGTGGCCCATTTGCGCTCCGTGATCGGTTCGGTGCTGATGAAATAGAGTTCCGCGTCCAGCGGGCCGTAGGGATGGTTCCGGAACGCGCCGGTATCCGCCAGGCGCGGGAACATCTCCGGGATCAGGCGGTAAACGCCCTGGTCCCACACGTCCGTCAGCTCGTTGCCCTTCATGATGAAGATGTGCTGGCCGGCCGCCACGCGGATCATTGTGCCGGCGGTCAGCGGCACGTCCTCGGGGGACGAGCCGTAGCGGTAGAGCACCAGGCCCCGGTCGTTGTCCTGAAAACTGATCTCGCGGTTGTCATATCGTCTGCCGAATAACATGGTCTACCTCTGTGATCGCGGCGGGGGGCCGTCCCCCGTCATGAAACCTGACAAAGGAACCGTCCCCCTGTCAGAAAACCCGACAAAGGAACCGTCCCTCTGTCACAGGTCCGGTCCCTCTGCCGTATCGTCTGTTCCCGCGCCGGAAGGGCTGCGGTCCGGCCGTTATCTCCTCAGCGGGCGGCCGTCCCCGTCGGTGAAACTGTTCGTGAGGATCAGGATCAGGTCCAGGACGACGCCGGCGTAGCCGAAGCCCTTCGTGGCCATGTACAGCAGGCCGGTCCCGATCTTGCCCACATACAGGCGATGGATGCCCCAGCGGCCCAGCAGCAGGCAAAGCATGAAAGCGATCCATTTGCTGCGGGTGCTGACGCAGACGCTCTCGGAGGCGGCCGTTCCGGTCTCCGCGGTCCGCTGCGTGAAGCGGTCCTTCACGTCCCGGCCCCAGTCCCGGGCTTCGCGGCCCCATTCCCGGGCCTGCTGCCCCGCCTGGCGGCCCCAGTCCTGTGCCTGGCGGCCCCAGTCCCGGGTCCTTTCATTCTGAAACGCTCCGTCGTATCCGGCGTCCTGCGCCCGGGTGCCGCAGTACTCACATACCCGGCCCGTCAGGGGCGCTCCGCAAATGCTGCATCTGGTCATCATGTCCAGCCTCCTCCTTTCCTTTGATGGCTCCATTATAAGCGGGGCGCGCCGGCCGATAAAGGGCCGGAAGGGCAAATTAGAGGGGCGTAATCCCGGTGCTGCAGCAAAAAACGCGGGGCCGGAGGGAGCGGTGTGTCTTCCGTGCCGCGCGGTGATCCGCTCGGTTCCTTACAGCTGCGCGAGGCCCTGTGTCAGGTCCGCGATGATGTCCTCCGGGTTCTCCAGGCCCACGGACAGGCGGATCAGGCCGGGCGCGATGCCGGAGGCTGCCAGTTCCTCGTCCGTGTAAGGCGAGTGGGTCATGGAGGCCGGGTGCTCGATCAGGGTCTCCGCATCGCCAAGAGACACCGCGATCGCGATCATCTTCAGGCTGTTCACCAGCTTCATGCCGGCTTCGCGGCCGCCCTTCACTTCAAATGCGATGATGCCGCCGTAGCGTTTCATCTGCCGCGCCGCGACCTCGTGGCCGGGAGCGTCCGGCAGACCCGGGTAATAGACCCGTTCCACCGCCGGATGCGACGCCAGGAAGGCCGCGACCTTCTCCGCGTTGTCGCAGTGGCGTTCCATGCGGATCTCCAGAGTCTTCACGCCGCGCAGGATCAGGTAGGCCGCGAAGGGGTCCATCACCGCGCCGGTCATGTCCTTGAGGCCGAACAGGCGCACTTCATTGATGAATGCCGCATCGCCCACCACGAAGCCGGCGATCACGTCGCCGTGGCCGTTCAGGTATTTGGTGCCGGAATGCACGACGACGTCGGCGCCCAGCGCCAGCGGGCTCTGCAGGGCCGGTGACGCGAACGTGTTGTCGCACACCACTTTGATGGCCGGGTCGTACGCATGCGCGATCTTCGCGACCGCCGCGATGTCCGCGATCTTCAGCGTCGGGTTGGCCGGCGTTTCCAGATAGACCGCCACGGTATTGGGCTTCAGATGCGCCTTCACTTCCTCCAGGTCCGAGGTATTGATAAAATCCACTTCCACGCCGTAGCGGCTCATGCCGTGGCTAAGCAGCGCGAACGTGCAGCCGTACAGGGTCCTGTCCGCCACGATATGCTTGCCGACGCCGGCGATCGTCCACAGGCAGGACGCGATGGCGCCCATGCCGGAACCGGCTGCCACGCAGGCCTCAGCCCCCTCCAGCGCCGCGATGCGGTCCTCCAGCACGGAGACTGTGGGATTGCCCAGCCGGGTGTAGATGTAGCCCGGCTCCGCTCCGGCAAAGCGCCGTCCTCCCTGCTCGCAGCTGTCGAACACGAACGTGGACGTCTGATAAATAGGCATCGCCAGCGCGCCGTACTGCGCGTCCTTCACGCTCCCGGCGTGGATGGCCCTGGTGCCGAACCCCTGCTGACTGTGATCCATCATGATCTTCCTCCTTGGAAACCGGGGCGGGTCCCGCACAAAAAAGCGGCGGCCCCTTCCATGCCCCTTCATACTGGTATTATTTCACGAACTGCGGCAGTCTCCCGCCGATCCGTCCGTTATTATACACCATTCCTTCCGCAAAAACAAGTGGGGGCAGTCCCCGAACGGTACTGCCCGAAAATGCCGCTGGAGAAAGCCAATGGGGGACGGTTCCTAAATGGCACTGCCAAAAAAGAACCGTCCCTTGGCGCCACTCCATAAGGAAGTCGCTCCCGGGACCTCTTTTGTATTTGAATTGATCGTTGTTTGTTGTTCTATCGGCGTGATCGGAACGGTCACGCCGTTTCTGCGTTCTTTTGCTGCTGCTACGCAAGGGCCTTCTGGAAATCTCTTTCCATTTCTTCCGGATCCAGATCCCAGATAATACCAACGCTGCTGTAGTAGATATCCACCAGCTGATGCCGCTTTCCGGCCAGGTATCTCGGCGCGTGGACCACGATCCTGTCGATGAATTCGTGGATCAGCTCCGGCGTAAGCTCTTTGATTTCCGTGAGCTTCTTTACCTTGTCGACGAACTTCTGCATGTTTTCCGTCCTGTCGGTTTCCGTTTCCAAATAACCCTGCATCCCGGGAAGTGCTGTTTTCAGTTCTTTCTGCTCTTCCTCAAATGCTAAGGACAGGGTGGCGTACCGCTCATCGGAGATTTTGCCTTTTGCGTTGTCCTCATACAGCTTTTGGATCAGCCCGTCGATCTCGGCAATGCGGCGTTTGGCCTTGTTCAGTTCCCGGCGTTTTTCGGCAAGTTCCTTCTTTTTGTCCTCGCTGTAGCATTCCATCTGTTTTCGGATGAATTCCCGCTCGCAGAACTGCACGTTCCGCAGTACCCGCTGCATGCTTTCCAGGACCAGATCATATACCACCTTTTCCCGGATATAGTGTGCGGAACACACCTCGGAATTCCTGCGGAATGAGGAGCAGAAGAAGTAGGCGCCGCTTCTCCTGT
>JAFRRM010000038.1 GCA_017428105.1 Lachnospiraceae bacterium | reverse complement strand
CTCATTCAATCCGATTTCATTTCGCAAGTATCGTTCCACCAGTTCAACCTTTAATGCTGGATCAAACTTACTCTTTCTTGACATAGAAATACCCCCAAGTAGGTTTTATATTTCAGTGTCCTACTTGGGGGTAGCATATCAATTCCGCGGTGAAGGGCTTTTTTCCGCCGCTTCCCGTCCCCTATGGCCTGCTCCACGCATACCGGGCCGGCGTCTCAAAAAACCCATGGTCCGTCAGGCTCTGCGGAAACAGATACACGTCCGTCAGCCATACCCTTTCGTGACCACGATCCACGGACCGTCGCCGCTCCGCGCCAGGATCCAGTTCCACCGGTACAGACCGTCTTCCCAGACAACGCCGCGGGCCGGCGGGCGGAATTCGGAATCCAGAACGATGCATTCCGTATACGGCTCCCCCGTTTTCCGCAGTTCGTTGCAATACGCCAGTTCACTTTTGCTTCTCTCGTCCCCTGCATAGGTAAGAGACAGCAGTTTGCCGCCTCCCAGCGAGGCGAAATCCGCCTTTACCGCCTCCACCGCCCGGTCGATTTCCTCATCCGAATACATCTCGGAATGGCCCCGGTCCACCTTCAGCGGCCTGTTTACATACCAGGCATAGATCAGCCCCGCTGCGACCGCCATCAGGCACAGGGAAATGGCGACCGGTTTCCAGGAAATCTTCATCTTTTCCATGCGGCACATTCCTCCTCTTCTGCCGTCAGTATGCCGCAAAAGCCCTCTCTTTTCAACCTGCGGCGCTAAAAAGTGCCCCACCCGCTCAACAGGGCCCTGGGGGCCGTGGCCCACCCATGGCCCAATGACCTCCTGCGGTTTATTTAAACAGGTGGTCGATGGCTTTGTTCAGTTCGTCGATGGCTTCCTGATCGTGGGCTTCGACGGCGTCCACCACGCAGTGCTGGATGTGGTCTTTGAGGATGATGCGGCTGACGGAGCCGAGGGCGGAGCGGACGGCAGCCAGCTGGATGAGGACTTCCGAGCAGTCGCGGCCGTCCTGGACCATGCGGCGGACGGATTCCAGGTGGCCGATGGCTTTGGAGAGGCGGTTGAGGACGGCCTGGGTGTTTTCGTGGTGGTGCGGATGCGGATGGGTGTGATCATGGTCATGGTCATGGCTGTGGCTGTGCTCGTGATCATGTTCGCGGACAGGCTCCTGCCCGTATTCCTGTCCGTGCCCGTGTTCCGGATCCTGATAAAACTCCTGCATGTCATACCTCCCGCCGTACTGCTTCATTGCGGAAACAAATCAATTATCCCGATTATAACGGCGGCGGCGGCAAAAAACAACCCCCCACGGGGCTTGTCCGGAAACCGCAGCGCGCTATACTGGAATCACGAATATGATCCGATATCCAAGGAGGTCCCCCCATGCATATGGCAGACGCCCTGCTGGCCCCGGCCGTGGCCGCGACGATGTACGTCGCGTCCGGCACCGTTGCCGGCGTATCCATCCACCAGCTGAAAAAGGACAATGAGCCGCAGAAGCTGCCCACGATGGCGGTGGCGGCCGCGCTGGTCTTTGCGGGCCAGATGATAAATTATACCATTCCCGGGACCGGCTCGTCCGGCCACATGTGCGGCGGCATGCTGCTGTCCGCGCTGCTGGGACCGCAGGCGGGATTTTTGTCCATGATCGTGATACTGACCGTCCAATGCCTGTTCTTTGCCGACGGAGGACTGATGGCATTGGGCGCGAACATCTGGAACATGGCCTTTTACGGCTGTTTCGTCGGCTATTTTCTGATCTGGCGGCCCATCGTGAGCGGCCGGTGGTTCGGCGGGGAGACCCGGAAGGCTCAGCGCCTTCGGATCATCGCCGCATCGGTCATCGGCTGCGTGGTGACCCTGCAGCTGGGCGCGTTCTCCGTGGTGCTGGAAACCACCCTGTCCGGGATCACGGAGCTGCCCTTCGGTGCGTTCGTCGCGCTGATGCAGCCCATCCACCTCGCCATCGGCCTGGTCGAGGGCGCGGTGACGGCGGCGGTGCTGGTCTTCGTCTTTGAGTCCCGGCCCGCCCTGCTGATGGACGTGGATCCCGCGGCCGGGCCCGGTACGCCGCGCTCGCTGCGCACCACGCTGGTCATTTTAGGCGCGGTCGTGGTCCTGGTGGGCGGCGGCCTGTCCCTGCTGGCCAGTTCCCATCCGGACGGCCTGGAATGGGCCCTGTTCGGCAATGAGGCGGAAGGCTACGGCAAAAACATGGGGCTGGACGAAGAGAATTTCGGCGTCAAGAGCGGCGTGGCCGATACGGCCTCCTCCATCCAGGAAGCGACGTCCTTCCTGCCCGATTACGCCTTCCCCGGCAGCGACAGTCCGGCCGGCACCACGGTCTCCGGCCTGGTAGGGTCCGCGATCGTGGCGGGTCTGGCGGCCCTCCTCTGCGTGGCCGGCGGATTCTTCCGGAGGAGGAAGAAGACCGCACCGACGGAAACGGCATAGGCTCTTCGGCTCCGGCTCGTGCGGAGCCTTCGTTCAGGATGACACAAAGTCCGGTCATCCCGATATTCCACGAAGTCCGGTCATCCCCGCATGACGCGGACTTCGTTTTTCAGGGGTTTTGCATGAACAGGATGGACCGCTCGCTGCTGGAGCTGCGCGAAATGGACACGCTGGCCGCCGGGGATTCCCCGGTGCACCGCCTTCATGCCGTGGCCAAGCTGCTGACCACCGTCGCCTATATCATCGTCACGGTGTCCTTCGGGAAATACCGGCTCTCAGGTCTGCTGGTCATGGCTCTCTGGCCGGCGCTCCTGTTCGCCCTCAGCGGCATCCCCGTGTTGACCTGCTTCCGCAAGCTCCGCTTTGTCCTCCCGCTGGTCATGGCGGTGGGGCTGTTCAATCCGTTCTTTGACCGCGCGCCGCTCCTGACGGTGGGCGGCCTGACCATATCCGGCGGTGTGATCAGCATGATCACGCTGATGCTGAAAGGCCTCTTCTGTCTGGCCGCGTCGTTCCTGCTCATGGCCACGACCTCCATCGACGATCTGTGCGCCGCGCTCCGCCGCCTGCATCTGCCGTCCCTGCTGGTCACCCTTCTGCTCCTCACCTTCCGCTACGTGGGCGTGATGACGGAGGAGCTTTCCGTGATGACCGACGCCTACCACCTGCGCGCGCCGGGCCAGCGGGGCATCCGCTTCGCCGCCTGGGGCTCCTTCCTGGGCCAGCTGCTGCTGCGGAGCATGGACCGCGCGGAGGAGCTGTACGGCAGCATGCAGCTGCGCGGTTTCTCCGGCGATTTCGCCTATGCGGAGGACCGGCGCTTCACCGTGCGGGACGCCGCCTGGCTGATCCTCTGGCCGGCAGTATTCATTCTGTGCCGCTTATATAACGTGCCCGCCCTGCTGGGCGCCCTGCTGACGGGAGGGATCCGATGATCCGGTTTGAAAACGTATCGGTATACTACATGAAAGACGCGCCGGTGCTCCGGGACGTCTCTTTCCGCGTGGAAAACGGCGAGTCCGTCGGCCTGATCGGCGCGAACGGCGCCGGCAAGACCACGCTCATGCGCGCGCTGCTGGGCCTTTTGCCCCACGAAGGACTGATCACCGTGGACGGCACGGAGGTGACGCCGAAGACCCTGCCGGAGATCCGCCGGAAACTGGGCTTCGTCCTGCAGAATTCCGATAACCAGATGTTCATGCCCACCGTGTACGAGGACATGATCTTCGGGCCGCTCAATTACGGCGCCAGCCGCGAAGAGACCGACGCCCGTGTGGACGCCGTGCTGACCCGACTGGGCATCGCAGACCTGAAGCGCCGCCACAATCACAAGCTCTCCGGCGGCGAAAAACGCATGGCCGCCATCGCCACCGTCCTGGCCATGGAGCCGGACGTCATCCTGATGGATGAGCCCACCTCCGCCCTGGACCCCCGCAACCGCCGCCTGATGATCCGCACCATCCGCGAACTGCCCGGGACCCGGATCATCACCTCCCACGACCTGGACATGATCTGGGACACCTGCGACCGCGTGATCGTCCTCGGCCGGGGCTCGGTGGCCGCCGACGGCCCCGCCCGGGAGATCCTGCAGGACCGCGCACTGCTCGAAGCGAACTGCCTGGAACTGCCGCTGCGCCTGGCCGGCCCGGACGGAACGTGACGGGGCGATTGCCTTTTTCCGGCGGGACTGTTATGATGACAGGGAATATATCTCTGTCATTTTTTATTGGTGGGGCCGGGAGGAACCAACATGGACAAACAGCTCACTGTCGTTTTAGTCGGCGCCGGCGACCGCGGTCAGACCTATACGGACATCATGCGGGAAATGCCGGACCGTTATAAAGTCGTAGCCGTGGCGGAGCCGATCGAAAGCCGCCGCGCATATGTCCGCGCCAGACACAACATCCCGGCGGAGCGATGCTTCGCCGACTGGCGGGACCTGTTCAAACTGGGCAAGATCGCGGACCTGGCGCTTATCTGCACGCTGGACGCGTTTCATTTCCAGCCGGCGATGGCGGCGATCGCGCTGCATTACGACCTGCTGCTGGAAAAGCCGGTGTCGCCGGACCCGGTCAGCTGCGAGGCCGTCGCCCAGGCGGCGGAGAAGGCCGGGGTGAAGGCGGTCGTCTGCCACGTGCTGCGGTACACGCCGCTGTTCACGACCGTCAAGCGCCTGATCGATGAAGGCCGGCTGGGCGAGGTCATATCGGTCAACCATGAAGAAAACGTCGGCAACCGCCACCAGAGCCACAGTTTCGTGCGCGGCAACTGGGGCAATACCGGCCGGTCCTCCAACATGCTGCTGCAGAAATCCTGCCACGACCTGGATATCCTCCAGTGGCTGATCGGGAAGCAGTGCCGGAAGATCCAGTCCTTCGGCTCCCTGCGGTATTTCACGCGCGCGAACGCGCCGGCCGACGCGCCGGAACGCTGTCTCGACGGCTGTCCGCACGGCGAAACCTGTCCGTACAACGCCGTCAAACTCTACCTGGACGACAAGAAAAATGCCTGGTTCCGCGAGGCCTGCACCCGCATGCCCTCGCCCTCCGACGCCGACGTGGAGCGCGCCCTGCGCACCACCCAGTACGGCAAATGCGTGTTCAAATGCGATAACGACGCGGTGGACCACCAGACCGTTAACATGCTCTTCGACGACGGCGTGACCGCCGCGTTCACGATGTGCGCCTTCAACCGCGGCGGCCGCCGCATCCACGTCATGGGCACGAAAGGCGAGCTGTTCGCCTCCCTGACCGCGGACGAGGAACCCGTCCGCCTGTACGATTTCGAGACCAGAACCACCTCCGAGATCCCCGTGACCGGCAAGGACGGCCTGCCCAGCGGCCACGGCGGCGGGGACCGCGGGATCATTGAGTCCCTGTACGGCTACCTGACCGGGCAGTCCGTCAGCCCGTCCATCTCCGGCATCCGTATCTCCGTGGACAACCACCTGCTCGCCTTCGCGGCCGAAGAATCGCGCCGCACCGGCTCCATCGTCGACGTGGACGCCTACCGCGCCTCCCTCCTCTACGAGGGCCCGCAGACCGCCTACAAAGCGGACGCCGTCCGCCGCTTCTGCCCGGACAGCACGCTGCTCTCCCTAGCCCGCCTCGGCAGCGGCCACATCCACGACACGTACCTCGCGGAGGTTCAGTGCGAAGACGGGACGGAACGGAAGCTGGTCCTGCAGCGGATCAATAAAAACGTCTTCCGGGAACCCGAAAAACTGATGGAAAACATCGTGCGCGTCACGGCGTATCTGCGGCAGCGGATCGCGGAGACCGGCGGCGATCCCGCGCGGGAAACGCTGCATTTCCTGACGGACGGCGAAGGAAAACCGTACTATCTGGATCCGGTCGGCGAATACTGGCGCTGCTCCGATTATATCGAAGGGGCAGACAGTTACGACACCGTCGCCGACCCGGAGCTCTTCCGCCAGGGCGGCCTCGCCTTCGGCCGTTTCCACCGCCTGATGGCAGACTTCCCGGCGGAGTCGCTGTACATCCCCATCCGGGGATTCCATGACACGGCCGGCCGCCTGGAGGCCTTCAAACAGGCCGTGGCGGAGGACCGCGCCGGCCGCGCCGCCGCCGTACGGGAGGAGATCCAATTCTTCCTCTCCAATCAGAATTACGCCACTGCCTTTTCCGCCCTCCTGCAGAACAAAAAAATGCTCCGCGTCACCCACAACGACACGAAGCTCAATAACGTCCTCTTCGACCGCGCCAGCCGCCGCGGCCTCTGCGTGATCGACCTGGATACCGTCGGCCCCGGCCTCGCCATACACGATTTCGGCGACGCCGTCCGCTCCGGCTGCAACCCCGCCGGCGAATCGCCCGCGGACCTTGGTCTGGTCCGCTGCGATCTCGCCCTGTTCGTATCCTTCGCCCAGGGCTACCTCTCCGGCACCGCCGGTGCCCTGTCCGAGGACGAGATCCGCCTCTTCCCCATGGGCGCCCTCGTCATGACCTACGAATGCGGTCTCCGCTTCCTCACCGACTATCTCCAGGGCGACGTCTATTTCCGCATCACTTCCCCGGATCACAACCTGCTCCGCGCCCGCGCGCAGATCGCGCTGTTCCGCGACATGCAGGGCAAGTGGGCACCGATGAATGCGATCATCAGCAGGATCCTGGCAGACCTGAGCGGCCCCGCCCCAGATACTCCTCTCTCGTGATCTCCAGCCGGACGATCCCGTCCTCCCTGCCGGCTTCCCGGAAGCCGGCTTTTTTATGGATGCGGACCGCGGCCCCGCGCGTGGTCTCAAAATCGTTATGCAGGCGCGCGATGCCGTCGGTCCGGAAAGCCCGGTCCATCAGCAGGCGCAGTCCCTGCGTGCCGTACCCCTTCCCGCGCTCCGGGGCATAGATCACGATCCCCATGTCCCACCAGCCGCGGTCCGGGTTATAATGATAATTCACGTCGCCCACGAACGCGCCGTCCGCCTTCCGCTGCAGGTACGCATAGAACCGCAGCGGCTCGTGACCGATCCAGTTCTCCTGCAGGCGCCCCCATTCCTCTCCCGCGTCCGGAATGCATCCGTCCGGCGGGAACCACGGCGCGTTGTAGGCCATCGTCGCCGGATCGGACATCATCTTCAGGTAAAACCAGCCGTCTTCCGAGCGGGGGACGTATAACCTCAGGTCTTTTTCAGCCGACAAAGAACCGGCTCCGGTCCTTTCTGTCTTCCCTTTTTCCGGGGAATCACCAAGCCATTCCAGTATATCCTCCGGCCTTTCCGCAATATAGTCCGCGCCGGCCTCCTCCAGTTCTTCCCGGCTCCCGTAGCCCCACAGCACGCCGACCGAGCCGAAGCCGAATGCTTTTGCGGCCCGGATGTCATAATGCCGGTCGCCGATCATGACCGCGCTCTCCGGGCTGATCCCGCAGCGGCCGCAGGCATACTGCAGCACGTCTTCCTTCGTGATCCGGTCCCTCTCATCGGCTGCCGCGACCAGATCGAAATACTTCCGAAGCCCGAACTGCTCCAGCACCGCTTCCGCCCCGTCCGTGCTTTTCGACGTGGCCACGGCCAGCGTCTTGTCCCTTTGCCGAAGCTCCGCCAGCAGTTTTTCCACCCCCGGATAGACCGTGTTCTCCCGGATCCCGCCCCGGCTGAAATAATACTCCCGGTACAGGGAGACCGCCCTTGCCGTGTCTTCCTCCGAATAGCCGAGCATCCGGCCGAATGATTCCTGCAGCGGCGGTCCCATGAACCGTCTCAGCTGCTCTCCGTCCGGCACTTCCCGGCCCATCTTCCGGATCGCATATTCGAATCCGTGCATGACCCCGGGACCCGAATCGGTCAGCGTGCCGTCCAGGTCAAACAGGATCACGGAATATTGTTTTTTCTTCAAGACTGTCCCCTTCTCAGGCATTGTCTTCTCTCCTTAAGCTCCGCGGCACCGTCCTCGGCGTGGTGCAAAGAGCGTTTTTCATTATATCCGTAATATCCGCTGAATGCAAAAAACAGGTCTTTTCCCAGTCTTCCCGCGCAGCCGCAGCCACGAAAAACGATCCCCTGCCCGTCACAGATGACCGCCTGTTTTGACCCGGACGGTCTGCTTTCCGGCCGGATGGCCGGTGACCGCGGCCGGCGGCACATAGTCCCCAATATAAAAGACCCCGGGACGGCTTCTTTCCGAAGCGGCTCCGGGGTCTGTTCCCTGTCGTCATTTCCCCCCGTCTTTTCGCCGGGATTCGTTGATGGTCATCATGTCCCGGAGGTCGATGTGCTGGTTCATGTGCACCCGCGGCTTCGGGATGTAATGCTCCAGGATCGGGAGCAGGATGAGGGTCGTGATGCCGGCGGTGAAGCCGCCGTTGTACAGCATCAGGCCGCCGTGCAGCGCGGAAGTGGCGGTGCACAGGGAGCCGCAGAGCATGCCGGCGATGATGCCGGGCACGACGCCGTAGCGCCCGACCAGCGGGCAGAGACCGGTGGCGAACGCGATGCTGTTGATGTACGCCTGCGTGGACAGCGTCCAGGTCGCGCTGCCGCCCACCAGACGGTTATACGCGCTTGCCAGCAGGAAAAGCACCAGGTATCCGGCGAAGATGGGCCAAACGTTGCGCGGATGCTGCCCCATGGCCGTAAAGGTCAGGGCCGCCAGGATCACGCCGAACGTCGGGCCGGTGAATCCGGCGCCGTCCGTCAGCCGTTCCGCCAGCACGACGTACACGAGGAACATGGCCCCGTAGATGCCCACGTTGATCAGGCAAAGCGGCATCCCGTACTTCCCTGCGAAATTGCTCTCATAGCCGGTATCGGTGAACAGCAGCGACAGCCCCCTGAAGCTCCGCCCGTTCAGCATATAGCCGGCAAACAGACAGCCGCCGAACAGCAGCAGGAAGAACACGGCGCCGAAGAGGTAATACGAGTAGCCGAAGCGCTCGTAGACCTCATTGCGGAACGGGACGGCGGCCGGCGCGGCAACGCCCATGGTGCGGTACAGCAGATTGTAGAGCAGGAAGCCCAGCATGCCGAAGGCAAGGCCGCCGTTGTAGAGGTTGTAGCCCTTGTGCCAGGCCCTCGTTCCGGGCAGGATGGCGGGGGCCACGAACGCGACGATCAGGATGAACACGACCGTCAGCAGGAGTCCCCGGACGGTCAGCGTGACCGTTCCCGGCGCCCAGCTTTCCCCCTGCGTATAACGGAACAGCAGCTCGCTCACGAACGGGCTGAAACACGTGCAGAACATACAGATATGCAGGTTCCGGTTATAATCCAGGCGGCGGAGCCTGAGGTACAGGAACGGTGCCAGGAAGCACGGCCACATATTCAGGAAATTCAGCCCGTAGAACGCGTGGGCGATCACCAGGAAGTAGCCGGCGAAGGTATTGACGTGGGACGGACCGGGCAAAAACGTCATGAACGCCCACATCGTCATGCCGCAAAGACCTGCATTGAGAAACGCCGCGGGCAGGCTGCCGACCCCGAAATAGTCCGTGATCAGCGGCCCGGGCGACGTCAGGATGCGGAAAAAGTCCGCAAAAAGACTGCCGCCCGTGCCGGTATAGACTGCGCCGGCAGCGGAAGCCGCCAGTAGGAACAGGGAAATGCAGAGCACTGTTCCGTCAATGATCCTGCTGTTTTTCTGTTCAGAGTACTGCATGGGAAAGATCCCGTACCGCTTTTCTTCCGTTTATTTCTTCTCGCCCAGCTTGTTCAGTTCTTCCATTTCCTGCAGCAGCGCGTTGATGCTGGCCTCGTCGGTCGGCAGCTGTTTGATGATGCCCATCATGCCGCCGTCGGTTTTTTCGGTGACCTTGGCCCACAGGCCGTCCGGCTTGTACTGCATGGCCTTGTTGTGCATCTCCTTGAACGCGCCAGACCAGAAGGCGGTCAAAGAGATCGTCAGAACGAGCGCCACCGCACCGATCACGATCCCCGCGATGCCGCCCTTGCCGTCTTTCTTCCTCTTCAGGATCCCCAGCACGATCGCCAGGACGGCAAACACGCCGGCCACGATCCCGCCGACGGTGCCGAACAGGAACGTCGCGAAGAACCCCAGCGCAGCGGCAACGATGCTTAAAATAACTGCAGCAACACCCATCGTTTTACTCCTCCGTTTTTGGGTCGATTTCTATGTAAACGACCGCAGGGGTCAGTTTACGTCTTTCCGGTCGAATATCCGGATCGCCAGCAGCAGGAAAAGGCCTCCCGTCACGACCGCGGTCAGGATGGCCCTCCCCGTCTCCAGGGGGTTCTCCCGCAGCACGGCATCCGCCATATATCTGCTGATGTCCACATCCTTACCGAAGACCGTCGACAGCGCTTCATTGACACCCAGATAGATCAGCGGGGTGAGTCCCAGGCCGAACAGGACGGCCAGGATCATTCCCAGCGATTTGCTGCGGAGCGTGGTGACCGCCAGCAGCAAAACGGCGCTGATGCCCTGGATCAGCAGCAGTTTCAGAAGCAGGACTCGGATGCCGTCCGCCGCGCCGCTGTTCACGACGATCCGCTGGACGACCAGCGTGCCGATGACTTTGCCGGCGATCGCGGTCATCACGAAAATCAGGTTGTGGACGATCGCCGCCAGAAATTTGGACAGGACCGTATACCCCTTCTGAGGCATCTGGCCCGCAATGTTCTTGATAAAGCCGTTTTCCATGTCCGCATGGAAGAACGAGCAAAGCGAAAGCAGGAGCAGCATGAAGCCCGCCAGCGGGAACGGGTCCCTGAGGATGACGGACAGATCGACTTCAGCCGGGAACGCCTCGCGGACCTCCGAGGACAGGGAGGCGGCCAGATTGTACAGCAGTTTGGATATCGGCGCGCCGGTCAGGGCCAGGACGGCGGTAATGATCAGGCAGATCCAGAACGTCCGGGACCTTCCCATCCGGTACAGGTCCATTTTGATCAGATTACGCATTGTGTGCCCCTCCCGTCATACCGAGATAATACTCTTCCAGCGTCCGCGTGCGCAGATAGATCTCCTCCAGACCGATCCCCGCGCCGACGATCGCCCGGGAGATCTCCTTCGTGCGCTCCAGCCCTTCCCGGAGCAGCAGGCTTCCGTCCGGTTCATGGTCCGCGCCGCGGATCCCCATCTGCTCCAGCACGCGCAGCGCTGCCGCGGGATCGTCCGTGCGGACGATGAGGCTCTGCCCGCAGCGGCGGTGCAGTTCCTCCGCGCTGAATTCGTCCAGCAGCTCGCCTTCGTGAATGATGCCGTATGCGTCCGCGATCTTGGACAGTTCGTCCAGGATGTGGCTGGAGACCATGACGGTGATCCCCTTCTCGTCCCGGAGGCGGCCCAGCATCTCGCGCACCTCGGCGATCCCCTGCGGATCCAGTCCGTTGATGGGCTCGTCCAGGATGATCATCTTCGGATCGCCCACGAGCGCCAGGGCGATGCCCAGACGCTGCCGCATGCCCAGGGAATAGGAAGCGGCCCCTTTTTTCCGGTCCGTGTTTTCCAGCCCGACGATGCGCAGCAGTTCCGGCACACAGCCGTCCGGCCGGATCCCCATGCCGATGCATTTGATCTTCAGATTCTCATACGCCGAGAGTTTCGGATACAGGCCGGGATGCTCGATCAGCACGCCCACGTTCCGGAGCATCTTCCGCATCTCGAGCCCTGTTTTGCCGAACAGGGAATAACTGCCGCTCGTCGGCCGGGACAGGCCGCTGATCATCCGCATGATCGTGGTCTTGCCGGCGCCGTTCCGTCCGATCAGGCCATAGATCTGCCCTTCTTTCACATGCAGGTCCACGTCCTTCGCAGCGGCTTTCTGACCGTAGATCTTCGTCAGGCCGTGGGTTTCCAGGATATATTCCATATCGGGTCTGCTGCCTTTCTTCGTCCTTTTCGGGGTCCATACCCGTACAGGTTTAGAATACAACGCGCCGGCACCGAAAGTCAAGATACCGGCGCCTTCCGCCGGGAACTGTGCTTGTTTTTTTAACAGTTTTTTATTCGGACGTGCTCAGAGTCAGACGCCCAAAATATGCCGGTTCTCTTTTCCTCTTCTTTCGTGTTTCCTTTTTTAGCTTTCCGGAAAGGCCGAAAGTCCGGCGCCGGATCGGTTTTTCCGTCGTCCTCCCGTTCACAAATGTTTGAAATCCGTTGAAAACACGCTTTTTTCAGGACTTCGCGCTTACAAAAGCCCCGGCTGCAGGGGATGCAGCACAGGGCCTATCGGTACTGTTTCCGGAACGGAGGCCGTTCTCCGGCCACTTTGAGAAATAACGGTCATCTCTGGGAAACAGTGAACAGCGAATAGAAATAGCCCTTCCGTTCCATCAGTTCTCCGAACGTCCCCTGTTCCGAGACCTCGCCGTTTTTCAGCGCGAACAGGGCGGTGCAGCGGCGGAGAATGTTCTCGTCCAGGTCGTGAGTGACAATGACGCGGGTGTACCCGTCCAGTTTCAGGATCGCATCCAGCACCTCAAAGGAAGTTTCGGCATCCAGGGCGGCCGTCGCCTCATCCACGAAGAGGACCGGCGTTCTGCGAAGCAGCGCCCGGGCGATGGAGACGCGCTGCCGTTCGCCGCCGGAGAGGCCCGAGCCGTTTTCGCCGCAGAGATAGTCCGCGCCCTTTTCATCGATGAGCTTCTTCAGTCCGGACAGCCGCACGGCACGGTCGATCTCTTCCTCCGGGAATTCGGTGAACATGGTGATGTTGTCGCGGATCGTGCTGTTAAAGACGAACACGCTCTGCTGAATGATGGACACAAGGTCGTAGAGCGAGCCGGCGGAAACGGTTTTGAGTTCCCGCCCGTCATAGAGGATCTCGCCCTGATAGTCTTTCGAGGACGCCATCAGCAGATTCAGGATCGTCGACTTGCCGCTGCCGGAGCCGCCCACCAGGGCATAGCAGCCGCCGGCGCGCAGTTCCATGTCCACGCCGCAAAGCACAGGCTTTCCTTCCTCATAGGCAAATCCCAGATTTCTCACAGAGATCCCTTCGGCGAGCTGCGGCGGGATCTCCTCTCCCTCGTCAGAAACATTTTTGTTCAGTGCCAGGGCCAGCTTGTCGATCAGACCGCAGGCGGACATCATGCCGGCGAAGAACGCCGGGAATGCCTGAATGGGGCCCAGCACATAGTTCAGCAGCTGAACGAAAACAATGGCGGTACCTGCCGTGATCCCCTTGCCGGAGAGCGCCAGCGCGGCGGCCACAAAGAACACGCCGAACTGCAGGACCGCTCCCGCCATGCCGGAAGCATAGTTTACCAGCACATTGACTTTCGTGCGTTTTTTCGAGGCGTCCGCGACGCCCGCATTGCTGCGATCGTGCAATCCGGCAATGCTATTCTCCGCTTTAAAGCTCTTGATCACAGAGAAACCCATGAGCGTGTCCTTCAGCATGCCGGTATAGTTTTCTTTTTGATCGGAGACGTTCTTTTCCGCCTTTGCCGCCTTGTTCCCCAGAACCACGGAGACGAGGATGGGCAGCAGGGAGAAACCGATGGCGATCAGCGTCAGCAGCGGGCTGCACCAAAGCATGAGCCCCAGCGCGCCGACAAACGCGATGCCGACCTGTATCGTGCTCTGCAGCCGCCCGATAAACTCCGTTTCGATCGTGTTCACGTCGTTGGAGAGCGCAGAGATATAAAGCGAGCTGTTCTCGCCGGAGAAGGCCTGGATGCCTTTCTCCATCAGCCGGTCAAAAACGTATTCGCGGTACTGTTTCATCGCTTTTGCGCGGAACTCAGAAAGAAAGGCTCTGTCCAGGATCCATCCCATTCCAAACAGCGCAAACGCGCCTACCGTGATGATCAGAAGCGTACGGAAGCTGTAAGGGCATTCTCCGGAGATCAGGTCGGCCACCTCTTTGATGAGCCACGAGATCACAAGCTCCGACACCGCGCCCAGCAAGGCAGCAAGCACGGTCATGACCAGGTTGAATTTATTGTTCCGGAACAGTTCTTTGATAAAGGGGCGCCGCAGCGCCTTGATCTCTTTCTTATTCATGATGCCCCTCCTGCTCTGTGACGGATCTCCAGAGAGCGGTAAGCTCCTCATTCTCAAATTGACTTACCGCACGATCGACGGCGTCCATTGCCGTCGCTCCCAGGTCATCGTGAGCGCTGGCGCCTTCAATGCGGCTGACAAAGCGGATGTCGCATTCGTCATAACTGGGAGATGCGTCAAAGAAAGCGGCCAATTTTCCGGCTTCCCTCAATGTATCGCGCGCCTCGTCGCTCCGTCCTGACAGGAACTGCGATCCGGCAAGGGCAGCGAGCAGGGCGGCGCATATTCTGTCGAAGTAGTTCGGCTTGTCCGCCTTCCGCAGTCCCAAAAGAAGCCGGGTCCCCCAATCCAGGACCGCCTGCGCGGATTCATGATCCTCGCTTTGGAGATACAGGTTCACATAGCCGTTGATCGTGACGGCAAGCTCGGAGACATGCTTCAAAAGAGCCTCCGACAAAAACTGCCGCGCCTCCGCGGCGTGACCGCTCTGAGCCAGAATATTCCCGAGCTCGTGACTGTACTGCCCGCCGGCATTATGGCCTCTCCAGAGTTCTATGGCCTTATCTGTTTCGTCCAGTCCCAGATAGGTTTCCGCGATCCTCCCAAAGATCGTCTGCTCACTGATCTCGGGATCTTCGTTCTGCGGCAGCAGCAGGCGGGATCGTTCCAGCAGTTCCAGCGCGCGGTGAAACAAAGCCTTGTCCCCGCTGTCAAATCCGAACGCACGGTACAGGGCGGCGCATTCGTTGACGATCTGAAAGGAGTTCGGATATTTCCCCAGTGCCTTTTCCGCCTCCGCAAGCCCGTCCGGGTCCTTGCTGCGGCGGTATTCCTGTAAACGCTTCACCGTCGCTTTCAGGCGGTTGTCTTTTACTTCATAACCGAGCAGTACGTCCACAGAGGTGTCAAAAAAGTCGGCCATCTGAATGATCAGCCCCAGGTCCGGGGTCGACAGTTTTGCCTCCCACTTATATACCGCACCTGCCGTCACCCCTAACGCTTCGGAAAGCTGCTCCTGGGTCAGAAATCGCTCTTTACGGAATCTGCGGATGTTTTCTGCCAGCATCATCTTCATCTGCCCGCCTCCTTTGTTTTTCTGGAAATAATTATAATGGTTCGAAAGGGGAAAGTGAACAGACCGGTCGTATCAATCGGATATTATTTTCCATACCATCAGTATGAGTTTCGTGTTATGTGGGGGATTTTGCTGCCATATGGTTGCTGCACCTGCTTTCTTTCTTCGAAAACGTTATCAATTTTGATAACAAAAAAACAGCAGACGTCTCACTCAACGCCTGCTGTCACAGCGGTTTTTCCTTACTGCCGGCAAACTGCCCGCTGTCACGCCCGCTCGGCGGGACTTAACCGATTCTGTTTTTCATTTCCTCGCATTCCGGCGGCGGAGATCACGCCCCGCCGCCTTGTTTCAGTATTCTTACAGCTTTTTGCAGGTAAGATCGTCGAGCATCAGACAGCCGTCGCCGAATGTCAGCTTGAGCATGCCGCCCTTGCGGCCGAATTCGTTCTCTCCGATGGGATAGAGCCGGAAGCTCATCTCATCCCCGTCTTCGTCTATGGCCTTGGCGTGAAGCTCACCGTCCTTCAGGAAGACCTCGTCGACGATGAAATCGGCTTTCTCGGGATGCTCATATTTGCCGCAGTAGCTCTCCCACTTCGACTTATCCGGGTCCTTTACCGCGATATCTTCTATGGAAACGATGGGTTCGGGTTCCCTGTCCCTTACGATCTTTTCCATTCCGTCCCAGTAGCCCAGATACGCTCTCACATCCCTGTAATCCCGGCAGCTGAGGATCACCAGGACCCTGTCCGCGTCAATGAAGCGCTCAAACCAGGTAGAGACGCCCGGCATGCCACCGCTGTGGCTGACGACGAGGCCAAATTCCTCCTCACGGCCGACGGCCCAGCCGAAGCCGTAGCCCAGCCCGTCATCCTCATCGTAAACGGCATCCTCGCCGTTGTTCAGTTTTGCGGGGGTGTACATGAGCTGCTGCTCTTCCAAAGTGAGCACTTTGCCCTCGCGCAGCGCCCTGTCCCATCTGAGCATGTCAAAGATGTCGGTGTACACGTAGTCGTCACCGTTCAGACCGTCAAAGGCGACCACGTCGCCTTCTTCCGCGGAGTCAATGTCAGCCACGCATTTTCCGTCATCATACACCGTTGCCTGCGCATAGTTTTCAAACGGAACGCCGTCCCGGCGGATATGACAGCAGCGGGTGGAGGTCATCCCTGCGGGCTCGAAAATGTTCTTCTGCAGGAACTCTTCAAAAGGAACGCCGGAGAGCCGCTCCACGAGCAGCGCCAACAGGTTATAGCCGGTGTTGGAGTAATGCAGGCCTTCGCCCGGGGCGAAGTACGGTTTCGCCTCGGTTTCGCAGAGGAAGCGCAGGATCTCGTCGTTGCCCGGCACCCGTTTTTCTTCCTTCCAGATCCTGATGAACCAATCCGCATCGTCAAAATAATCGGGAATGCCGCTCGTGTGGGTCAGCAGATGCCGGACCGTCACGCCCTTATAAGCGGTGAGTTCAGGGAAGAACTTCGTGATCTCGTCGTCAAAGTCGAGCAGGCCTTCCCGCCGGACCAGCATGACCGCTGCCGCCGTGAACTGCTTGGTGACGGAAGCGAGCTGGAAGATCGTGTCCTCCGCGATTGGGAGCGTATCCTCGGGATCCCGGAAACCGAGAACGCCCTTGGACACGATCTCGCCCTTTTCGGCATAGAGCCATGCCCCGTTGAAGCTGTCCTTTTCATTCAGCTTGCGGGCCAGATTTTCCATCATTGTGTGTTTATCCATCGAATCAGTTCTCCTTTATTCTTTTGCATTTTTGTAGATTTCACAGGCGATGTCATTCATCGCTTCGTCGGCGGCTTCCGTGACGTTGTTGTACATGACGGCAACGCAGATATCTTTTTTGCGGGAAAAGACCCAGCTGGTCAGAAAGCCCCAATTCTCCCCGCCGTGACCGGCAACGCTGTCCTTGCGGGCTTCCGATTCCCAAACGTCGAGGCAGAGGCCGTAGCTGTCCATGACCGGCGTCATCATGCGCCGCGCGGTCTTCTTTTTGAGGAGGCCGCCTTTGCGATAGCTCTTCGAAAGTTCAAGGCCGATCTTGACCAGTTCCGTCGGAGTGGTCCAAAGCCCTGCAGCGGCGTGCTCGGGATAATAGTGATAGCCGTGTGCAGGGTCTTCCTTCTGCGCCAGCCTGAAACCGAACGCGGCGTTGGAAACCAGTTCCTCATCCAGCGGCTGGAAAAAGCCGGTGCGCTTCAGCTCCAGAGGCTCGGCGACCTCCTTTTGGAAGGCTTCGCGGAGGGTCGTGCCGGTGATGCGCTCAAAGGCGAGCTGTGCCAGCGTGATCCCGCCGCCGGAGTACATGTGCTGTTTACCGTAGGGACGGATCCTGCGGAGCCTGGGCGTGACGCCTTTGCCGTTCAACACGTCCTCGAGCGAGAGCGGCTCGTGTTTTGCCGGATAGCCGGGGAAGCCGTGCAAATTGTAGCCCGCCGTGTGGGAAAGCAGCGCGGCGAAGGTCACCGGGCCCTTCCCCGCGAACTCCGGTACGACGCCCGAGATGTCCGCGTCAAGGTCGATGATGCCTTTGTCAACATACCGCAGAAGCGTCAGCGCGAACATGGGTTTGCTGACGGACCCCGCCTGGAACAGCATGTCCGGATTCACCGGGAAGTCCTCGCCGTAACGTCCGCTGCCGGCGCAGTAGGTGAGGAGATCACCTTCTCCGTCATGGACGGCAATGCTGACGCCGTAGCCTTTTTTGCCCCTGATGCGCATGGCCTTATCCACATCGACGCCGTATAAATTCTTGATGACCCGGTTCGGGCCTTTGAGCATCCGCATCAGCACAGCCTCATCGCTGTCGATGATGCCGGTCTCCCGGAAGCCGGCTTTATGATAGATGTGCAGGCCCCGCTCGTTCTCCGGTTCGGTGGACAGGAAAAGCCGGTCCGCGCCGTTGTCTTTGAAATACTGAATGATCTCAGCCAGCGCCGCCTGGCCGCAGCCCCTGCCCTGTTCGCTTTTGTCGATCATGAAGCGCCAGAGCCAGTAGCGGTCGTCCTCGTCCTCTCCTTCAGGATCGAATGCGAACATGCAGAAGCCTACCAGCTTCTCATCCGCATAGATGGCAAAGGGCCGGGCCACGCCGGGCTTCTCCGCGTTAGCCTCGTCCGCCTGCCGCAGAGAAGTTTTATTGCTGGCCACGAAGGGCTGATCCTCCCGCACGGAAAGAGCCAGAACGGCTTCCCGGTTATTATCATTGACAGGTTCCAGTTTGATTATCATAGGTTTTTTCTCCTTGATCATATGTTTTCGCGTGAATTGTTCCTGTATTATGTCAGCTGCTGAAAACAGGTGCAAAAATACCGCAGCGAAGCAGCTCCCGTCATGGCTGCGTCCTGCGGTTCCCACTATCCGAAAGTTACTCAAGACGGTGCACTAAAAAGAGGGGGATGCCCTTCGATCAAGCTCTGCACCTTTATTCAGTTGATCAGCGATAAAGCTCTCTGCAGATCACTGGTTTACGCTCCTTTCGCAGATTCGCAAAATTATTATATATTATATCTTCTGGAAAATCAATGCTCAAAGAAAGAATCAATTTGTTAATTATTCGACGGAATATTCAGATGTTGCCAAACGTTGCCAAGCCCCGTTTTCAATTTTCAAAAGCCCAGCATTCATGCGGGTTTCCGACGTTTTTTGCTGTCCAGTGACAACCTCTATGATCGTCATTTCCTCAAAAAATGATACTATGTTTATTCGTGTGCCTCCACCCATCACTCCTCCGTTTTTCTACCAAACATGAAGGCCGCAGGCCCGGCGCCAAATCGGTTTTCCCTCCTTTTTCCCTTCTCTCTAAAACAGCGAAAAACGTTGGTATTACGTGGTTTTCTGCAGGGCTCTCCGCATACAAAAAGCCCCGGCTGCAGGGTTTGCAGCACAGTGCCTTTGACTTGCTATGTTCTGTTTTGTTTTCTCTTATTTTTCCTGGTTCAGACGCTCAACGAAAGTGTCATTTTCAGGATCAATGAGGTTGTCACTTAACACGGTATCTCATTCCCACTCGACAGGACTTAACTGATTTCGTTTAAGAAATATTGTTTGTCCTATTTATGGTCCTTTTGATTATTTGATATATCCATATTATCCAGCCTGTCATCTCTTCTGTTATCATTTTGTTATCAGCATTGATAACAGCAGAGCGGAATTACTATGGATAATAGCATTGATATTATACCAGAACAAAAGTCAATTTCAATATGTCTTGCTTGCGATGATGCTACCACCATTGTGTTATTGTCAGTATTTCGCTTGTGACCGAATCTTTAAAATAGTATTCCGAATTCTCCGCAAATGCTTTTTGCCCTACGTATACCATTGGTTTGCCGTCAATACCCATAGGCCACGCCGGCGATTGGATCCACCGCGGAAAGCCTTTACCTTCTCTTTGAAAGGCTTGTCTGATCTCTTCTTTAACCAGTTGCTTCCGTTCCCCTTTTTTCATAGTAGAAGGGTATTTTGAAATAATGTGTTGACTGACATAATTCTCGGCTGCTGTTCCTCCGGCAAGATAGGTTGGTAAAACATCCAGGGAAAACACATATTCTGCTCTGTATTTGTCAGTTCTATTCAATTCGGGATCAATCTGATAATATATGTCAGCGACAATACTATGGATCTTGTAAGCGCCATATGCCGTCAGGTACGGCAGCGTTTTGATATAGGCACCAACTTTCGGAGGATCATTTTTCCACGAATCGGAAAGGTCAATGGCTAATAAATCCTTTGCACACTCTTTTATAAATCTCTCAACATATGACTCCATTTCAAAGGGCTTGTTTTGGTTCACATTTTTCATTAAAACGGTTCTGCGTTTTATAGGAATATGATGATCCGCGATATAATCAATTATCAAATCCAAGTAATCAGCCATTTCGTCATTTCGACTGTAAATCGCAAAAAAACCTGCTATATCATTTTCTCCGCTTACAAAATCAGAAACCACTTTAAGCAAAGGGTTCCCAATAATATCTGTTGAAAACAAATTATCCATTATGTACCTGCCAGAATGTCTGAAAAGTCAAAAACCAAATGACCATATAAGCCCGCAGTTTTTTGCATACTTAGTATCGAATATATCCGTCTTTAAAGAAAAGTCGTACCACTCGCTTGCTATACCTACTTGGATTGCGCCCCACTTTTATTGAACCGGCTATAAACAATGCCCACATGATGGCAAGAACCGCAGGGACAAGCATCGCACGCCATGTCACATAGATGTGCATGTGATTTGCTTCTTCAAAACTCAGTAAACAGTTGTTGGCACTGTAAAGTGCTTTAACTGAGTAGAAACTTCCTTCTTTGTCGGAATTCATAACCTTTGAAAAGACTGTAATTGCATCCCCTCGGCTACAGATGTATTCCAAGGATTCCTTCTCTTGCCATCTGCCAGATATTCTGTATATCTGTTTATCAGAAGATAAAAGCCGGGTGTCACTTCCTTCAAAAGAGAAAGACTCAAATACGACCTGCTGCTCAAGTGTAGAAGCATTTTTGTCTGCCCAGAAAAAAACATAGTGTGCCAAAAGGATCGCAAGTACAGTAATTACAATTCCAATTAAAACGTATAAAATCATAAACACGGCTGGATCAATAACATGTCCATGAAAAATCGGATCCCAATCATTTTTCTGCTTCCCGAAAACTGCCATGTTGTTCTTTCCTTCCCTGTCCAATAGTACTTTTAATTTCCAACTAGCATCAGGTCACTATATCAAACAATGACAAAGTCTCATAAAATGGAATTATCAGCACTCAAAGCGAAGGATATAAAACTGCTGTATCCATTCAGTATAATCAATCCACGGCCAGCATACTTCATAATTCTGTAATATCCTCTACGTCCTCGGACACAATCAAATATACTCGATTCACGAATCCTCCCATCCCCCAGTGCCTTTGGTCTCCTATATACTTTCCCCAATAACATAGGCCTGTTGCGGATCGAAAACTCACCGGACCAGAAAATAACTGACGGACATCATCACGATCCCGGTCAGCAGACAAATGATCGTCACTTTATGCCCCAGATACTGGTGCAGCCACGCCGCGACAATATTGAACAGGCCGGCTCCCGCGATGAAACCGCCCACAACACCGAGCAATCCCCATCCGCTGTTCACCGCGCCGGGTATGCCGCGGATGATCATCAAGAAGAGAACTATCGGAAGGACAAGAGCGATAATTCCGAGGATGGCAAATACAACATACAGTACGGGATGTTTTGTTCTGAACTCAAAATCAGACGCTCGTGTAAACCAGAACGCAACTTTTTCTTTCGGCGGTTTCCAATAAAACAGCGGCTGGATCTTATCGCCGTCCTGTGACCGGTCTACAGAAAGTCCCTCCTGCCCCCTGTCGGTCACTGACGGCAGTTCGGGCGCTGTCAGTCCGCAAAGGCTCTGTACGGCTTCCATTTCATAAGCGGGAAAGGGCAGGCTGTATGTCATGCCAAGACGAATAATATCCAGCGCACAGTAAAATCTCAGGCCGGTCGGCAGACCGTCTTCCATGATCACACCGTTTACCCGCAAACGATCTCTTCCGGAACAATCCGGTTCATTCAAGTCTATGATCGGGATCGGCTGATTGATCACCCGAATGCCTGCCAGTTCCTCAAAGGGAAACGTGAATACATGGGTATCGTCAAAAAGACAGATCCCGTCATTATTCCGGAACAGATCCATTTCCACAGGCAACGCAGCACATAGAAAATCCGGATGATCTCCGCCCTCCCGATAGGCAAATCTCAGAACCTTTATCTTTGTCGCATCATCCGGGACCGACATGTATTTCCTGATTGCTTTTTCCGCATCCTCAGCCTGTTTGCAGCCAGCTAAAGCCTCTTCGCTGTTATCCCTCCTGTGTTGAAGATATTTCTTGAGCAGGAAAAGGATCCCCGAAACGATAAGAGAACCGCCACAGATCCAGAAAAGAGCCGGCGCGTTCTGATACTTCTGGGCCAGCGGAACATTCGCCCGAATAATGCCGGCCGCGATCACCATTCCGACAACAAACCCGAGCCATTGCAGGAACGACAGAATACCGGGCATCTTATACCGGTTCTGTAGCCGTCTTATTTCAAGATCCGCCTGCCTCTGCGCCTCTGTCAGATGCTCCGGAGTTCTGTGCGTGATAAAGAGATCTTCCGGCGAGAAGGGATCCGACGCGCCGTCGTCCGTGCAGAAAAGGTAACGTTCCATGTCACTTTTGCGCCTTTCTTTTATTGAAGTCTTTTCTCACAGAGAGCTAAAGCATTCCCTGATTGCAACTATGTCTGAAGAAGACAGATTTGCCGGATCGATATCGCATTCCCAGGCGGCATCCGTCAGGCTGAGACCGCTGCGATGCATGGTTTCTGCGATTTCTTACAGTTTATCGTCGGATACGCCAAAGTATCCGTTGCTCATAAGCATGGCGAATTCCGCGGGATCAAATGCCGGTTTCATTTATTGCACCTCATTTTTATAATATCAAACCATTTATGGGCAATCAAGTCTCGCCGCTAAATCGACTTCAGATTATTTGTTTAAACCTTTTTTGTTGTCATTTGTTGCCACCCCGCCCTTCCTCGTCCTTTTTTCTTCCATACTGTTATCATTTTGTTAGCGATCCTGATAACAAAAACAGCAGGCGTCTCACAAAACGCCTGCTGCTGCAAAGGTTTTTATGCCACCTGCAAACCACTTGTGTCCAGTGACACCTCTTTTGATCGTCTTTTTGTCGAAAAATGACACTTTGTCTGATCGTGCGCCTCTGCCCGTCATCCCTCCGTTTTTCTTCTAAAAACCGAAGGCCGCAGGCCCGGTGCCGGACCGCTTTTTCCGCCATTTTCCTTCTCTCAAAAACCCGAAAATCCATTGAAAATACGTGGTTTTCTTCAGGGCTTCCCGCATACAAAAAGCCCCGGCTACAGGGTTTGCAGCACAGGGCCTTTGACTTGCTATGTTCTGTTTTGTTTTCTCTTATTTTTCCTGGTTCAGACGCTCAACGAAAGTGTCATTTTCAGGATCAATGAGGTTGTCACTTAACATGACGATTATTCCCACTCTACCGTGGCCGGAGGCTTCGGTGTGAAGTCGACCAGGACGCGCGAGATGCCGGGGACTTCCGCGGGGATGCGGGCGGCCAGGCGGTCGATCAGGTCGTAGGGAAGGTGGACGGGGGTGACTTCGACGACGTCCACGGTGTTGATGGCGCGGACGATGCAGGGCCAGTCGAAGGTGCGCTTGCCGTCGCGGATGCCGGTGGTCTTGAAGTCCGGGACGACGCAGAAATACTGCCAGGGGATCTCCGGAAGTTTTTCGATCTCTTCGCGGACGATGGCGTCGGCGGCGCGGAGGGCTTCCAGACGGTCGCGGGTGATGGCGCCGGTGCAGCGTACGCCCAGGCCGGGGCCGGGGAAGGGCTGGCGGTAGACCATGGAGTCGGGCAGGCCGAGGGCGGTGCCGACCACGCGGACTTCGTCCTTGTAGAGGAGCTTCACGGGCTCGACGAGTTCGAAGCCGAGGCGCTCGGGGAGGCCGCCCACGTTGTGGTGGGCCTTGATGCCGGCGACGGACTCCAGGATGTCCGGGTAAATGGTGCCCTGGGCCAGGAAGCGGATGCCTTCCAGTTTGGCGGCTTCTTCTGCGAAGACGTCGATGAATTCGGCGCCGATGATCTTCCGCTTCTCTTCCGGGTCGGAAACGCCGGCCAGTTTGTCCAGGAAGCGGTCGGCGGCGTCGACGTAGACCAGGTTGGCACCCAGTTCTTCGCCGAAGACGCGGACGACCTGTTCGGGTTCGCCTTTGCGGAGCAGGCCGTGGTTGACGTGGACGCAGACGAGCTGCTGCCCGATGGCCTTGATCAGGAGGGCGGCCACCACGGAGGAGTCCACGCCGCCGGAAAGGGCCAGGAGGACTTTGCCGTCGCCGACCTGGGAGCGGATGGCGGCGAGCTGTTCAGAGATAAAGGATTCGGCCAGGGCCGGGGTATTGATGCGGGGCATGGATTCGGGACGGACGTCGGTTTGCATGGGGCCTCCTTCAGATGAAATAGTGGGGGAATGGGCGGGCAGTGCCTGCTCCGCCGGGTGGTTGCAGATCCGGGGCGGGCGAAAGCATCCGCCCCTATAGGTCATCCTAAGCAGTCGACTTTGAAATCGACCGCTTTGCCGTCAAACGTGGCGCTGCCTTCGATCCTGTCGCCGGCTTTGGGGGCGGGATCGATGTAGGGCAGGGCGTCCTCGCCGACGACGCCGGGGTAGGAATGCAGGAAGGGGGCGGGCAGCGGAACGTATTTGATCTGAGCGGGAGCTTCGGACTGCGGAGCGGCCTTCGGGGCGTTCTTTGCGGCTTCCTTGGCGGCCTTGGCGGCTTCCTCGGCCGCTTTCTTCTTCGGGAAGCCGGCCTGGCGTTCCTTGAAAAAGTCAAGGGCGACCTGAGGGAAGAGGGCGTAGGTCAGCACGTCTTCGTCCTGGATGCTGTAGTCCTTGATCTCCTCGCGGAGCTTGGGCAGTTCGTTTTCGATCAGGTCCGCGGGACGACAGGTGATGGGTTCCGCGTCGCCGATGACCATCTTCTGCACTTCTTTGTTGAAGGGACGGACAGTCCGGCCGTATTCGCCGTGCAGCAGGGCTTTGGTCTCCTTGGTGGCCACCTTGTAGCGGCCGCCGAACAGGACGTTCATGACGGCCTGCGTGCCCACGATCTGGCTGGACGGGGTCACGAGGGGCGGCATGCCCAGATCGTTGCGGACCAGGGGGATCTCCTTCAGCACGTCGTAGAACTTGTCTTCCGCGTGCTGGTCCTTCAGCTGGCTGACCAGGTTGCTCAGCATGCCGCCGGGCACCTGGTATTTCAGGGTGTTGATGTCCACGCCCAGCACCTTGGGATTCAGCAGGCCGCTGGCCAGCGCTTCCTCGCGGATGGGGCGGAAATAATCCGCCACTTCCAGCAGAAGTTCTTCGTTCAGGCCGGTATCGTACGGGGTGCCGCGGAAGGTGCGCGCCATGACTTCGGTGGAGGGCTGGCTGGTGCCCAGGGCGAAGGGGCTCATGGCGGTGTCGATGATGTCTGCGCCGGCTTCGATGCCGCGCATGTAGCTCATGGCGGCCACACCGCTGGTGTAGTGGGTGTGGAGCTGGATCGGGACTTTAACGGTCTGCTTCAGGGCTTTGACCAGTTTCTCCGCTTCATAGGGGATCAGCAGGCCGGCCATGTCCTTCACACAGATGGAGTCGGCGCCCATGTCTTCCATGGACTTGGCGAGGTTCGTGAAATATTCCACGGTATAGGGTTCGCCGAGGGTATAGGAAATGGCAGTCTGGACGTGGCCGCCGTATTTCTTGGTGGCGTTCACGGCGGTCTCCAGATTGCGCAGATCGTTCAGCGCGTCAAAGATGCGGATGATGTCGATGCCGTTGTCCAGGGATTTTTTCACGAAGTAATCCACCACGTCATCCGCGTAGTGGCGGTAGCCCAGGATGTTCTGGGCGCGGAACAGCATCTGCAGTTTGGTTTTTTTGAAGCCGGCGCGGAGCTTGCGCAGGCGGTCCCAGGGGTCTTCGTTCAGGAAGCGGAGAGAGGCATCGAAGGTGGCGCCGCCCCAGCATTCCACGGAGTAGTAACCCACTTCGTCCATTTTTTCGACGATGGGGAGCATCTGTTCGGTGGTCATGCGGGTGGCGATCAGAGACTGGTGGCCGTCGCGAAGGACGGTCTCCGTGATCTTGACGGGACGGGGATTGATTTCAGGCATGGTGACTATCCTCTTTTTTAATGGTTTCAGACATTGGAACGGTTCCCGTGTCTGGTTCTTTGCAGCCGATTTCTGACAAAGGGCTTGTCCCTTTGTCATGTTTTAGCGGAAGAGGAGAAAACAGGGCCAAAGAGGAACCGTCCCCAAACGGCCTTGTTTTGCAAAAAAAGGGCGGCGCAAAAAGCACCGCCCCGGTGAGATGAGTGGTTTAGAATACGCCGTAGATGGCCATGAAGACGCCGGCCGCGACGGCGGTGCCGATAACGCCGGCCACGTTCGGACCCATGGCGTGCATCAGCAGGAAGTTGGTAGGATCCGCCTGGGCGCCCACTTTCTGGGACACACGGGCCGCCATGGGAACGGCGGACACGCCGGCGGAGCCGATCAGAGGATTGATCTTGCCCTTGGTGGCCTTGGACAAGACCTGGCCGAGCAGCATGCCGCCGAAGGTACCGAAGGCGAAAGCGACCAGACCCAGGACCACGATTTTCAGCGTTTCCACGCGCAGGAACGCCTCGGCGCTGGTGGTGGCGCCCACGGAAACGGCCAGCAGGATGACGACGATGTACATCAGGGCGTTGGAAGCGGTCTCCTGCAGCTGACGGGTCACGCCGCACTCACGGAACAGGTTGCCCAGCATGAGCATACCGATCAGAGGAGCGGTGGAAGGCAGGATCATGGCGACCACGATGGTGATGATGATCGGGAACAGGATGCGCTCCAGTTTGGAAACGGGACGCAGCTGGCCCATCTTGATCTTCCGGTCTTTCTCGGAAGTCATCAGCTTCATGATGGGAGGCTGGATCATAGGCACCAGGGACATGTAGGAATACGCCGCCACGGCGATCGGGCCCATCAGGTGGAACTGTCCCAGACGGGAAGCCAGGAAGATGGAGGTCGGGCCGTCGGCGCCGCCGATGATGGAGATGGCTGCCGCTTCAGATCCCTTGAAGCCCAGGAGGATGGCGCCCAGGTAGGCGACGTAAATGCCGAACTGAGCGGCCGCGCCCAGCAGGAAGCTGATGGGGTTGGCGATCAGCGGGGCGAAGTCGGTCATGGCGCCCACGCCCATGAAGATCAGGCAGGGCAGGATGGCCCATTCATCCAGGATGTAGAAATAGTGCAGCAGGCCGCCGGCGTTTTCCTTGGTGGTGTAGGACTCGTTATAGAGGTAGGTCACCAGCAGCCGATAGGTGTTTTCAATGGTGACGTCGGTCACATTGAATGCTTCCAGGGCCTCCTTGACGTAGCCGCCCATCTTGACGGTAGCCACGGTCACGTCCGAGGCGTCCTTGACTTCCGCCTTGGTGCCGTCCTCGGAGAATACGACGTCCTTGGCGGCATTGAGGGTGGCCGTCAGGCTTTCTCCTTCAAACTGCACCACGGCAAATTCATTGCCTTTCGGATCCAGGTAGGAGGTGGTGGGAGCCGCAATGATCTGCGGATAAATATTGACGAGCAGCATGCCGAACGCGATGGGCGTCAGCAGCAGCGGCTCAAAGCCCTTCGCAATGGCCAGATACAGGAAGATGCAGGCGATCAGGATCATCACATAGTTCTTCCAGTCCAGCGAAGCGAAGGCGGTCTGCTGAGCCAGGTTTGAGAATGTTTCTCCAATTCCAAGCAACATTTGTCTTCTCCTTTGGACTTTATGAACTTAGTTTAAGGTCGCGATCACGTCGCCGACTTCCACAGCGTCGCCTTCCTTTACATTGATAGAAGCCACGGTGCCGTCCGCAGGGGATACCACGGGGATCTCCATCTTCATGGAGTCTAAGATAACGATCTCGTCGCCGGCGGATACGACGTCACCCACCTTGGCCACGATCTTGAAGATCTTGCCGATGACCTGCGCTTCGACGTTGGTGGCGCCGGCGGCAGCGGGAGCGGCAGCCTTAGGAGCAGCGGGAGCAGCAGCGGGAGCCGGAGCGGCAGCGGGAGCCGGAGCAGCGGCCGGGGCGAAGGACACGGGCTGGCTCATCATGGGAGAAGAGAAAGCAGGGGCGAATCCGCCGCCTTCCACGGTTACATCGTAGGCTACGCCATTGACAGTGATCTTGTAGTTGCTCATTTTGATTTCCTCCTGGAAAGAATAAATATATTGATTTGTATGATTTACTTGCTCTTCTCGATCGATACGACCCGGGCGCCCGGACCGCACTTCTGAGCGACCGCAGCCAGGATGGCTGCTACCACAGCGCCGTCAACGACGTCTGCCTTCGGAGCTGCCGGAGCGGCGGGCGCGGCTTTTACGGCCGGTTTCGCCGGAGCGGCGGGCTTTTTGTCGGCCTTGCCGATCAGTTTGAACAGAGAGATTATTCCGCTCAGGAATAGCAGAGCGAGGAACACGACGCCCAGGCCAACCACCATGTTGCCCAGCGCCTCGCCAATGCTGATGTCACTGGCTGCTGCGATGTAAGGAATCATATTACGCTCACCTCATTTTGCGTTATGTGCATCGAAAGACGCCACTTACAGTATATAGCAAGCGTCTTTCTTTGGCAAGTCAAATTACACAAATGATATAACAGAAAATGCGAAATAATTTAAGAAAACAAGCCGGCGGAACGCCGGCCCGGAGAAAACCGCGGACTGTTTCAGGCCGCGTACAATCTGCCTACGATCCAGTTGGCCAGACGGCACGGAAGGACCTTGATCAGCACGCAGACCGCCTTGTAGGAAAAGCCGATGGCGTACAGCGGCTTGACGCTCTTTTTCAGCGCGATCTTCGAGACATAGCGGCCGGCGGTCTCCGCCTTCATGCCGCCGCGCTCGTCCTTTTCCATGCGGGAGACGCTGCGGGAGATGCGGCCGTCGTAGACGTCGTCGCCCGCTACGGATTTGGCGCGGGCGTCCGTGAAGCCGGTGGCGATGTCGCCGGGCTGGACCGCGCAGACCGTGATCCCGAAGGGGCGCAGCTCGTTGGCCAACGCCAGCGTGTACGCGTTGATGGCGGCCTTGCTGGCGGAATAATAGGTCTGGAACGGGATGGCGACGGGGGCGGCCACGGAGCTGATGTTGACGATCCGGCCGCCGCCGCGGGCCCGCATGAGCGGGATCACCGCCTTATTCACGTTCACCATACCGAAAAAGTTCACGTCGATCTGTCGCTTCGCTTCGGTCAGTTCCGTGAATTCCACGGCGCCCGAGATGCCGAAGCCGGCGCAGTTGACCGCGATGTCGATGCGGCCGGCGCGTTCCTGCAGGGCTTCGACCGCGGCCCGCACCGCGGCTTCATCCGTCACGTCGACGGAGAAATGGGTCTCGTCGCCCTCTTCCGCCGCGCGGCGGGAGAAGGTGTAGACGCGGCAGCCCGCGCTGCGGAGCGCCCGGGCCGTCTCCAGCCCGATGCCGCTGGTGCCACCGGTGACTAACGCGACCGGGCGGCTCATACGTCGTACTCCTTCAGGACTTCCGCGATGATGTCCACGGCCTCGTCGATCAGGGCGTGGGTATGGGTGGCCATCAGGGAGGTGCGGATCAGGCACTCGTTCTCCTTCACGGCGGGCGGCAGGGAGCTGTTGACGTAGACGCCGCGGTCGTACAGTTCCGTGGTCACCTGGAGGGTCCTGAACATTTCATAGGTGTAGATCGGGATGATCGGGATCTGCTCGCCGCCGCCGGAGCGCATCTTCACATTGCGGTCGCGCAGCGCCTGGCGCATGTACAGGGCGTTGCCCTGCAGGGTCTCCGGCAGTTCGGGGTGCGCTTCCAGGATGCGCAGCGCCGCCAGGGCCGAGGCCGCGTTGGCCGGGGTCATGGACGCGGAGAAGATGAACGGCCGGCTGCTGTGCTTCACCCCGTCGATCACGCGCGCTTCCGCCGCCATGTAGCCGCCCAGGGAGGCCAGGGATTTGGAGAAGGTGCCCATGTAGATGTCGACCTTGTCTTCCAGGCCGAAGTAGCTGGCCGTGCCGCAGCCGCCTTCGCCGATCACGCCGAGGCCGTGCGCGTCGTCCACCATCACGCGGGCGCCGTATTTTTCGGCCAGTGCGCAGATCTCCGGCAGTTTCGCGATGTCGCCGCCCATGGAGAAGACGCCGTCGGTCACGATCAGGGCGCCACCGGTATCCGGGACGCGCTGCAGGCATTTTTCCAGTTCCTCCATGCTGTTGTGGCGGTAGCGCAGCATGGTGCCGTAGGAGAGGCGGCAGCCGTCATACAGGCTGGCGTGGTTTTCGCGGTCCATGATCACGTAGTCGTTCTTGCCCACCACGGCGCTGATGATGCCCAGGTTGGACTGGAAGCCGGTGGAAAACGTGATGACCGCGTCCTTGCGCAGGAATGCGGCCAGTTCCTTCTCCAGCTCCAGATGCAGTTCCAGCGTTCCGTTCAGGAAGCGGGAGCCGCTGCAGCCGGAGCCGTACTCCTCATAGGCCCGGATGCCGGCGGCGATGACATCCGGATGCGTGGTCAGGCCCAGGTAGTTGTTGGAGCCCAGCATGATCCGGCGCTTGCCTTCCATGATCACTTCCGTGTCCTGCTTGGATTCCAGGGCGTGAAAATAGGGATAGACGTTCGCTTCCCTGACCTTATCCACCAGCTGCGGGCGGTAGAACTTTTCAAAAATATCCATGCTGCTCTCCTTTTGAGGCCGTGCGGACGCGGGAAGTCCGCTCCGAAATTATTAAAAATTTATTAAAATTCTAAAACAGTGAAATTATTATGCCACGGAAAACGTTGTGCGTCAAGGAAAAATTAAAAAACAGCATTCTGAGCTTTTTGCTCCGGAGCGGGAGTTTCAAAACGTTTTAGGCACCAAGGAAAAAGAAAAGTTATATAAAACATCTGGAAAAATGCAGAAATCATAATCCCGTCGGACCCGGGAAGCCAATCTTTTATCAGCGGGACAAGAATCAGGCTGACCGCATAATAACTCAACAGTCCTCCTGCAAGGCGGACTGCTCTTTTCATCGCGGGAATATCGGTGGAGAAACGAACAAACCGTCTTTCCAGAACCCACCCCAAAAGAAAAGCCGCGCTCCTTCCGACGTCTCTGAACGTATCCTTAGCCATTCTTGTTCCGTTTACCAGCAGTTTTCCTTTAGCATCGTAGTCTTCCGGGTACGACTTCAGCATGGCGTAAGCGGCTACCACTGCCGCTAATGCGATTCCGATTCCCGCTATCAGCACATCTTTTGTCGGATGCGCCTCAACCCACCGCATCAGTTTTCCGGTCAAAAACATGACCAGCAGTCCGGCAGCCGTCCCGGCCAGAACATCCTGCGGTGTATGAACGCCCAGGTACATACGACTGAACGCGACCAGCACCACCATCAACCCCAATATAACTCGCAGCGCCACCGGAAAGTTTTTCTTCCGGGCGCCGCTTCCGTATATGGTAGCAGCATTCATCGCATGCCCGCTGGGAAAGGAATATCCTGTTGCGGTAGACGTGTAATTCCCGTATGGCACGATTCTCGCATCTCTGATCCAGGGACGGTATGTGCAAGCTGTGATCTTAGCTGCTCCGTTCAGGATCCTGTTGCCGCTCCATCCCATCATAAGGTAGGTTCCCAACTCTTTACTGAAACACCAGTATATCACCGCCATTATGATGAGGACAGTGTTTAATTCTCCCAAATAAGACATTTTGGAAAAGAAGCTGGTCAGATAGGAACCACTTCCGTTTCTGAATTCCTGTAAAGCCAGAAGAATATCGATATCCATACCTTTATGTGATTCTCTCCCGATCCTGCACTGTAATTCAGCAAGACATTATCTGTATCATATTTGTTCTCTGTTCCAAGAATTGTGAGTCAGCCATATTGGAAAATCTTATCACAGATCTGTACCTTTCGCAACAAAAAAGCGCAGTTGCTTCTGATATGCTGCAGCTGCGCTTTTCCGACATTGCCTGATACAATACAGGCAGCCTGTTTACTTGCCGAGAATGCCCATCGTCAGGGCGGGCACGAAGGTGATCGCCATCAGGACGAGCAGCATCACTCCGATCATCGGCATGATCTTCTTCGCAATGTTCGTCACCGATACGTTCGAGATGGCGGAGGCGAAGAACAGGTTGCACCCGTAAGGAGGGGTGATGAAGCCGATGGCCAGGTTGACGGTCATCACGATACCGAACTGGATGGGGCTCATGCCGATGCCCACCACGATCGGAAGCAGGATGGGGGTCAGGATGACCGTGGAGGAGATGTTGTCGATGAAGCAGCCGACGACCAGCAGGAACAGGTTGATGGCCAGCAGGATCGCAAGCGGGCTGTTGATGTTCAGGATGCTCTTGGCCAGGCTCGTAGGCACCTGGGACATGGTCAGGAAGCGGGCGAAGGACATGGAGATGCCGACCAGGAAAGTAGTCTGGCCGTTCACCAGCACGGTGTCGCGCACGGCTTCATAGATGGTCCGCAGGTTCAGTTCCTTGTACACGAACACACCGATGATCAGCGAGTAAATGATCGCCACCACAGCGGCTTCGGTAGGGGTAAAGATACCGCCGTAGATACCGCCCAGGATGATGACGGGGACCAGCAGGGCCCAGAAGGAATCCAGCAGGGTCTTCAGCAGCTTCTTGCCGGAGAATCTGTGCTTGTTGCCGTATTGGTTCTTCCGGCAGGTAACGTAGTTGACGACCATCAGCACCACACCGATCAGCACGCCGGGGATGATGCCGGCCAGGAACAGATCGGAAATGGAGCACTGCGCCGCAACGCCGTAAATGACGAAAGGAATGCTGGGCGGGATGATGACGCCGATGGTGCCGGACGCGGCGGCCAGAGCCGTGGCGTACGCGTGGTCATAGCCCTCTTCTTTCATCTGAGGGATCGTGATGCCGCCGATGGCGGTCACGGTGGCGGGCGAGGAACCGGACAGAGCCGCGAAGAACATGGAAGCCACGACCGTGACCATGCCCACGCTGCCGGTGATCCAGCCCACCAGGGCGTCGGCGAATTGCAGTATTCGCCGCGATATGCCGCCGGAACGCATCAGGTTGCCGGCCAGGATGAAGAAGGGGATGGCCATCAGCGGGAAGGAGTCCAGGCCGCTGAAGCAGGCCGTCGCCATGGTGGTCAGGCTGATCTTGGTGGTCAGCACCATGGTGAGCATGGTGGATACGCCCAGCGAGACCGCCATCGGAGCCCCGATGATCATCAGGGCGAACATGGTTCCGAATAAGACGAGCAGTTTAAGCAGCATGATCTTCTCCTCCTTCCTTCGCGGCCTTAGCCTGACGGATGTCCTTTACCGAATTCTGGAGCAGCCGGAACAGCATAAGGCCCATGCCGACCGGGATGGACGCGTAAGGGATCCACATCGGGATGCCGCTGCCCACCGCGATCTGGCCGCCGGAAGCCACGCTTCTGGTCAGCCGGAAAGAAAGGTAGACCATGATGCCCAGGAAAACGATCCAGATGATCGTGGAAATGACGGTGCAAACTTTTTTGCCCGCTTCGGGCAGTTTTTCATAAATGATGTCGATTCTCACATGCTTGCGTTCCTTGGTCGCGTACGCCGCGCCGACCCAGGTCAGCCACAGGAACATATAGCGTGCGATCTCCTCGCTCCAGGGAAGCGGGACCTTCAGGATGAAACGGGTCACCACCTGCGCCGCCACGAGCAGGGTCGCGGCGATCATGAGGATCACGAGGAATATTTCTTCAAGCCTTTCGTTCAGGAATTTCAGAACTTTCATGGAAGGCTAACGCTCCTCTCTCTAGTTGTGTGTTCTTCGGACAGAAGGGGAAAAAGAGGTCCGGCGCCCGAACGGAACCCCGCCGGAAGCCGGACCTTGCGTCATTGCTTATTATTTGTTGTGAGCGGCGGCCATGTCGATCAGGTTCTGGCCGTAGGTCTGGGCAGCGGTCTTGTAGCAGGAGTCCTCAGCCACTTTCTGGAAAGGAGCCTTCTGCTCGGTGGTCAGCACGGTGACTTCCACGCCGGCAGCCTTGATCTCGCTCAGGCGGGATTCGTTCTCAGCCGTGATCAGCTCGCGCTGATAAGCCATGGTGTTGGCGGCGGCTTCCTTGATCAGGGCCTGGTAGTCGGCGGGCAGCTTGTCAAAGAAAGGCTTCGCAATGTTCATGTTGATGGCGGTGAACACGTGCTCGCTGACGGTCATGTAGCTCTGGGCTTCATACAGGGCGTTGTTGTAGATGATGGCGGTAGGGTTCTCCTGGCCGTCCACGGTCTTCTGCTGCAGAGCGGTGAACAGTTCGCTGAAGCTCATGGGAGTAGGGATGGCGCCCAGCGCGGTGAAATATTCCACGTGCAGCGGGTTGGTCATGGTACGGATCTTCAGGCCCTTCAGGTCTTCAGGGGTGTTGATGGTTTTCTTGGAGTTGGTGATGTTGCGGAAGCCCACGTCGCCCCAGCCAAGGTTCAGGATGCCGATGCCTTCTTCCAGCTTCTTGTCCAGGTACTGGCCGAAGTCGCCGTCCAGCGCTTCATGAGCGGCTTCCAGGGAGGTCCACAGGTAAGGCAGGCCGACCAGGGAGTATTCGGGAACGATCGCGCAGATGACGGAGTCGTTCAGGTAGGCCATTTCCAGGTCGCCGATACGCATGGATTCCATGTTCTCGGCCAGGGAGCCCAGTTGGGAGTTGGGATACAGTTCCACGGTGATGTTGCCGCCCGTGACGCCTTCCAGCACGTCTTTGAACTTCTCAACGGTAGCCTTGTGCGACGGATGGGCTTCGGCTACGTCATAGGCCAGACGGATGGTGACTTTGTCGGTCGAGGTGACCTGGGTCTTGATGCCCCAGTCTTTCGCAGCAGTGGTCTCTCCGCCGGGCTGAGGAGCAGCCGTGGTGGTCTTGTCGTTGTTGCCGCCGCCGCAGGCCGCCAGAGACAGGACCATGGCTAAGCAGAGTACCAGGCTAAGCAGTTTCTTCATTGTTCGTTCCTCCTAGAATTTTTTGGGTTCTTTGTTTTTTCTATTGAGACATGCCTCGGCATGCCGGGAACTTGGTTACTGCGCGGAATAAACTTCCTTTCCGCCCAGGAAGGTCTTGACGACCTTGATGTCCTTGATCTCGTCCGGGACCGTCTTGAACACGTCGCGGTCCATGATGACGAAGTCGGCCAGTTTGCCGTCCTCGATGGTCCCCTTGATGTCTTCCTCATAGGAGACGTAGGCGGCGTTGCGGGTGTACATGCACATGGCTTCCCAGACCGTGACGCGCTCTTCCGGGAACCAGCCGCCGTCCGGATAGCCGTCCATGCCCTTGCGGGTGGTGATGGCGTAGACGCCGTGCATGGGGTAGAAGGATTCGCAGGGGCTGTCGGAGCCGGCGGTCAGGATCATGCCGTTGTCCAGGAGTTTCCGCCAGCAGTAGTGGTACGCGGAGCGCTCGTGGCCCACGCGGGATTCCGACCAGTGCACGTTGGTGGAGACGAACATCGGCTGGATGTCGATGACCACCGGGAGCTTGGACACGCGCTCGACCACGTCGGGGTTCAGCAGGGACATGTGGATCATGCGGAACATGCGGGGATCCGTGGCCGGATGATCTTTCAGGGCCTCTTCGATGGCGGTGGTCAGCATTTCGGCCGCCTTGTCGCCGATCACGTGGGCGCCCTGCTGCAGGCCCAGTTCGTAAGCGGTCTTGACCTTTTTGTTCAGCTCTTCCTGCGTGTAGTTCGGGACGCCGCAGGTGGTTGGATCGTCTTCGTAAGGAGCGGTCAGGAGGGCCGTGCGGCCGCCCATGTTGCCGTCCACGTACATTTTGTAGAAGCCGTATTTCACCATCTCGTCGCCCAGGCCGGTGCGGATGGCGCAGCCGGGCAGTTCGTCAAAGCCCAGGAACACGCGGACGGTCAGACGGCCTTCGTCCGCCAGGTTCTGGTAGACGTCCGTGTATTCCGGCAGGTTCACGTGCACGCCGCGGATGGGGTGGACGCCGGTCAGGCCGTTGGCGTTGAGCTGATAGCAGGCCGCTTCCAGCGCTTTCTTCTTGCCTTCCATGGTGGCCAGCGGATCCGGGACCAGGGCGGTGATGTCCGCCGCGGCCGCGTCGCGCAGGACGCCGGTCGGCTCGCCGTCTTCGCGGAATTCCACGGTGCCTTCCACCTTCGGCTTGAAGCCGGGGCCGACGCCGCCGATCTTCAGGGCCAGGGAGTTGGCGCAGTTGACATGCAGGCAGTAGCGGGTGATGATCAGCGGGTTGTCCGGGCAGACCTCATCCAGCTGTTCCTTGGTGGGCAGGACTTTTTCGTCCGTGAATTTCTCATGGTCGAAGCCGGTGCCCAGGATCCATTCGCCCTTGGGCGTGGCTTCCGCGCGGACCCGGATCATCTCCAGCAGCTCCTTCAGGGAGTTCGCTTTTTTCAGATCCAGTTTCAGAAGGTCGCGCGCATAAGCGTATAAATGCTGGTGGGTGTCGATCATGCCGGGCAGGACGGGGGCGCCGTTTAAGTCCACCACCTCGCAGCCGCCGGCCAGTTTCAGGACTTCTTCATTCGTACCGCAGTACGCGAATTTTCCGTTTTCTACCAGAAAAGCTTCGACAGTGTCGCCTTCCGCCTTCATCGTGTAGATCGTTCCGTTGATGTATGCAGTTTTCATCTTTTTTCCTTTCGCGCTGTTGGCCGCTGATCGGATGTGTCACGAAATTTCTTACGATACCATAGTAGATTCTGTGATGCCCTTATAACACAACCAAACCGGAAAAAGAATACCCAACCAAACTTATTATTCTAACTATTTGCAGGCGATCGCCGCGTGGTAGCCGTAACCGCAGAGGACCATGTAATAGCCTCGCAGCAGCCGGTTCACTTCTTCCTCCCCACAATCCACCCGCAAGGTGTGGTCAGGAATGGAAAGAAGCTTGGATTCCGGGGACAGGACCGTGATCCCGTCCTTTCCCACGGCCTTCAGGACCCGGGGACTGAACTGGTGGTTGCCCCGACCAAACAGAAACCCCTGGCCTCCGATGGGCGAGACGATGATGCGGAGCTTCCCGGTCCCGGCATACGTCCAGAGCTGTTCCTCCGTCACGTCCCGTGCGATCAGCTGCCGGTCCCGGATCAGGTCCACGCCCAGCAGTTCGTACGGCAGGCCCAGGCGGCGGCTGATGCATTTGGCGCTGGATCCGGAGCCGACCGCATAGATCAGGCCGGGTTCCAGATGTTCGTCCAGGAACGCCGCGATGGCTTCCAGCTGGCCCGCTTCCGTGGCGAAGCCGCTCTGCTTCATGGACTGCAGGCGGTCCGGGCAGTCGGGGATGCGCATGACGCCGTAGAGGCGGGCGCCGACCCGGCCCTGCCGGTATTCGTCCTCGTCCAGGTCCACCACTTCGCGCAGGCTGTCCGTCATCGGCGTGCCCGATGCCATGACCGCGGCCACGGCGCCGGCGTCCTCCGGCGTGAAGGCGAAGACGGCCGACTGGATCTTGACCCCGGCCGGGATCCCCAGCACGGGGACCGCCTCGCCCACGGCGCCGCAGACGTCCCGGGCGGTCCCGTCGCCCCCCGCAAAGAGGAGCAGGTCCGCCGGGATCTCCGCCAGCGCGCGGGCTGCGGCCGCGGTATCCGCCGCCGAGGTCTCGGGGCCGGGCGCTTCATACACCATCCGGCAGGGCAGGCCCAGTTTTTCGCACAGGTCCTGCCCCATGGCTCCGGAGGCGGTGTAAACGCAAAGGCTGTCCCGGTGCGGGAGCAGCATCCGCAGGGCTTTTTCCGCCTTGACGCCGGCTTCGGGGACCGCGCCCCGCTGCCGGGCCTTTGCCAGGACTTCCCGGCCGTCCGTGCCCTTTAAGGCCACGCGGCCGCCCATCCCGGCGATCGGGTTGACGATCAGGCCGAGCTTAAGCAAGGCCGTGATTCCTCTTCCACACCCGCCAGGTGACGCAGAGCTCGCTCCAGTCGTGGATGTGGTCCTCTTCCAGGCGGGAGATCGGGCCGGCGTACGGCGCGTTCAGCACCTTTTCGGGCTCGGTGTACGCTTCTTCGCAGATCTGGATCAGTGCGTCCACGTACTCGTCGATGTCGTCCTTGGAATAGGATTCGGTCGGTTCCGGGGTGAAGGGTTCCGGAACGATCAGCGGGTGATGGCTGGCAAAGAAGCGCTGGAAGCCGAAGTCGAGCAGGTGATGGTTCACGTCCTCGGCACTCACGCCGGTGTCCTTATACAGCTTTTCGAAGCTGTAGCGGACCTGCTCCAGACGGTTGGGGGCTTCCTCGGCCCAGGACATCGAAATGCCGCGGACCTCGTTCAGCACGCGCTTCATCATGTAGTTGTTGTTCAGGATGGCGGTCTCCGCCACGGTCTTGAGGCCTTCGCGGCCCAGGCTCATCACCCAGGCGTAGGCGCGGATCACCGCGGCCAGGGAGCCGTGGAACTGGCGGATCTTGCCCACGGAGGCGGGGCCGTCATAATCGGTGTAATACTTCTCGCCGTCGAAGCGCACGCGCGGACGCGGCAGGTATTTTTCCAATTCGGCACTGACGCACTGGGCGGCGCAGCCGGGGCCCATGCAGCCGTGCGGCGATGCGAACGCCTTGTGCAGGTTGAAGTGGCACATGTCGGCGCCGAGTTCCTTGGCGCGGACGATGCCGAACAGGCCGTTGTAGTCCGCCATGTCGCAGACGCACAGGCCGCCCGCCTCGTGGACCACTTCCACGAACTCGCGGATGATCGGGTTGAACACGCCGGTGTCTTCCGGGTTGGTGATGAAGATGCCCGCGGTCTTGGGACCCACCACGGCCTTTAAGGCCTCGATGCTGGGGTAGCCGTTGGCTTCCGGATACAGGCTGATGACTTCAAAGCCCTTGGTGGCCGGCGCCGCGGAGTCGATCGGGTGGGACAGGATCGTGGTGATGATCTGGGTCCGCTGATCCGCCTCGCCCTTATCGCGCCAGTACTGCTTCAGCACGGCCGCGTTGGCGTAGATGCCCTGGCCGCCGCCGCCCGCCTGAAACGATACCGCGTCCAGACCGGAGATCTCCTTCATGATCTGCTCGAAATCGTAGATCACTTTCAGGATGCCCTGGGCCGTCTCATCGGGCTGATAGGGATGCAGCTCCGCGAACTTGGGATTGCGGACGAACTGCTCGTTGATCTTGGGGCTGTATTTCATGGTGCAGGTGCCCAGGCCGATGTCGATGTCGAAATCCTGGCCGATGGTCTCCTGCGAGAGGCGCAGATAGTGGCGCAGCACCTGGGGCTGGGCCAGCTCCGGCAGTTCCGGTTTGCTCTTGCGCTTCAGGCCGGCGGGGATCAGTTCCCCCGGGCAGACGCCCGCTTCTTCGGAAGCGTCCGGGAAGAGGATGCTGCGGCTGCCGGGAACGCTCTGCTCGAAAATGATGGATTCGTCCCACTGGGCCTCATGAAAATTGCGTTTTTTCAGTTCAGACATGTTCTTCTCCTCCTTACAGGATCTCTTCCAGCGCGGCGGCCAGCGTGTCGATGTCCGCGAACTCCGTCTTTTCGGTGACGCAGACCAGCAGGGACTGGCCCAGCTGCGGGAACGCCTTGCTCAGGTCGTAGCCGCCGAAGATGTGCTTTTTCAGCAGCGCTGCGTTGATCTCGGCCACGGTCTTGCCCGTTCCGTCGAAGTTCAGGACGAATTCCATAAAGCTGCGGCTTTCCGCGAACGGCAGGCGCACGCCTTTCAGGCCGGCCAGCTTCTTCTGCGCGTAATCGCTCTTGCAGACGATGTTTTCGCCCAGCTCGCGCATGCCTTCGGGGCCCATCACGGCCAGGTAGGCGGCCGCGGTCACGGCCCACAGGCCCACGCAGGTGCCCAGGTATTCGATGCCCTTGTCGCGGACGTAGTAGCTGGTGCGCTCCGGCAGGGCGCGGGCATAGCCGAACTGGCCCTTGGAGTTCTGGAAGATCTGGTGCAGGTGGTGCGGATAGTTCATGACGTACTTTTCTTCCTGCCGGGTGGCCAGATAGCCGCCCAGGCCGGCGCCGTAGCTCATGTGGATGCCCAGCGGCTGGATGTCGCCGCAGGTGATGTCCGCGCCGTAATCGGCGGGCGGCGCGACCACGGCCAGCGTGGACGGATCCGCATACACGACGAATTCCGCGCCGGCTTCGTGCGCCAGGCGGCCGATCTCTTCGCCCTGTTCCTCAAAGAAGCCCAGGAAGCAGGGGTTCTGGATGAAGACGGCGGCGGTGTCGGCGGAGAGCTTGCTCTTTAAATCCTCCAGGCACAGCTGGCCGTTCTTCTGATAAGCGACCTCTATCAGCTCCATGCCTTCGCAGTAGCAGCGCATCTGGGACAGCAGGGACGGATTCATGTTCGCGGGGACCAGCGCCTGGCTGCGGCCGTTGATGCGGCGCGCCATCATCAGGGCGGTGGAAGCCGCCTGGCCGCCGTCGTAGGTCGGGAAGCTCACGACGTCCAGATCCAGCAGTTCGCCCAGCATGCTGGAGAACTCGAAGAAGGTCTGGCACTTGCCGTGGTCGGCGTAGGTGTCGCCGCTGTAGGCCGTCAGGAATTCGCTGCGGCCGTTGATCTCGTCGCAGATGGCCGGGACGTAGTGGTCATAGCAGCCCGCGCCGAGGAAGTTCAGGTTCTCCTCGCAGGTGGTGCTGCGGTTTAAGATGCCGTTCATGTACTTCTTCAGCGCGACCTCGGAGGGCAGCGCTTCGGGGATGTCGAGCGGCTTCTTCATGCGGACTTCGTCGGGAATGAACGAATAGATCGCTTCGACCGACGGGGCGCCGATGAATTCCAGCATCTCGCGGCGGACCGCTTCGTTGCTGTTGGGAATGTAAGGATGTTGCATGATGATCGCCTCCTGGATTCGGTTTGCGCCGCCGTTTACCGCACGAAGAGCAGGATAACGGCCGGCAGGGTGATTGCGGAAAGCAAAGTGGAAACAAAGATGCTGCGGCTGATGAAAGCGTCGTCGCGGTTCATCTTGAGAGCCAGCATCAGGACCATCGAGCCCGCGGGCATGGAGCAGGTCAGGATGGACAGGGCGCTGTGATAGCTGCCGAGCCCGATCAGCCGGGTGACGCCGAACGCCAGCGCCGGCATGGCCAGCAGTTTGACGGCGGAGTAGACGTAGGTCCACGGATCGCCGATGGACTGCCGGAAGGGGTAGGCCGCCAGGGAGGCGCCCAGGATGATCATGGAGAGCGGCGTCGTCATGTCGCCCACCATGGCCAGGATCTCCTTGACGGTGGGCGGCGCGTCGGCCCTGAGCAGGAACAGCACGATCGCCAGCACCGTCATCACGAAGCCGGGCGTCAGGACGTCCTTCGCGGTGAGGCGGATCCTGCCGCCGTCGCGCGGGGCCAGCGCCGTGATCCCGTACGTGTTGTACAGGATGTAGTAGGCGAAATTCATCAGCGTCATCTGGTAAAATGCGGCGTCGCCGAACAGCGACTGCGCCAGCGGGGCGCCGATGAAGCCGGTGTTGGTGAATACCATCAGGCATTCGAATTCGCGCCGTCTGTCTTCCGGGACGCGGATCAGACGCGAGATCCCCTTCGAGAGCACCAGGACCGCCAGATAGATCCCCAGGCCGCCCAGCATCAGCAGCAGGGCTTCGCTGCGGTCGCCGGGCTGCCCCAGCATGGACCAGAGCAGCTTGGCGGGATAGGTCACGGACACGACCATGACGGAGAGGCAGCGGTTCGCGTGGGCGTCCAGGATCTTCGTCTTCGCCATGACAAAGCCCAGCAGCAGAACGGCGTAGAGCTTGAGAAGCGTTCGCAGCAGCAGGCCGATGTCCATGATATTACGCGTGCAGGATGTCGAAGGTCTCGGGCAGGGTGCTGCCGCCGTCGATCACCATCTCGGTGCCGGTGATGTAGGTGGCTTCGTCCGAAGCCAGGAAAGCGACCAGGTCGCCGATCTCTTCGATGCGGCACAGGCGCTTGAGCGGGATGAACGCGGCCATGTCGCGCATCGCGCTTTCGGGATCGTCCGGACGGTTGTCGCGGCAGACCTGCTCCACCTTGGGGGTGCGCACCCAGCCGGGCAGGACGGCGTTCACGGTGATGCCGTGAGGGCCGGCTTCATACGCCAGCGCGCGGGTCAGCGCGGAGACGGCGCCCTTGGTCATGGAATAGGTGGTCTGGCCTTCGTCCACCACGCGGGTGCCGGTGACGGAGGAGGTGTTGATGATGCGGCCGTACTGCTGCTTGATCATATAAGGATACACGGCCTTGGCCATGTTCCAGACGCCGATGATGTTGACGCCGAAGATGAAATCCCGGGTCTTGGGGTCGATGTCCTCGAATTTCACGCGGCGGTTCACGCCGGCATTGTTGTGCAGGATGTCCACACGGCCGTACTGCGCGACGACATCGTCCACCATCGCCTGCACGTCCTCCAGCTTGCTCACGTCCACACGGCGCCAGTCGGCCTTATAGCCCTGCGCCTTGATCTCTTCCGCGGCCGCTTCCACGGCTTCCGCGAAGTCCACCAGAATGACCGTCGCGCCGTTCTTTGCCAGCACGCGTGCGCTCCCGTTGCCGATGCCCTGGGCCGCTCCCGTCACGATAGCGATCCTTCCATCCAGTTTACCCATAATAGTCGCTCCTTTCTTTTCTGCCAAAAAGCGGCAATAAAACGTTCTTGCATTAACGTGATTATAACGGGGCGGAAAAATTATTTCCCCAACCAAGCGGAAAGAAAAAATCACAACCAAATCAGGGGAAGGCCGGGGCAGATCTCCCGTCATCCGGACCCGCCGGGCAGCCGCCGGCATGCGGGCAAAAAAAAAAGATGACAGAGGACCGTCCTCTGTCATCGTCCGCTCATTCATCCTGCAGGCTGCGGAGCATTTCCGACAGCCGGCGCACGCCTCGCTCCATCTCGTCCTTCGGCAGATAGCCGTAGGTCAGGCGGATGGAGGAGGTGTGGCCCTTGTCATATACGCCGCCCGGCATGATCAGCAGGCCTTCGCTCAGGGCCCGTTTGAAAAGGCTCTCGGCCGGGACGCGGTTCCGCAGGCGGATCCACACGAAAAAGCCGCCGGAAGGGCAGTTCCAGTCCGCCAGGCCGGTGAACCATTTCTCCAGCAGTTCCATCATGAAGTCGCGCCGCAGGCGCAGCCGCTCGCGGATATTCTGGACGCCCTGCTCGTACAGGCCGCTAGTGAAAAGTTCTTCTGCCACCTGCTGCGTCAGGACGCTGACGCCGTAATCCATCTGCATCTTCGCGTCCGCGAGCCGCTGGACGATCGCCTCCGGGCCCACGAGCCATCCCAGGCGGAAGCCCGGCGAGAAGCATTTGGACAGGCTGCTGATGTACACCACGCTGCCGCAGCGGTCGATGGCCTTCATCGGCGGGGGCGGCGGCGCGTCCAGCCACAGGTCCCGGAACACGTCATCCTCAATGATCGGGATATGCCGCTCCGTGCAATACTGCAGCACCTCCCTCCGCCGCGACGCGGGCATGACGCATCCGGTCGGATTCTGGAACGTGGGGATCGTATACAGCAGCGAATGCGTCCCGCCGGACTGCATGTCCTTGGTCCGCCACGGCGCGATCCCCTGCGCGTCCATGGGCACGCTGACCAGCTGCGCACCGACGGACTGGAAAATGTTGAGCGACCCCAGGTACGAAGGCGATTCCACAAAGACCCGGGCCTGCGATTTCACGATCCCGATCGAGATCAGCTGCAGCGCCTGCAGCGCCCCGGACACGACCAGGATGCTTGAGATCGGCACCTCGATCCCGTTCTTTTTCAGATGCGCCTGGATCGCGCGCCGCAGGCTGGGCATGCCCAGCGGGTCCGGGTAATTCATGAACAGCTTCCGGTCCGACAGCTGCGACAGGATGTCCTGCGTGATCTTCGTCTGCATCAGTTCGGGCGAGAGCTCCCCGGTGCTCATCCGCGTGATGCCGCTCTGGAACTCCAGGCGGTTGACGATCTGCACCGTGGGCACGTTGGGATAGAACCGGCTCGCCTTGATGTAGCTCTGCCAGTCCGGCGTCTTGTCCTGGATCAGCATCGCCCAGCCTTCGTTGGCCACGCGCGTGCCGCCGCCGTGGCTCCCTTCCAGCAGCCCCAGCGCCGTCAGCTCGTCCATCGCCTCCACGATGGTGCTCCGGTTCACGCCGAACATCTCCGCCAGCTTCCGCTGGGACGGCAGCTTCTGCCCGCTCACCCAGTCGCCGGACGTGATGCGTTCCTGAAAATAAGCCACGATCTGACTGTAAATGGAGGCCTTCGCCTGTTTGTCCGGCCTCCAGGTGATATGGATCATATCCATCGGCTGATGCGCCATGATCGGTTTCCTTCCTGTCCGTGTCAGAATCTGTTTTTATAATATAGCATATTTGCGGAATTCCCGCCAACTTTTTTCCGCGGCGCCCGGAAAAGCGCAAAAAACGGGGCAGGCCAAAAGCCTGCCCCTGACAGATCGCGGACATACGGCGCTTTATCTCACCGTCAGCGTCGCCGTGCTGCTGGTCAGTTTCTTTCCGTTGGCGTCCGTGATGATGCAGCGGTACTTTATGCCGTTGTATTTGGCCAGCACGGGCACGCTCAGCGTTGCCGTCTTTGCGGAGGAATAGCCGGAGTTCGTCCAGCTGCCGTCCGGGTACTTGTACTGCCACTGGTAGGTCAGGCCGGCGCCCGTCGCGGTAACGCTGAATCTGGCCGTAGTCCCGGCCGCCGCACTGGTGCTCTTCGGCTGTGCCGTGATCTTCGGGGTGATGGTCAGCGTGACAGCGGAGGAGGTGATGGTCTTCCCGTTCGCGTCCGTGATCCTGCAGCGGTACTGCATCTTGTTATACTTGGCCTGCGCCGCAAAGCTCAGGGAGGCGGTCTTCGCAGTGGAATAACCGGAGTTCGTCCAGCTGCCGTCCGGGTATTTGTACTGCCACTGATAGGTCAGGCCCGCACCGCTGGCGGTGACGGTAAACTTGACCGTGTCGCCGACTGCAGCGCTCCTGTTCACCGGCTGCGTCTTGATCACAGGTATGATCGTCAGCGTGACGGCGGAAGAGGTCACACTGTTTCCGTTCGCGCCTGTGATCTTGCAGCGGTACTGCATCTTGTTGTATTTTTCCTGGGCAATGAAGTTGAGCGTAGCGGTCTTCGCTGAGGAATAACCGGAGTTCGTCCAGCTGCCGTCCGGATATTTGTACTGCCACTGATACTTCACCCCGGCATCGCCTGCCGTTACGGTGAACCGGGCCGCGGCACCGACAGCAACGCTGACATTCACCGGCTGGACCGTTATTTTGGGCACGATCTTCAAGGAAGCCGCGGAGGTGGTCAGTTTACGGCCGTTTGCATCCGTGATCTTGCAGCGGTACTGCATATCGTTGTACTTGGCCTGGGCCGTGAAGCTCAGCGCGGCAGTCTTGCCGGACGCATAACCGGAATTCGTCCAGCTGCCGTCCGGATATTTGTACTGCCACTGGTAGGTCAGGCCCGCCCCGGTCGCGCTGACCGTGAATTTTGCCGTGTCTCCGGCGGCGGCGCTGAAATTCTTAGGCTGTGCAGTTATTTTCGGAACAATGGTCAGCACAGCAGCGGAAGAGATCACGCTTTTTCCTTTCCCGTCCGATATCTTGCAGCGGTACTGCATTTTGTTGTATTTTTCCTGCGCGGCAAAACTGAGAGTGTCTGTTTTAGCGGATGCATACCCGGAATTCTTCCAGCTCTCCCCCGGGTATTTGTACTGCCACTGGTAATTCAGGCCTGCTCCGGAAACCGCGACCGTGAATCTGGCTGCAGCACCCACATAGGCCGAGGCGGATTCCGGCTGATGCGTGATCGTCAGCGGATCCGTAAAATGGATCTCGGCCGTTTCCAATGCGTCATTATAGCGTCCGATATCGATCTGGTTCCATTCCTCTTCGGTCCCTTCATAATAAACGTGCTGCAGACCGGTGCAGCCCTGAAATGCGGATATTCCGATCGCAGCTACGCTTTTCGGGATCGTCACACTGGTCATTCCGGTGCAGGCAGTAAAAACATACGGTTTGATCGCTGTGACGCCGGGAGGGATAACAAGATCCTTTACCTCCTGACCGAAGATGTACAGTTTGGCGGCGGTAGTCCCCTCCATCGGATTTGAATTGATGTCGGCAAATTCCATGGCACACCAGGCGGCAACGGTTCCGTTGTAATTCACCCGGGTCAGCGTTTGATGACGCTGGCTTGCATTGAAAGCACCTGTATTCACTCTTTTCAAAGAAGCGGGGAGGTCTACTACGCTCAGCGCATACGGCTTGTTGCCGTTGCTCAGATAGAACATATCACTTGCCAGGCTTTTGACGCCCTCTGCTATCGTCAGGTGTTCGATCGTCTCTATCAGGCTCCATCTCACAAAACTTGCGATCTCTTCGCTGTAATAATCGCCTGTGAGGCCTTTTGTGATGGTCAGGTTTTTGGCGGAATAGAAAGGCGCGCCCGTCCACAGAATATTATTGGGATAATATTTGGCATTGGCAGGCATGCTTATGGTCTCCAATGACTCACATTCGTCAAACGCATATCCTCCGACTGTAATAACGCTGTCAGGAATGGCCACGCCGGTAAGGCCGGTATTGCAGAAAGCATTCTTGCCTATCGTGATCCCTGCGCCGGAGAAGCTGAGCGTTGTCAGGTTATCGCAGCACCAAAAGGCATTATCGTCTACAATTGCTCCCGCCGGAATGCTGATGGCGCTCAGGCTGTCGCAGTCACTGAAGCAGTATCTCCCTATGTATTCATTCTGAGGGCGCCTTGTCCAGATCACTTCTGTGACAAGATCGTTGTCACGCCATCCTTCATGACCGAAATACCAGGAATTCACCCACAGAATATAGGATTTCCAGTCATGCGCGTCTTCAAACCAGGTAAGCAGGTTGCCATCCGGATCAGCGACCAGCCTGAGCAGATGCAGGATCACGGAAGCGATCCCGTTATAATCATGATAGCGGCTGCGGGCCGCCGTAAGGGCGGTATACAGATCCTCCAGTTTCTGAATTTTGATCCCCGTCATATCTTCCACGTATGACTGATGAAACCACGCATTCTCCCAGTTACGGTATTTTTGCATTTCTATCTCATACAGCTGTGGATCGGTTTCCCTGAGACTCTCCGGCGGCGGATTGTCCCGCATGGAAGAAATATTTTCAATCGCCTCCGCCAGATCATTATCCAGCTTCAGATAGGCCTGCAGATCGTCGTCCAGCATGAACTGCAGTTCCGCAATATCCATATGCAAAGCCAGCTTAACCAGCGTAGCGTCAGGGAAAATCAAACTTCTTCCGGCTTCTATCATAGTGCAGGGGTGCGCCGCAAAAATGTCGAGCAGCGTGTGGGAACCGTCATCATGTCCGCCCAACAGATAAGCCACCACCTCTGTTGCCAAATTCACTTTGTCATCCGTTGCGAAAAATTCGGGGGTAGGAGCAACATCCAGAAGGAGCGATTCGAAATCCACCGTGCTCAGTCCGGCGCCGTAAGTCTTTTCAAGGACTCTGCTGTACTGGATCTTCACGTTTTCAAAATCCGATTCGGGAAGCATCAGGGTCTGACCGAAGCGTTTATAGTTCCAGACCGCAAGCGGGAGGGCCGGGATCAGATCGCCCGGAATATTATAGTTGAAAATATTAGTCAGCGACGTGTCCGCATTTTTGCTGACGGCGGGGCAGGCAAACGTATAGCCGAACACGTGGGAAGCAGGGATCCGGGAGCGCCAGTAACTCTCCTTGGAGACCGTACCGGCGATGATATTGGCGACGGCGGCTCCGCGGCTGTGCCCCATCGTCCACAGAATGGTCTCGTCCGCAGTCCGGGACGGGTTGTTCACCTGAGTCTTCAGTTCGGACAGCACCTTGGAAGCCGCCTGATAGAAACCGTAATGATCGTCTCCTGTTCCCAGGCGTAAGTCACTGTACCATTCACAGCTTTTAGGGGTGCCACGCACCGGCAGCAGAATGATCCGGTACGTTTTATCCCCGTACCGTACATACTTTTCAGCTATTTTAAATCCTACTACATCGCAGTTTTCATAAGTAGTCTGCTGCTCATAATACGGGGAAGAATACAAAATGCTGAAGTGCATATCCTCAAGCAAGCTTTCTATCTTTGTCTGATATCTGGCATTATATGCTGCTGATGCAAGCGCGACTGAGGCCAGTGCCAGTTCATAAGACGGCTCCGCAGTCCCAATGTTGTCGAACAGCATCCTGTCGTTGTACCGGAAAGTAGTATAAGGGGCCCCGACGTAGATCGGGTTTTCATCCCAATCCAGGATTTCAGATTCCGCAGCCTGGGCGCTGCCGAAACAGACAGCAGGCATCAAAATGCCCACAATGAGCAGGAAAATGACAATACTGCTTCTTTTCATTTATGATTCTCCTTGTGTTTTTCACGAACCGTTCATGTCCGGCGGACAATTGTTTCATTTTCAGTTTATGAGAATTCCCTGTTCTTGTCAAGAATGAACGCTCGGTTTTGCCCGAAGCGTTTTGTCCGGAATCAAACAGGGCGGGCCCGAAGCCCGCCCATGTATAATCACTTCTGTCCTGGATCCTCCTCGTTCTTCCGCAAATATCCCTGCGGATTCGGTTTAATTCACCGTCAGCGTTGCCGTGCTGCTGGTCAGTTTCTTTCCGTTAGCGTCCGTGATGATGCAGCGGTATTTTATGCCGTTGTATTTGGCCAGCGCAGTGAACTGAAGCGTTGCGGTCTTCCCCGATGCGTAGCCGGAATTCGTCCAGGTCCCGTCCGGATACTTGTACTGCCACTGATACTTCAGGCCGGCGCCGGTCGCGGTCACGGTGAATTTGACCGTATTCCCTGCCGATACGGTCCTGCTCTTCGGCTGGGATGTGATCTTGGGTGCAATGGTCAGCGTGACAGCGGAGGAAGTCACGGTCTTCCCGTTCGCGTCCGTGATCCTGCAGCGGTATTTCAGATTGTTATATTTGGCCAGAGCCGCAAAGCTCAGTGCGGCGGTCTTGCCGGAGGCATAACCGGAGTTGGTCCAGCTGCCGTCCGGATATTTGTACTGCCACTGGTACTTCAGGCCGGCCCCGGTCGCGGTGACCGTGAATCTGGCGGTTTCGCCGACGGCGGCGCTGATGCTCTTCGGCTGGGCTGTGATCTTCGGCAGGATCGTCAGTTTCACGACGGAAGACATCACTGTATTTCCGTTCGCGTCCGTGATCTTGCAGCGGTACTGCAGATTATTGTACTTGGCCAGGGCGGAGAACTGCAGCGTCGGCGTCCTGCCGGAGGCATAACCGGAGTTTTTCCAGCTTTCACCCGGGTATCTGTACTGCCACTGGTAAGTCAGACCCGTCCCGGTTGCCGCGACCGTGAATTTGGCAGTGGCGCCCACATACGCGGAGGCGGATCTCGGCTGAGCCGTAATGACGGGCTCATCTTCCGTTTTGATGACGATATTTTTGTCACATCTCAGGTAATAGTCCGTCACCTTATCCAGCATGATGAACCAGCTCTGATATTCATCGTTTTCCGACCGGGTACCGTTCTGATACACATATACCATATTGGGGCAGCCTGCAATGTTCAGTTCAGACAGCTGGTTGCCGTAACAGGTGAGATCATATAAATGAGTACAGACGCCCAGGGTCAGAGACGTCAGAAGATTGTTCTCGCAGAACAGCACTTCCAGGTTCCCGCATCCGCTGACGTTCAGGGTGCTCAGCATGTTGTCGCCGCAGTATAAGCCGCGCAGCTCCGAAAAGCCGCTCACGTTCAGCGTCCTTAACAAGTTGCGCGGGCAGGACAGCGTCTGCAGTTCCTGGCAGCCCTGGATATTCAGCACAGTCAGCTGATTGTCGAAGCAGAACAATTGCTCAAGAGCATTACAGCCGCTCACGTCCAAAGACGTAAGCATGTTGCCGCCGCAGTCGAGGAAATACAGGGCATTGCAGCCGCTCACATTCAAAGTCGTCATAGCGTTGTCGTAACAGCGCAGGATCTCCAGCTCGCGGCACGCGCTTACGTCAAGTGCCGTCAGCTCATTGCGGTAGCAGTACAGGTTCTGCAGAGAAGTAAAAAACTCGACGCCCTTCAGGGATCCGATGCCCATCTCCCTCACGTCTATTTCCGTTGCGGCCGCGATCTCCGCCGAGCTCAGGAAATTGCTGTTGTCCGTGTCGAAATGTTCCTTCACGTAATTTCGGAACACCGCGTCCGGGAAATTGGCGCTGCTGACGTCAACGCCTCCCGCCGCACTTGCTTTTCCCGTCAGGATGAAGGCTGCCAGAATTACTGCCATGAAAATGGTCCTTACGATTTTGCCGTACTTCATTTTTCTCCTCCTTCTATCGGGGGCCGCCCGATCCTCAGGCCGTTTCTTTTGGGGTTCTTTTCTGTGGGATCCGGACAAAATGGTTCTGATTAAATTATATAAAAATGCCTGACAAAAAAGCAAGAAAAAGTAGCCCGCTGCGCTTTCTTTTTCACGAAAAAAGGGCGGGCCCTGAGGCCCGCCCCGTTTCTGGGGGGATGATTCCGTTATTACATACCCATCTGCTTGGCCACTTCCGCAGCAAAGTCGTCCTGGCGCTTTTCGATGCCTTCGCCGGTCTCGAAACGGACGAAGTTCTTCAGGGTCAGGGCGGCGCCGGCGGCCTTGGAGACCTGCTCCAGGTACTGGCCGACGGTCTGCTTGCCGTCTTCCGCCTTCACGTAGACCTGCTCGGTCAGGCAGAATTCCTTGAGTTCCTTGGCGATGCGGCCTTTGATCATGCCTTCGATGACCTTTTCGGGCTTGGCGGCTTCCTTGGGATCGTTCATGATCTGGGCACGCAGGATCTCGGTCTCCTTCTCGATGAAGTCGCCGGGGACGTCCGCGCGGGTCGTGAACTGAGGACGCAGGGCCGCGATCTGCATGGCCACGTTCTTTAAGGCTTCCAGGACCTGAGGATCCTCGGCCTTGTCGGTGTCGGCTTCCACCAGGACGCCGATGCGGCCGCCGCCGTGGATGTAGGCCACCACGGCTCCGTTCGCTTCGATCTTGGCGAAGCGGCGGATGGACAGCTTTTCACCGATGCGGGCGATCTTTTCAGACAGTTCCTGCTCTACGGTCAGGGTGGGATCCAGAGCCCAGGGCTCGGCCAGCAGGGCTTCTACGGTAGCAGCGCCGGAGTTCATGATCTGATCGGCGACCGCGCTCACGTATTCCTGGAACTCGGCGTTCTTGGCGACGAAGTCGGTCTCGGAGTTGACTTCCACCATGACGGCCTTCTTGCCGTCCACTTTGGCGGTCACCAGGCCTTCAGCCGCGATGCGGCCGGCCTTCTTGGCGGCGGCGGCCAGGCCCTTTTCCCGCAGGAATTCCACGGCCTTGTCCATGTCGCCGTCGGTGGCGGTCAGCGCCTTCTTGCAGTCCATCATGCCGGCGCCGGTCATCTCGCGTAATTCTTTAACAGCAGCAGCAGTGATAGCCATGGTTTATTCCTCCTCTTCCTTCGCTTCGGCAGCCTGTTCGGCGGTCTCTTCGGGGGCGTCTTCCTCAGCGGGAGCTTCGGTCAGCTGTTCGCCCTGGTTGCCTTCGATGACGGCGTCCGCCATCTTGCCCACGATCAGCTTCACGGCGCGGATGGCGTCGTCATTGCCGGGGATCACGTAATCCAGTTCTTCCGGATCCGAGTTGGTGTCGGCGATACCGATCAGCGGGATGTTCAGGGTCAGGGCTTCCTGCACGCAGATGCGCTCTTTCTTGGGGTCGACGACGAAGATCACGTCGGGCAGGCGCTTCATGTCCTTGATGCCGCCCAGGTTCTTCTCCAGCTTCTCCCATTCCTTCTGCAGGGCCGCGACTTCCTTCTTGGGCAGCACTTCGAAGGTGCCGTCCTTGCTCATCTGCTCGATGGCGCGAAGGCGCGCGATACGGCTCTGGATGGTCTTGAAGTTGGTCATCATGCCGCCGAGCCAGCGCTGGTTCACGTAGAACATGCCGCAGCGTTCCGCTTCGGTCTGGATGGCGTCCTGCGCCTGCTTCTTGGTGCCCACGAACAGGACCGTGCCGCCGTCGGCAACGATCTGGACCAGCGCGTTGTAGGCGTCGTCGATCATGCCGACCGTCTTCTGCAGGTCGATGATGTGGATGCCGTTGCGCTCCGTGTAGATGTAGGGGGCCATTTTGGGGTTCCAGCGCTTGGTCTGATGGCCGAAGTGAACACCGGCTTCCAAGAGCTGCTTCATGGAAATAACGCTCATTTTTTTATCCTCCTGGTTAGTTTCTTCCGCAGGGTTCGTTCCGGGGAAGACCGTTTTCACGGCACCGCTCCCGCCGGTCCGCCTGCGTGCAAAATAAAGCGCCCTGACATAATATCATGCCAGGGCGCGGAGTGCAAGTGATTTTTTCAGAAATTACAGACTGAAATTACTTGCCGATCAGGCCGACTTCCTTGTAGAAGGCTTCGGCACCGGGGTGCAGGCTGATGGGCAGGTCGGTGGCGATGAAGCTCTTGTCGGCCATGTTGTAGAAGAACTTGTTGCCTTCGATCATCTTTTCGGCCTGTTCATACAGAGTCTTCGCCATCTGATACGCTTCCGCATCGCCCAGTTCCTTGTTGCAGATGACCATGCACTTCACGCCGAAGGTAGGGACGTCCGCATCCTGGCCCTTGTAGGTGCCGGCCGGGATCGTGGCTTTGTAGTAAGCGGCGTTGGCGGCAACGATCTTGTCCAGCTCTTCATCGGTGAAGCCGAGCAGGACGCAGTCCTTGGTGTTGGCGGCGTTCGCCAGAGCGCCCACGGGAACGCCCGCGAAAGCGGTGGAAGCGTTCATGGTGCCGTCGGCGACGTTGTCGGCGCCTTCACCCAGGGTGACGTTGACCAGGTTCGCATTGTCCTTCGTGATGCCGACGGTCTCCAGACCCAGCAGAGCGGAGGATTCGGAAGTGGAAGCGGACGGGCCGATGCCGAAGGTGCCCTTCGCATCATGCAGGTAGGTGTAGCCCGAGGACTTCAGGGCGATCCAGTTGGACAGGGACGGATACACGGCGCCGATGGCGCAGATGTTTTCCTGCTTGCCCTGATCCGCGAACTTGCCGGTGCCGTTCACGGCGCTCAGCGCAGCATCGCCGGAGCACATGCCGAGCTGGATCTCGCCGCTGTTGACTTTCAGCGCGTTCTCGTTGGAGCCGGAGGAAGTAGTGGCATCCACGTTCATGCCATTGATGTTGTTGGTGAACGTGGTCGCTACGGCGACGGCCGCGGCATACATCGTGCCGGTGGAGTCAGCGCCGCCGATGGTCAGACGGTCGCCCTTGTACTCGTAGTCGCTGCCGCCGGGGGCCGCAGTGGTCTTGTCGGGGGCCGCCGTCGTGGCAGGGGTGTTGCCGCCGCCGCAGGCAGTCAGGGCCAGAATCATAGCCAGCGCAAGCAGCAAGCTAACGATCTTCTTCATGTTGTTTCTCTCCTTTTTCATTTTGTTTTTATAGCGGGAAAACCAGAGGTTTTCGGACTATCGGTCAGTCAGGCAGGTCAGGCCGCGGCGGCCGCGCTGCTCTTTTTGTTCAGCAGGATCTCATACACGGCAATGGCCGCAAGCACTGCCAGGCCGATGATGCTCAGCAGGTCGTTCGGGATCATCATGCAGAGGCCGGCGCCGATGATAATGATCCGGAAGAGCCAGTTGATCTTCCGCTGTTTGCTGAAGTACCAGCCCTGCATGCCGCAGGACATGCCGAAGCAGCCGATCAGAGCCGTGCCGCAGACCATCAGGATCTGCCCCAGGGAGCCGTTCAGGTTCATGGCGCTGTTGTAGCAGAACACGAACGGGACGATGAAGCCGGCGAACCCGATCTTACACGCCTGTACGGCTGTTGTCATCGGGTTGCTCTTCGCTATGCCGGCGCCGGCGTAGGCGGCCAGGGCGACCGGCGGCGTGATGGCGGACAGGCAGGCGAAGTAGAACACGAACAGGTGGGCGGTCAACAGCGGCAGGCCCAGGGTCGTCAGCGCCGGAGCCAGGATGGAGGCGCCGATGACGTAAGCCGACGTGGTCGGCAGGCCCATGCCGAGGATGATGCACGCGATGGCCGTGAACAGCAGGGACGGGAACAGTTTGCCGCCCGCGGCGTTGATCATCGCGTCACCGAACTTGGCGCCCAGACCGGTCCGGGCCACCATGGCCACGACGATGCCGGCGCAGGCGCAGCCGGCCACGATGGACAGCGCGTTGAAGCTGCTCTTCACCATGGACTTCGGGATATCCTTGAACGTGAAGCGTTTCTTCTTGTCGACCAGCATGACGACCGGGATGGAAGCCGTGCCGATCAGAGCGGCCATGACGGGCGAATACTGCGCGATCAGCAGAGCCCACACCAGGACCGCGATGATCACGAGGTACATCCAGCCGTCCTTGAACACCTTCCGGGTCTTCGGGATCTGGTCCTTCGGCAGCAGCTCGACGTCGCCGATCTCGCCCTGCGCGTAGACCGCGATGCCGGCGCCCAGGAAGTACAGGACGGCGGGGATCACGGCGGCTTTTACGATCGTCGTGTATTTTTCAAGCGTGAACGCCACCATCAGGAAGGCGCCGGACCCCATGACGGGCGGCAGGATCTGTCCGCCTGTGGAGGCCACGGCTTCCACGCCGCCGGCGAAATCGGGTTTGTAGCCGCGGGATTTCATCAGCGGGATGGTGAACGTGCCGGTACCCACGACGTTCGCGACGGCGGAGCCGTTGATGCAGCCCATCAGGGCGGAAGCCACGACGGCCGACAGGGCGGGGCCGCTGCGCAGCTTGCCGGTCAGGGACAGCGCCATGTCATTGATGAACGTGGAGCAGCCGGAAGTTTCCAGGAAGGCGCCGAACATGACGAACATGTAGATAACGCCGGCGGAGACCGAGATGGTGGTGCCGAAGACGCCGTCCAGGTCAAGAGCCATGTACTGGAACAGCTGTTTGAACGAATACTTGGTGTGGCCCAGACGTCCCTGGATCAGGTGGCCCCAGCGGGCATAGGCGAAAAAGAGCAGGGCCAGGATCGGCATGATGTAGCCCAGACAGCGCCGGGCGCCTTCCAGCACCAGGATGAACAGGATGCAGCCTGCCACAGCCGCCCATTTGCCGGGCATGCCCAGATTTTCCGACAGGTGATCGTACTCATACCAGGCCATGATGATCGCCGCCCACAGTGCGATGATGCAGATCACGTCGATGATCCGGGTGACCAGGCGGAACGCCGCGTTGCCCGCGAAACGGTTCTTGAACACATGCTCATACAGAGGCATCGTCAGGAAAAGGATCGTGAAGGCGAGAGCCACATGGATGCCGCGTTCCGGGATAACGCCTTTGACGCTGTTTGGGATGAAGCTCCAGGTGCCCCAGAAGACCTTGATGATGTGGTAGAGAGCCATCGCGAACGCGACCACGATCGCGATCCTGCCCCACACGTTGTTTTTGCTTTCTTCCAGCTTTTGCGCAGCAGCCAGATCTGCGTCAAGGGAATTCACATCGATTTCCTTGGCTGTCTTTTCGTTGCTCATCAGTTGCTCCTCTTTTTTGTATTTTCCGGGAATTATAATACTCCCCGTCTTATAACCAGGTCAATATAGCATAATTTTCCTTCGGTCCGCAAGGGATTTTTCATTTATTTTTAATAATGGTTTCACAATTATGCATCTTATTCCGGCATCCGTGTCGATTTTGCCCGGTACAGCCAGGTCGCGCCGTCATTCGAAGGGGAAACAGTCTCGCGGTACGCCGCCATCACGCCGGCGGCCGGATGGTCCGGACGCTTCACGTGCTGCAGGCGCGCGCAGATCTCTTCGTCGCTCAGGTCCGCATGGATCGTGCCCGCGTCGATGTCGATATGGATCATGTCGCCGTCCCGCACCGCCGCGATGGGCCCGCCGTCCCAGGCCTCCGGAGAAATGTGGCCGATGCACGGCCCCCGCGTGGCGCCCGAGTACCGCCCGTCCGTGATCATGGCCACTGACGTGTGCAGCCCCATACCCACCAGCATGGCGGCGGGGATGGACATCTCGCGCATGCCCGGCCCGCCCTTGGGCCCCTCGTAGCGGATCACCAGCACGCAGCCCGGCACGATCCGCCGGTCCACCATCGCCTCGCGCAGCGCTTCCTCCGAGTCAAAGCACACCGCGGGCCCGCTGTGCCGGAACATGGACGGCTCCACGCCGCTCTTCTTCACGATGCAGCCGCCCGGCGCGATGTTCCCGTACAGCACCCGGAAGCACCCGTCCGGATACAGCGGGTCGTCCGCCGTATGGATGACCTCCCGGTCGACCGGCCGGTCATAGCGGTCCAGGAATTCGCCCAGCGTGCCGCCGGTCACGAGCTTTACGTCCTCATTCAGGAAGCGGCGGATGGCCTTGAGGGTCGCGCCGACGCCGCCCGCCCTGTGGTAGTCGCTGATGTTGTATTTCGACGAAGGCTTGAATTTCGCCACCACCGGCACGTCCTTCTGGATCTCGTCGAATTCCCTGAGCCCGATCGGGAGCCCCATCACTTTGGCCAACGCGCAGATGTGCAGCTGCGCATTGGTGGAGCCGCCGGTCGCGCTCACGTGGCGCAGGCCGTTGACGACGGAATCATAGGTGACGATATCGGAGAAGCGGATCTCCTCCCGCACCAGTTCCACGGCCCGCGCGCCGGCCATGCGGGCCTGCCGCACCTTATCCGCGGAGCAGAACAGCGTCGTGGTGGACCCGATCGGCGCGATGCCGATGGCCTCCGCGAACACGCCCATCGTATTCGCCGTGCCGTACATGGAGCAGGTCCCGCCGGAAAAGCAGATGTTCTGCTTGAAGCGTTCGAATTCGGCCGCCGTGATACGCTCCGCATTGTAGGCGCCGATGGACTCCTTCAGGTCCGGCGTCACGTACACCTTCTGTCCGTCATCATACGGCAGCATGCAGCCCGCGGTCAGGAAAATGCAGGGTTTGTCCAGCGAGGCCGCCGCCATCAGCATACCCGGGACGATCTTGTCGCAGGAGCACAGGAAGACGAGGCCGTCGAAATCATGGGCCCGCGCCATCCCCTCCGCCGCGCCGGCGATCAGGTCCCGTTCCGGCAGGATATAATGCATGCCGAGGCCCTGCGCCATGCCGTCGCACGGGGCGGGCACGTTGAATTCCGCGGGCGTCCCGCCGGCCGCCCACACGCCTTCCTTCACATGCTGCGCCAGTTCGCGCAGGGGCTGATGCCCGGGGTTGGCGTCCGTATAGGAATTGACGATCCCGATCACCGGGTTCCTCAGATCTTTGTCTCCGTAGCCGCACGCGTGCATCAGGCCGACGTAATAGCCCTGCGTGCGGTCGTCCACGTCATGGTTATGAATCGCCATGGTACCGTTCTCCCTGATCCTTTCTCCGGTCCGACCCGGTCTTTCTTTATTTCAGTTCATCCTCGATCAGGCCGTTCAGGACCCGGATATACGTCCCGCGCATGCCCGACGAGCGGGATTCGATGATCTCCGCACTCTCCAGTTTCCGCAGGGCGTTGACGATGACGGACCGCGTGATGCCCATCCGGTCCGCGATGTTGCTGGCCACCAGGATGCCCTCCGTGCCGCCCAGCTCGTCCAGGATGCAGCGCACCGCCTTCATCTCCGACGCGGACAGCGTGGCCGCTGCCGACCGGGCCGCCTGCTGCATGCGGAATTCGCGCGACGCCTCCTCGCTTAAAGAGCGGCGCATCTCCAGCCCGATGATCATGGTCGCGTGCTCGGTCAGGATGATGTCATCCACGTCAAAGCCCTTTTCTTCGCGGTAGATGAACAGCGTCCCCAGCCGCACCCGCGAGATCTCCACCGGCGCGATGACGGCTTTCAGCCGCTCGCACGCCTCCTCCGGAAATCCCAGCGCCTGCAGGCTCGCGTTCTCCTGCGTGGACAGGATGTTCAGCAGCCGCTCGTTCAGCTCCGACGGCAGGAAATCCCCCACCTGCAGCTGCGGCCACAGCGGATCGAACGGCGGCTGTCCCAGCCCCAGGATCTTTCCCTTGCCGCTGATCACCACGACGCCAGCGCCGAACTCCACGCCCATCACGCGGGAAATGTCCCCGAAGGAGACCACGTTGCTGTCGTCGTAATGCAGCAGTTTGTTGATTCTTCTCATCTTGTCCAGTAATTGTACGCTCATTTTCGCCTCCTGCCGGATAAACAGATTTCACTTCGAAAACATATTTTTATATTATCACGATTTTGCCGGGACCGCAAGCAATATTCAGACAATTCAAAGTTTTATTTTCCCCAACAAAAAACGGCCGTCATCCGACAGCCGTCCTGTGCACATTATGCCGCCGTCTATGGCACCGCCCCAATGCTCCGGATTCACGGGAAGCCCCTGTTTTTCTCCCGGCGCGGCGTGTCTGCATCCTTAATGACTCAGTTCTCCCTCTCTCTGAATAAAGCCGGCGATTTCATTCAAAACACTTTGATCGGTCGGATGATACAGGAAACTGCGTTCTCCGTCTCCCGGGGCAACAGCGACCAGGCCGCCCGAGAGGAATTCGATCCGGCAGCTCTCTTCCGCATCCGATCCCCACGACAGGAATACGGAAGCGGTTTTATCACTGCCGCTTACCGAAATGCCGTTCCACAGCCAGCTGACCAGATTCCGCAGGTCCTGCCGGTATCCGACCGAAGACAGAATCTTTATCATTTCCGCCCGCTTTTCCGGTCTGCCGGATATATCGAGCACATACGTATCCATTTTCAGGTTCCCGTTTTCAGTCGCAAAAATGACCGTATTCGCCCGGGCTTTGCTGAATCCGGTTTCCGGCATATTGCCTATCCGCGTCAGAGAGCGCGGCCAGAAACGCCACACGCCGAGCAAAATCAAAACAGCAGCTGCAATAATAAGAAGCACTCTTTTTTGCATTCGCATCATAAACCTCCTTTTTCATGCATCACCGCGTCAGGAAATGTCTGACAATGTTGTCGGGCACAGCATTCCCAATGTCTTAATATGCTTGCTGACGCCATTTGCATTATGGAAGAAGCTGACACTTGTCACTTGAGACTTTTTGTCAAAGATGTAGGTGCTAAAATATCTGTTCAGAATATCCGCTGTATTATATCCCGTATGTGTAGACGTTAATGAATAGGTTGAGTAAAGCGTATCCTGTTGTTGACTGACGTCCATATTCAACCCCTGCTGACTTCCTCCGGAATAATTCGTACTAAAGATCGTACTGCTGAATCCTGTTTGTATATAACTGCTTGAGGCAAACGGAGTCCAGTAACTGCCGTTTTTATATTGATAAAAACTTACCTGTTCCAACGCAGCACATGCATAACTTGCTGTAATATTGTATACCACTGTTGACGCAGAAAAGCCAGTGATAATAGAATGGAGAGCATCATATGCTGTGATAAAGGCATTAAACACGGAATATGCATATCCTGACACCAGTGTTCCCGTCACCTTGCACAACTGATAAGCACCTGCTGCAACGCTGGACGAGATGGTTTTATTATTAACTGCTGCTGAATGAAACAGATTGGAACTGGTTGTTGGATGTGTAATAATCCGTTTTATTTCATATACAATTCCATTACCGGCGGTAACAGTATAATATGTCGTATCGTAAGAAACACTTGATGTTCCTTTATCCGGAAAGTCATTTCTGTTGTCAGAAAAGAAAGGCTTTAATTCTTCCTCTGTACTTGGATACACACCGGCATCATATATTGCCTGCTGGATCTTTGTTTCCTCCTCTTTGTCACCGGATATAATAGCTCTGTTTCTTTCAAAGACCATTCTGTCAATCTCTTCTACAGTCGCAGTCCCCCGGGATCCATCTTCCCTCAGGATATAATTATTGGCCTGATTGAGAGTCTGTGCCTCAATTTTCAAGCCGTTGGTTCCTCCCGAGATGGCAACAACAAAAGACATCAGTGCTGCAATAATCGATTTTCTCATCCTCGTACTCCTTTATCCTTCTATGAATTTATGTGTGCACAAGCCATTTATGCATATTTTCACTAAATATGCAGTTAAGCATTCAACTCCAATCTCCTCCCTTTGGAGAATCTCTCTTGGACTTCCTGCTCATATTCTTCTTTCCCGATTTCCCTTCCTGAAAAGACTTTGTCACCATGATGCTTTGTTCTCTCCAAAATCTCCATCGATTCATTCTATCAGAAGTTCTGCTTTCACAGATTTCCTTGCCCGATCAAGAAGTTTCCGAATTTGACGCTGATTTTTCAGCATAGCATTGACTGCCTTTATCATTTAGACGAATAGAAGGTAAAAACGTCTCACCTTGTTTTCTATATTTCATGTCAATAGCTGTTTTTCTCCTTCAATGGCCAGCTGATACTCACCATCCATCGGTCGAGCAAGAGTAATCATCTTTCACCTCTATAACAATCCAGGCGGACATAAACAGACACAAAGAACATATTTATTCAGAAATCCTGCTCAAGCAACAGAGATTACATTCCGTTCCGTTTCACAGGTACTTTTCTGCACTCCGTTTTCCTGTCATTCCCCTCTTCCGAACACCCCACAAGTTCAGCTAAGTCAAATATATGATTTAGTTAGATTATCACAGTTCTAACCATATTACAGCCTTGATATACTGCCCATAGTTTTAGAATGAGTTCCGGTCATTCGTCAATTCTTTCATTCTTTTTCCAAGGGCATCATTTACAGTCCCCCCTCATATCCATCCTGCAGCATTTTCACCTTCAGTGTTTTTTTGCGCGAAACAGGAGATTCCGAATCTGACGCGCATTTTTGCCCATGATCAATCCAGCCTCTCTGTGCGATAAATTTTCGAGATAAACGAGCTCGATCACCCGGCGGTAATCCGAAGGAAGTTTTGGAAGGGCCTTGACAAAGGCGCTTTGCTGCTCCTTCTGGATAAAGAATTGTTCCGGATCCAACTCATCTGTGAAGTTGCTTTCGTAATCCTCTGCAGGATCGTCTGCGATTCTGCTCTTTTTTCTAAGCCAATCCACGGCCGCATTACGTGCCATTGTAAAGAGCCATGTTTTAAACCTGCACTCTTCCCGGAACACAGGTTTCCGGCTCCATAATTTAAAGAAAACTGTCTGGGCCAGTTCTTCTGCTTCACAATAATCCCAAACAAAGCTTTGCAGAAAAGCAATCAGCCCATTCTGATATTCTCTTACAATCTCCGCGAGCCCTTCCTCTTCGCCGTCAAGAAAGCGACGGTAGCTTTCTGCGCCGATATTTCCCCCTGTTTTTCCCCTTGATCGTTCATGTCCATACCCCCCTCTACCTATATAACAACCCGGAAGGCCGAAAACGGACAAGCCAAACCAGATTTTTCAAAATAATATTATATTCAAAAGTGCCCGGAGGTTTCTCTCCCCCGGGCAGGTATTATCATCAGAATTTCAGAAGATCAGAAGCCGAAAACGGCGGCGGCTTCTTTCATATTGGCACGGATCGCGACTCCGAAGGGACATCTGGTCTCGCAGGCGCCGCAGGCGATGCATTCGCCCGCGTGATGCGGCAGTGTCTTATAATGTTCCCGGACGGTTTCCGGGATTCCACCCTGTGCTTTCGCCAGGTGCAGGAATTTCGTGACGGATGCGATATCGATCTGCTTCGGACAGGGCTCGCAGTGGCTGCAGTACATGCAGTGTCCGACCCAGCTTACGCGGGGGAACGAAGCAAGGCCCGGCGCATAGTCGCGCTCCGCCGGCGAAGCTTCACAGTAGGCGGCGCTTTTTTCCAGTTCGGCCGCGGAGTGAGCTCCGGCCAGGACTACGGAAACGCCCGGACGGGACAGCGCGTAGGACAGACACTGGTTCACGGTCAGGGAAACGCCGGCGATCTGGTTGCTGCCCAGCAGTTCGCCGCCGGCAAAGGCCTTCATGACCGTAATGCCGACGCCTTTCCGCTGGCAGGTCTCGTAAAGCCGCTGCCGGTCCGGGTCCATGTTCGTCAGGTGCGCCTGATAGTTGCGGTCCGCCCAGATCTCCTCCACGTCCTCGTCCGCGGGCTGCAGGTCGTAGCAGGGGTTGACCGAAAACATCAGGACTTCCATGGCACCTTCCTCGATGGCGCGCAGCGCTACCAGCGGATTGTGGCTGGACATGCCGATATGGCGGATCCGGCCTTCCGCTTTCAGCTGGCGCGCGTAATCCAGGATGCCGTTTTCGCAGATTGTTTCCCAGTCGCTCAGCGCATCACAGTAGTGGATCATGCCGACGTCCAGGTAATCGGTCTGAAGGAGGGACATCATTTCCTCAAAGCCGGCCTTCACTTCGGCAAGGTCCCGCGTGCGCAGGTACTGGCCGTTTTTCCAGACGGAGCACAGGTGCGACTGAATCAGGAATCTGTCCCGACGGCCTTTCAGGGCTCGGCCGACGGCACGGCGCATTTCGGGGTCCGAGGCGTAGAGATCAAAATAGTTGATGCCGAGGCGTTCCGCCGTATCAAACATACGGGCGCACTCCCGATATCCGTCTTCGGCGAAGCCTTCGCAGCCCATGCCGATCACGCTCACGCGGAGGCCGGTGTTTCCGAGTTCTCTGTATTCCATAGGGGGTTCCTTCTTTTCTGAAATGTGCCGGGCTTAAGTCCGCATTACGGCTCGGCGGCGGTTATACCCCTACGCCTTCGGCTTGTTCCAGCTCATGAAGCCGCATTCCTTGTTTTCACAGGCATAGAACCGGCGCCCCTTGGCGGTGCGGCGCAGGATCATCCTGCCCCCGCACTGCGGGCAGGGCACGTCCGCCGCTTCCAGGAACGGCTTGGTGTTTTTGCACTCCGGGAAGCCCGGGCAGGCCAGGAATTTGCCGTGGCGGCCGTATTTGATCACCATGCGGCGGCCGCAGAGTTCGCACACTTCGTCGGACTCCTCGTCCTTCACCTGCACGCGCTCCAGCTCGTCCATGGCGGTGTCCAGCTTCTCCTTGAAAGGCGGGTAGAAGGTGCGGAGCAGTTCCTTCCAGTCTTCTTCGCCTTCGGCCACTTTGTCCAGACGGGTCTCCATCTCCGCGGTAAAGTTCCTGTCCGCGAGCATGGGGACCGTCTTCACGATCATGTCGTCCACGGCGCGGCCCAGATCGGTGGCGATCACATTTTTGCCCTTGCGGCTCGTATAATGGCGGTCCATCAGCGTCGCCAGCGTGGGGGCGTAGGTGGACGGCCGGCCGATGCCCGCGGCTTCCATGCTCTGCACCAGGGAGGCCTCGGTATAATGCGCGGGCGGCTGGGTGAAATGCTGCTCCGGCGTGAAGCGCGGATCCGTCAGCACGCTGTCCTCATTGATGCCCACCAGGTTTCTGTCGGTCTTCTGCTTGTCCTCGTGATTGTACAGCAGGCGGTACCCCTGGAAGACGGGGTTCTGCGCGGCGGCCCTGAAAACGGCTTCGCCGGCGGCGGCCGTCAGCGTCACCGCGTCGTACTGATAATCCGCCATGCGGCTGGCCGCGAAGCGGTTCCAGATCAGCTGGTACAGCCGCAGTTCATCGCGGCCCATCTGGTCCCTGATCTTCTCCGGCGTGCGCTCGATGGATGTGGGGCGGATGGCTTCGTGCGCGTCCTGGATCCGCTCGTCTTTTTTGGCGGCGGCCGCCCCTTTGCCCACGAATTCCTCGCCGTATTTATCCTTCAGGAAGGCCCGGGCGGCGGCGTCCGCCTCCGCGCCGATCCTCGTGCTGTCCGTACGCAGATAGGTGATCAGGCCCACGGTGCCTTCCGCCAGCTTCACGCCTTCGTACAGGGTCTGGGCCACGCGCATGGTCTTGGAGGGCGAAAAGCCCAGGATGCGGGAGGCCTCCTGCTGCAGCGTGCTGGTGGTGAACGGGTTGGGCGCCTTCACGCGCTTGCGCGAGCTGGTCAGGGACCTGATCTCGAACGGCCGGCCGGCCAGGTACGCGATCATCTCCTGCGTGTCCGCTTCCGATCTCAGCGCATGCGGCTTGTTGTCATACTGCAGGATGAGCGGCGCTTTGCGGCCTTCCACGGTCAGGGCGGCCTCCAGGGTCCAGTACTCCTCGGGATCGAACGCGTCGATCTCCCGGTCCCGGCTCACCACCATGTTCAGCGTGGCGGACTGCACGCGGCCCGCGGACAGGCCCCGCTTGATCTTCTTCCACAGCAGCGGGCTCACGGAATAGCCGGCCACGCGGTCCAGCACGCGGCGCGCCTGCTGCGCGTCCACCAGTTCCGTGTCAATGGCGCGGGGATCGGCCAGCGCGGCTTTCACCGCATCCTTCGTGATCTCGTTGAAGCTGATGCGGTACAGCTTCGGGTTCACGTCCTTCAGCAGATAGGCCAGATGCCACGCGATGGCTTCGCCTTCGCGGTCCGGGTCCGTTGCCAGATAGACCTTGGTGGCCTTCTTCGCTTCGTTCTTCAGGGTCTTGATCACGTCGCCCTTGCCGCGGATGGAGATGTACTCCGGCTCGTAGTCGTTCTCAATGTCCACGCCCATCCGGCTCTTCGGCAGATCCCGCAGATGGCCGCCGGAAGCCTTCACGCTGTAATTCGAGCCCAGAAACCGCTTGATGGTATGCTCTTTCGTGGGTGATTCTACTATTATTAAAGGATGTCCTGCCATGATCTCTCCTGTCTGATCGTATGCTTTCGTTCAGTCTGATGCTGACAAGTCACGATGATAGACGATTCCCGTGAAATATGCAAGAAGTTTTTTCGCGCATTGACCGCTTCCTCTTCGTCCCCTATAATGGAGACCGGACAGACCGCCGGACGTTCTTTCCGCCCGGCGCGGACACGGGGAGGAAGAACAATATGCTGTCGGAACAGATGATCCGGGAACTTAAGGAAGAGGCGGGGGCCGTCGCGGCACTGCTCACGGAGGCGCCGGTCCTGATGATCGGGACGCGCGGACTGGACAAACAGCCGGCGGTCCGCCCGATCCTTCCGCCGCTCGAGCAGGGCGGGGCCCTCTGGTTTGCCGCCGCGAAAAACACCCGGCTTTACGCGGAACTGAGCCTGGCGCCCGCCTGCCAGCTCTGTGTGCAGGATCCGGAAAGCGGATACAGCTTCCGGCTTTCCGGGAAGGCGTCCTTTTCCGAGGAACCGGAGATCCTGGACCGCTGTCTGGCGGAAAGTCCGCGCCTGCGGGAACTTTATGCGCAGGAGCCGGCGCTTCTTCTCCCTTTCTGTCTGACCGGGATGCACGCCGAATTCGACGATGCGGCCGGCTTTCCCGTCCGAAGCTTCCTTCTGCCTGACGCGGACGGCCTCCTGACCGGTCCCGTCCTGCTGAAGAAAACGGAACTGCGCGACCGTCTGCTGCGGATCCTGGAAGAGCGGGAAGCGGAAGGCGATCCGCCGCTGAATGAAGAGGAACGCGAGCTCCGCCGGCTCCGGGACGGCCTTCTCCTAGTCCTTGCCGAACAGGCGAAAGCCTTCTGGCCCCGCATGAACGTCCAGCCCCTCGAACGCGCCGTCCGCTTCGAGACCTATGATGAGCGCGAAGAATACATGCGCCGGGCCAAAAAACTGGCCGGCTCCGTCACACTGGTCAAGCCGGAGGATCTGACGCACTGGCTGGCGCCCGATACCCTGCGGGAGCTGCTGGCTGCCGCTGAGAAATAATAGTTTTTTCCTGAAACAGAACCGCTGAGGGACGGTCTTCCGGCTTGACTGCCGGAGCCGTCCTTTTTGATCCCGGTATGTTTGCGGCGCATCCGCGGGAGTTGCCCCTGCGGATCCCGTTTTGCTTCCGGCGGATCTGCCCCTTTGGACTCCGGTTTGCTTCCGGCGGACTCCCGTAGCCGGCCCGGACGGTCCTGCATCAGCGTTTCATGTACCCGCCCCCCGGCGTCTGCCGGATATAGCCGCGGGATTCCAGTTCAAGAAGGCGGAGGGACAGTTCGCCGAGGGTCAGGTCCTCCTCCGCCGCGAGGAGCTCCTCCACGTGGACGGGGTCCGTCCCCATGTGACGCCATATCTGCTTGAGCGGCGCGGGAAGTTCGCCGCTGCCGGAGGGGCCGGAAGGCGGGGAGCCGGTTCCGGAAAACGGGCCGGCGGCCTTTCCTATCCGGGCGGCATCCAGTCCCAACGCGTCATACACGTCGCCGCAGCAGGTCAGGATGCCCGCGCCCTGGCCGATCAGTTTCAGACAGCCGGCGGACAGGGCGTCGCCCACGCGGCCAGGCAGGGCCAGGACCTCCTTTCCCTGCTCCAGGGCCTGATCCACCGTGATCTGGGAGCCGCTCTTTTCCCTTGCCTCGATCACCAGCAAAACGTCCGAAAGCGCCGCGATCAGCCGGTTCCGCAGGGGGAAATGATGCGGCAGAGGCGGCGTGCCCGGCGGATATTCGGTCAGCAGGCCGCCCTTTTCCGCCAGAGCGTCATACAGTTTCCGATTCCCCTGCGGATAGCACACGTCCGCCCCGCAGCCCAGCACCGCGAACGATGTGCCGCCGCTTTCCAGAGCCGCCTCCTGCGCGCAGCCGTCGATCCCGCGGGCCATCCCGCTGATCACCGACAGCCCCTGCCCGCCCAGTTCCCCGCCGAAGCGCTCCGCCATCATGCGGCCGTAGGGCGTGCAGCTCCGGGCGCCGATGATCCCGACGGACGGCGTCTCTTCCGGCGGCAGTTTCCCCTTCACAAAGATCCCGAGCGGTGCGTCGCCCAGCGCCGTCAGCCTGGCCGGGTATTCCTTTTCCTCCCAGCTGATCCAGCGGATGCCCGCCTTTTCCGCTTCGTCGCGCGCCTCCAGCATCTCCGGCAGGCGCTTTTTCGCCTCGTTCACGGCCTCCTGCCGCAGCGCGGAGACCGGCAGTTTCTCTTCCCGGAACACCGCTTCCGGACTGCCGTACAGGCTCAGCAGGCGGCGGAGCAGCAGCGGCGAAGCCTCCGGCAGCGCGGCCAGAAAATACAGATAGTCCCGTCTTTCCATTCCCTCACCTCCAGAATTTCTCCGCCGGCGTCCGGTAGCCCACGGCCTCCGCCAGATCCTCCAGCGAGATCTCATCGGCCCCGCGCAGGTCCGCGACGGTCCGCGCCACCTTCAGGATCCGGTGATACGCGCGGGCGGACAGCCCCTTCTGCTCGAACACGCGCCTCAGAAACTCGTTCTGCTCCCGGCTCAGCACGCAGAACTGCTTCACCTGCCGCGCGGTCATGCGCGCATTGAACAGGATGTCCGTGCCCCGGAAACGCTCCGCCTGCCGCTCCCGGGCCGCCTCCACCCGCTCCCGGATGGTCTCCGAACTTTCGTTTTTCGCCTTGCCGGTCAGCTCTCCGTAGCCCAGCGGCGGTGCCTCCACGCACAGGTCCATGCGGTCCAGCAGCGGGCGGCTGATGCGCCGCAGATAGTTCTCCACTTCCGCCTCCGAGCAGCGGCAGCGGTTCCGGTCCGGAAAATAGCCGCAGCGGCAGGGGTTCATGGCCGCCACCAGCATGACGTCCGCGGGAAAACGGAAGGAGCCCTGCACGCGCGCGATGCTCACCTCGCCGTCCTCGAGGGGCTGTCTGAGCGCCTCCAGCGCCGTTTTCTGAAATTCCGGCAATTCATCCAGAAACAGGACGCCGTGATCCGCCAGCGAGATCTCTCCGGGACGGGGCACGCGCCCGCCGCCCACCAGTGCAAAGGACGAGACGGTATGATGCGGGCTGCGGAAGGGTCTGGTCAGGATCAGCGGCCGCTCCGGCGTCAGCAGGCCGCAGATGCTGTAGATGCGGGAAACTTCCAGCGCCTCCTCCAGCGACAGGCGGGGCAGGATCGTCGGGATGCGCCGCGCCGCCATGGTCTTGCCGGCCCCGGGAGATCCGATCATCAGCAGGTTGTGGCGCCCGGCCGCCGCGACCTCCGCCGCCCGCCGCAGCGCCCGCTGGCCGTTCACCTCCGCGAAATCCACCGTTTCCCGCCGGTTTTCCTCCTGCAGCAGTTCGTACACGCGGCAGGGCAGCGGGGCCAGTTTTCCCGCCGCCAGCAGGGGCAGCTGCTCCAGACTCTCCAGTCCGATGACCCGGATGCCCTCCACCAGCGCGCCTTCCGCCCCGTTGCCGGCCGGGACCACACAGCAGGCATAGCCCGCTTCTTTCGCGGCGCCGACCATCGTCAGCACGCCGCTCACCGGGACCAGCCGCCCGTCCAGCCCCAGTTCTCCGATAAAGACCGTGTCCTCCAGCAGCGCGTCCAAGTCCACCAGTTCCGCCGCGCACAGCAGCGCCGCTGCGATGGCCAGATCGAAACCGGTTCCCTCCTTACGGATATCCGCCGGTGCCAGATTGATCGTGATGCGCCGCGGCGGCAGCAGATACCCCGTATTTTTCAGGGCCGTGCGGACCCGGTCGCGGGCTTCCCGCACTTCCGCGCCCAGATACCCCACCATGGACATTTCGGGCAGCCCCGTGGAGCAGTCGCACTCCACGTGGATCGGGACTCCTTCCATGCCGAAAAGAGCCATGCCATTCGCCTGGCTGTACATTATTCGATATTCTCCTTTCTGTTTCGGCGCGCAAAAAAAAGCGCCGCCGGAAATGATCTCCGTCAACGCCATTTGTTGAAATATACCATATTTTCCGCCGAAAAGTCAAGCGTTTCCGCCCGGGGAGCCCGGAAACGCGTCAGCTTTCCGCAGCTTCATCATAAAACAGACAATCACTGAGGAACAGTAAATATTATGCCTATATTATATGTTTTTTCTCCGCAGTGGCATTCTTTTTCCAGCAGATACACCCCGGATACGTCAAGCGGCCCGTAAAACGAGCCCCATCGCAGCGTCTGGGTGCTTTCCTCTCCCGGCATCACATAATATGCAATGTCTTCCCAGAACATTCCGGAATACGGGAGTTCGCCGATCATCTTATAAGCTTTTCCGTCTTTTATGCTTTGAAGTTCCATAACCGCATACATCTGCGGATACCACTGCTCATCAGTCGACGCATTTCGAAAGACAAGTTCCGATCTGTCCGTTGTAATGTTCTTCAGTTCCGCATAAAAACCGATTTCCGGAATACTCACCGAATTAATGCCTATTGCGTCATATTCTTTCCCTTGTACGGAAATCTTCGCCGGCGAGTTTCCGGTTTCAACGGAAGCCGGTGCGCATGAACGCAGCAATAACGCCAGGCCCAGAAGACATGCGATCATCTGTTTATGCATCGTTCTATTCCTCACAATATACATCAATACCGAAGCACTCCTAAAACATAATTCTGAATGGAAGCCTTTACAAATACAGCCATGTTTTCACCATCCTCAACCCATCTGCCCCTGTGTATCCCAACAGTATAACGTGTACCTGAAGCAAATCTGTAAACAATACCACCGCTATCATGCACTGCACTGGCATAAGACGCATATGTGAGATTCGACCACACAACATTGTCCAGCTCGTAAGATCCCTGTGTATCTATAATTGTTCCGGCTGTCAGTCCTGTGGTCTTTCCCTGTTTAAAGATGGTTGTCCCTTCAAGTGGATTTAATGTTGCAGTGCTTAACAAATAATCTGAATTTTCAATATAATTGCTCGGAATATAATTGCTGTTAGTAATCATGCAAAATGCAGCATCCATAGATCCGCCGTAACCTTTTTGTATGCATTTTGCAAAAGGAACATTATTTGTCGTATAGATATATTGGTTCAGTGGAACCGCATGACCTGCAGTCATTATTCCTACTACCGATTGTCCATTATAATAGCCGCTGACCCTATATGCAACTGTCGCATTCCTGTATTCGCTGCCTGCTTTTACATCTGTGTCCTCCACCATATGTCCGCTGGATGCAACAAATATAATAGCATCGGGGGCGGAAGACATTGTTCGGATTGCGTATTCATCCTCTTTTGACGCGTTTTTCACATATACTCTGACAAGGCCCCGCTTCTGATCCATTCCATAACCAACTACTTTGTTTCTAATTGCCAGTTCTGCGTTACTGACACTTTCCCGTAATTCCCGGGTAATTCTGCCAAGTTCAGCAAAACTGTATTTAACTTTCTGCACTTTTATCACTGACAAACCTGTTCTGGCAGTTAATTCTGCCAAAACCTCTTCACTGTCATCTGTCACATTGATTACCAAATATCCTTCGTCATCAGCAAAAGCCCCTCCATAGTACTCCGGATAATCATCACCATTGGTAAGAGGATCGGAAGAAAATGAATTCAGCATTCTGTCGTACGCAACATTGGCAATTCCTTCCCTGGCAAAACGCTCTTCACCAATCGTACGGACAATTTCCATTTCCTCCGGAGATAGATCCATCTGGCTAAAAGCGCTGCCTTCCATCCTTTGCGATAGGTTCACTGACCCTGCTGAGGCGATTATAAAAAGTAACATTGTAATAACGAGGATCTTTTTCATAGAGACTACCCCCTTATTTGGCCCTGTAATATTTTTTCCAAACTGATTTATGCATTTTATACGATTAACAGATGTGAAATGTCAAGTCATATTTGTGGTAAAATTTTATCAGATATCCCGATTTATAGCAGGGGATACGGGAGCGATGTCAAGAGACGTTACGGTACCCTCCTTACCGGTTGTCCGGCAAAGAGGGTACACATCACAGGAGGACATTTCTTTTATCAAACAGGGTCGGTTCTTCAAGCGGCCCTGTCGGGCAGGCGGTCACACGAACACGTACTCCTTCAGCCGCCGCATGGCTTCCTGCACGCGGGAGCGGGGCAGGGCCAGATTCAGCCGCAGGCCGAAGGGTTCAAAGAAGGGGCGGCCGTCCTGAAGGCCGACGCCGACGTCCCAGGCGGCAGAGATGATGTCGTCCATGGAGCGACCGGTGCGGGCGGCGTATCCGTCGCAGCTGAGGAAGACAAGGTAGGTGCTCTGCGGGCGGCTCACGGTCACGCCGGGGAGTTCATCGCGCACGAAATCGCAGACCAGGTCGATGTTGCCCTGCAGCACGTCCAGCAGCTGACGGAGCCATTCCGCGCCTTCCTCGCTGTAAGCCCCCGTCAGGGCGTGCATGGACAGCACGTTCAGGCTGTTGTAGTGCGTCATCTCGTCCTCCTTCACCATGCGGTCCTGCAGCGTCCGGTCATAGGCGATGCTGTAGCTGTTCCAGAGGCCGGACAGGTTGAAGCCCTTGCTGGGCGAATAAAAGGCGACGGTGCGGCGGCGCGCGTCATCGCTGACGCTCTGCGTCGGGATATGCACATGGCCCGGGAGGATCAGGTCGGACCAGATCTCGTCCGCGGCCACGATGCAGTCATATTTCGCGTACAGTTCCATCGCCCGTTCGATCTCCCGCCGTTCCCAGACGCGGCCCGTCGGGTTGTGCGGGGAGCAGAAAATGGCGAAATGGATCGGGTTTTCGGCCAGGCGCCGTTCCATGTCCTCAAAGTCCATGCGCCAGACGCCGTCCGCGTCCTTTTTCATGGGAGAGAGCTCCGCGCGCCGGCCCAGGTCCTCCAGCACGTGGGAAAAGCCGATGTACGCGGGGCTGTGCATGAGCACCCTGTCGCCGGGCGCGGTGAACGCTTTCATCAGCGAGGCCACGCCGCCCAGCACGCCGTTGTGGTAGCCGATCTGCCATTTTTCCAGCCCGCTCACGCCGTGCCGCTTCTGCCAGTCGAAGATGGCCTGATAATACTCCGGCCGCGCCAGAAAATATCCGTACAGCGGATGCTCCGCCCGCTCCACGATCTTCCGCGTAATGGACGGCGCCGTCGGGAAATTCATGTCCGCCACCCACATCGGGATGAAATCGAACCCCTCCTTCGGCGCCGTCGGCCCGAACCCCCATCCGAGCCCCTCCACCGCCAGGGCATCCTTGCCCTCCCGCGGAATGCTCGTGGTAAAATCATACGTCATGTCACTTCCTCCTTGGTTTTCTGACAGGGGGACGGTTCCTTTGTCAGGTTTTCTGACAGGGGGACGGTTCTTTTGTCAGGTTTTTCCGGGCCGTTCAAGCAGCGGCCTCCGCAGTTGGCAGTTCATCCGGTCCGCTGAAGCAGCGGCCTCCGCTTTTATCCCCACCGATATACCTTGTCGATCGTCTTCCCGTCCCGCATCCGGACCACAAAATTGCCCGGGAGCATCTTCTCCTCCGCGCCGTCCCGGACCATCAGGAAATACGTCGACGTCACGTATCCGTCATAATATCGCGCATCGTAGATGTTCACGGAAACGAGTTCGAGAGGCCCTTCCAGAACAACGTCATTCTTTTCCAGCGCGGAACGGACGATCGCGGCGGTCTTTTCCCGATAGGAAACGACCGCGCCCGACACACGCTGACAGCAGGCGTCCCTGCCGGGGAATCCGCCGTCGGATGCCGGCGCGGAACGCAGGATCTGCAGCGGCATGGGCCGCCGGGCAGGCTCGAAATCATACACGCCGGCCTGCCGCATGGCATGGATCATCAGGGCGCCGGTGAAATAACAGGAGATCCGGATCGGAAACAGGAAGTCCGGCCGCGTCACCGCCCGCATCCGGTCCGTCAGAGCGGCGGCCGCGTGCCCGTCCAGCTGCTTTACGGCCTGCCACTCGACGTAGTTGGCCGTCCCTTCGATCTCCTCGACCTTGCTTTCGTAGGAAAACTCGAACGGGAACGCCTCGCTGCGGCGCTTTCGGAGCGCGGTCAGTTCCCGGAAAGCGGCCTCGTCAAACCGCCCGGCCAGCGACAGCAGCAGCTCGTTCTCCCGCAGTTTGAGGGTCAGGTTCTCCGCGTCATAGCGGTAGCGGCACAGGGCTTCCCTCTCGTCCGGCCAGCAGTCCCAGCCCCGCAGGGTCTGAAAGCCGTGGAACATTTCGTGGACGAGTTTGGAAGTCAGGACGGGGAGGGGGAGGTCCTCCTGGACCATCCAGATCGCGATCTGCGCGCCTTGATAATTGATCGAAGTGTTGGCGCAGAAGGCGTCGGTCTTTTCGATATAACGGCCGTCGAAGAAGCATTTTTCGGCGTCATACAGCGCGAACTTCAGAGGAGCGAAGCCCGGCCAGATGCGGGGGAAATCCAGGGACGAAACAGCCTGCTCGACGTCGCGGTATAGTTTTTCAAGATCCATGGGAAGATTTCTCCATAAACTGCTGCAGAAGATCTGACAAAGGAACCGTCCCCCTGTCAGAAAACCTGACAAAGGAACCGTCCCCCTGTCAGGTCCCTCTTATACCGTCTTGATTTTGTTTGAGAACGGCGACGGCACCAGCGCCGTGGAGCCGTGCAGCTTTGAAAGGGCCAGGCAGCGGAGGGCCTTGAGGGGGTTGATGGGGGCGAACTCCATCGGATCCACTTTCATGAGGTAGAACATGCCGGCGGCGGTCTCCGCCAGGCTGTTGCATTTGTGGCTCAGGAAGACGTTTTTCCGGCCGAGGCGGGCGATGAGGCGGTCGGCCACTTCGCGGATCGCGCAGTCGCCGGCGATGAGGACGGGGCCGGGGAGGGCGTCGATCTCCGCGGGGTCGTGCCCCTTGCCGATGATCAGGGTCCAGCCGCCTTTGCCGCCGTGGTCGCCGTACAGGATCTGCAGCAGCGTCAGCGGGTTGTTCATGCAGCCCTGCTTGCAGCAGCGCTCCTTCCCCACCATGACTTTCACGTCGGGCGGGTAGTAATCGTACAGATCGGTCGGCTGCTTCGTGCCGTACATGGAAATGTCGCCGTCGATCTCAATGTCCTCCGGGCCGCGCACGCCTTCGGAGAGGCCGCGCTCCACCGCGTCCTTTAAGTGCGGGACGTCGTCCAGGCCCAGGCCGAAGATGCGGGCGCCGACGATGTCCGCGGCCACCACGTTTTTGCCGGCCACCAGGACTTTGAGCGGAAGCACCGCCTCGTCCGCCAGCGCGGTGACGGGGTAATGGCCGTAGATGGTACCCTCCACGCCCTCGATCAGCGTGAAGTCCGGCCGCACGTAGCTCAGGACGTCGGCCAGCTTGTGGTGCAGGTTGTAGTTATGGTCGAAGCCGCGCGAAGGCTGCGCGGGGAAGGCCCACTGGTTCTTGACGCCCAGCGTGACGCCGGCCATGGAGTGAGTCTTGAGTTTGGGAAGGCTGATGTAAAGGTTTTTGTCCAGGTCCTCGATCAGGTTTTTCACGACGAAACGGGGCATCTCGAAGGTCGTGACGAAATAGCCGTCCGGATCGTCCTGCACGCTTTTCCGGCCTTTGAATTCGAACGGGACGGTCTTCTCCTCGTCCAGATAGACCGGCTTCGCGCCGGTGCGGCGGCAGACCGCGTCGTAGCCGGTCACCGCGTAGACCAGGCGCGTCGCGTTGCTCTGCGTGGAGTTCTCGAACAGGAAGACCTTCTCCGCGCCGTGTCTGTTCCAGTAATCGATGACGGTCTCCACCAGTTCCGGCCGCGTGTAGCAGTACGGCTGGCCGTCGATCCCGTTCGGCTTGAGGAAGACCTTCCGGCTTGACTTGAGCAGCCCGCTGCCGCCGGCTTTGTCGAAGATCTCCCAGACGGCGCGCCGGATCTCCGCCTTCATTTCTTCCGTCAGTGGCCGGAATTTCGTCCTCGTCCCTTCCCGGTACGGGGCGTCGAGATGCCGCACATATACGGTCGTTTTCTTTTCCATGATCGGTCTCTCCTGCATGAAAGTCCCGGCAGCGGGCCCGTGCTGTCCTCTGCCCGGGCGGGTCATCCCGTTCCTGTCTGCGAACCGCGGGAGCCGTTGTCTTACCGGCTCTGCGGCCATGATGCCGGAACGTCAAAAGTGATAAAATCGTGTCCCCCCGTCTGAAAACCTGACAAAGGAACCGTCCCCCTGTCAGGTGCCTCAGAGCTGACGCACCCAGCGTTCGGTCTCGAGGATGTCGTCCAGGGAGGGGTCCGGGATGAGGCGGTGCTTCGCCATGGCGGAGGCGATGAAGTCCGCGATCTGGAGGAAGCGGAGCTCGCCGTGGAGGAAACGGGCGACGGCAAGTTCGTCGGCAGCGTTGAAGACGGTGGGGAGGGTGCCGCCGGTGCGGCCGGCTTCGTAAGCCAGGGCGAGGGCGGGGAAGGTCTCCGTGTCGGGCTCCTCAAAATGCAGGTCGGGCATGTGCCACACGTCCAGGGGCTGCGTGATCAGGGCGCCGCGGCGCGGGTAGCCGAGGGCATATTCGATCGGAAGGCGCATGTCGGGGACGCCCAGCTGGGCCTTGACGGCGCCGTCGGTGAATTCCACCATGGAATGGATGACGCTCTGGGGATGGACGGCGACGCGGATCCTGTCATAATCCACGCCGAACAGATGGTGCGCTTCCATGACTTCCAGGCCTTTATTGGCCAGAGTGGCGGAGTCCACGGTGATCTTCGCGCCCATGGACCAGTTGGGGTGTCTGAGGGCCTGCTCGGGCCGCACGGCCTCCAGCTGCCCGCGCGTCCGCCCGCGGAAGGGGCCGCCGGACGCCGTGATGATCAGCTGCCGCACGGACGCGCGGTCCTCGCCTTCCAGGCACTGGAACACCGCGCTGTGCTCGCTGTCCACGGGAATGAGCTGCGCGCCGCAGCGCTTCACCGCGTCGATCATGATGTGCCCCGCGGTAACGATGGACTCCTTATTGGACAGGGCGATCCGCGCCCCGGTCTCGATGGCCTGCAGCACCGGCCGCAGCGCGATCATCCCGGAGATCGAGATCGCGAAGATGTCCGCCGGCTCGGCCTGGATCAGTTCGCGCATCCCCTCCGGGCCGCACAGGACCTCCGGCGGCGGCGCCATGTCCCGCAGACGCGCCTTCAGATCCCGGGCCGCCTCTTCGTCCCACAGAAAGACCCGCGCGGGTCCGAATTCCCGCGCCTGCGCCTCCAGGGCCGCCGCGTCCCGTCCGGCCGCCAGGCCGGTCACCGCGTACGCCCCGCTCTTTCGTATCACGTCCAGGGTCTGCCGGCCGATGGAGCCGGTGCAGCCCAGTATGCAGATCTTCTTTTTTCCGTCCGTCATGCCGTTCTCCTTATCCGGAACCTGTGACTGCCCGCATTATATCATTCCGCGGGGCCCGATTTCAACCGCAAATCGGCCGCCCCCGCCCGCCGGCCCGTCCCGGTCCCGCCTCCTTTCCGTCCGCATTTCGCCGTCTTTCGCCCCGCCGCCGGGAAAAAATGAATTTTTTATAAAGAAAAAAGAGAAATTAAAGTTGGCAATCGCCTTTCATCGTGGTAGAATAACATCGTTAACTTAACGCATTTCACTATTCAACAGGAGAAAGAAAGTGGCTGCCAAATTTTTACAAAGCATTCCCGTGCCGCATCACAAGAATACGCAGGGGTCCTTTCCTATCCGCCTGACCGACGTCAAGTCCGTGACGATCCCCATGTCCATGCACATCGGAGCCCCGGCCAAACCGGTGGTGAAGGTGGGGGACCACGTCAAGATCGGACAGGTGATCGGTGAGGCGGGCGGATTCGTCTCCGCGCCCGTGCATGCGTCCATTTCAGGCACCGTCAAAAAGATCGAGCCGATGCTGCTCTCCAGCGGAGCCAGCTGCCAGGCCATCACGATCGAATCCGACGGCCTGAACGAGTTCGACGAGAACCTCAAGCCCCCCGTGCTGACGGACCTGGATTCCTTCATCCAGGCGGTCCGCGACAGCGGCGCCGTCGGTCTGGGCGGAGCGGGGTTCCCCACCAGCGTGAAACTGAAAGTAGATCCGGACAAGGTGGATTACATCCTGATCAACGGCGCCGAGTGTGAGCCGTACATCACCTCGGATTCCCACACCATGATCGACAACGCGGAGCGGATGTACGCCGGGCTGTCGGCCCTCAAGCGCTTCTATCCCAAGGCCCATATCATCATCGGCATTGAGAACAACAAGAAGAAAGCCATCGAGGTCATGCGGAAGTACACCGACGGCGTCGACAACTGCGACGTCGCGGAACTGCCCTCCTCCTACCCGCAGGGCGGTGAAAAAGTGCTGATCTACAACACCACCGGCCGCATGGTCCCGGAAGGCAAGCTGCCCTTCGACGTGGGCTGCATCGTGCTGAACGCGACCACACTGTCCTTCCTGGGCAAGTACCTGACCACGGGCCAGCCGCTGACCACCAAGTGCGTGACCATCGACGGCTCCGCCGTGAAGGAGCCTAAGAACGTGATCGCCTACATCGGCACCTCCGTGCGCGACGTGGTGGAGCTGGCCGGCGGCCTCAAATGCGAGCCGGGCAAGGTCCTGTACGGCGGTCCCATGATGGGCCTCGCCATGCCGGACATGGATCAGCCGGTGCTGAAGAACACCAACGCCCTCCTCTTCTTCGACGAAAAGGACGCGAAAGTCCCCGAACCCAGCGCCTGCATCCACTGCGGCCGCTGCGTGGACGCCTGCCCGCTGAAGCTGATGCCCACCGAACTGGAGCATGCCTGCCAGCAGCGTGACGTGGAGCGCCTCAAGAAGCTGAAGATCAACCTCTGCATGGAGTGCGGTTCCTGCGCCTTTGTCTGCCCCGCCAAGCGCAACCTGGTGGAAAGCCACAAGCTGGCAAAAATAATCGTAAGGGAGGCCGGTGCCAAATGAGCAAACAGATCGTCAGTGTTTCTCCTCATATCCGCAGCAGCCGCACCACGCAGAACATCATGCTGGACGTCATCATCGCCATGATGCCTGCCGTGATCGCTTCCGGCTTCCTGTTCGGCTTCCGGGCCATCCTGCTGGTCATCATTTCCTCCGCCGTCTGCGCCCTGCTGGAGTTCGGCTGGGAAAAGATGATGAAGAAACCCGTCACCGTGCAGGATCTGTCCGCGGTGGTCACCGGCATGCTGGTAGCCATGAACGTGCCGGTGAGCATGCCGATCTGGATGATGATCGTGGGCGACATCGCCGCCATCATCCTGGTCAAGCAGCTGTTCGGCGGCCTGGGCTGCAATTTCGTGAACCCGGCGCTGGTCGGCCGTCTGGTGATGATGTTCTCCTTCGCCTCGGCCATGACCACGTTCACCGGTTCCTCCGGCATCGTGGACGCCACCACGAGCGCGACGCCGCTGGCCAACGCCGGCGCGCTGGGCTGGGATCAGTTCCTGACCCTGTTCCTGGGCAAACACGGCGGCGCCATCGGCGAGACCTGCGCGCTGGCCATCCTGATCGGCGGCATCTACCTGATCGTCCGCAAGGTGATCAAGCCCATCATCCCGCTGTGCTACATCGGCTCCTGCCTGGTGTTCACGTTCCTGTTCGGCGGGCAGAACCCGGTGATGCAGATCTTCGCGGGCGGCCTGCTGTGCGGCGCGTTCTTCATGGCGACGGACTATGTCACCTCGCCCATCACTAACAGCGGCAAAGTGATCTTCGGGGTGTTCATCGGCTTCCTGACCGCGGTCATCCGCGTGTTCGGCACCTATCCCGAAGGCGTCACCTTCGCCATCCTGTTCGGCAACGTGCTGGTGCCTTTCATCAATGACCTGACCCTGACCAAACCGCTGGGCGGCATCTTCCCGAAGAAGGAAAAGAAGGAGGCGGCGAAATGAAATCCACTGCATTTCATGAAATGGTCAAGCCCGTCCTGGTCCTGACCTGCATCTGCCTGGTCGTGGCCGCGCTCTTAAGTTTCGTGAACGGCAAGACCGCTCCCATCATCACCGAAAACGCCCGCATCAAGGCGGAAAACACCCGGAAGGAAGTGCTCCCCGGAGCCGGCTCCTTCACGGAAGTGGACTGTGACCTGCAGGTCCTGGACATCACCGGCGCGTACAAGGAAGACAGCGGGCTGGGCTACGTCATCAGCTCTGCCCACAAGGGCTACGGCGGCCAGGTGACCGTCACCGTCGGCATCTCGCCCGAAGGCAAGATCATCGGCATGAACGTGGACGTGCCGGCCGAGACCACCGGCGTCGGCTCCAAGGCCGGCGCGGAAGCCTACGTCTCCCGCTTCATCGGCCTGACCGGCGATTCTTCCTCCATTGACACCATTTCCGGCGCCACCTACTCCAGCACGGCCGTAAAGGCCGGCGTGGACGCAGCCCTGGCGGCGTTTGAAGCCATTCGCTGAGGGAGGTGACTGAATTGAAAGAGAAATTAAAGATCTTTACCAACGGCATCTTCAAAGAGAATCCCGTGCTGATCCTCCTGCTGGGCTGCTGCTCGGTGCTGGCGATCTCCGTGACCGTCTCCGGCGCGCTCGGCATGGGCGTCGCGCTGACGTTCGTGCTGGTGTGCTCCAACATCGTGATCTCGCTGCTGCGCAAGATCATCCCGGACAAGGTCCGCATTCCCTGCTTCATCGTCGTCATCGCCACGTTCGTGACGCTGGTGCAGATGGTCGTGGAAGCGTTCCTGCCAGACCTGCACAGCGCGCTGGGCGTGTTCCTGCCCCTGATCGTCGTGAACTGCATCGTGCTGGGCCGCGCGGAACTGTTCGCCAGCAAGCACAGTGTGGGCGACAGCTTCCTGGATGGCTTGGGCATGGGCATCGGCTACACCGTCGTGATCGTCGGCATCGCCGTGGTCCGCGAGCTGATCGGCAACGGCACGCTGCTGGATAAGCGCATCATTCCCGAAGGCTACCAGATCGGGATCATTTCCCAGACGCCCGGCGGCTTCATGATGTTCGGCTTCGCGATGGCCCTGCTGGTGTACTGTCTGAGAAAGAAAGGCAAGAAGTTCGAGCCGCGCATCGGCTGCGACGGCAAGTGCGGCAGCTGCCGGGAAAACTGCGAGAGCCGCATTACCGACCTGCCGGGGCAGGATGAAACGGCGGAGGTGAAATCATGAGCGGCGCTGCAAAACTTTTACTGATCACGTTCTCCATGATCTTCACGGAGAACTACGTCCTGGTACAGTTCCTGGGCATCTGCCCGTTCCTGGGCGTTTCCAAAAAGCTGGATTCCTCCCTGGGCATGTCCGGCGCCGTCATCTTCGTCATGACGCTGGCTTCCGCGGTGACCTGGCTGATCTACACCTACATCATGGTGCCGCTGGGTCTGGAATATCTGGACACCATCATCTTCATCCTGGTGATCGCCGCCCTGGTGCAGTTCGTGGAGATCGTATTGAAAAAATACATGCGGGGGCTGTATGACGCGCTGGGCGTCTATCTGCCGCTGATCACCACCAACTGCGCGGTGCTGGCCGTGACCCTGCTGAACATCGAAGAGAACTACAATTTCCTGGAATCCGTCGTGGACGGCCTGACCGCCGGCATCGGCTTCGGCCTGGCCCTGATCATCTTCTCCGGCGTGCGCAAGGCGCTGGAGCGGGCCAAGCCCCCCAAAGCATTTGAAGGCCTGCCCATCACGCTGATCGCGGCGGCTCTTACCAGCATGACCTTCATGGGCTTCGTCGGCATCGCCGACAAGCTGTTCGGATAAGGAGGCGCGCGATGAATCCTATTGTAACAGCTGTTCTGGTCCTGTTCGCCATCGCACTGGTCTGCGGCCTGATGCTGGTGATCGCCTCCAAGTTCATGTCCGTCCCGGTGGACGAGAAGTTCGCGAAGATCCGCGGATGCCTGCCCGGCGCCAACTGCGGCGGCTGCGGCTACCCCGGCTGCGACGGCTATGCCAACGCGCTGGCGGACGGCAGCGAGGAAAAGACCAATAAATGCACGGCCGGCGGCAACGCCGTGGCACAGAAACTGGCCGAAGCCTGCGGGACCGCCTTTGAGGAATCGGTCAAGAACGTGGCCTTCGTCCACTGCCGCGGCAACTGCGACGTGACGCAGAAGAAAGAGATCTACCAGGGCACGCAGACCTGCAAGGCCGTCCGGCTGCTCTTTGGCGGCGACGGTTCCTGCCAGTACGGCTGCCTGGGCTACGGCGACTGCGCGGCGGTCTGCCCCGAGCAGGCCATCCGCCTCATCAACGGCGTGGCGAAAGTCAATCCGGCCGCCTGCATCGCCTGCGGCCAGTGCGTGAACACCTGCCCGCAGAAGATCATCTCCCTGATCCCGGAAGCGGCTGCGGTGAAGATCGCCTGCTCCAGCAAGGACAAGGGCGTGCCGGCCAAGAAGAAATGCACCTCCGCCTGCATCGGCTGCGGCCTGTGCCAGCGGAAGTGTCCGAACGGGGCCGTCACGGTGGAAAACAATCTCGCCGTGTTCAATTACGAACTCTGCACGGGCTGCGGCGCCTGCCAGGCTGCCTGCCCGCAGAAATGCATCCTGTAAGGAAAATTTCCATTCTTCTCCTTGGGATCGTTCTGTGCCTCTCCGCCTGTTCCGGGCGGAAAGGCACGGAGCGGTCCGTTTCGTTTTTCGCGATGGACACGTACATGACGCTGCGCGCGTACGGATGCGGGCAGGAAACGCTGGACGGGCTGAAGGCGGAAACGGAACGCCTGGAGGGGCTGTTTTCGGTAACGCGGCCGGACAGCGAGATCGCACGGCTGAACGCGGAGGGAAGCATCGTCCCGTCCGCTGACGTGCGGGACGCCGTCGGAAAGGCGCTGGCCCTCGCGCAGGAAAGCGGCGGGGCGCTGGACATCGCCCTGTACCCGCTGCTCACGGAGTGGGGCTTCACGACCGGGCAGTATCAGGTGCCCGGCGCGGAGCGGATCCGGGAGCTGCTGGCGGCGGCGGACTGGCGGCAGATCGAACTGTCTGACGCAGGCCTGCGGATCGCGCCGGGCATGGCGCTGGACCTGGGCAGCCTGGCCAAGGGTTATACGGCGGACGTGCTGACAAAGCGCCTGAAAGAAGCCGGCGTGACGTCCGCGCTGCTGGACCTGGGCGGCAACATCCAGGCCGTCGGGGCCAAGCCGGACGGCAGTTCCTGGCAGATCGGGATCCGCGATCCACAGGGGGAGGGCCATCTGGGCGTCGTGTCCGCCGCGGACATGGCCGTGGTCACTTCCGGCGGCTATGAGCGGTATTTCACCGGGGAGGACGGACGGGTCTACTGGCACATCCTGGACCCGGCCACGGGCTGTCCCGCGAGGAGCGGCCTGCTCTCCGTCACGGTGATCGGCTCCGAAGGCTGGCGCTGCGACGGTCTGTCCACGGCCCTGTTCGTGATGGGGCCGGAAAAAGCGCGGGAGCACTGGCGGCAGGCCGGCAATTATGAACTGGTACTGGTCACGGAAGACGGAGAGGTCATCGTGACCGACGGGCTGGCGGGGTCCTTTACCCTGTCACAGCCCGACAAATACACCCTGACGGTGTGGAAACGGGATACGGTGCGGAACCATGATTAAGACCCGGACCTGGATCATCCTGTTCGCGGCGCTGCTGGCGGCGGCCGCGCTGTTCTGGTGGCTCCTCGGCCGCCGCAGTGCGGACGGCACCACGGTGCAGATCATCCACGACGGGCAGGTCATCCGCGAGATCGACCTCGCCGGGGTGAAGGAAGCTTACGAATTCGCCTGGGAGGACGCCGCCGGGAACCGCAACCTGATCCGCGTGGAGCCCGGCCGCATCCGCGTGACGGAAGCCAACTGCCCGGACCGCATCTGCGTGGAGCACGGCTGGCTGTCCCGGGAGCTGCCCCCCATCGTCTGCCTGCCGCACCGTCTGATGATCCAATGGAAGGAGGCCGCGCCGTGAGTTCCGATCCCAAAAACAGGATCTCCCTCCCGCTCCGCCTGACCACGGACGCGATGCTGACCGCCCTCGCCCTCGGCATCTGGTTCCTGGAGGCGCAGCTGCCTCCGCTCGTCCCCGTGCCGGGCATCAAACTGGGGCTCTCCAACATCGTGACGTTATTCGCCCTGTTCCGCCTGGGTCCGGCCGATGCGGCTGCCGTCCTGCTCACGCGCGTCCTGCTGGCCTCCCTGTTCGGCGGCCAGGCCGTGTCGCTGCTGTTTTCGCTGTGCGGCGGACTGCTGGCCTTCCTGGTCATGTGGCCGGCCCGGCGCATCGTGACGGACCGCCAGATCTGGGTCGCCGGGATCCTGGGTGCACTGGCCCACAACACCGGCCAGATCCTCGCCGCCCGCCTTATCATCGGGCAGTCCGCCATCTTCGCCTATCTGCCCGTCCTTGCCGTCTCCGGCATCCTGACCGGTCTCTTCACCGGCATCTGCGCGCAGGAAGCCGTCCGCCGCCTGCGCTTTCCGCCCCGCTTCTCATAAAGATCTTCTCTTCAGGGAGCTGCCATGCAAGGCTCGGAGATCTTCGCGAAAGAAAGAATTTCAAAGATCCTGCTGCGGCTGGCGCCGCCTGTCATGTTCGCCCAGCTGATCCAGGCGCTGTACAATATCATCGACAGCCTCTTTGTGGGCCGTTATTCGGAAACGGGCCTGACCGCCCTGTCGATCATTTACCCCGTCCAGCTGCTGATGATCGCGCTGGCCGTCGGGACCGGCGTGGGCATCAACACGCTGATGGCCGCCCGCATGGGCGCCGGCCGGCAGCAGGAGGCGGAAGAAGCGGCCGGCACCGGAACGCCGCTCGCCCTGATCATCTGGGCGTTCTTTGCGGTCTTCGGCTTCTTTTTCATGCCCGCCTACGCCCGGATGTCGACGCAGTCGGAGGCCGTCATCCGGGAAGTCATCCTCTACGGCCGGACTGTCTGCGTCTTCAGTTTCGGCCTGACGCTGGAAAGCGTCTGGACCAAGGTGCTGCAGGCGGAAGGCGACATGAAGACGCCGATGATCGCACAGATCGCCGGCGCCGCCGTGAACATCGCGCTGGATCCGATTCTGATCTTCGGCCTGCTCGGTTTTCCGGAGATGGGGATCCTGGGAGCCGCCGCTGCGACCGTGGCCGGCCAGATCACCGCCGCCTGCATCGTGGCGCGCAAAGGGTTCCGCCGGACGCCGGCCCGCCGGGAGGCGCTGCGCCAGTTCGGCCGGATCTACCGCCTCGGCATCCCCAATATCCTGATGCAGTCCGCCTACACGTTTTACATCCTGGGTCTCAACCTGATCCTGGCATCCTTCTCGGATCAGGCGGTCACCGCGCTTGGCCTGTATTACAAATGGCAGACCTTTTTCTTCATTCCGCTGGGTGCCATGCAGACCTGCATCGTGCCGGTCATCAGTTATAATTACGCGGCCCGGAACATCGGCCGCTGCCGCGCGATGCTGAAAGCCTCCGTGCTGTTCGGCTGGGTCCTCATGGCGGTCGGGACGCTGTGCTTCGTCACGATCCCGGAGCCCATGCTGCGCGTGTTTACCCGCGACGAACTGGTCGTCGCCATCGGCCGGATCGGGTTCCGATACATCGGTCCCAGTTTCCTCCCCATGGTGACCTCGCTGATCTTCCCCGTATTTTTCCAGGCGGTCGGCATGAGCCTGAAGAGTTCCGCCCTCACCGTCCTGCGCACCGTGGTCCTGTTCGTCCCGCTGGGCTTTCTTTTCTCCCGGTTCGGACTGGACCGCTTCTGGCTGACGTTTCCGGTCACGGAAACGTTGACCAGTCTGGCCGGCCTGCTGTTCTACCGTCAGTTCCTGGATCATGATTACGTCGGGCAGGCCCCGCCCCCCGCGGCGGCGGAGACGCCCGGCCCCGTCCTGCTCCCGTCCCGCCCGGGCGTCGTCATCACGATCGCCCGCGAGCACGGCTCCGGCGGCAAGCAGATCGGGAAACTGACCGCCGAGCGCCTCGGCATCCCCTTCTATTACAAGGAAATGATCGCGCTGGCAGCTCACGAGAGCGGGCTGGATCAGGAGTTCATCTCCCGGATCCACCAGAACGCCCCTGACGCGATGCGCGATCTCTACCTGTCCAGCCACGTCGTGCAGCTGGCTGTCCGGGCGCAGGAACGCATCATCCGCCGGATCGCCGAAAACGGCAGCTGCGTGATCGTCGGGCGTGCGGCGGATCACGTTCTGAGAGACTTTCCGGACGTAGTGCGCGTCTTCATTCACGCGCCGGAGGAATACCGGATCCGCCGCATCATGGAGGTGTACGGGGACAGCCATGAAGAAGCCCGGCGCAGCAGCCGCCGCTCGGACAAAGCCAGAGCCTCCTACTACCGCCATATCTCCGGACAGAAGTGGCGCGATCCGCGCCATTACGATCTGATCCTGGACAGCTCCTGCGGGCCGGAAGAGACCGCGGCCGCCCTCGTCCGGTACATCGAGCAGCACGGCGCTGCGGCTCCCGCGGACCGGGATCCGTAAGATCCAGCCCTCCCGCGCATCAAAAAACGCACCGTTCCTTTCCCGGAACAGTGCGTTTTTTTCTTTTCCTGAACCGTTCAGCGGCTCTCCTGCGCCGCTTCCCCGGCCGTCTCCTTCCGGCCGGTCCCGAACCCGATCCGGATCGCGTGCGCCGGGCAGTTCCGCGCGCAGTCGCCGCAGCGGATGCACTCCGCGCTGTTGATCTCCTTCACCGGATCGATCCCCATGCGGCAGACCGAGGCGCAGGCGCCGCAGCGGACGCAGGCCGTTTCATCCACGCGGCCGCGGTAGAGCGACACCCGGTTCATCAGTCCGTACAAAGCGCCGAGCGGGCACAGATACTTGCAGAAAGGACGCCAGATGAACACGCTCAGCACGATCAGCGTGATCAGAATGGCGGCTTTCAGCGTGAACAGCGGTCCCAGCAGGCTCCGGACCGCACGGTCCGCCGCCGAGAGGAACACGGCCGCCGTCGTCCCCGCCGGACAGATGTATTTGCAGAAGAACGGCGTACGCGCGGCGATGAGCGGCAGGATCAGCGTGGCCGCCAGGATCAGGTATTTCAGTTTCCGGAGCGGCCGATCCAGCCGGAAGCGGTTCCGTTTCCGCACCGGGACCAGCGCGATCAGTTCCTGCAGCAGGCCCATGGGGCAAAGAAAGCCGCAGACAGCACGGCCGAGCAGCGCTCCGAAAAAGATCAGCAGGCCCGCCACGTAATACGGCAGACGGAAAGGCCTTGCCCCCAGGAAACTCTGCAGCGACCCGAGCGGACACGCGCCGACGGCCCCGGGACAGGAATAGCAGTTGAGTCCCGGCACACAGACGCCCTTCGCAGCGTTTTCACTGACGCGGCCGGTGAAAAAACCTTTCAGGTCCGCATTCTGCAGCAGGGCCGCGGCCGCCTGGATCCCCATTCGTTTCTTATCCAATTCCGACACACTCCAGACAGATGCGGACGGCTTTGGCCAGCACCTGGGCATACTGCCCCTGCAGAAGGCCCGCCGCCGTCAGCGCCGCTCCCGCCGCCAGCAGGATCCATCCTTCCCGGCGCTTCATCGGCCTACCAGTTCTTTCACGGCCGCTTCCCATTTGCTGTAATTGCGGGCGCCGATCTGGGCTTCGCCGATGACGTGGCCGGCCGCGTCCACGAAGATCGTCGTCGGCACATACCCGGTCTGACAGGCCTTAAATGTCTCGTCATACAGCATGACGGGGTAGGTGACGCCGGTCTCCCGGAGCACGTTCCCGACACCGTCCACCGTCTGATAAACGCCGAGGATCAGCAGCTCCGGATATGCCTGATGAAGCCGTTCCAGATCCGGCATCTCGCCGACGCAGGGGCCGCACCAGGGTTCCCAGAAATTGATCATGGTCAGTTTGTATGACGCGAAGATCCGCTCATCCAGTGGATCGCCGTACTGATCCACGCCCGAAAAGCGGAAGTCCGGCGCGTAGTCCGCAGGAACGGCAGGCGCCGCCGTCGTTTCCGCAGGACGGGCCGTCGTTTCCGCAGGCTTGCCCGTCGTTTCCGCAGGCCCGGCCGTCGTCCCGGCGGAACTGCCGCCGGATGAGCAGGCGGCAAGCAGAATGAGTGCGAGCAGCATAGCTGCCAGTCCGTATCCGCAATGTTTCATGAAACGCCTCCTTTGATCCGGTCCGCTTTATTTCTTCAGGTACGCCGACGACACCGGGAACTCGAAATACGTATCCGGGTACGGCTCGTCCTTCAGGCAGAAATGCCACCATTCGCAGTCGATGGGCAGGAAGCCGCTGCGCAGCATCGCCCGGCGCAGGATCATGCGGTTGTCGTACTGTTCCTGCGTGATGCCCGTGTAGTCCGGATGCGAGACGGGGCTGAACAGGTCGAACGGGCTGCCCATGTCCAGTTCTTTGCCGGTCCTCATGTCCAGCAGCGTCAGATCCACCGCGCTGCCCCGGCTGTGGCTGGACTGCCTCGCGATGTACCCTTTCGCGAACAGTTCCTGCTTCTCCAGATCCGGATAAAAATACGGCTTCATGCGCAGGTCCAGGTCCTCGATCCCCCACAGCACGAAACGCTTCACCGCGGCGGCCGGCCGGTACGCGTCAAACACCTTCAGCCGGTACCCCTGCACGTTCATCTCGCCGGCCACGGCCTGCAGCGCCCGCGCCGCCTCCCGCGTCAGGATCGCGCACGGCTCCTCATAGCCGTCGATCGGGTCGCCGATGAAATTGAACGACGAATAATACCGGATCTCCTGCACGATCCCCGGTATGAACTGCCCTAACAGCACGAACCCCGACGGATCCATCGGATCCGGTTTATTATGAACAGTCATCATATAAACTCCCGCTAAACCTGACAGGGGGACGGTTCCTTTGTCATCTTTTCTGACAGGGGGACGCATCCATTACCGCCTTGTGCGACAGGGGAACGATTCCCCGATCATCTTCACGGCAGAGGCGCGGTCCTCCGGGCCGTCGGTTCCGGCAGCGGATCTCTTCCCTTTCCCGTTTTATTGTTTTTTCGGACGGATGAGCGCCCCGGCCGCGCCGCCGAGGGCCGCCGGCAGCACCCAGCCCAGCCCCAGGCTCGCGAGCGGGATCGAAGCCAGGAATGGCAGATCCAGCAGGCCGGTTCCGAAACTCAGCAGATCCAGCACGGCGTACAGCGTGGCGCCGATGGCGGCCCCCCGGAAGATCCAGGGATTCCGGATCCGGTCGGCGAAGAAATTCAGGAAGATCTGCGTCAGGAAGACCGGATACAGCAGCGACAGCACCGGTCCGGCCAGTTCAATGATCTGCTGCGTGCCCAGATTGCTCAGCACCACCGCACAGCCGCAGATGATCAGCACCAGCGTGCTGTACGGCACTTTATTCTTCAGTACGCCGCTGAAATAATCCGCCGCCGCACTGGCCGTGCCGATCGCCGTGGTCAGGCAGGCCAGCAGCACGATGACGCCCAGCAGGATCGTACCCGTCCGCTCCAGCAGCCGCCGGGTGATCTCCACCAGCAGCTCCGTTCCGCTCAGGTCCTGCAGGTCCAGCGTCGACGCCGTAGCGCCCAGATAGGTCAGCCCCGCATAAACGAGCAGCAGGCCCAGAAACGCGACCAGGCAGGAAAGCGAGACCATCCCGGCCTGTTTCCGCCGGTCCTGATAGCCTTTGTCGCTCACGCTTTTTATCACGATGACCGCCAGCGAGAGCGAGACCAGGGCATCCATGGTCTGATAGCCGGCGGCCAGACCTTTGCGGATCTCCCCGCCGCTCATCAGGCTCTCTCCCATCGGTCCCAGCGGCGTCACGATGCCCTTGACGCACAGCACCAGCAGCGTCACCAGCAGCACCGGCGTCAGGAATTTTCCGATGATGTCCACGACCGCGGCGGGTTTGATGGTCATCAGCGCCACGACCCCGAAGAACAGCACCGAAAAGATCCAGGGGCTCATGCCCGGGAACAGCGGCTTGATGCTCATCTCATAGGTAGTCGCGCCGGTGCGCGGCACGATCAGCAGCGGGCCGATGAAAAGCATCAGGGCGCAGCAGAGCACCCGGGCCGGGATCTTTCCCAGCCGGCCCAGCTGATCTTCCATCCCGCCGCCGTTTTTGACCGCCGACAGCACGGCTCCGACGGCCAGCCCGGCGTCCGCCAGCAGGTATGCGATGAAGCTGACGATCCATTTTTTCCCGGCCAGTTCGCCCAGCTGCGGCGGAAAGATCAGGTTGCCCGCCCCAAAAAACGTGGCGAACAGGGCAAAGCCGATGACCAGCGCGTTGACGAGGTCTTTTTTCCCGAATCCGCTTCTTTCTCCCTTACGCATAGTCCTTCTCCTTCCGATCCGCCGGCCTGCCGGAGGCGGATGCCGCGCCGCGTCCGTCTCTTCGTCTTGTCAGGGTCCTCACCAGCGCCGCCCCCAGCAGCACCCCGGCCGCATCGATCAGCACGTCCCGCACTTCCGCGCTGCGGCCCGGCACGAACAGCTGGATGGTCTCATCGCAGACCGCCGTCATCAGACCGATGAAAAACGGCACGCCCCAGCAGCGCCGGCCGGCCGGCATGGCTGCGAATCTTCCGGCTATCCCCCGCGCCTGCCCTGCCGTGTCGTCTCCCGCCTGCGCGTACCTGGCCGCCTGACCATACTTGGCCGCCGCCCGCGCCGTCAGCGCCAGCAGCGCGCCCAGCACGGTGAACTCCGTCATATGTCCCAGCTTCCGCAGCAGCGTGTGGGTCATGAACGGGAGGAACTTCTGCACAAATTCCAGGATCCGCCCGCTCTCCTGCGAGGATGCTTCGGCCGTCCGCAGCGAATGCCAGAAAATGAAGAGGATCCACAGACAGGAAAGGACACTGAGCCAGATGAAGCCGCGTTTTTCTCCTTTCATGCCCTTTCTCCTTTAAAAAAGGGCGACCGCCGGCCGCCCCTGGGGATCCCCTTTCAGGATCGTTCCCCCTTTTTTTATCACTCGATCAGCACGAATCCTGCGCACTCCGAACCGGAGCGGGCGATCGTGTTCATCTGGAAATCCACGTATGTCCGCCTGCTGGCCAGGACCCGTTCCACACAGACCACCGGCAGTTTTTCCTGCAGCGCGCCGACCGACGCCGCCGACTGATTGACGCAGCTCAGCAGTTTCAGGTCCGCTTTCACATGCGGCTGCAGAACTTTGCAGACCGCCTCCAGGCGCTTGTCGTCCACTGTTCCCGTCAGGTACACCGGTCCACTGTCCGGCAGCGCCAGGTTCATGCTGGCCGCGATCAGTTTCGCGGATTCCTGCTGCGTCACATCCGGGCGGTACGTCATTTTATCCATGATCTTCCGGGTGAAACCGGTGTATTTGCGCGAAGGATATACGCCGAAACTATTCCGGCCGTAACGGGATTCCAAATCAGCCCCGTTGAGAATGATTCCGGCCGACACGACCTGCACCGCAAAGCAGAAAACGCTCAGAAGCATGCCCAGGACCGCACCCAGCACAGCGGATTTGAGAGCGTTTTTCAGAACATCCCCTTTCGTCAGCTTTTTGGCGGACGAACTGCCCGACACCGTCAGAACAGCCCCTTCCGAAGAAATGACCTGTTCCCCCTCAAATGTCACGCTGCAGCGGTAAATATAATTATTCTGCGCGGCCAGCGCATTGAACGTCAGTTTCTGTGTGGCGGCAGAGGGATAGGTAGAAGTATTGAGGCTGTTCCAGGACATACCATCCTTACTGTACTGCCATTGATATTTTTGCACTTTCCCGGAAGTTTTAATGGAAAACGTCGCGGTCGTGTTAGCTGCCACCGTTAAATTTTGGGGCTGCACGACGATCGCGTTCTCCCCATCCCGAGAATCTTCTTCCGTACTGTCCGTCGAACTCTTCTGCGCCTGTGCTTTATACTGTCTGAACGATTTGAAACCCTGGTAGGCCCCCAGCAGAACCGCCAGAGCCGCCATCACGATCAGGATCGTTTTCCACCGCTTCAGAACGCTCCAAAAAAGCGCGCGAAGACTGATACTGGTCTCTCCCGGGATGTCCTGATTTCCGTACGCATTCATATAACAGCTCCTTGATGGCTTAAAGATATTCAGATTATATCCTACATCCGTAAAAAAAACAAGAACTATGACACATCAGAAAAAGCAAAATCTCCGGCCCGCGATCCCGTCCCGGCAGCCGCAGGCAGCAGCGGATGCAAACAGGCGGGCGCCTTATCTGCAGAACAGGAGCGAAGGCCTTGTCCCTGTCCCTCCGCTCCTGTCCTTCTGTCTGTTCCGGACTGCCCCGCAAAACGCGGGCTTCCCGCTTCGGCGGCGCCCTACCTGACCGTCAGTTTCACCGCTGAAGACGTTACCGTCTTCCCGTTGGCGTCCGTAATGACGCAGCGGTACTGTACCCCGTTGTATTTGGCCAGAGCCGAAAACTGCAGCGTGGCCGTTTTGCCGGAAGCATAGCCGGAATTTGTCCAGCTTCCGTTCGGATATTTGTACTGCCACTGATATTTCAGGCCGGCACCGGTCGCCGTCACGCTGAATTTTGCGGTATTTCCGGCTGTCACGCTGATGCTCTTCGGCTGTACCGTGATCTTGGGCGTGATCGTCAGTTTGACGGCAGAGGACGTCAGTGTTTTCCCGTTCGCGTCTGTCACTTTGCAGCGGTACTGCACCCCGTTATATTTAGCCAAGGCCGAAAACTGCAGCGTGGCCGTTTTGCCGGAAGCATAGCCGGAATTTGTCCAGCTTCCGTTCGGATATTTGTACTGCCACTGATATTTCAGACCCGCACCGGTCGCTGAGATGCTGAATTTCGCGGTCGCCCCCACCGCGGCGCCGGTGCTCTTCGGCTGCGCCGTGATCGTCGGGTCGATCGTCAGTTTGACGGCAGAGGATGTCACCGTCTTCCCGTTCGTATCCGTCACTTTGCAGCGGTACTGCACGCCGTTGTATTTGGCCAGAGCCGAAAACTGCAGCGTGGCCGTTTTGCCGGAAGCATAACCGGAGTTGTTCCAGCTTTCATTCGGGTATTTGTACTGCCACTGATACTTCAGACCGGCACCGGTCGCTGAGATGCTGAATTTCGCGGTCGCCCCCACCGCAGCACTGGTACTCTTCGGCTGCACCGTGATCTTGGGCGTGATCGTCAGTTTTGCGGTAGAAGACGTGACCGTCTTTCCCGACGAATCCCTGACCTTGCAGCGGTACTGGATCCCGTTGTATTTGGCCTGCGCCGCAAACTGGAGCGTGGCCGTTTTGGCGGACGCGTAGCCGGAATTCGTCCAGCTTCCGTTCGGATATTTATACTGCCACTGATATTTCAGGCCTGTTCCCGTGGCCTTTATACTGAATTTGACAGTGTCTCCTACCGCAGCGGACGCTCCCTTCGGCTGGGTCGTGATCGCAGGCCCGGGGGCGGTAGTGACGATGGTCATATAATGATCACATTCGATCATTGCCTCATCGCTCCGATAGCAGATGATTTCACCGTCTTCATCCAAGGGAGTGCCTTCGGGATCCGCTTCATAAGCAAGGATAAGAAGCGGGCAGCCGGAAATGTTCAGTTCCGTTATCTCGTTAAAAACAGTATTCAGCCAGTTAAGAGAAGCGCATCCACTCAGATCCAGGCTTGTCAGGGAATTGCCGCTGCAGGATAAGTGTTCCAATGCGGAACACGTGCTTACGTTCAGGCTTGTCAGGTAATTGTCGCAGCAGTTCAATTCCTCCAGATTCCGGCATGCCGTCACGTCCAGAGAGGTCAGTTCGTTTTCGGAGCAGTACAGTCTCTCCAGTGCCGTGAAATATTCGATCCCCTTCAGGGAAGCGATCGGCTCAGCGTAGTCAGCGTTGTCGGAATACGCATCAACATCGACCTCTTTGATCAGACTGATCTCAGTCTGGCTCAGGACTCCGTCCCAGTCGGTATCAAAGTTCTCTCCCACATACTCGCGGAAAGAGTCATCCGGGAAGTTGCTGCTGCTGATGGCGACACTGCCCGCCGCCTTCGCTTTTCCCGAAAATCCCCAGGTCATCACCAGAGCCAGAAGGATGACCATGATCGCTCTGTTTCCGTTCTTTTTCATGATTATACCTCCTAAAAATAACTGTTTTTTCGGAACACTGCCAATATCACTGCATTATAATAGTATATTATTCATTATATTCTGTCAATGGTCTGTCACGGTCCGGCAGAGAAACCTTGACTTTTCACGGCTGAACGTGATAAATTAACAATAATTATGAACTGTTATGATCGGGAAGGGGAGGCATAGGCAACCATGTCATTCATAAAGCGGATCGTCCGTTCTCTGCAGAACAAGAAAGAAAAAAGACGCACCCTTAAGCAGATGGCGCAGCAGATCTCCCGCTTTATGATCCCCGGCTGGTATCATATGGAGCATATGTACGGAAAAGCCGTCCTGAAAGTCGGTGTCTTTCCCGAAAGGATCACGCCAAAAGGCCTGGTCCGGATCATTCTGTTCGGTCTGTTCCGGATACGGAACAATGATCCCGCCGCACGGTGCAGCGCAGCTCTCTGCTCCCCCTTCGGGAATCACAAACTGTTTGACCGGGAAAACGCAAAAGTTTATACGGTGTTTGCCGATCCATACTGGGGAAACGCCTCTCGTTTCTGCCGTGAGATGCAGCCTTATTTCCGCACGGAGATCCTCTCGGCGGACAGCGACGGCCATGTCCTGGTCGAAAACTACCTGCTTAACACGGTAAAGCCTGATCCCAAGGCCTGTTTTGAATATTTCTGCGAAGAATACGGCCGCTACCTGGCGGATCGGAAAGCCGGCGCTTCAACGATCTCCCTGTCTTATGTCAAAGAAGTCCTGGACGCCGCGGATCTGCCCGCTGACGTAAGACAGTATATCTCTCATATCGAAAGCCGGCTCGGGGACCACGACGTTTCTTATCCGGCCATCACCTGCCATAACGACATAAATGTGAAGAACATTCTGACGTCCGACAACGAATCTTTCAGCCTGATCGATTTTGAATGCTGCGGCGAAAATGTTTTCTTTTTTGACTTTATGGGGCTCATTTTCAACAGCGCCGTTTTTAAAGACGAGCCGGCCCTCTATCAGGAGTACCGGGCCGGGGCGCTCGACGGGCAGCTGGAACATCTGTTTCGGCTCTGCGGGACCGTATATCGCCCGGACTGCAAAGAGTTTTATCTGTACCTCTTTCTCCTGTTTAAATTTCACATGATCTACTGCAATTTCCCCGATCTGCTGACCACTTACTCCGGCAGAGTATGGCGCTTTTTAGAGCACAACGAACTGTTGTGATCCGCCGCGAAAGCTCTCCGTTCTGTATCGGAAAGGCTCAGGAGAAAGGACCGTTTGAATGAATACCCGAATGAAACTGCCGTCATTGCATTGGAAGATCAGAAAGATCGATGTTTTTACGTTCTTTGTCATCTTCGTCTTTTTTCCGCCGAGCATTCTGGAACGCCTGACGTCCTTCTCCGACAGTCTGCAGCGGTATGTCCAGCTCGGCTTTATCATCATTCTGGCCGTCGACCTGTTCGTCCGGAAAGCCGTCCGGATCCCGAAGAGCCATCTGCGCTGGGGTCTGTACTGTTTTTACGGGCTTATTCTGACCCTGCTGATCGAACCGTCATCCACCTACCGTTTTGTGCTGCGCGTCGGCCTTCCGGTCTTTCTGGCCGTTCTGCTCTGCCTGTTCTACCAAAACCGTCCGGACGGCATGACCTGCCTGCTGAATTGCATGAACACCTATTGGGTGCTGCTCATCGCACTCAACTGCGTTACGATGCTCCTGTTTCCCGACGGGATCATCCGCAGCAGCGGCGGCGCGACCATGGAGCGGGCAAACTGGCTGCTCGGTTCCAAAAACAACGTCGTTCTGCCGCTGATCTTCGCCTCCTCCGTCTTTATGTTCCATTTCCTGCGGAAACCGAAACGGCGCCTGATCAACCCTATCCTGTTCTTTGCCATGGTGATATTCAGCATGATGTGGGCGGGTTCCAACCGGGTGGAGGCATTCGGCGGTTCTTCCACCGGCCTGCTGGCTTTGCTGGTATTCTTTCTGATGCTGTTCCTGGGGCGTTTTCCGCTCAGAAAACATCTGATGCGCCTGTCCGTCGGGTGGATCGCATTCGCTTTCTGTCTGCTGAGCGCCGTCGTCATCTGGGGGTCGCTCCATGAAAGCTCCCTGATCGGCTCCCTTTTCAGCATCGTCGGAAAAGACTCGACCGCTTCCTATCGGACGCTGATCTGGGCGGATGCGCTGGAACGCACCATGGAGTCCCCGATCTGGGGAAGAGGATATACCGTCGAGACGCTGGTCAGCGGGTTCACGCAGACGTACAATATGTTCCTGGACTGCGTTTACCGCTACGGCCTGATCGGACTGTTTCTGCTGCTCTTCGCGTTCGGCTCCTACCGGTCTCCGCAAACGGCCCTTTCCGGCCGGAAGATCATCCCCGCCTACGTATTTCTGGCCGGTGCCGTATCCATGTTCCTGTGCGCCGTCGTGAACAGCATCAAACTGGAACACATCATCGTTCTCCTGGAATTCTACATATTTCTGCAGAATGACCGGACCTTACAGACCCCCGATGCAGCCGCTCCGGCCGGCCGCGCCGTCTCCCTCCACGACCGCTGAGGTAACCTCATGAATCCGGAAATCGCCGCCCTTATCTCTCTCGTCCGTTCCGCCGTGAATCAGACCGTGCCCGATCCGGCTCTGATCGCGTCGCTTGATTATGATGCACTGGAGAAAGCTGCTTCCGAACACGATCTGTCCGCCGCCGTTTTCTACGCCCTTGATGCCGCAGGGGCTGCCAATGATCATTTTAACCAGGCCTGCGCCCAATCCATCCGGAAAAACATGCTTCTGGACATCGACCGGCAGGCGGTCTTCTCCGCTCTCGATGAGGCCGGCATCTGGCATATGGCATTAAAGGGCGTCGTCCTGAAAGAATACTACCCGCAGATCGGCATGCGCCAGATGGCGGACAATGACATCCTGTTCGACGCCTCCCGCGCGGAGGACGTCCGGGCCATCATGGAATCGCTTGGGTTTGAGACTACGCATTTCGGGACCGGCCATCAGGACGATTATAAAAAGAAGCCGCTCAGCCATTTCGAAATGCATCGGATGCTGTTTCTGCCGTTTCGCGAACAGCTTTACAATTATTACCAGGATCTGCCGGACAGGCTGATCCAGGGACCCGGGGCCGAACGCTTTTTCACCCATGAAGATTTTTACATTTACATGATCGCCCACGAATACAAGCACTATATCTGGCGGGGCACTGGCCTGCGTTCTCTTCTTGACGTGTATGTTTTTCTGCAGCGGCTCGGGGACAGCCTCGATTGGGAATACCTCCGCACCGAGCTGGACAAGATCGGTATCCGGGACTTCGAAAGCACCAACCGCACGCTGGCCGGGAAGCTGTTCGGCAGCGGGGCGGATACGGCGGTCCTGAACGCGGAAGAGACAGAAATGCTGGATTACATCGTTTCTTCCGGCACATTCGGGAGCAAGACGCAAGGCATCCGGAACGCCGTTACCAAAATGGGAAAGAACCGCTACATCCGGCAGAGGATCATTCTTCCGATGGACCTGGTCGAAAAGCATTACCCGTTCTTCCATAAGCACAAGATACTGCTGCCGTTTCTGCCGCTCTACCGGCTCGTTCACAACCGGAAGAAGATCAGGGCGGAAGTAAAAGCGCTGAGGGGAAAAAAGTCCGAATAAAAAGATCCGGCCGCTTTGGCCGGATCTTTTTATTCCGCATACACGTTCCTATACCACGATCTTGCCTTCCAGCACCGCCCGCAGATGCTCCCCGTAAGGGCTCTTGCCGTAGCGATCCGCACTGGCTTTCATCTTCTCGTCGTCGATCCAGCCGAAGCGGTAAGCGATCTCCTCAGGTGCGGAGATCGTCATGCTCTGATACTCTTCGATCATGCAGACGAAATTGGTGGCTTTTCGCAGGGAAGCAAAGGTGCCGGCGTCCATCCACGTAAACCCGCGGCCCAGGAGCTGCGCCTGAAGGCGTCCTTCCTGCAGGTACATATCATTCAGGGTGGTGATCTCCAGCTCGCCGCGTGCGCTCGGTGTGATCGTTTCCGCTTTCGCGCTGACACCGGCCGGATAGAAATACAGGCCCACAACGGCGTAATTGCTCTTCGGCACTTTCGGTTTTTCCTCTACGCTGAGCACTTTGACCGTGGCTTCGTCCCGGTCGTCCCGGCTCCGTCTGAATTCCATGACGCCGAAGCGCTCCGGATCTTCCACAAAATACCCGAAAATGCAGGCCTGTCCGGATTCCGCCATTTTCTTGGCATCCGCCAGCTTATGCCCCAGGCCGTTGCCGTAGAAGATATTGTCTCCCAGGACCATGGCGCAGCAGTCATCCCCGATGAAATCCTTCCCGATCGTGAACGCCTGAGCCAGCCCTTCCGGCTTTGGCTGGACCGCGTAGGACAGCGAAATGCCAAAAGCCGAGCCGTCACCCAGCAGCTGTTCGATGCGGGGCGTGTCCTCCGGTGTGGAGATGATCAGGATATCCTTGATCCGCGCCAGCATGAGTGTGGACAGGGGATAATAGATCATCGGTTTGTTATAGACCGGGAGCAGCTGTTTGGACGTCACCATAGTAAGCGGATACAGTCTCGTTCCGCTTCCTCCCGCAAGAATTATGCCTTTCATGTCATATGCCTCCGCCAGATTCCGGCGCAGCCGCCGGTATCGATCAGGATATCGTTCTGTTGAGCAATCCTGACTGTAAATATATATGACAGGCCGGGCAAAGTCAAGCGTTCTCCCGGACGCGGACCCGGATCAGACAGAATTTTTGACCGGACGCTGCTGCAGCTTCCGGAAGAGCGCCCGCCAGATCACCGTGCAGATCATTGTCAGGACAAATGCTGCCGCTGCCACGATCCATTTGTTTTTCGTGACATACTCGACCGCCTTGATGCATATCTGGTGGATCAGAAAAGCTTCCGCGCTCACATTTCCTATCCAGACCAGCGCTCTGCTTCCGGCAAGCGTCTTTGACAGGATCCCTTTATTCACAGCAAACAGATACACGGCGATCACACTGGTGGGAAGCCAGAACAGGGAAAGCATCCAGTTCGATGTATTGCTCACGCCGAAACTGCGGATCACGACCTGGCCGGTCATGACCGCGACAACAGCAGCCTCGGCGATCGAGCCAGCTCCTTTCCCCCACGTATTTTTGACGGTCACGAAATAATAGCCCGCCGTCAGGCCGATGATGAAATCGCCCGCCCGGTAAACAGGGCAGATGTAGGTCACCCATTTCAGGAGCGCGTTCGTCCAGCCCCAGTTCTGTTTTCCGATGCCCAGGATGACGGAAACGGCGATCATCAGCGCCAGCGTCACGCCAGCCAGCATTCCGATCCTTTTTCTGTCCCGGGACTGGATCGTCCGGAACACCCACGGAAAAACAAAATAAGAAAAGGCCAGTGTCGACAGATACCAGGAAACGGCATTAAAGGAGAAATATCCCTCTTTCCACGGGATCCAGCTCTGCAGAAGCAATCCGTTCGCCGCAAAGTAAGCACTCTGCTCGGCGATCTCCTTTCCGGGGGCCTTGTGAATGAACAGTCCGGCAAAGATGACGGCAGCCACCAGCAGCAGGGCCGTCAGGTGAAGCGGATAGAGTTTCCGGATCTTTCCCTTCACAAATCTGAAATGGGAGGCCAGCCCCGGTTCCGGCAGCTTCTCCGGCCTGTCCAGATAGGAATATGTCATGCAGAAGCCGGAAATGACCAGAAAAAGCGAAACGCCGATCCCTCCCGTGGGGATCAGTTCCACATGGGAAAGGAACACCAGTATGAACGCGATCGCTCTGACGGCCTGAATGGATACGATTCGTTGCTGTTCCTGTTTCACGCAGTTTTCCTCCTGTTTCTCGATTCCCGTCTTCCCGCGGTCAGACTTTTCCTACTTTTTTTCTGATCTTTCCGGTAATTTTTTTCATCAGGTTTCTTGTATACTCAAATTCCGCCGTTTTGCGGAACAGCGCGATCACCAGCAGATTAGGGATCAGGCACACCAGAATCAGTTTCGTTCCGAACCCGATCCACCGGTTCGAAACGCTGATCAGATTCCCCAGCTCATAGACTGCGAAGCAGCTCACTGCGGTGATCGCCGCGTAAAGGCCATATTTGGCAAAAAACTGGGCCGGACTTTTCCGGAACACCTTTTTATGCACGAGCCACGGATCATACCATGTCTGCGTTGCCAGTCTCGAAATGGTCGTCGCAATGAAAATGCCGAATATGCCCCAGGCTCTCCCCAGAAAATAGTCCAGGACCAGGTTCAGGGCCGCCATGATGGCCGGACGCATCCAGCCCTGGACGAACAGCCCGTTCGCGGTGCGGAACGATTCTACGGGGAACCCCATCACCGGGATAAAATAGTTCGCCACCATGACTGCGATGATCACCATGCTGACCTTGTAGGAGGGGTTGAACCAGATATCTCCGACAAACGGATTCAGCAGAACGAACAGGCCCGTGCAGGTGAAGCAGCTGACCCAGAATGAAATGAAAAACATTCTGTAAAACACCGTTTCCTGCTTCTCCGTGTCAGACGTCGCCGCCAGATTGCCGATGCTCGGTTTGGTCGTATTGACGATCTGCGAAACGATATGCCGGATGCTGTTGATGATCAGCGTGTGATTTCCGATGATCGTCACCTGAACGGTGCCGACAAAAGACGAGATAAAAATACTGTCCGTACTGTGAATGACGACGCCTGCAGTCGAATAGACCGTCAGGCAGGCCAGGTCTCGGAACAGGGCTTTTCTGTCTTCCCGGGGCAGCCGTTCTTCTGTCTTTCCCACATAATCCGGATATAATTTATCCGTCTTTCTGGAAAGGATGATGTTCCGCAGGACGGTCGCCAGAAGGTGTACGATCAGATACGCGTAAAAAGCTCTGAAGATCAGCAGCAGAATGACTTCCGCAATACTTTCCGTAACATAAATGATCGTCGTCCAGTTGGAAATGATGCGCGATTTCTGGTTGGCCCGCAGCAGGACGGTCTTATATACCAGGAAATAAGAGAAGGCCGAGGTGGCCACGTACATCAAAAAAATGCCCCGGATGTCTTCTTTGATATTGGGGACGCCTTTGACGATGTACTGCAGGAAGGGCACGCAGAGGAGGCCTGCGCCGAGGACTGCAAATCCGATGACCGTAAACGCTTTTCTGTAAAAATTCATCAGCGCGGAAATGCGCTGATGGTCCTGACGGGCAAGCGGTCCGTACAGCGAATAGATCATGGAAGTGTCCAGCCCCAGTTCCATCAGGGAAAGGACCTGCAGGATATCCGTAAACAGGCTGGAAACGCCTGTATATTCATTGCCCAGGAAATAAATGAAAACCGTCCGCATGCCGAACTGGACCAGCATATGGACCAGTTTGTTCAGCAGGCTGGCTCCGGAGTTCTTGATCACATTACTTGTTCTGCTGTCTGCCATTCACGATATCCTCCCGTCCGGACAGGGTCTGTTGGTCATTCGCCTGCCGGAATGTCATACTCTTTGCGGATCCGGGCATTCCGGTCTGTCGTTTTCCCCGTTACGGCGGCTACGATCTGCGCCACATCGTTCCGAAGTTTTTCCCGGTCTGTCCCCGGCAGTTCCTCCAGTTCGTCGGCAGGCCAGACCGTCAGCATGGCTCCTTTCGGTTCAAGCATTTTCAGCACGGAGAAGGTCGTCTTCACGATCCTCCCCTGTTCCGCATAGAAATGAACGGCCAGCCCGTATTCCGGCAGATTCTCATGAAGCAGGTAAGAGGAATTCGGAGACATGCTGAAGTTTCCGAGCGAGTAAAAAACGGGAACGCTGCCGGCCATTTTCGCCGCCTGCACGACATGCGGATGAGACCCGACGACCGCGTCCGCTCCGGCTTCCACGGCTTTTTTCACGATGTATTCCGTAAAACTGCCTGGTTCCGCATTGAACTGGCCGCCCGTATGCGGGTAAAACAGCACCAGGTCCGCTTTTTCTTTGGCCCGGCGCAGGTCGGCCTGCATTCTTTCGACATAAGGCCGGGCGGTTTCCTCGATCAGGTTGTTGTCCGCCTGCGCCGTATTATACCGCATATGCAGCGCCTTTTTTACCGCATACCGCTTTTCTGAGCTCAGGGGTCTCAGCGCCCGGTTGACGAGCCGTGTCCATAAGGATCTCCGCTCATTCGGGTCTTTTCTGGCATAAAACTCCTGCTGAGGGCGCAGAAGGTTGATCAGGTACTGCTGCTCCGGATCCAGAACGATCCTGTTCTTGCTGTAATTCGTCCCGTAGGTATAGGATACGATCCCCAGTTTCAGGCCGCCCGCTTCGGCATACGCCGCCTCCGCACGATCTTCCCGGCTCCTGAACGTACCGGTATAGGGAAGGCCCGTTTCCTCCAGGACCTTCATGGTATGCAGGAGTCCTTCGATCCCCCGGTCCAGACAGTGGTTATTGGCCGTGACGACCAGATCGATGCCGGACGCCATGACAGCGCCGGCCAGTTCATCCGGGGAATTAAACGCGAACAGTTCGTCGGTGTAGCCGCGTTCCGCCCCGCCCAAAGGGGTCTCCAGATTGCCGATCACGTAATCCGATTCCGCGAAACGTTCCTTCATCCGGGCAAACACACCGCTGAAATCATACGAACCGTCTTCCCGCTTTGCGGCGCGGAGCAGCAGCGGTTCGCACATGATATCTCCGACAACAGACACTTTGATCATTTCCGCCCTCCTCGCCGAACACGCGGATCCGTTCCCGGCCGCCGTCAGATCTTCAGATCCATATCCGCCATATAGGCTTCCACTTCCTTCTTGATGCCCCGTTTAAACACCGCCTGCGGTCCGATCAGCATACCCATCCCGTTTCCTTCGATCAGGACCCATCCTTTTTCGGTATGCGCCATATCCCAGCCGATAAACTTGACGCCCGGCATCTGGGCAGACATTTCCAGACAGATACGCTTCATCTGTTCCCATTCCGGAAGCTGAAATCCTTTAAACCGGACGCCCGAATCCGGATGACTTTCATACCGGTTCTCCATTTCATCAAACCCGTCCGTCATAAAGCAGCCGGTCTCCCGGTCGATCCCGACCAGGATCCCGCCGGCGCCTCCGTTATCCACGAAAGATCCGGCGCGCCCGATCTTAATGAAATAATACGGATCTTCCAGACCGTGTCTGGTATTGAACGTGATGCAGCGGACGGTGTTGACGCTGGACGCGTTGAGGCTGGCCATCTCCGCGGTCTGTATCACGCGTTCTTCCAGCAGATGCGGCCCCACGGCGATCAGCTTGTCAAACAGTTCCCGCGGCGTCATTCCGCAGGCGGACATGTCCATCAGTTCCACGCTGCGGCCCATCGCTTCAAAAACCGCTTTCTTGACAAAGACCGGATGCGCGTCTGCGAACTCCCGGAATCTGCCGAAATCTTTTTTCGCGGAGATATACACGCCGTCCCTCTGATAATATTTCCGGAAGCGGGCATAGGTGCGCCCCTTATTGTTGAACACCTCTCTGTCCGCCAGCCGGTTCATGCGGTTAAGCGCCACGATGCAGTCCTGGCCGGACATATATGTCTGTTTTTCTTCCGCGGGCATTCCGTGCATTTCGTAGCATACGAATTCTTCCGCGCTGAAGCCGTAAGCGAACCAGTCAAAGAGCATTTCGGTCTTCAGGCGGTCCTGATCTCCGATCGCCCGGCAGTACGGAGAGCCGTTTAGTTCTCTTTCCACCGACTTGACGATCCTGTCATAATATTCCGGCCAGCGGGAGCGGGCTGCGGCTACGGCGCGGCGCATCCCCTCTTCGTCTTTCTCGCCGGCTGCCGCTTCCGCGGCGGACAGCATTTTGCTTCTGGCTTTCTCTATGTGCTGCGAGGTGATCCTGCGGTCTATGGCCCCTATTCTGGCAAATCTGTATAACAGTTCACTTTTTACATATCGCTTCATTGTTTTTCTCCTCTGTCCCGGCGGTTTCTTGCGGAGCATCGTTCATTCTTTCATATACTCGAACAGATCTTTATATTCCGGCTGGTTCCAGCGGCGGAAATAAGAGCGCCATTTCCCCGTTATCACCTTTCTCTCCCGCGGTCTCCTGCAGGAATACAGTTCGTGGAAAAAAGTCAGCACTTTCGAGTGCGTCCACCACCGGCCCAGAACCGCTTTTTTCCTCAGCAGCTTTTCCTGGAAGCACCGTGCGGCAAACGGCCATATCTGTTCATATTCGTTTGCACCGAGTTCCCGGAAGACCGGAGGGGCCGGACAGGCAGCGATCTCATGCGACTGCGGTTGGATCTGAAATGCCAGATGATCGAACGCGAACGAATCCTTCCTGAGATCCAGGCCTGCCAGGACACCGGAAGACGTATGAGAAAAGGAACGCTGGAATTCTGTATCGAAGACAAAGTTTCCCAGCGAATAAAAAATCATTTTTCCGTCCACGGACTCATACGGCTGCACCACATGGGGATGATGCGCCACGATCACGTCCGCTCCCAGATCCAGCATCGCCAGATACTGCTCCCGGATGTAAGGCATGGGCAGATCGCAGAATTCCTCGCCCCCGTGAACGACCAGCACGATCCAGTCGACGGTCCCGCGCAGTTCTTCGATCTTCCCGCGGAGCTCGTCCGTACGGTCCCAGCCTGCCGCTCCCGGCTTTTCCGGGCCGGCCATCATCGACGCGCGAAGCGGCTGCGTTACGGAAAGGATCCCCGCTTTGACCTCTTCGCCGACAACAACGGGCGTCAGCGCATCGCGCAGATCTTTTCCGGCGCCGACACACCGGCAGGACAGTTCTTCCGCATGCCGCGCCGTATCCGCCAGCCCCTTTTCGCCGAAATCCATGGAATGGTTATTGGCCAGGCTCCAGATCCGGATATTCTGGTCCGCCAGATATTTTCCCGCAGCGCCGGAGGTTTTATGCAGAAACGTGCCGCTGTTTTCTTCCGCATCCGTTACCGGGCCTTCGATATTTCCCACGACGAAGTCAGCCGCCTGCAGGTATTGCCGGATATCGTCAGAGAAGCAGCCGTCCCCCTGCCATGCGTCTGCCATATGTTTGGAAAACGCAATGTCTCCGGTAAATACGATTCGCAGTTTATCTCCCATCCCTTTCTCTCCTGCCGTCACTGATCCCAAGAAGGGATCTTCCTCATACGTACTGCATGATCATCCTGTATTTCCCTACACCGTCCTGCTGCATGCCGTTGCTTCCCTGCTGGATATTCGCCTCGATGATCTCGCAGCCGGTCTCCGTTACGGCAATGTCCCAGCCGATGTACCGGATATGCGGCAGCAGTTTGCCGGCTTCTTCCACGGTCCGGATCACAGCGTCCCAGTTGGGGATCTGAAGACCGATCATCCGGACGCCTGTATGCGGGTGGACCGTGATGTTCCGTTCCCCGGTGTTTTTATTGCCGCCGCGGATGATCACGCCGGTCTTCACATCCACCGGGTACTGGACGCCCGCCGAGTGCAGATTGTCGACGATACTGTCCGGTCCGCCGCCGCGCACGCTGGCGCCGATGACATGCACAGTCCCCGCCTTGTCGCGCACCGTACAGATCCGGGCCGTATTGACGGAGGTCGGATTGATCTCGCTCAGGACCGGATGCTGGCGGATAAATTCTTCCAGCAGCAGTTTTTCCTCTTTGGCCTTCTGCCAGAAAGCGGAAACACCGTCCTTGAGATCGTCTTCCGTAAGCAGCCGTATCCCCTTTCCCTGCGTCAGGTTGGCCGGCTTGATCAGGATCTTCCGGTTGCGTTTCAGAAATTCCTTCAGATCATTCTCCGAAGAATCCGGCGCATACAGCCAGTCCCGGTGAATGAACGCGGCAAACGTCTGGTTGAACGACGCTTTGTTGGCGATCTTTTCAATTTCCGAAGCCGGCGCGGCATTGCACAGTTTTTCGATCTTCTCGGACCTGCGTTTCGTCACGAACCGGCGCCGCTCTCTTCCGCGGAGTTTGTAGAACTGAAAAGCGAAATACTGGTCCGGATTCGACCCGTGGATCAGTTTGCTCAGAAAGCAGTCTGTTTTCAGGACCGCCGCCGGAAGCCGGTACTCTTTCGCAAGTTCTGCGAATCTATCGCGGAACACTCTCTGTTTTCTGAAGTAATTCCCTATTCCCATGATGTTCACTTCCTTATCGTGATCTTACGGACGCTTACCGCCGCAGGCGCGGGGAGATCAGGGGCGGTCGTTCAGGATCTTCCGGATATTTTCGATCCCCAGTTTCTCCGGGGTCCGGCCTTCTGCCCGCAGGCTTCTTCCCAGGGCGGCTGATGCGATCGCGATCAGCGCGGTCGCGATCGGAGTCGGCACGTCCAGCGCCTTGCCCAGCGCTTCCAGCATGACCAGTCCCTGCGGGACGTCTTCGGAAATATACCGGGAATCGACCTTGGTCGGGCCCTTCGCGCGGGTATCCATTTCCGCATAATCCAGGAACACCTCTTTCGCGTCTTCGTTATCGTCCAGAGAATTCCTGTATTTGCAGGCTTCCACATATTTCAGGCGTGCAAACCCGAGTTTTTCAAGAACGTCCATCTTCTCGGAATCCAGCGTCTCCAGGATGCGCCAGGTGGCGGGGTTGTCCCGGGTGTAGGCTTCGTGATACAGGCAGAAATCGCCGAGGGATTTTTCGATCCGGGGGATGCTCATGACGGATCCCACTGTATGCACGATCATATTGGGATTATGGAGGGCCGCTTCAACGACGGAATCCAGATAAACGAGACGCTCGTCCAGCAAGTCAAGTTTTGCGATCGCTTCCGCTTTGCGCGCGGCAGGATAGATCCCGATCGGGTTTCTGACGTTGCGGAAACCGACCCGGAAAAGACCGGGTTCCATGATCCGGCCGTCGATGAAGGAACTTTCCGCCTCCGCGATGATCAGTTTTTTATTCCCGCAGTGCTTCAGAACATAAGCGGTAGACAGATAGCCGGGATTGATCAGCAGAAGCTGGTCGTCCTCCAGATGCGGCATCAGCCGTTCTATCAGCTGTTCATGAAAATTAGTCTGGATATAGATGATGACGACATCTTTGCCTCTGACCTCTTCCAGGTCTCTGCATACTTTTGCGATATGAGCGGTTTTGATCCCGCCGAACTCGTTGAGCGTCATTTTCCCTTCATGCTCGACCAGATAGTTGTAATTATCGTCATGCATGGCATGGGACGTTTTGATCAGCGTCACTTCATGACCTTTCAGGGTAAGATCCGCCGCTACGGCACAGCCCGCATTACCGGCACCGACCATGGCTATTTTCATACTGACTCCTTTCCGGTTTCACCCTGGAAACCCATACGTCCGATCTTCGGTCTCCCGTTCCGTTCTTTGGCTGCGGCCGCGCCGACCTCCGGCGGTCAGGAAAACGCGTCCTTCAGCGATTTCTCCACAAAAACATCCTGCAGAACTTCTTCCGTCAGATCGCCGAAGGTCGGACCGCCGCTCCGCTGGTTCTGCCCCGGGAAGATGTTCAGTTCAATAAAGACCGGTTCTCCGTCTTTATCCACGCCGAAGTCCCAGCCGATGATCCCCAGCTGGGGCAGTCTTGACGCCTCTTCCTTCACGACACGGATCACCTTATCATAAGCGGGGACCGTGACGTCCTTAAACGCATAGCCTCTCGGATGCCTGTCTGTCCAGCCCTGATAATTCACGGCCTGCTCCGCCAGTCTTCCATCCGGGCCGATATTGCAGGCATAACCGTGCGACGCATAATTGTCGACGCGCGCGCCTTCTCCTCCGATCCGCAGCAGGGAGGACAGGATATGCACCTCTTCACGGAAGAAGAAGGAGATGATCCGGATGGTGTTCAGGGAAGTCGGATTCAGGGCCGCGAGCGCCTCGTTCTGTTCCACCAGGGCCTGCACGATGAAATTCATTTTATACTCGCGGAACAGCCGTTCCACGGATTCTTCGTTCACTTCGCCGCGGTCAAAGACCTGTATGCTCTTTCCCCCGTAGGAAAACGTAGCGAATTTAACGATGAAGCATTCTTCCTTCAGGCAGAGCGCCATGGCCTCTTCTCGGGAGATCACATGCTGGCTGCCGTCATAGTAATGCCCGCAGGAATTGCAAACGATGGTGCGGGGACGGTTAAGGTCCGGGAAAAGCCGGTCGTATGCGCATTTGTCCGTATACGCGCGGCCCCACATCAGGTTGTTATAGTAAGGCAGGATGTCTTTGACCCACATGTCGTCCGGGATATACCGGGGATCGCAGGACTCCTTGCCGTCCCAGAACAGCTGGAACCAGTATTTCCGGGGCACGACTCCGTACGGATGCCAGAAAGCCTTCACCTGCTCGTATTCCCGGTCCGACACGGGCCGGCCGCCGTTGACGTCCTTCAGTTTTTTCTTCGCGATCTTTACCTTGGCGTTCGCCCGGTGCCGATGGCTCAGTTTCATATACACTTCATCTCTCAGCAGGGCAAGTTTTTTTCTGTCTGCCATGTCGTCGTCCTCTCCTTCCCTTTTTCGGGAGCATGGGCCTGCAGCCCGTCTTTTGCGCCGGTCTTTCCGGCGCCATCGCTTATTCTTTATCTAATCGAGATCCTGCGGCTGATCATTTTCGCCGCAGCCGACACGATCACCGTGACGGCAAGCGTATACAGGATCCCCAGATCATCCGGAGCATGTTCTTTCAGGAACCAGGCGCTGAAAGCGATATGTGTCAGATAGATCTCCAGGGAAAATGCGCCGATCCTCGCCATGACGGCGTTATCGAAGCGGATCTGTTCGATGATGATCAGGACCGATACCGTCAGAAGCGCGTTTCCGATGACCTTGATGAAATAACTGTCGACCGGATTCACGACGACGAACAGCACAGGGAAACTGATCAGCGAGATCCACCAGGCCTGCGCCCTGTGCTCATTGAGGAACCGGCAGACGGCGCCCTTGTAAGCGGCCGCATAATACCCCAGGCAGAAACACATTGTGCTCTTCCACCATTGTCCCGGCAGTCCCTGCAGATAACAGACCAGAGTCAGTGCAAGGCTGAGTCCGATCAGGGCGGCGGCGCGCACTTTCGCGTTCCGGATAAACAGCGACAGCGTCAGGATGGCATACAGCAGGATCTGGATCTTTAAATACCATGTCAGCGACAGGGGCATTTTCAGATCGATGATGTTCCGCAGCACGTCCTTCCACACAAGCGGTCGCCCCAGAAGGCAGAGGACTGCCGTCGTCAGCCCATAGCAGACCAGGAAAACGATCAGGATGTTCGCCGTCCTTTTGACCAGCCATCTTACTTTCTCCCCGTGGCGTTCCAGGTTCCGGGAAGAAAAATAATTGCCGTAGCCTGACGTGAAAAAGAAAAGATCGACGCCGAATCCTCCCAGTGACGTCCCCGCCCAGATGATCAGCTGTGTCACGCCGGATACGTCCTTGCTGAACAGCGATGCAATGTGGGAAACAACGATCCCCACGGCCGCGATCCCTTTCAGCGACTCCGTATGCGGTCTGCTGATGAATTCTTTTTCTTCCAGGGCACGATCCCGGTTTTTCCAGCCGGTCAGCAGGAAAAACGCGGCCGCCAGGTAGTATGCTGCTGTTATCAGGATATAGACGATCATCTTGTCTTCCCTTCACGGGGCGAGCCGGTCCGCGTCATCCCTCGATCCCGCGCAGCAGTTCGTCCATCGTTTTCTTCAGACCGCCCAGGATCATTTGCTGCGCGATGATATGGGGACTGTCATTGCCTTCGACCATGACCCATCCATCCTGCGCGTACGCGAAATCCCAGCCGATCATATTGATCTTTTCCGTCTTCAGGGCCAGTTCGGTGCTGAGCGCCTGCAGTTTATCCCATTCCGGCAGCCGGGTCCCCATGAACGGCGTTCCGGAATCGGGATGCGCCGGATAGATATTGCCCTTTTCATCGTAGCCGTCGGTCTTCAGCTTCCCGGTTTCATAATCAATGCAGGAGATCACGCCGCCGTTTCCGCTGTTGTCGATAAAAGCCCCTTTGCGCCCCATTCTCAGGATGCAGTAAGGGACGACGACTCCTTTTTTCGTTTTGACCGTGATCACACGCACGGTGTTCACGCTGGTGTCATTGAAAGCAGAGAGCGCGGCGCCTTGCTGAATACGGTCTTCCAGCACGTGAATCCCTTTGCGGATGCACGTATTGAAGAATTCGCGCTCGTCCCCCATTTCGCTTCTTTTTACCAGGCTGACGCCCTTGCCCAGGGAGTCCAGCGCGTTCTTCAGGACGAATTCCTCGTGTTCGCCGACAAACCGGTGAAAGCGGGCATAATCGCCGGGGCGCTTGATCGTGATCACGTTCCGGTGATAGTACTGCTTGTACTTATCGTACGTTTTACTCTTGTCGATGAAGATATTGGCCGCCAGGATGTCATTCATTTTATAGCGGTACATGCGCCGCTGCTGGTCGGAAACATAGGAGCGCCGCTCTTCCATCCCCCGGCGTTCCAGGCTGAAGGCCACATATTCGCCCGGCAGGTAACCGTAGGCGATCCGGCAGAACCGCATATCGGTCCTGATCCGGTCCAGTTCTTCCGGAGCCATTCCCTGATAGCGCACACAGGTCCTGACCGCTTCCTCCAGATCCTTGTCTGTTTTGGCGATATGCTTCCCCAGTTTGTTCTGATATTTCGCAAGGATCTCTTCCTTGTTCCGGATGCTCTGTTCTCCGAAGACGACGTCTTCTTCCGGGATGAGCGTAGCCAGCACAGCCTTTTCCATTCTGTCGGAGATCAGTTTCCTGACCGCGGGCACGTCGGGGATCCGGTCGCGCACAAAGTGTCTCAGCCGGTCATACTTCCTCATAAATCGCCTCCACCATCTGATAAATGTCCCTGGACGGTCTCCAGCCCGTATCTTTCATGAACCGGGTGCTGTCCATCCCCGACCACAGCACGGTATCGTTTTCCTCCAGGCTGACCGTTACGTCCGGAGCGCCATGCCTGCCGGCCACGGACGCCACGATGCCGGCGATCTCGGTCAGGGTATACCGCATATGATCCGGTCCCACGTTGTAAACCGGCTTCCAGGGTCCCTGCGACCGCAGGAGCGCCGTGATGGCGCCCGCGACGTCGGCGCGGTCTATGTACGAGAATGTCTGTCTGCCGCCTTTCAGGTGTATTGCTCCGCTGTTTTTCGCATCCCGGCACAGCGCCCGGACCAGTTTCTGGCTCTGAATGACATAATCGAGCCGAAGGACGGACCATTCGGTCCCGGGCGCCCCGAGGAACTTTGCTTCAAGCAGCTTTTCCCCGGCGTACTTGGCCATGGAATAAACGGTCTCAGGCGCCGCCGGCAGGTCCTCCTGCCGCCATTCGGCCGTCGTGCCGTAAACGGACTGACTTGAGATATAAACGATCCGGGGGACCCGCATGTCATACAGCTTTTGGAACGACTTTTCCGCGTAATCCAGACTGTCCGCGATATCAGCGGCCGGCCGGTTTGCCCGAGAAAATGCCATATGGACTGCAGCGGAGATCCGCAGGTCTGCCCGATCGGAGCCGAAAAAATCCTCCCGGCCGAACGGGATCACCCGGTCACAGCCGCTGATCCGCTCACGGTCCAGCATGTCCCTTACTTTGTCCCGGGACTTCGATACCGCGATGACATCATAGTCCGTGTTTTCAATTGCCTCCCTGACCAGGCGGCCGCCCAGGTCGCCGTTTGCCCCCGTGATCAGGATCCGTTCTCTGATCATAACTCGTAATCGATCCTCTTCTTCAGATCCTCCACATCGTGTCCGGGAAGAATGATGCTGTTTCCGTTTTCATCGACTACGTCGAGCAGGTCCTGCATCTTCCGGATCCGTTCGAAGAACTGTTCTTTGTTATCCGCCATCAGGTGGACTCTCGCCACCAGCTGCAGCAGAGTCCCTTCCGTATGCTCCTTGACCCGGGTGCCCGGCGCATAACTCTTCCCGGCCTTGATGATCCAGGGATAGGACTCCAGCGCCTCCAGGTTCACGTACCGGTCGCACAGCCTGCCCGGAATGCCGATGACGTTCCAGGTCGCGTACCATTTTTTAAACCGGGCGTCAAACGTCTGATGTCCGCCCATTTTCCCCGTCAGGCAATAATAGGCCAGATGCTCCAGTGTATTGTAGTCGTTCTCGCACTCCAGGATCTCATACGTCTTGCACCCGTTCAGCCGCATCCCCGCTTCGTAGAAGTATACTTTGCCGTCATGCACGACTGCCTGCATGAACAGGGAGCCGTTCTTCACCCCGATGCCCTTCAGCATGCCGATGACCTTTTCGTTGACCGTCTGATAATACATTTCCGTATAGCGGGAAGGATATACGTACATGTCCGGCACTTTCATAAAGCCCTTCTGGGATTCGTTGAAGTAGCGGTCGTGAATGGCCGCCAGCTGGATGTCGCCGTCCTGGGCGATATATGTGACGTTGATCTCATCATACGGAAGATACTGTTCCACGATCACCCTTCCGGAATGGGAAGCCCCTTTCGCCGACTGGATGCCGGCTTTCAGTTCCTCCGCGTCATGACAGACGACAAGGCCCCGGCTCGAACTGTTGTCGACGGGCTTTACAAGCACGGGATACTCGACGGAAGCGTCTCTGTCGATATCCTCAACAGAGGAGAACTCGTACAGACGGGGGACCGGAACGCCGTATTTCATACAGGTCCGCTTGAAGAATTCTTTGTCCGCGGACATTCTGATCTGTTCTTTCGTAAACGGGGAATACGCGCCGATCTTTTCCGCCACGTCAGCGGCAAGCGGCAGGACCCTGTCCACAAATTGCGTGATCACGCCGTCATACCCGTTGTCCCGGCAAAGCTGCGCGACCGCATCGGTATCAAAGGCGTCGACGTCAAAGGCCTCGTCCGCGATCTTTTTGATGTAAGTGCCCTTATTATAATCCGTCACGCCCAACCGGGCACCGTTCCGGTGGCAAATATCGACCAGACCGGCCGCCGACTGTACGCCGCCCAGCAGCAGCAGTTTCTTTCCGTTGATATCGGGATCCTGATACATATTCTCTGTCCTCCTGTATAATGATAGGATGTTTAATTCAACAGGCTGAGAATGATGTCAGCCATATCTTCCATGTCCTGCTCCGTATATCTGTGATCGACCGGGAGCGGCAGCAGCCATTTGCTCAGCCGGGCCTCCACGGAATCCGAAGGGACTTCCTCCAGCAGGTATTTCCACCACTGGGGCGTGTAGATCTTATTCGCCACGACTTTGCCCCTCAGTTCAGGGTCTTCGATCAGCAGCGGATAAACAAAAGGGGCGGCGCCTTCCATGGGAAGGCCCAGACGGTTCACGTCCCGGAAGCGTTTGATGAGCACACGGTAGTTCCGGTCCCTCCGGGCCGCCAGATCGTCATAATCGACCGCCTGCAGCATTTTGCGTGTCAGGACCGACATTTTTTTGATCCCGTCGGCCAGACAGATCTTGCTGCAGAGATTGTCCTGATATGCCGCATTGGTCCCCAGTTCGATGCTCTTCAGCAGGAAGCCGCCTCTTTCCCAGGAAACGTCCTGCGGGTAGTCCTCCGACACCTCCCGGCTGCCGCTCCAGACAAGGTAGCCCCCGTCGATCAGACCGATGAACTTCCGGGGAGAGTATACGTTCATACAGTTGCCGTCCAGGACCGGCGCCGCAAAAAACGCCTGGGTGTTGTCAAAAATGACGTTCTTGAACCGAGCGGCGATCCTTCTGATCTTTTCTTCGGAAGACGTTCCGAAATAGTGCACATAGAGGAGCCATTCCCCTTCCCGCAGATCATCCAGGTCCGGTTCCATGTCTTCGTTCAGAAAGTAGTAATCGTATTGAAATCCCGCATCCGTGAGCGCCTGTCTGACAACGTCGCAGTTATAGTGCGGGATGTACAGCTTCCGGGGCCGTACTGAGCCGACCGCTGCCGCCACGGAAGCCCGGCCGCTGTTGAAACGCGCCACTTTTGCGTCCGGATAGCGGTCAAACAGTTCCCGGCCCCTGTTCAGTTCAAGCGGCAGATATCCGCCATACTCTTTCATGATTCCTGCTCCAGTGTGTACATCTCTTTCGCCTGCCGGAGACTGATCGCGTGCCCGTCGTCGTCGTACCCGACGAAATAGCTGAGTCCGCCGGCATGGTCTCCGCGGTTCGACATATTGAACGTCAGCCGGAACAGCCTTCCGATCATCTTCAGGTCCGTCCGGAAACTGATATTTTCGACGTACCAGACGTCGTTTTCGAATTTCCAGTAATAGTTGTTCAGCAAGGTCCCTTCAGGCACCGTATACGGACACTCCAGTCCCGGTCTCACGGCATGGCGCATTTTGTGGCGCTCGCTCATTCTTTCCACAAAGAATTCCGGCATGGGGCGCGGTCCGATGATGCTCATGTCGCCCTTCACGACAGACCAGAAATTCAGCAGTTCATCCAGGGAGAACTTGCGCATGAATTTTCCGAACTTCGTGACCCGCTCGTTTGGCGGAAGCAGAATGCCGTTCTCATCCGTCCTGTTGTTCATGTTCCGGAATTTGATCATGATGAACGGTTTCCCGTCCCGGCCTATCCGCGTCTGTTTATAGAAAACAGGCCGGCCCACGTCAAAGAACGTGCAGATCCCGAAGACCAGGTTGAACGGAAGCAATATAAGAAAAACCGGGATGCCGATCAGAAGATCGAGCGCCCGTTTCATATACCGGGAATAAAAATTGCGGCGGGGGCGCACCGGTTCGTCCATATCGTTCGTCCTGGCAAGGTTCCGTTCCTTCAGAAACGCCGCATACCTTTCCTCTTCATTCGATATCAGATTTTTGTTTCCTACCGTTTCAGTCCCCATACCGTTCATCCCTTCCGCAGCGTTTTTTCAAACGTGTATTTCAGGCTGCGTTCGCACCCGACGCTCTCCTTGAAGTTACCGAGCGTATAATTCGGTATGCTGTCCTTTCCCGCGGTCGCTTTATCCAGGATCTCAAACCCCAGGTCCCCGTAATAGCGGATCGTGTGATAGGTCAGCAGATTCATCCCGTTGCAGTCCATGTAATCCGGGTGAGTGCCTGTATAAATGCCCTGCACGATCCTGTCGTTGATCCTGTACAGATACTCCGCGACGATCCCGATCCCGTCCCTGCGGACGATGAATGCGTCGTGGCCAACCAGTTTCAGGGTGTCCGACAGCTGTTCATACGTCATATGGACCGGAAATCCTTTCGCGTCGTGGCCGATCTGAATGATCTCATACGCTTCCCGGAGATCTTCCTCCGTTTCGCAGCGAATGACTTCCAGCCCCGATTTTCTCGCCTTCCGGAGCGCTTTCCGCCCTTTCTGCGTGATCATCTGTCCGTAGGCCTCTTCCTCCACATTCAGTTTTTTCAGATCCAGACTGAAATTCAGATCAATGTTCGCAAAAGAGTACTGTTTCCGGTAGAGTGCGCTCACCCAGCCGCTGAGCTGGTGTTCGTCATAGAAAAGCGGAGGAAACACGAACCGGACGGTTTCCACGCCCTGCTCCGCGCAGTATTCCTCATAGATCTCCAGTGCCGCGTCGATGGTCTCCTGCTTCGACTCGCTGATGATGGAGACCGGATAGGAATACGGGGCGGAGAACGGTGTGCGCATTTCGCTGCCGGTTCTTCCCGCGATCAGTCCGAACCGGGCGGAACTCTCCCTCATAAAGATCAGGTAGTATACTTCATCGACCTTTTCCCGGTTCAGTTCGGCAAAATCCGGTTCATTGAAGAAAACGCGCCGATCCGGCACAAGACTTTTATACTCTTCCGCCGTTACTCTCCGTATATACCATAAGCTTTTGTCTTCCATGAGACCGCCTTTCCTCCCGGGCAAAAGGGTCCGTTCCCGTTAATACCGGTTGATCACGTCGATCACGTACCGGAGTTCCTCATCCGGCAGTCCCGCATAGATCGGCAGGGATACTTCCTGTCTCGCGTACCGCGCCGCGTACGGAAAATCCTCCCACTGATATCCCCATTCCGCGTAGCATTCGGCCACATAGGGAGGGATCGGATAATGCACCTGCGTGCTGATGCCGTTTTCCTTCAGATAGGCCAGGAAAGCCTCCCGGTCATCGACCAGGACCGGGAACAGATGATAAACATGATCGACCTCGGCGTAAACGGGGGGGATGATCACTTTCGGATTTTTCAGTTCTGCTTGATACAGGGCCGCCTGCCGCTTCCGTTCGGCAGTTCCTTCCGCCATATATTTCAGGCCGACCTTCAGCAGAGCCGCCTGGATCTCGTCCATGCGGGTATTGACTCCGTTGATCTCGTTGCGGTATTTCAGGCGGCTGCCGTAGTTGCGGAGCAGCCGGACCCGGTCCGCCAGTTCGTCATTGTCAGTCAGGATCGCACCGGCGTCGCCGAATGCTCCCAGCGGCTTTGTCGGATAAAAACTGAAGCAGCCGATGTCGCCGAAGGTCCCCGTGAGTTTTCCGCGGAAGGTCGACCCGTGGCACTGCGCGCAGTCTTCGATCAGTTTCAGGCCGTGTTTTCTGCAGATCTCCGTGATCTTGTCCATACGGCTGCTCTGGCCGAAAAGATGGACCGGGAGAACGGCCTTCGTTCTGTCCGTGATCTTTTCTTCGATCCGGTCCGCATCGATCTCCATGTATTCGTCCGCATCGACAAAGACCGGCGTCGCGCCGTTTTCGGTCACGCCGATGACAGAAGCGATGTAGGCGTTGGCCGGGACGATCACTTCATCCCCGGGGCCGATCCCCAGGGCGCGGACGGCAAGGATGAGCGCGTCGGTGCCGGAATTCAATCCGACGCAGTGCTTCACGCCGGCCCATTCCGCAAACTCTTTTTCGAACGTCTCCAGTTCTTTGCCCAGGATATACCAGCCGGAATTCAGCGCCCGCAGAGCCGCCTCTTCATAGTCCGCCTTATGGAGTTCGAACGTTCTCTTTAATACCACGGAATTGACAATCATCTTCCGTTCTCCTTCCTTACTCGTTGTTCCAGGCTTCCTCGGCCTCGATATGCCGCATCTCCTGTACGAAATCATCAAAATTCCGGATGTACTCTCCGGCGTCGTAATATTCGTTGGAGAGGACCATCAGGACGGAGTCTTCGCTGAAATCATACATTTCCTTCCAGACCATGCGGGGAAGGTAGATCCCCTGTCCCGGTTCGTTCAGTTCGTAAACCTTCTCGTTCAGATTTTCGTCTATCGTTTTGACCTTGCTGGTCCCTTTCACGTTGAACAGGACAAACTCGGACTTGCGGTTCGAATGCTTTCCCCGTACTTTTCCGACGTTCCCCTGCCCGTAAATGTAAAAGACCCGTTTGATCTCAAAAGGAACGTCCCGGAGGCCTTCCACCCGGATGACGCCTCCGTCATTGAATTTCCTGAAGGGCAGCATCTTCACGCCCGCATAATAGCTGTTCATAAAACTTGTTCCATTCCTCTGCTCATGCATCTCAGGCTTCCGGAGAGAGTCCCTGTCAGGCAATGATCCCGCCCAGGACCTCCGCCGACTCGATCGTGGCGGACCAGTCGCGGATCCTCAGGTACTGCAGATACTCGTTATAATCGGAGTTCAGCTTATCATAATCGTAGTGGTCGGAGGCCGCCACGCAGAGAACGCTTCCCTCTTTTTTCCAGACCATCTCCCGCCAGACGTGAGGGCTCAGGATGATCCCTTCCGACGGTTTGGACAGGCTGATCGTTTTCCTTTCCTTTCCCGTATCCACGATCACGTCAATGCTTCCGTAAGGGCAGAACATGAAATGCCAGCTGTGCTTGTGTGCGTGAAAGCCCCGCTGTTTGTCCTGCTCGGATTCGAATATCGTATAGAAGCACCGGATCTGAATGGGAATGTCGTGCTCGCTCTCGAAGAAGGAAAGCCCCGATTTCTGGTCCTCTTTGGACAGGGCTGTACGGATCCCGACGATCTCGATGTCCGGGGACGTCCGGATCGGCGCCCGGAAAACCGGGATCCTCATGTTTTTGGATTCCCGCAGCAGGGTCTCCGGCACGTCGATGCCGTCCGGTCCGCAGATATATACCCGGCTGATATCTTCCCAGGCGAGGAAGGCAACGGCGTCCTTCCGATCCACGATGATCGGGATGTTATCCACCGTGTACTCATTGGATTTATCCGTGACGTAAACGCCCTGCACGTCCATTCCGGCCTGTTTCACGACGTCAAGACCATCGTGGACGTACCCGTCCGTCGTGACAAGAAGGACTGCGGGGGTCTCCTCTTTCCGGAGGATCCTGGCCCTTGCCACGGCTCTGCAGATGAGGTGCGCCGCCACAAGAAGGATGAAGTACGCGCCGTATACGGTATAGACCATGATGCGGGAGAACTCGGCGCCCTGTTTTGTGGAAAACAGGACAAGTGCCAGGATCCCGAAAGAAGCCGCCACATGCTTGATGCTCTGGACGAATTCGACTCTTTTTCTCCGCTTCAGCACCGCTTTCAGGGTGTTGAGCGCGATGCTCACAAAAACATCGATGACGATCATATAGATGACCACCGGCATATATCCGGAGGGATCGATGGCGCGGTGATTGAACTTTTCATAGACCCAGGCCGCAAAAAAGTTGCTTGCGATCAGGCAGGCAAGATCCAGCAGGATGAATAGGATATATCTGATTTTGCCCCGGCGGAATTGTTCCCTCATAATCCTGGCTTTCCTTTACACTCGTTTGCCGTTTATGCCGATGCGGTCCCGTTTTTACGGGCTGACCCATTCGCCGTTGTAGACCTGGCGGATCAGCCTCTGAGCATAGGAGACCGTACCGTAGTCCGGGTACATGACGTAGGCGGAGGTGCCGATGCTGAAGCTGTACTCCATGCCGCCGCTCCCGTTCACATTATAAGTGACCACATTCCAGCTGTCGCCTCCCAGGACGCTGCGGCCGAAAGCCGCGATCGTATCGTAAGGCACGGTCGTGCGGACCAGTCCGCCCACGGCGCTCAGGACGGCGTCAAGGTTTGCGATGGTGGAAAATGACGCCAGTTTATTGATCACTGCTTTGATCAGGGCCATCTGGTTGCCGCCGCGGGCACGGTCGCCTCCCGGCAGACTGCGGCGTTCCCGGGCGAAGGCCAGCGCCTCGTCGCCATTGACGGTATTATAGCCCGCATCGAAATGATACCGGTAGGCGGTCTCATACTGGACCTCCGTGGAATCTCCGCCTTCCTGCGTTTCGACCGGTCTTTTGTATTCGCCCGTGTCGAATTCATACGCGGAGTACACGCTCACGCCGCCCATGGCATTCACCAGAGCCTTCAGGCCGTCGAAGCCCACCCGGAAATAGTACTGGCTGGTTACCCCGTACAGGCCTTTCAGGCAGTCCATGCTGGCCTGCACGCTGTAATAGCCGGCGTGGGTCAGTTTGTCCCGGGCGCCGCCCGCCGTAGGGAACGGGACGAAATAGTCCCGCGGCGTGTTCAGAAGCAGGACCTGATGGGTATTCATGTTCACGGCCGCCAGGATGTTCACGTCGCTGTTGCCGCGGTCCGCCAGCCCGCCTCCGCGGGTGTCCAGACCGGAAATATAGATCGTGAAAATATTGCCTTCCTGACCGGTAGGTACGTCAATGGCCCAGGCCGTCGGCGGCTGGGTGGGCGGCGGCGTGGTCCCGATCGGGCCCTCCGGCCATTCGGTCGTGGACACAGTCGGGGCCGGGGTCTCGTCGGTGCCTTCCGTGGCTTCCTGCGATTCCGTCGTCGCGTGCTTGATGATGCTCCAGCTGCGGGTCCCGTGATGAGGATCCGTCTGTTCGGCGGAAGGATCCTCCGCCGTGGTCACGGCAGTGGATTCGCCGGGCAGCGTCGGCATCTGCGTGGGTCTTTCCGCATAATAATCCGTGATCAGGCGGACTTTCTCCGTCACGTCCTGATATCCGGAGATCCCGGACAGCACATGGATGTATTCCTGATCCAGGATGACGGCCCGGACCTCTCCGTTGTACAGGCCCTGGATGACTTCCGTAAAGCTGCCGTAGGTCCTGACCTGCAGCGGTTCCTTCATTTTGGCGGAGATCTCATCCAGCACCTGTTCGGACTCATCCCGGTCAACGGTCTCCATGATGCCGATCACGGAGCCGGACAGGTCTTCCAGTGCGGACAGGCTGTCATCCCGCAGCACGTAAATGCCCATAGAAACGGTCTGATGCGCCTCGGTAGTGGGGACTTCCCACTGCTTGATACTGTTATGCACTTTGTTGATGACGCCGGAGCCGATGATCAGCCCGACGCTCCCCAGCAGCGCGATGGCCGCCCCGATGATGAACCGGGTGCGTCTCCGGATGTCCCAGCACAGGTACCCCACGGCTCCGGCCAGCAGTACAAGGCCGACCGCAATCAGCACCATATACTTGGCGGGCAGCATCTTAAGGCGGAGCAGGCGGGAGAAAAACCAGCCCTCCACCAGGACTAACAAAGCCGTGATCAGGATGCCGGGAAGATTGACCGTCTTGTTCCGGTTGCTCCGGCTGCGGGAAACGCGGCTTCCGGAGCCGTTTCTCATCGTATTCCCGCCATCCTGCGCCTTATCCTCAATGCTCATGTATTTGCCTCTCTTTTCCCAATATCATACAAGGCATCAGAATAACTCCTTTGCCCTATGCGCAGTATAATAGCATACAGTCAATGAAAAAGCAAGCAAAACGCAATCCGCCGTTTACTGCTTGAACAGCCGCTCAAATGGTGGTATCATAAGTTCCGGAGCAGAAACCGCCATGACATTGAGAGACCTGTTGAGAAAATCCGGGACACGCCGGCCGGCCGGGGACGAATATACTTCGCCCGGGCCTGATTTCCGTGAGCCGGATTCCGGCGTTTCCGATGCGGAAGATTTTACGCGGCCGGATCCGGGCCTGGAGTGGAACGAAGGCACCGCCGCCGAAAAACCGGTTTCTGCCGCGCGGCCGGCCCGGACCCTGTTCCGCCGGTTTGCGATGATCGCCGCCGCCGTGCTTGCCGTCGTCATCACGACCGATGCCATGGGCCGCGACCTCCTGCGGGAGGATCCGCTTTCGGACAGCCCGTTCTACGTCTCGTCCCACGAAGTGATGGATCCGGAAGGCCCGGCGCCCACGATCCCCGTCACGGAGATCCCGCTCACGGAACCCGCCGCGACCGAACCGTCAGAGACCGCCCCGGACACCGCCGAAGCTTCCGCAGCGACAGAGGCGCCGACGACCGAGCCGCCTGCCACCGAGGCACCCGCGACGGAACCGCCCACGACGGAGCCGCCCGCGACGGAACCCCCGACCACCGAGCCGCCCGCCACCGAACCCGTTTACGACGATGAATTCCCCATCCTGATCAACCCCTGGCCCAACGGTTACTCTTCCTCCCGCTGGACCAATACTTACGAATACCCGAACGACTACCTGGAGACCCCGGTGGACGAGGACAAGAATGTTTATCTGGAGCCCGGCGCCGAATACCTGATCATGGGGAACGAGGAGGAAGGCACGCTGCCGATCCACGTGGGCGTCAACCGCACCGAGGAGTTCCCGGACGTCGTGGACCTGAGTAGCCGCGGCGCGCATTACGATCCGGACACCAACACGCTGACCCTGACGGATTTCGACGGCGGGGACCTGGCCCTGGAGGCCAACCTGATGGGCAACGGCTTCACCATCGAGCTGCACGGCGCGAACCGGCTGTCCCGCATCCGGATCTGGGGCTGGTATTTCGGCGGCTCCCTCACGATCACCGGCGACGGATCGCTGGCCGTCAACGACACGCAGACGTCGGGCGTGGGCCTGTACATGGAAAGCGAATTCAGTCCCAGCTGCCTGATGATCGGCCGGGACGTGACCGTGGACATCTACGGCAGCCCGGACGTGGAGAACAGCGCGGCACTGTACATTTACGCCACCACGATGGAGGGCGGCATCTTCGCGCTGCAGCCTCAGGAAATGGAAGGCGGCACGCTGACCGTCCTGCAGCAGGCGGAGCTCAGCTACGGCACCACGTACGTGTACGGGGTCATGACGGACGAGGCGGGAACGGAGCACTCGCTGCACGTGAGATTCGCGCCGAAAGCGCCGTGAAACAGGCCGGGCAATCTCCCGCCCGAACCGGATCCGTCCGGTGAGGCCGGCCCTGGGTCCGGATCCGCCCCGTCAGATCCGTCCCATCCGTAAGATAAGATCATTTCCGGCCGGGCTCCGCGCCCGCGCCGCGCAGCCATAATACACCGACAGTCACGCAAAAGGAGACACACCATGGAAAACAAAGCACCGGTCAAGGAAGCGCCCGTCAGGGAACGGAAGAAAGTCAACATTTCCCAGATCATCCTCTGGGCGGCCATTCTGATCGTATTCCTGCTCCTCACCAACCCTTCTCTGATCCCCTTCCTGTCCCAGGACGCGAAGACGAAGCTGAGGGAAAGCTGGAGCAGGCTCTTCGGCGACGTGGGGAAGATCTCGCAGAGCATCACCATCAGCTGGATCTCGCTGTTCCAGGTGATCGCCGTCATCCTGGCCGTCATCCTGATCTATAAGATCCTGAGCTTCGCGCTGAGCAAGATCCGGCCGAAGTCCGGGAAGGGCAGAAGCCTGGTCTCGCTGCTGCGGAGCGCGCTGAGCTACATCCTGGTGATCATCGGCATCATCTGGTGCTTCTCCGCGATCGGGGTGAACATCAGCACGATCTTCGCCGGCATCGGGATCCTGGCCCTGATCATCGGCTTCGGCGCGCAGAGCCTGGTGGAGGACATGGTCACGGGCGTGTTCCTGGTATTTGAGGACGAATTCAACGTGGGAGACATCATCGAAGTGAGCGGCTTCCGCGGGACGGTCACGAGCATCGGCATCCGCACGACCTGCGTCAAGGATCCGGGCGGCAACGTCAAGATCCTCAACAACTCCGACCTCCGCAACGTGCTGAACCGCT
>JAFRRM010000003.1 GCA_017428105.1 Lachnospiraceae bacterium | reverse complement strand
GGCGCGCAGGCCGCCCACGCTCTTGTGGCCCTTCAGGTTGTCGAACCCGGCGGCCTTGGTGGCCTTGACCACTTCGGCATCCTGCTCGGCGGAAGGGGAGACGAACGGAACGTTCATCAGGGAACGGTCCTTCTTGTCGACGGCGGCTTTGAAGAACTTGCTGCTGTCCAGGAAGTCGTACAGCACGGCCGCTTTCTCTTCATTGATCCGGTTCATGGCTTCCAGGCCGCCCAGGCTCTTCAGGTACTTGAAGACTTTGCCGCAGCAGTAGATGGCCCAGCAGTTGGGGGTGTTGTACAGGGAGCCGGCGTCCGCATGGGTCTTGTAGCTCAGGTAGGTGGGGACGTAGGTGGCCAGATCGTCGCGGATCAGGTCTTCGCGGATGATCACGATGGCCAGGCCGGCAGGGCCCACGTTCTTCTGCACGCCGGCCCAGATCAGGCCGTAGTCAGAGACGTTGCAGGGACGGGACAGGAACATGGAGGACTGGTCGGAGACCAGGATCTTGCCCTTGGTGTTGGGCAGATTGAAGAAGGTCGTGCCGTTGATGGTCTCGTTTTCACAGATGTAGACGTAGTCCGCATTGTCCGGGATGTCCAGATCGGAGCAGTCCGGAACGTAGCAGAAGTTGCGGTCCTTGGAGGAAGCGACGACTTTCACTTCGCCGTACTTCTTGGCTTCCGCAATGGCCTTCTTGGACCAGGAACCGGTCTCGACGTAGCAGGCCACGCCGTTCTTCATCAGGTTCATGGGGACCATGGCGAACTGCAGGGTGCCGCCGCCCTGAACGAAGAGCACTTTGTAGTTGTCCGGGATATTCATCAGTTCACGGAGATCCTTCTCGGCTTCATGGATGATATCTTCAAAAACTTTGGAACGGTGGCTCATTTCCATGACGCACATGCCGCTGCCGCCCATGTTCATCATCTCGTCGCGGATCTCCTCCAGGACGGGTTCCGGCATCATGGCAGGGCCGGCAGAGAAGTTAAAGGTACGTCCGTACTTCATTTGTGAAAACCTCCTTGTTTTTGTGGGCAGTGCCCTTCTTTTTGTTTTCGCTTTCATTGTACTTGCATTCGGTCGGAAAATATATCATAATAGGGGAGAAAAATATAACAATCTTGAGGAATGTCATGATTTCGATCAGCGTATACGACGACAGACGGGAACGGAAGCAGCACGGGACCTTCGAATTCCCCGTGGCGGTCTATCATTACGACATGAAAGACTGCGTGATGGGGACCGTGGGCTGGCACTGGCACGAGGAGATCCAGCTCGCTCTGGTGACGCGCGGGACGGTCTGCTTTTATGCGGACGGGCAGCGGTACGAGGTCCGGAAAGGGGACGGGTTCTTCATCAACAGCGAAAGACTGCATATGGCGCGGGCGGAAGAAGACAACGACGCGTCGTATCTGTGTCTGGATTTTCACCCGCGTCTTCTCGAATCGTATGAGGGCAGCGTGTTCGGGGAGAAGTACGTGAGGCCTTTCCTGACGGGCGGGGCGCTCACGCACCTGGTGCTGGAGGGACGGAATCCGGCGCATCTGCAGATCCTGGACCTGATCCGGGACATCGGCGTCATTTACGACGTCAGGGCTTTCGGGTACGAACTGGCCGTGCAGTCCAAGATCCAGCAGCTCTGGCTGGACGTGCTCACGCTGCAGAACCGGGAGAAGGAGAGCAGGAGCCTGTCCCAGGGACATGAAACGGCGCAGGAAATTATCAGTTTTCTGAGAAGTCATTACCAGGAGGCGCTCTCGCTGGCCGACGTGGGCCGCGCGGTCGGCTTTTCGGAAAGCGAATGCTGCCGCCAGTTCCGCCAGATGACCGGGGACACGATCCTGAATTACCTGCGGTCCTACCGTCTGACCCGTTCCATCGAACTGCTGGAGGACACGCAGCTGTCCGTCAGCGAGATCGCCTACGAATCCGGATTTTCCGGGGCCAGCTATTACATCGAATGCTTTAAGAAAGAACTGAAGCAGACGCCGCTGCAGTACCGAAAAAAAAGGCTGGCCGCGCCTGATCGTCGCTGAACCGGCGCCGTTCCTTTTGCAAAAAACAGCAGTTGACTTGATTTTCCAATGATAATATAATAATTTGGAATTGTCGGCGGGACTCTGCCGGCAAAGGAAGAAGGAGCAGAAGATGACTTTATACGAGGAACTGAAAGCCCGGGGACTGATCGCCCAGGTGACCAATGAGGAGATCATCAGCCGGATGATCAATGAAGGCAAGGCGACGTTCTACATCGGTTTTGACTGCACGGCGGATTCCCTGACCGCCGGACATTTTATGGCGCTCACGCTGATGAAGCGCCTGCAGATGGGCGGCAACAAGCCCATCGCCCTGATCGGCGGCGGCACCACGCTGGTGGGCGACCCCTCCGGCCGCACGGACATGCGGAAGATGCTGACCATCGAAGACATCGATCATAATGCGGAATGCTTCAAGCGCCAGATGGAGCGCTTCATTGAATTCGGTCCCGGCAAGGCGCAGATGGTGAACAACGCGGACTGGCTGCTGAAGCTCAATTACGTGGAGCTGCTGCGCGAAGTCGGCACCCATTTCTCCGTCAACAACATGCTGCGCGCCGAGTGCTACAAGCAGCGCATGGAGAAAGGCCTTTCGTTCTTTGAATTCAACTACATGATCATGCAGAGCTACGACTTCTATTATCTGTTCCAGCACTACGGCTGCAACATGCAGTTCGGCGGCGACGACCAGTGGAGCAACATGCTGGGCGGAACGGAACTGATCCGCAAGAAACTGGGTCAGGACGCGCACTGCATGACCATCACGCTGCTGACGGATTCCCAGGGCAAGAAGATGGGCAAGACCGCCGGCAACGCGGTCTGGCTGGATCCGGACAAGACCTCGCCTTACGAATTCTACCAGTACTGGCGCAACGTTTCGGACGCAGACGTCATGAAATGCATCCGCATGCTGACCTTCCTGCCCATGGAGCAGATCGACGAAATGGACCGCTGGGAAGGCAGCGAACTGAACCGGGCCAAGGAGATCCTGGCGTATGAGCTGACCGGCATGGTCCACGGCGAAGAAGAGGCCCGTAAGGCGCAGGATGCGTCCCGCGCGCTGTTTGCCGGCGGCGGAGAAGGGGACAATATTCCCAGCTATCAGCTGACGGAAGCGGATCTGCACGACGGCCTGGCGGACATCCTGACCCTGCTGGTCGCCAGCGGTCTGACGAAGACCCGTTCCGAAGCGCGGCAGTCCGTCCTCCAGGGCGGCGTCACCGCGGACGGGGAAAAACTGACGGACATCAAAAAGGCGTGGGCGCCCGCGGAAATCCCCGCGGAAGGCCTGCTGCTGCGCAAAGGCAAGAAGAGCTACTGCAGGATCGTGAAATAAAAAACGTTTTCGCCGCATTCCCATGCGGACTGCTTTGAATAACATACAGGGGCTGCTGTTTGGGCAGCCCGGTACAGAGGTAATTTATGCATTGGTCAGATGAAATAGCCAAAAAGATCATCGCTCGCCGTCCGGACAAAGAAGAGTACGTCTGCGCCGCGGGCATCAGCCCCTCCGGCTCTGTCCACATCGGCAACTTCCGCGACGTCGCCACCAGCTTTTTCGTGGTCAAAGCCCTGGAACGCGCGGGCAAAAAAGCCCGTCTGCTGTTCTCCTGGGATGAGTTCGACCGGCTCCGCAAAGTTCCCAAAAACGTGGAGGCGGTGCGGGACGATTTCGCGCAGTACATCGGCTATCCCTATGTGGACGTGCCGGATCCCTTCGATGAGGCCCATGGTTCCTATGCGGAGCATTTCGAAAAAGAATTCGAACGTTCCATGGAAGCCTTCGGCATCCCGATGGATTACCGCCATCAGGCGCAGATGTACCGCAGCGGCGCCTACCGGGAGCAGATCCTGCTCGCCCTGCAAAAGCGCGGCGAGATCTTTGACATCCTGGACAGCTTCCGCACGCAGGACGCGCAGGAAGGCGAGCGGGAAGCCTATTATCCCGTCAGCATCTACTGTCCGCACTGCCACCGGGACACCACGAAAATCCATTCCCTGAACGAGGACGGCACCGTGGCGCATTTCACCTGCGCCTGCGGTCATGAAGGGGATTTCGATTTCAGGACGGATACGAACTGCAAGCTGGCCTGGAAGGTCGACTGGCCCATGCGCTGGGCGTTTGAAGGCGTGGACTTCGAACCCGGCGGTAAGGATCACGCGAGCCCCGGCGGCAGTTATGACAACGGCCGCGCCGTCGCGGAAAAGATCTTCGGCTACGAAGCGCCGCTGTTCCAGGGCTATGAATTCATCGGCATCAAAGGCGTGGCCGGCAAAATGTCCGGCTCCTCGGGCCTGAACCTGACCCCGGACACCATCCTGAAGCTCTATGAGCCGGAAGTCGTCCTGTGGCTGTATGCGAAGAGCGAGCCCACCAAGGCCTTCGATTTCTGCTTTGACGACGGCATCCTGCGCCAGTACTTTGAATTCGACAAGCAGTACACCCAGTACTGCGAAGGCGGGGCGGACGATTTCGGCAAGTCCGTGATGGACAACTGCCTGACGCACGGCAAGACCATCAGGACCGTTCCCATGGCGCTCCTGGTGCAGCTCGGCTCCATCGTGAACTTCAACGTTCCCATGCTGGAGACCGTGTTCCGGAAGATCGGCATGGATCACACTTATGAGGACTTTGCGGACCGCCTGGACAGGGCCCGCTTCTGGCTGGAAGAGTGCGCGCCGGAACAGGCCAACCATTTAAGGGCTTTCCGGGACCTGCCGCTCATCGCAGAAATGACGGAGGAGGAAAAAACGGAGATCCGCCTCCTGCACGACTACATCGCGGCAGGCGGTTATACGCTGGACGATCTGAGCACGAAGCTGTACGATATCCCCAAGGAAGTCTTCGGGGCTGACGCGGCGAACCTCAAGCAGCTGCAGGGCCGCTTTTTCCAGCTCGTATACCGGCTGCTCCTGAACAAGGATCGCGGCCCGCGCCTGTACCTGTTCCTGCACGCCATGGACAGCAGCGATATCCTGCCGCTGCTGGATCTGGACGCGGAGCCCACGGAGCAGGAGCTCCACCCCGAACTGTTTGAGAAGAAGGCGGAACCCGTGAAAAAGGCGCGGGAATACGGCCCGGCCGACCCGGTGGCGCCTTTCAAGGAGACCGTGGAGAAGCCGGAATTCGACAAACTGGATCTGCGCGTCGCGAAGATCGTCAAATGCAGCGAGATCCGCAAGGCGCGCAACAACCTGAAACTGACCGTATTTGACGGCATCAAAGAACGCACCATCGTTTCCAGCATCAAGGACGAGTATGAGCCGGAGGAACTGATCGGACGGAAGATCATCATCCTGGCCAACCTGGCCCCGGCCCGCCTGACCGGCGTGGAGAGCGAAGGCATGCTCCTGGCCGCGACCAACAGCGCCTGCGGCTGCAAGGTGATATTTGTGGATGACACGGTTCCGGAAGGAACTCCCGTACTATAAAATCTGCGGAAGGAGTAAAAACCAATGGCAACGACACCAGGCGGCCGGAAAAAGAAGATCTCCGGCCAGGCAGGCGATGTTAACAAAAGAGACGAAGGGCTGGGCACCGGTCCGGTCGGCAGTTCCGGAGGTTATTCCGGCAGGCCGTCCGGCAAGGAAGGCCGCGATGAAGACAAAGGCCTCCTCACGGATCTTTTCCTGAACTCGGTCAATACCAACACGTCCGGCAGCCACAGCAGCTCGGGCGATTCCGGCGGTCTGTTCGGCGGTTCGGGCAGCAGCTCGAGCCACAGTTCCGGCGGGTCCGGCGGTCTGTTCAAAGGAAAAGGCATCCTGATCCTGATCGTGATCGCGGTGCTGGTCTTTGGCGGCGGCGGTCTCGGCGGCCTGTTCGGCGGGTCCGATGACGAGCCGACGCAGGGCAACATCATCGCGCCCGTGACGCAGGCGCCCACACCGGCCAGCCAGGGCGGGTCAGGCTCGCTGTTCAGCAGCCTGGGGCTTTCCAACTTGTTCGGCGGCAGCTCGGGCAGCACGGGATACACGTTTGACGGCGCGGCGACTTCGGCGGGCTGGGGGCTGGCGCCCAATACGGCCAAGCTGAATACCGGCGTCGCGTCCGGGGCGCGCGCCAAGCGCACCTCCATCCTGGGCAATAACCGCGACGTGGTCACGCTCATGGTCTACATGTGCGGCACCGACCTGGAATCCCAGTACGGGATGGGCACCGCGGACCTGAAAGAAATGGTCAGCGCCTCCATCGGCAGCAACGTCAACCTGATCGTCATGACCGGCGGCTGCAAGAAGTGGCGCGTCAACGGCATCAGCAATTCCGTCAACCAGATCTGGCAGATCAAGAACGGCCAGCTGCATCAGCTGGAAGGCAATGCCGGCAACAAGGCGATGACGGATCCTTCCAACCTGAGCGCCTTCATCAGATACTGCAAGCAGAATTTCCCAGCCAACCGCAATATGCTGATCTTCTGGGACCACGGCGGAGGATCCTTAAGCGGCTACGGCTATGACGAAAGAAACACCCGGAGCGGCTCCATGAGCCTCACCGGCATCAAGCAGGCTCTGACGGACGGCGGCGTGCTGTACGATTTCATCGGTTTTGACGCGTGTCTGATGGCGACCACCGAGACCGCCCTGGTCTGCAGCAGTTTCGCGGACTACCTGATCGGCTCCGAGGAGACCGAGCCCGGCATCGGCTGGTATTACACCAACTGGCTGAACAAACTGTCCGCCAACACCTCTCTGTCCACGCTGGAGATCGGCAAACAGATCTGCGACGACTTCGTGGAGACCTGCGCCAGATCCTGTGCCGGCCAGAAGGCGACCCTTTCCGTAGTCGACCTGGCGGAGCTGGAAAAGACCGTTCCGGAGGATCTGACGAACTTCTCCACCGCGGCAAGCGCCAAGATCAGCAGCGATTACAAGACCGTTGCCAAGGCCCGCAGCGCGGCCCGCGAGTTCTCGACGTCCACGCAGATCGATCAGGTCGACCTGGTCGACCTGGCCCGCCGCATCGGCGGCAATGAGGCCGACGAACTGGTCAGCACCCTGCTGAGCGCCGTGAAATACAACCGCACCTCCAGCGACATGACCAACGCTTACGGCCTGTCCATGTACTTCCCGTACCAGCAGGTCCGCAAGGTGAACAGCGCGCTGCAGATGTACCAGGCCATCGGCATGGACGAAGCGTATCAGCGCTGCATCCGCGATTTCGCCTCCATGGAGACCGGCGGCCAGGCGGCCAGCGGCGGCGCCTCCTCCGGCATGAGCTCTCTGTTGAGCAACTACACCGGCGGCGGCCAGTCGGCGGACAGCCAGGACATGATCAGCTCCATTCTGAGCGGCCTGCTGGGCGGCAACATGAACGGCGTTTCCGGCATGACCCCCGACCTGGGCAGCTTCCTGGGCGGCAGCTTCGGCCGTTCTCTGAACGTCGACGACACCGCGAAATACCTGTGGAAGAACCGTCTGGATCCCGACAACCTGAAATGGGTCCTGTACGAAAACGGCAAATACGGCATCCACCTGACCGATGAACAGTGGTCCCTGGTGGAGAACCTGGAACTGAACGTCTTCCTGGACGACGGCGCCGGCTATCTGGATCTGGGCCTGGACAACAGCTTTGAGATCAATGAGTACGGCGTCCTGATTGGCGAATACGACAACAGCTGGATCGCCGTGAACGGTCAGATCGTGGCGTATTACTACATGGACATGGTCGACGACGGCACCAATTACTCCATCACCGGCCGTGTGCCCGTCCTCCTGAACGGCCAGCGCGCCGAACTCATCCTGGTGTTTGACAACGCCCATGAAGACGGCTATGTCGCCGGCGTGCGCAACGTCTATCTGGATGAAGAGAATGAAGGAATGAATGCCAAGACGGCGGTCGGCGCGGATAATTCTGAAGTCTTCACGTTTGATATCGACGGACAGCAGGAGACCGTGGCCACGGATCTGAAAGGCATCCAGGCAGGCGACGTGATCGATTTCATCTGCGATTACTACGATTACAACGCCGTGTACCAGGATTCCTACAAGATCGGTCAGCAGATCACTGTCGGCGCGGACGGCCTCACGGTCAGCACTATGCTGCTCAGTGACCGCGACCAGAAGAACGCGCAGCCGCTGTTCCGCTTTACGGACATCTACAATCAGCAGTACTGGACGCCGGTCATTCCGGACTGATCCTGGCCTGCCCATAACAAAGCGGACTGCTGCATCTGATGCAGCAGTCCGTTTTTAGTTATTCTTAAAAAAGCACAACTACAGAAAACCTCCCCGCCTTTCCGGAAAAGTTGGAAGGATCATTCCGGAAAGGACGGGAGAGGCGGCGTTTTTACGCCTTTTCCTGCAGGATGGGATTCATCGGAACGGACCATTCGGTCAGATCCGTGTGCAGCAGGTGATGGGACTTTTGGCCAAGCGGCTTCTCCAGGTATTCCCGGTACAGCGCAATGACGTCCGGGTTTTCGTGCGAATAGCGGATCACGCTGTTTTTATCCAGATTCCAGAGGATCTGTCCGCGGGTATCCGCCAGTTCTTCTCCTTCGTGGATCGGCTGTCCGCCGCCGCCGGAGCAGCCGCCGGGACAGGCCATGATCTCAACGAAGTCGTACTCGGCGTCGCCGCGTTTTAAGGATTCCATGAGCTGACGGGTGTTGCCCAGGCCGCTGACGACGGCTACCCGGACCGTTCCGGCGCCGGGCACTTCGAAATTCGCCTCTTTCCAACCCTTCATGCCGCGGACCGCGGTGAAGGCGTCGGCAGGCGGATTGGTTCCCGTTACCAGGTAGTAGGCGCTGCGGAGCGCTGCGTCCATGACGCCGCCGGTCGCGCCGAAGATGACGGCCGCCCCGGTGCCGCTGCCAAGCGGCGAGTCGAACGGCTCATCCTGCAGCGCGGGGACGTTCACGTGATAGGCGCGGAGCAGCCGGCCCAGTTCGCGGGTCGTGATGACCACGTCCACGTCAGGGTCGCCGCAGGCATCTTTCAGGTTGGGAATGTCGCATTCGGACTTTTTGGCGGTGCAGGGCATGACGGAGATCACGCGCATCTTGTGCGGATCCACGCCGATCTTTTCCGCAAAATAACTCTTGGCGACGGCACCGAACATGGCCTGCGGAGATTTGGCGGTGGACAGGTTCGTCGTATATTCCGGGAACTGGGATTTAACAAAGCGGACCCAGCCGGGGCAACAGGATGTGAACATCGGCCAGTTATACTGATCACGGTGCGTGAAGCGTTCGATGAACTCGCTGCCTTCCTCCATGATCGTCAGGTCGGCGGTGAAATTGGTATCGAAGACGTAATCGAAGCCCAGGGCGCGCAGGGCGGCGGCCATTCTTCCGACGGTCGCTTCCTCGCGGGTCAGGCCCAGGTATTCGGCCCAGGCGGTACGAACGGCCGGGGCGACCTGGACGACGGTGGTGATCTCCGGATCTTCCAGAGCCGCCGTCACTTTTGCGGTGTCGTCACGGATGGAGAGCGCGCCGGTCGGGCAATGCGTGATGCACTGGCCGCACAGGGCGCAGTCCGCTTCGGTGAACAGCCGGTTGAGGCGCACACCGACCGTGGTGCGGGACCCGCTGCCCTTGACATCCCAGATCTTCAGCGTCTGGATCTTGTCGCAGACCTGGACGCAGCGCATGCACTTGATGCATTTGCTTTCCTTGCGGATCAGGTAGCTGCTCTCCGGCCAGTCGTTCTTTTTCACGTCCTTCGGATAGGGGTTATCGATGATGTTGCACTCCGAAGCCAGATCCTGCAGCTGGCAGTTCTGATTGCGCACGCAGGTGGTGCAGTCGCCGTCATGCTGGGAAAGGATCAGTTTCAGGTTCGTTTCGCGCGCTGTTTTGGCGCGGTGCGAATTGGTGGATACGACCATGCCTTCCGCGACCTTTTCGGTGCAGGAAGGCACCAGGCGTTCAAGTCCTTCCACCTCGACCACGCAGATGCGGCAGGCGGAGATCTCGTTGATGTCTTTCAGGTAGCAGAGGGTCGGGATCCTGATCCCGAGGGACGCCGCCGCTTCCAGGATCGTGGAACCTTCGGGGACGAGCGCTTCCCGTCCGTCAATCGTCAGCTTTACCATTTGGTTTCTCTCCCTCCTCTGAAATTGCCGAAGCCGAAATAGTCGCAGTGCAGGCAGCGGGAAGATTCCAGGTTCGCCTGCAGGCAGGTCATTTCATGCTCGATGGCGTCAAAATCTTTTTTCCGTTCGCTGGCTTCGCGTTCGGTCAGATTGATGCGGCCGCGCGGCACCACGCTGTTGATCTTCGGGGCGGGCAGGACCACGTCCGCGGAGATCTCGTGCCGGAAGCCGAGGAACTCGTCGATGTTCGCAGCGGCCACTTTGCCGGCCGCGATGGCCCGGATGGCGGTGGCGGGCCCGGTAACGCAGTCGCCGCCGGCGAAGACTTTTTCATCGCCGATGTGGGCGTCGTCGCCAGCCAGCAGGTTGCCCCGCTTCACCGTGATGCCGGATTCCTCGAAGTGGCGGGATTCGATGCCCTGGCCGATCGCCATGACGATCAGGTCCGCCGGGACCCGGATCTCCGGCAGGTCGGAGCTCACGGGGGAAGGACGGCCGCCTTTGTCAAACGCGCCGGAGACCTGTGGCTTCACCCACAGGGCGACCGCGTTGCCTTCCTCGTCCGATTCGATGCGGACGGGGGCCATCATGGTCAGGAGCTCCACGCCTTCCGCCAGCGCGCCTTCCACTTCCTCGGGCAGAGCGGTCATGTCCGCCTGGCGGCGCCGGTATACGCAGGTGACTTTCTCCGCGCCCAGACGGATCGCGGAACGGTTCACGTCCATCGCGACGTTGCCGCCGCCGATGACGACGACCTTCTTGCCGGTGAAATCGGGCATCTGCCAGTCGCCGATCCCGCGCAGCATCTCGACGGCGCTGGTCACGTGGCCGGCATCCTCACCGGGCAGGCCGGCTTTACGGTCCGTGTGGGCACCGATCGCGATATAGACCGCATCGTAATCCTTTGTCAGCTGCTCTATAGTGATATCCTTGCCGATATCGATCCCGGTGTGGGTTTCAATGCCGGTGGACAGGATCGAAGCGATCTCCGCGTCCAGTTTTTCGCGCGGGAAGCGGTAGCTGGGAATGCCGTAGCGGAGCATGCCGCCCAGCTGTTTGCGCTTTTCGAAAACGACCGCCTGATGACCCATAAGCTGCAGATAATAGGCCGCGGACAGGCCGCTGGGACCGCCGCCGATGATGGCAACTTTCTTCCCGGTGCTTTCCGCGCACGGAGGATTCGGGACCTGGCCGGCCTGGTCTACCGCAAATTTTTTCAGCCCACGAATGTTGATGGGATCATCGACCATGCTGCGGCGGCAGCGGCTCTCGCAGGGATGCTCGCAGATATACGCGCAGGCAGTGGGAAGAGGGTTATCCTTGCGGATCAGTTTCACGGCGTCCGCGGGACGGCCGTCGGCGATCAGGGAGATGTAGCCGGGCACGTCCACGCCGGCCGGGCAAAGCGTGATGCACGGCACGGAATTGCGGTGCGAGGCCAGGCACTGGTGGTGCAGGATGTGCTCCCTGAAGTCGTCCTCAAAGCCGGCCAGCCCGTTCAGGACCAGGGTGGCGGCGTTGAAGCCGATGGCACAGTCGGCGGAATCCGCGATGTTCCGGGCCGTTGCCTTGATCCGGTCCAGGGTTGCCATGTCGGCTTCGCCGTCCAACACTTGACGCAGCAGGGCGGACAGCTGACCCAGACCGATCCGGCAGGGCGTGCATTTCCCGCAGGATTGGGCGTGGCACAGGTTCAGAAAGCTGAGCGTGATGTCGATGGGACACAGTCCGGAGGGACTGGCCGCGATCCGGCGCTCCATCCCCGCGTACATGCTGTCCACGAGCTCCTGAGCCTGGCTTCTCGTTCTGATCTTCAGTCTGCTCATAGTCGTTCCTCTTTATCATTATTTTTGAAACAACGAGTAAAAAACCACAAATATAGGCGGTTTTTTTGCTTTACAAAAATTATAAACACCTTTAAAATGAATGACAACAAACAAATTCCGACATCTGTCGGAATTCTTCGGGAGAGATCATGGATCGGAGAGTCATCAGAGGAGAGCAGAGCAGGGCTGCGCTGAAAGCGGCGTTTCTGGAACTGTTCAGGACAAAAGAACCGGAGGATATTTCCGTTGTGGAACTTTGCAGGAAGGCAGGCGTGAACCGCTCTACCTTTTATGCGCATTATGAATATATGGATCATCTCATCCAGGAGGTACTGCGGGACAGTGTGGCAGAAGTTTGCGAGGGATTCTCAACGCAATGGGATCTGCCGCTGGAGAACGGCGGGGTGGCGCGGGACCTTATCGACTCCTATCTTCGTCATTTTCTGGCCGATCCGACGCTGCGGCGTTTCTGTACCTGCGTAAACAGCGGCCGGTACCGGATCCTTATCGTTAGGGCCCAGGTGGAAGTCTCGCTGGGGCCGACCCCGGACCCGGTCCGGTATTATACCGCCTATTATCATAATGCCGGCGTGCTCAATTGCGTGCTGGAATGGCTGAACAACGGAAAACCGATCTCAGTCGACGACGTCACGGAGATGATCCATGAGTCGTCCAAGATCATGTACCGCTTTCGGGCGCAAGACCGTCCCGTCTACGGACCTGGCAGCGTGCTGACCGGCAGGGTCTCGGCCGGGCCGCTTTCGGATCCCTCCGTGGAGCCGGATCCGGTCGGAGAGGTGGGAGAGATGTAAGGGAGCGTCCCGTATGTCCCGGATTCCTCCCCGGGAGCCTCCGTGCTTTCTTCCGTAGGTTCCTCGGTCTCCTCCGTTTCCGGTGCTGAGGTATGCGGCAGGGTGGGCGGCGGAGCAAGCGCTTCGTGAACGTCGCATTTGGCCGGACTGACGCCGGGCCGGTAAATGTATTCCGAATCCAGCGTGATCACGTCCGTCATGGGCATCAGGTAATACAGTTTGCCGTACGTCCGCGGGCAGTGCTCGTTTGCTTCTTCATGCGTCTGGCTGCACATCTGGATGATGGCGTGGATGTCGCAGTATTCCGTCGGTTCCGTGCCCGCCGCGTAGTATTCCTGATAGACCTGGCAGTTCGGATCCTGCTCGCAGACGCCCGGAACTGCCAGCTTGCCGCTTAAGGAGCAGACCGTGGCCGTGCGGATGTCGTCGGGCACGGGGAAGTCGATGGCGGGGAGATTGACATGGAGCCGGTCCATGACCGCTTTCCAGACGGTCTTGTGGTAATTATTCATCTCCACGTTGTCCTGCAGCGGGATGCTACCGTCGTCGAACCCGCTCCAGACGCCCATCGAATAATACGGCGTGTAGCCGATGAACCAGTAGTCCCGGTCCTTCCCGGCGTTGTCCGTGGCCGTCCCGGATTTGCCGGCGGCAGGCATACGGCCCGCCAGCGCGGCCGACATGGAACTGGGCTTGAAATAGGTCTGTTTGAAGGACCCGTCTTTCATGGAATCCGCCATGGCGCTGGTCAAAAGGTACGCCGTACTGGGCCGGATGACCTGGCGGATCTGCTGCGTCTTGTCCAAAATGACGTTGCCTTCATGGTCCGTGATCTTCGTATAGAAGATGGGCTCGCGGTAAGTCCCCTGATTCGCGATGGCCGCGAACGCGCCCGTCACGTCCAGCAGGTTGGCACCGTTGGTCAGGCCGCCCAGGCACAGGGACGGCCCCAGGTCCGAATAGATGCGGCCGCCGATCTCTTTTTCGCGCACCAGCGAGGAGATCCCGAAATTCTCCGCATACTCGAACCCCGTCTCGATGCCTACAGTGTTGACCAGGAAATTCGCGCTCACGACGTTCATCGAATACACGATCGCCTGCCGTGCCGTGCAGTTCCCCAGCCACATATTGGAAGGCCACCAGTTCTTCATGGTGAAGCCCTCGTATGTGAACGGGAGGTCCTGCTGGATGCTGGAGAGCGTCTGGCCCTTGATGTCCAGCGCAGGAGCGAACGTGGTCAGGATCTTGAATGTGGAGCCCGGCGAGCGGTACGTCTGCGTGGCGCGGTTCATGGAGCGGCTGACGGCCTTGTCCCCGCGGCCGCCGGAGATCGCCAGGACCTGCCCGGTGGACTGGTCCATGATGATGGCCGCCAGCTGCGGCTGCAGCGTGAAGGTGATCTTTTCGTCCGCGATGACGTCGTGCGCGCCGAACACGGTCTCCTTGAAGCTGCTGACGACCTCCCGGATCTCCTCCTGGCTGTCATATACCAGCGTGGACAGATTCAGCGTGCGCTTGACGTGATTTTCGTTATACGTCACGTCCCGCCCGTCCGCCAGCGTCGCGTTGACCGTATAGGTGAACGACCACTGGAAAGCGCTGTCCGGGTAGTTGGACGGATTATTGACTTCCTCGTCCAGCACGCGCTGGAAAGAGGGGTTCTGCGTGGTGTAGATATGCAGGCCGCCGCTGTAGAGCATGGTGTAGGCGTCGGCTTCGCTGTAGCCCAGTTCGGTCTGCAGATCGCTCAGGACTTCCGTGATGACGGAGTCCGTGAAATAGGTGTACGGCGTTTTCTGTTCCTGGATGATCAGATTGTTCTCGCGGATGCGTTCGTACAGCGCTTCGGTATCCGCAAGCGCTTCGGCTTTCTGTTCCGCCGTGATATAACCCTGGTCTTCCATGTGGTTCAGAACGGACAGGCGGCGGACTTCGTTGTTTTCCGGAAACGTGATGGGGTTGTAGCGGTACGGGTTCTGGGTGATGCCGGCCAGCGCGGCGCATTCGGACAGGTTCAGCTCGCGGACGTTCTTGCCGAAATAGCGCTGCGAGGCGACCTGGACGCCCAGGCTGTTCTGCCCCAGATTGATGGTGTTCAGATAATTGATGAGGATGTCTTCCTTGCCCACTTCCTTATCCAGCCGAAGCGCCAGATACTGCTCCTGGAACTTCCGGATGAAGCGGGCGCCCCATCCGCGCTCCATGCCGCCGTCGAAGACGTTGTTCTTGATCAGTTGCTGCGTGATGGTACTGGCGCCGCTTTCGATGCGGCCGCTGAGCAGCAGGGAGGCCATGGACCGCAGCACGCCGCGGATGTCCACCCCTTCATGCGTCCAGAACCGCTCGTCCTCGATGGCGACGAAGGCATTGATCAGATCCCGCGGGATCTCGCTGTAAGCGACGGGATCGCGGTTGGCGCCGGATTTCACGAGGGATTCGGTCAGGTTGCCCGCGGAATCGTAAATGCCGGAGACGATGCCGAGCGGCGTCACGGTCAGGGATTCCGGTTCGGGGGAAGTGTCGATGATGCCCCGGATCGTGCCCATGGCAAAACTGCCCGCCACGCACGTTCCCAGCACGATGACCAGAAAAGCGATCTTGAGCAGGTGCATGAAGACCCGGTTCGTCATTTTTTTGGCCGCGCTGTTTCGGCTCTGCAGCTGGCGGCGGACTTCTTCCTTCCCGTAGTTCATGGACATACCTCCGCGAGCATTATAGCAGATATGCGGAAAATAATAAAGCGCTTCCTGAAAATCGGTTTTCCTTGCCAAAACGCCGATCTCTTGCTAAACTGTTGGGCAGGAGTGAAAGCCATGGAACCTTACCTGCTGCTGACGAAAGAGGGCGAGGGCTATTACGAAGAAAAGCGCTCCCGCTTCCTGGCGTCGGCGTGCGCCGTCAAAACCGAAGAAGAGGTCCAGACGATCCTGGCCGCGCGCCGCAAGGCGCATCCGGAGGCCAGGCATCATTGCTATGCCTGCGTCTGCGGGCCGCGCAACGAGCTGACACGCTTCAGCGACGATGGCGAACCTTCCGGCACCGGCGGACGTCCGATCCTGGACGCTCTCCTGGGCAGCGGCCTGCATGACACGCTGGTCGTGGTCACCCGCTATTTCGGCGGCACGCTGCTGGGCACCGGGGGCCTGTCGCGCGCCTACAGCGCTGCGGCGGCCGATGCTTTGTCTCATGCCGGTTCCGGCACGCTGTACGCCGGCGCTCTCTGGGAGATCGTCATCGGCTACGGCGACTATGCCCGGCTGGACCGCCTGCTGCTTAAGGAGGACGTCCCGCGCGAGTCGGAAACGTTCCTGGACAAAGTCACCGTGCGCGTGTGCCTGCTTCCCGCTCAGGAAGAGACGTTTGCCGCCGCCCTGGCGGATCTGACCGCCGGCACCGCGCGGCTGGACAAGGTGCGCGACATGACCTACATCCGCTCCGGCGATAAAATATTTCTTCAAAACGACTGAAACGATGCAACATTTTTCCGCCTTCGGCGGTATTCCTGGCAAAGAGGTGCTTCTTTGAGAACAGCAGAAGAAATCGTTAGCACATATGAGAACATGCTGTACCGGGTGGCGCTGTCCCACACCGGCATCCGCGAGGATGCCGAGGACATGGTGCAGGAGACGTTCCTGCGGTGGCTCCAGGCCCGTCCGGAGTTCGAATCCGACGAGCATGAGAAAGCCTGGCTGCTGCGCGTCCTGATCAACCTGTGCACCAACCTGGTCAAGAAGAAGGGCAACCGCGGCCAGGCCGAGCTGCTGGACATCTATCCGGCGCGCGAAGAGGAAGAGCAGTACCTGATCGAAGAAGTCCTGCGGCTTCCCCCGCTCTACCGGGACGCCATTTACCTCTTTTACTACGAAAATTATTCCACGGCGGAGATCGCCCGGATCATGGGCCAGAAAGAGAGCACGGTCCGTTCGTACCTGCACAGAGGACGCCTGAAGCTGAGAAGGTGGTTGGAAAATGAAGAAATATAAAGATTATATGGACCGGGTGGAACTGAGCAGCGAGGCCCACGACCGCATCCTGCAGGCGATGAAGCGGCAGGAAGCCGCCGGGGCCGAGACCCCTGCGGCCGAAAAGGAAACTGCGAAAGTGACCGCGCTTCCCTGGTACCGCCGCGGTTCCTTCCGGAAACTGGCCGGCGTGACCGCCGCGCTGATCGTCCTTGTCGTCGGCATTTCCGCCGTCACGCGGAACTCCGTCGGCCATGAGAAAGTCACTCAGGTCGGCTGGCAGACCGGCGCGACCGCCACCATGACCGAACAGCCGGGATCTCCCGCTGCGAACGGGACCGGGGCGGGGTCGGAGGAAACCACGGAAACGGCTACCCGGAAATCGGTGGTCCCGACCGCTGTGATCTCCGGCGAAACGAGAGAAGCGGATACCGTGCAGCCCGGAGCAGTCGGCCCGACAGACTCCATCGAAGCGATCGCGAACATGACCGAGGGCAGCGGAGCCGTGACCGATGACGACACCGCCCTCCTGATCGACTGCCGCGACGGCCGCGGCGACACCTTTGCGCTTTCCGAGGAAGATGCAGGATTTCTGAGAGAAATGCTGACCCACTATGCAGTCAGTGAAATTTCCGTCTCCTCCGGGAACATAAAAAAACCGTCGGACGGTCTCTGGATCCGTATGAGCGGAACGTACTACCGGATCGAGTCCGATCTGCTGGAAGAGCAGTGGAAGAAACCGCTGAACGAACTGCTCGCGCGCTGCGGCGTCCCCGAACTGAAATGAGCTCTTACGTCTACATCCTCCGCTGCGGGGACGGTTCTTTATACACCGGATGGACCAATGACCTGGCGCACCGTATCCGGATGCACCGGGAAGGCCGCGGCGCGAAATACACCCGCGCCCACCTGCCGGTGGAACTGGTCCATACCGAGGAATTCGAAACCAAGGAACAGGCGATGGCCCGGGAATACGAGATCAAACAGCTGACCCGGGAACAGAAGCTGAAACTGATAGGACCCCATGTCTAAAGCCTTATTCATAGCTGAAAAGCCATCCGTGGCCCAGGAATTCGCCAAAGCGCTCGGCGACTCTTTCGTGCGCCGCGACGGCTATCTGGAGAGCGACCGCGCCGTCGTGACCTGGTGCGTGGGTCATCTTGTTTCCATGAGCTACCCGGAAGCCTACGATCCGGAACTCAAAAAATGGCGGATGGAAACGCTTCCCTTCATTCCCGACACGTTTTTATATGAAGTCATCGACGGCGTCAAAAAGCAGTTCGGCACGGTGAAAAGCCTGCTGAACCGCTCCGACGTGGAACGGATCTACGTCTGCACGGACTCCGGCCGCGAGGGCGAATATATCTACCGCCTGGTCGAGCAGATGGCCGGGACCCCGGTGCGCGACCGCCGCCGCGTCTGGATCGATTCCCAGACCGAAGCGGAGATCCGCCGCGGCATCCGCGAAGCCAAGCCTCTGAGCGCTTACGATAACCTGGCCCATTCGGCCTATCTCCGCGCCAAGGAAGACTATCTGATGGGGATCAATTTCTCGCGCGCCCTGGCACTCAAGTACGGCTATCAGATCTCGGATTTCCTGGGCAGGAAGACCAAGCTCGCCGTCGGCCGCGTCATGACCTGCGTGCTCGGCATGGTGGTCCGCCGCGAACGCGAGATCCGTGATTTCGTCAAGACGCCGTTTTACCGTCTGATCGCCGGATTCAATGCGGACGGCGCCGTCTTGTCTGCCGAATGGCGCGCCGTGGAAGGCAGCCGCTATTACGGCAGCCCGGCCCTGTACAAGGAAAACGGTTTTAAGGAAGAATCCGCCGCGAAAGGCCTGGCGGACGCGCTGCAGGGCCGGACCGGCACGCTGGTCTCGGTCAGCCGCAGAAAAGAAAAGAACAATCCGCCGCTGCTGTTCAACCTGGCGGAACTGCAGAACAGCTGCTCCCGCGAACTGAAGATCAGCCCGGATGAAACGCTGAACATCGCGCAGGAATTATATGAGAAAAAACTGGTCACCTATCCGCGTACCGATGCCCGCGTGCTGTCCACGGCGGTGGCCAAAGAGATCCGGGGAAACATTACGGGCCTCGGGAAGATCGCGGACGTCGCACCTTTCGTAAAGCAGATCCTTGAGAACGGCTGGGAAAAAGGGATCGCGAAGACGCGCTACACCAACGACAAAATGATCACGGACCATTATGCGATCATCCCCACCGGACAGGGTCTGAACGCGCTGGCCGGCCTGCCGCCGCGCTCCCGCGCCGTTTATGAAATGATCGTCCGCCGCTTCCTGGCCATCTTTTTCCCGCCCGCGGTGTACGAAAAGACGAATCTGGAATTCCTGATCGAGACGGAGCATTTCTTCGCCGTATACAAGAACCTCCTGGAAGAAGGGTACCTGGCTGTCAGCGGCAGGAAGAAGGAAAGCACCGCCGCAAAGAAAGACGACGGGAACCGGGAGGAAGCCGAGGAGCAGGACGGCGAAGCCGTCAAGGCCGTGCTGGAGGGGCTGAAAAAAGGACAGCAGTTCCCGGATGCGGCCATCACCCTCAAGCCCGGCGAAACGTCCCCGCCCCGCCGGTACAATTCCGGCACGATGATCCTGGCCATGGAAAACGCAGGCCAGCTGATCGAGGACGAGAACCTGCGCGCCCAGATCAAGGGTTCCGGCATCGGCACCTCCGCCACCCGCGCGGAGATCCTGAAGAAGCTCGTCACGAACGAATATCTGAAACTGAATAAAAAAACGCAGCAGATCACGCCCACGCAGCTGGGGGAAATGCTCTACGATACGGTGGACGCCTCCATCCGGCCGCTGCTCAGCCCGGAACTCACCGCCAGCTGGGAACTGGGCCTCTCCCGCGTTGCGGAAGGCACGGTCACGGAAGCGGAGTACATGGAGAAACTGAAGGACTTCGTGGTGCGCCGCGTGGAAAAAGTGAAAGAAAGCAACGTCCGGGAGTACCTGAACCGGTGCTTCGTGCGGACGGGAAATGTTTATAAAAAAAACGGAAGCAAAGCGTAACCTTTGCGCATCATCAGGCGATAGAAAGAACGGAGGTATCGAAATGATCATCAGAAAGCTGGACCAGCCGGTCGACATGCTGGCTCACGTACAGAACGGCGAAGGCATCCTCTGCCGCCGCCAGTTCCTGATTCCGGAAGACGCCTGCGGGGCCGGCCGGCTGTTCGCGGTCTACACCCTGGAGCCGGGCGATTCCATCGGCTTTCACCGGCACAGCGGGGAATACGAACTGTATTACATCCTGAAAGGGAAAGCGAAAGTCATGGACAACGACCGGGAAGTGTTCCTGGAAGAAGGCGACATGATGCAGTGCCGGGACGGTGATTCCCACGGCATCGAAGCGGTGGGAGAGGGACCGATGGAATTCATGGCCCTGATCCTGTACCCGAATAAAGAGCACTGATCCGCAGACCGGATGCATATAAATACGGGGCGGACCGATGAAGTCCGCCCGGATGCTTTATGCGGTCATTGCTTTCCGCCGGCTCTGCTCACTGCTGCGCCAGCTGATCCGCGATGTTCAGAAATTCCTGTACGGCACGCGTGACGTACTTCGCCTTTTTGCGGTAGAACTTCAGATCCCGGCAGGAACGCGCGGAATCCAGTTTGTAATAGCAGACGTGGCGGTCCGCCGGGACGCTGCGGACCAGGGTGTCGGACACGAAGGAAATGCCCAGTCCCTGGCAGCTGACGTTGTAGGAGGTCATCTGCTGGTCCAGCTCCAGGATGATGTTGGGCAGCATCTTATGCTCTAAGAACGTCGACATGGCGCGGTCCCGGGTATCGTTGCCGGCTTTCAGCAGGATGAAAGGCAGGTCGCGGAAGGATTCGAACGGGGCGGCCGCAGCCCCCGGTTCCCGGAACCGGCCGCTGATCACATCGTCCCGGCTGAGCTGGTATTCCTTCAGCTGACGGTTGACGGGGAACCGGGCGGGCACGGCGAGCAGCAGTTCCTCCTGGCGGTAAAGGTGCGAATCGTGCGTCTTCCGGTCGAACGCGTAATTGTCCAGGATCAGGTCCAGGCGTCCTTCCATCAGCAGCTGGTCCAGATGCGGCGTGTTGGCCTCCACCACGTTGATCTCCACGGCCGGGTAACGGCTCTTGTATTCGGAGATGATCGGGGGAAGCAGGCAGGAGGTGAACAGATTGCTGCCGCCCACGTTCACGACGCCTGTCTTGAGCCCTTCCAGATCGTTCAGGTAATTGACGAAACCGTTCTGCAGATCCATCATCTGCTTGACGACTTCGATGTATTTCTGGCCGCAGTCCGTCAGCCCGATCGGGTTGGTGCTGCGGTCGAAGAGCGGCGCCCCGACGCGGCCTTCGATCCGTTTGATCGTCAGGCTGAGAGCCGGCTGGGATATGAATAAATTCTGGGCAGCCCGGGAGAAGCTGCGTTCCTTGTACACCTCATACACGTATTCGGCGTTGCTGAACATAGGTCGGAACCTCGCTGAGTTATTATTATTTGTTTATGGCCGGATAAACTTGGATAAATAATAGCACGGACAGACCGATCTGGCAAGCAGAAAAAACGGCTCTCCGCCGCAGCGGAGAGCATCCGGAAAAAGTCATCCGTTGAAGATCTGCGCGATCTCCCGGTCCGTCAGCGCTTTGTATTCGCCCGGCGCCAGCATTTCATCCAGCGCCAGCCCGCCGACCGCCGTGCGCTTAAGGTGCAGCACCGGTTTGCCCAGCGACGCCATCATGCGCTTGACCTGATGGAATTTGCCTTCGCGGATCCTGAGCTCGGCGCGGGAAACACCGGCACTTTCCAGAATGACAAGTTCGCCGGGCAGGAGATCTTCCCCGCTCTGCAGACGGATGCCGTTCCGGACGGCCGCCGCATCCGCCTCCTCCAGACGTCCTTCCACGGTCACCAGATACGTTTTCCAGATCTCTTTCCGGGGCGAAATGATGCGGTGGCAGAGACCCCCGTCGCTGGTCAGGAGCAGCAGGCCGGTGGTGTCCTTGTCCAGGCGCCCCGCCGGGAACAGTTCGGGATACCGGTCCTCTTCGCGGATCAGTTCCAGCACCGTTTTCTCCCGGGGATCCTCCGTGGCGGAGACATAGCCGGCGGGTTTGTTCAGCATCAGGGTATGATGCTGCCGCAGCGGAAGAGCGATGCCCTCCACCGTCAGAAGGATCGTTTCCGGATCGAATTTGGCGGCGCCGTCCCGGACGGCCGCACCGTTGACCGTCACGCGGCCGCGGCGGATCAGATCGGCGGCTTCCCGCCGGGAATAACGGCTGTGTTCAGCAATGATCTTGTCAAGACGGTCCATGAACCCCTCCGGCGTGTTTTTCTTTATTATGCCCCGCCGCGCGCCGTTTGTCAAAGACTTGAAAAGAAAACGCGCATCCGTTATAATGACGCCATAAACAAAAGGACAGAAACTGTATGGAGATGAATATGCGGCAAGAAGGGACCTGGGAGAAGCTGCGGAAAACGGGGCTTTTCTTTCTGTGCCTGCTGCTCTTTGACATCGCGTGCTCGGGCGCCGGCCATTACGTTCAGGCCGGCTGGTTCAGCCCCCGTATCGTGCTCACGCTGCTTACGCTGGCCTGCGGTCTGCCGCTTTATTTCAGGGACCTGAAAAACCAGATCCGAAAGCCGCAGTTCCTGCTGCTGGCCGCACTGTTCGTGTATCTGGCCATGGAAGCGTTCCGGGGCCGTCTTAACGGCAATCACGCGGGCGTGTGGGCATCCGACATCATGGGTTTTGCCTGGCTGGGCCTGATCCCGCTGATGCAGGTGCTGGCGCGGGATAAAGAAGACCTGCGCCGCGCCGTGAATTTCGGTCTGGCCGGCGCGACCTTCCAGGCGGCGCTCTGCCTTGTTTTCAACATCGTCTTTGCGGGCATCGCTCCGGACGCGCTGCCGGACTTCGTGGAATGGATCTGGGAGATCCAGTGGGGGACCCTCCTCCCGGTGGAATACAACGCGGTCCGCATCTTCTGCCGCAGCTCCATGTACATGGCCGTCGCGTGCGTCCTGTTCCTGGGCCGGCAGATGAAGCGGGAACGCTTTTCCGTGAAATATGCCGCGCTGTTTCTGGTGAATTTCATCGCGCTGTTCTTTACTTATACGCGCAGCATGTATCTGACGCTGTTCGCGGGCCTGGTGATCGCGCTGATCGTGCTCTGCCGGCAGTATCCGCCGCGGCGCGTGATCCTGCGGACGCTGGTGCTGGCCGGGATCTTCCTGGCGGCCATGACGGCGGAAGACCTGCTCCTGCGCCAGGGCAGCTTCCAGTACGCCATGGCGCGCTGCTTCCATGTGGATCTGAACGCCGTGATCCCGTACCCGCATACCTGGGTCGAGGACGGTCCGATCAGCATGGAAGAGATCACGGAAAACACGAACGCGACGCGGGCGCAGACCGTGCGGGAACTGAAGGAAATGATCCGGACCTCCCCGCTGATCGGCCACGGGCTCGGTGCGGTCGCCCCTTCCCGCGACGGCCAGGACGAGTATTTTTACCACGATGTCCTGATGCGCTGCGGCGTGATCGGCCTCCTGCTGTACCTGGCACCGGCCGCTCTGGCGTTCCTCCGGCTGATCCGGGCACGGCGCAGACCGGACGAAGGAGAGGAGAGCCTGATCTTCGCCGGGCTGGTCTGCTTCCTGATCGCTACCTATTACAATCCCTGGATGAACGCCGCCGTCGGCATCAGCTGGTATGCCGTCACGCTGCGCAGCGCGGAACTGAAAGGAGAGGAGATCCATGAGTAAAGTCTTACTGACGGGCGGGACCGGCTTCATCGGCTCCCATACGGCCGTGGAACTGTTGGAGAAGGGACACGAGGTGGTCATCGCCGATAATTTGTCCAACAGCAGCCGCGACATCGTGGACCGCATCGAGAAGATCACCGGGAAGCGGCCGGCCTTCTATGAGATCGACGTGGCCGACCGGGGAGCGCTTGCCGCGTTATTTGAGAAAGAATCCGTCGAAGCGGTCATCCATTTCGCCGGTTATAAGGCCGTGGGCGAATCCGTGGCCAAACCGCTCATGTACTACCGCAACAACCTGGACACCAGCCTGACGCTGCTGGAAACGATGGCGCGGTTCGGCTGTCACCGCATCATCTTCAGTTCTTCCTCCACCGTCTACGGCGCCCTCTCGCCGTGTCCGTTCCGCGAAGATTCGCCGGTCGGGGGATGCAGCAATCCCTACGGCTGGACCAAATTCATGATCGAGAAGATCCTGCAGGACGCGGCCCGGGCCGATGAACAGCTTTCCGTAGTCCTTCTGCGGTATTTCAACCCGGTCGGCGCGCATGAAAGCGCACTCATCGGAGAGAAGCCGGGCGGGATCCCTAACAATCTGATGCCGTTCATCACGCAGGTGGCCGCGGGCAAACGCGATCATCTGAACGTGTTCGGGGATGATTACGAGACCCCCGACGGGACCGGCGTGCGCGACTATATCCACGTCGTGGACCTTGCCAGGGGCCACGTCGCCGCCCTGAACTACGCCGAAAAACACACGGGCACGGAGATCTTTAACCTGGGGACCGGAAAGGGCACCAGCGTGATGGAAATGATCCGCGCCTTCGAAAAGGCCAACGGCCTGACCATCCCGTTCGTCATTGCGCCGCGCCGCCCCGGCGACCTGGCCTTCAGCTACGCGGAAACGGGCAAGGCGGAAACGGTTCTGCACTGGAAAGCGGAGAAAAACATCGAAGACATGTGCCGGGACGCCTGGCGCTTTGAAAAAGGACTGCTGTAAAGCGGTTTCGTCCCGTTTCAAAGCCCTGCCGGCCCCGGCAGGGCTTTTCTTTCCCCCGAAAATCCGTTAATTTTCAGCAAAATTGTAAATATATTCTGAAAAATGCTGTGAAATGCTTGCAGACAGTGTCCGATTGTGATATATTCTACTCTGTATATCTGTGCGCAGATATATTATTTGGCGTGAAAAAAGGAGATCAGATGATTCGCTGGGCAGGCCGCCAGGAGCGCTTGAACATCCCGTATCTGCAAAGGGTCTGGGGACTCGTATATCCTTGGATGATCTATCAGGGCGTCAGCATGCTGGTGACCTTTGTGTTTGCGTATGTCATGATGATGCGGGACCCGAACTTCGTCGCGACGGCCGGCAGTCTTACGGATCATTCCCTGCGGCTGAGCGAGCAGGTCTATCAGTATTATCTGCCGCTCTCGGTCGTGATCTGCCTGATCACGATCCCGCTGCTCCTCTTTTTCATCCTCCGGGACCGGAAAAAAGAGGTGCTCGAGGGATTTACGGCACAAGTATGGGAGAAGAGCAGGCCGTGGGGCTATGCCCTGTGCTTCCTTTGCGGCGTTTCCGCCTGTGTCGTCCTCAATCACGTCCTGATGTACAGCGGCGTTTACGGCCTGCTGGCGGATGATTATGAGAGTTCGGCCAGCATCCTGTATCAGGGCAGCATGGCGCTCGAACTCGTCGCGGTGGGCCTCCTGACGCCCGTCGCAGAAGAACTGATCTTCCGCGGCCTCATTTTCCGGCGTCTCCGCTGGGCGGTGGACGCGGTGCCGGCCATGGTGCTTTCGGCGCTTTTATTCGCCATTTTTCACGGCAACCTGCTTCAGGGGATCTATTCCTTTGCCATAGGTGTGCTGCTGGCCTTCGTATATGAGAGGACCCATAGTTTGCTGGCTCCCGTCTTCGTGCATGTGGGCGCAAACCTGGTCTCGGTCTTGCTGACGGAACTGGAAGGCCTTCAGTCGCTTTATCTCAAGGGAAACGAGACCGCTTTCCTGCTGGTCACCGGCGGGATGATGCTGTTGTTCGTGATCGCCTTTTATCTGTTCTACGCACGGGTCCGGCCTGCGTGCGTGAATGACGGAACTACGGCCGGAACGCTTTCTCATGAGCGGGAGGATCAATATGGAACATGAACAGTTCAACAGCCTGATCGAGAAACTGATCGAGGTGGCGCGCGCCAAGAATAACATGGTGGAATACGCCGACATCCAGGCCGTATTCGGCGACGCGTTCTTAACGCCCACGGATCTGGAAGAGATCTACAACCGGCTGGAGGCCAAGAAGATCGACGTCATGCGGGCCATGACGGACGACATGAGCCTGGAAAACCTGATCCCCGTGGACGTGGACGAAGACTTCGTCCCCACGGAAGAGGATGAGGCGGAGACGCTGGAAGTGGACAACGCGGAGTACCTGGCTTCGGCCGGGACGGAGGACCACGTCCGCATGTACTTAAAGGAGATCGGACAGTTCCCTCTGCTGACCGCGGAAGAGGAGCTGGATCTCGCCATCAAAAAGTCCCAGGGCGACGAAGAGGCGAAGAACCGCCTGATCGAAGCGAACCTGCGTCTGGTGGTCAGCATCGCGAAGCGCTATACGGGCCGCGGGCTGGGCTTCCTGGACCTGGTCCAGGAGGGCAATCTGGGCCTGATGAAGGGCGTGGAAAAGTTCGATTACACCAAGGGATACAAGCTGTCCACCTACGCGACCTGGTGGATCCGCCAGTCCGTCACGCGCGCGCTGGCCGACCAGGCCAGGACCATCCGCGTCCCGGTGCACATGGTGGAGACCATCAATAAACTGACGAAGACGCAGCGCAAGCTGACGCTGGAACTGGGCTACGAGCCCAGCATCGCGGAACTTGCGGAAGCCATGGAGATCAGCCAGGAGCGCGTCATGGAGATCATGCAGATCGCGCGCGAACCTGCGAGCCTGGAGACGCCCATCGGCGAGGAAGACGATTCCAACCTGGGCGATTTCGTGGCGGACTATAACGGCGTGACACCGGAGGAGAACATCGAGGCGGTCATGCTGCGCGAGCAGATCTACGCCATCCTGGACGATCTGAAGGACCGCGAGAAGCAGGTCATCATGCGCCGCTTCGGCCTGGGCGACAACCATCCCCGCACGCTGGAGGAAGTCGGCCGCGAATTCGACGTGACGCGCGAACGCATCCGCCAGATCGAAGCGAAGGCCATCCGCAAACTGCGCAATCCCGTCCGCAGCCGCAAGATCAAAGATTTTCTGGAGTAATTGTTTATGAACTTTCGCAAAGCCGCGCCGGCCCTGCTGCTGGCGCTTGTCCTGATGCTCACGGCCTGCGGAGGCGGAACGAAAGACGCCACCGCCGCGTCCGGAACCGCCGCCCCCACCACGGCCGCCCCGGCGACCTCCGCGTCCGGCGAAGCGGTCACGCCCCAGACGACCGCCGCGCTGTCTTTCGTGCAGACGATGGATCTGGACGCCGAACTCGTCAAGACGGAGCATTTCAGTTTCACCGCCGGAGAACTGCTTTATCTGCTGTCCAGCATTTCATCCAGTCTTTCCGCCTACGGGGTCGACGTTTCGGTCTCTCTGAAGGAACAGGCGTTTCCGGGAGCCGCGGACAGGACCTGGTTCGACGTCGTGATCGAAGAATCCCTCTCTTATGCGGAAGAACAGCTGCTTTACTGCGAAGCCGCACTGGAAAGAGGCTATCAGATCGGTCAGGAGGACCTGGACGAGCTCAAAGACATGAAGAGCGTGGCGGAAACGAACGCCGCCAAAGTGGGATGGGACGTCGAGACCTATTTCCAGCAGATGTTCGGCACGAATATCCGCTGGAAGGACCTGGAAGGCGTGTTCCGGAAAGGATTCCTGTCCGATAAGATCCGCAAGGAGCTGCTGGCCACCGAGTTCACGGCGGAGGAACTGGAACAGGAGTATCAGTCGAATCTGAAGAAATACTCGATCGTGGATTACTACGCGGTCAACCTGGGCGACGGGGAAGCCATCCCGGACGAAGTCGTGGATGCCGCCCGCGCCGCGCTGGGTTCCGCAAGCGGAACTGACGTATACCGCCAGGCCGTGCAGAACTTCCTGCTGGCCGTGAAAGCTCCGGCGGACATCGAAGCCGCCGGCGGGATCGGTCCGTATACGGACAACTATCTGAAGTCCGCGGTCCGCACGGGCATTTCCTATACGGAATCCGAATTATACGACTGGGCTTTCGCGGACGGCACGAAGGAGGGGGATATCCTCCTGATCGAAAACGAGCAGACCAAGGCGCCTTACGCGTACTGTCTGATCCGGAAGCCGTACAAGGACACGTCTGTAACGGTCGACGTCCGCCACATCCTGTTCAAGACGGGCACGCCGTACGCGACGGCGGAAGAAGCCCGAGCGATGGCGGACAAGATCTACGGGGAATGGGTCGAAGCCGGCGCTTCCGAGGACAGATTCATCGAATTGTGCGCCCAGTATTCGGCGGACGGCAATGCGGCCGACGGCGGGATCTATACAGACGTCTATCCGGGCCAGATGGTCCAGACGTTCAACGACTGGTGCTTCGACGAAGCGCGCAAGCCGGGCGACCACGGCATCGTGGACACGGATTTCGGCTCCCACATGATGTATTTCGTTCAGAAGAACGTCAGCTGGGAGACCGCCGTGACGAACGGCCTGCTGACGCGGGATTACGAAGCGCTGATGGGCGCGCAGGAGAAGAAGACGCCGGTGACCACGGACGAGGAACTGGCGAAACAGATCAACTGGTAGGAGAGAGGCGGCCTTGAGCGGATCTTCACGGAAAAACAAAACGGTCATCGGCCTGACCGGCGGCGTGGGCGCGGGCAAGAGCACCGTGACCGGACTGCTGAAAAAGGAATACGGCGCGCTGATCCTGGAAGCCGATGCCATCTGCAAAAAGCTGATGGAACCGGGCGGCCCCGCCTATGGCGCGATCGTCGGACTTCTGGGACAGGAAGTCCTTCTGCCCTCCGGGGAGATCGACAAAAAGCGCATGGCGCAGATGATCTTCGAGGACCCCGCCAAGCGCGCCGCCGTCAACCGGATCCTGCATCCGGCCACGTTCGAGGCGGCGGCAAGACGCATCCGGAACACGCGGAAAACGCTTATCGTGTACGAATCCGCCCTCCCGTACGAAGCCCGGTTCTCCGAACTCTGCGACAAGGTCCTGTACGTGCATGCTTCAGCGGCCGTGCGCCGGGAACGTCTGAAGGCCGCCCGCGGCTATTCGGACGAAAAGGTCTCCGCCATCATGCGGACCCAGCTGTCCGAAGAGGATTTTTACCGGATGGCGGACGGCGCGGTCAGCAACGACGGCGACAGGGAATCCTGCCGGGCGTCGCTCCGGGACCTGATGACAGCCTGGGGATGGGAAGCGAAGTCATGAGCATCCGCATCCGTACCCTGGCCAGCGGAAGCGAAGCCAACGTCTTGCTGGCGGAATTCGACGGGTTCCGGCTGCTGATCGACGCGGGCCTGTCCGGGAAGGCCATCCTGCAGATGCTCGCGGAAGAGGGCATCGCCCCGGATTCCCTGCAGGCGCTGCTTCTGACACACGAGCACATCGATCACTGCAAGGGACTGCCGCAGCTGATGAAAAGCACGGATCTTCCGGTCTACACCACCCGCGGCACGTTCGAAGGCCTGGCGCGCCATGCGTTTTTCGCGCGGCTTCCCAAGGAGCGTTTTCACCTGTTCCGCGCCGGCGATTCGTTCGAACTGGGCCGGATCCGGGTGAAGTCGCTGCCGGTCAGACACGATACGCGGGAACCCGTGGCGTACCGTCTGGAGGCCGGGGATTTCGCTTTCGCCTGCGTGACGGACCTGGGCTGCTACGGCCGGGAACTCACGGAGTCGCTGCAGGGGCTCAGCGCCATGGTGCTGGAAGCCAATCACAACCGCCGCATGCTGGAGGCCGGGCCCTATCCGTATCCGCTGAAACGGCGGATCGACGGTCCAGAAGGCCATCTGTCGAACGAGGACGCGGGGCTCTTCCTGGAGCAGCTGGTGAACCCCCGTCTGCGCCAGGTCATGCTGGGCCATCTCAGCAAAGTGAACAACGTCCCGGAGCTGGCTCTGGACACGGTGGAAAGAGCCCTGAAGCACGTTCCGGGCGGCGAGAAGATCCGTCTGAGCGCCGCGCCGTGGACCGGATTCTCCGAACCGATGGTCTTTGACGGCCGATAAAAGTTTTTTCCGTAAAACCGCGAAAAAAGCATGGTATATGTGGTATAATATCTGCCGCATCTTTGGGAAAGATACAGGAGGCGACAATGGCAAATATCCTGGAACTGCAGAAGGTATCCAAATCTTTCGATAATGAACTGGTCCTGGACGAACTCGATCTGGAGATCCGGGAGAATACCTTTATGACGCTTCTGGGGCCTTCGGGCTGCGGAAAGACCACCACGCTCCGCATCATCGGCGGCTTCATCCGCCCGGACAGCGGCGTGGTCCTGTTCGAAGGCAGGGACATCACGAACCTCCCCCCGAATAAGCGGCACCTGAACACGGTGTTCCAGAAATACGCCCTGTTCCCGCACATGAACGTGAGCGAAAACATCGCCTACGGCCTGAAGATCAGCGGCAAGAGCCGGGATTACATCCAGGACAAGATCAACTATGCCCTGAAACTGGTGAACATGGACGGCTACGGCAAGCGCGACGTGACCCAGCTGTCCGGCGGCCAGCAGCAGCGGATCGCCATTGCCCGCGCCATCGTGAACGAGCCGAAGGTCCTGCTGCTGGACGAACCGCTCGGTGCGCTGGACTTAAAGCTCCGGCAGGACATGCAGTATGAACTGATCCGCCTGAAGAACGAACTGGGCATCACCTTCGTCTATGTGACGCACGACCAGGAAGAAGCGCTGACGATGTCGGACACCGTCGTGGTAATGAACCAGGGCTACATCCAGCAGATGGGGACGCCCGAAAGCATTTACAACGAGCCGGAGAACGCCTTCGTGGCCACGTTCATCGGCGACAGCAACATCATCGACGGCGTCATGCTGAAGGACCGCCTGGTGCGGATCTGCGGCGTGAACTTCCCCTGCGTGGACGAAGGTTTCGGCACGAACCGGCCGGTCGACGTCGTGATCCGGCCGGAGGACGTGGTCCTGGACGAGCCGGGCCGCGGCCAGATGGACGGCGTCGTCACGCACCTGATCTTCCAGGGCGTTCATTACGAAATGGAAGTGATGGCCGGCGGATTCGAATGGCTGGTGCAGAGCACCGTCATGCAGCCGGTCGGCCGGGAAGTCAGCCTTCGGGTGGATCCGGCCAACATCCAGATCATGAACAAGCCGGAATCCGAGGACGAGGAGGCCATTGTATTAGATGTCTGACAAAAGAAAATTCCTGGCATCGCCCTATATCCTCTTCATTCTCTGCGGGACAATCATCCCGCTGCTGGCCGTGCTGTATTACGCGCTGGTGGATAAGGACGGGAACCTGACGTTCGCCAATCTGGCCTCCATCGCCGATCCCGTGCATCGGAAGGCGCTGTGGCTTTCGCTGCTCCTGGCCCTGATCTGCACCGTGATCTGCCTCCTGCTGGCGTTCCCGCTGGGACTGATGCTGCGCAGGAGCGGCGGAAAGAAGGGCTTCATCATCTTCATGCTGATCCTGCCCATGTGGATGAATTTCCTGCTGCGCACCATCGCCTGGAAGATCCTTCTGCAGAAGAACGGCTTCATCAACGTGATCTTCACCTCGCTCGGCCTGGGGGAGATCGATATCCTGAACACGCCTTCCGCGGTCGTCCTGGGCCTGGTCTACGACTTCCTGCCCTTCATGATCCTCCCCATCTACAACGTGATGGTGAAGATCGACAATTCGCTGGTGGAAGCGGCCTACGACCTCGGCGCCACCCCGTTTAAGGTGGTCCGGGACGTGATCCTGCCCATGAGCATGCCCGGCATCATCAGCGGCATCACGATGACCTTCGTGCCGGCCATGACCACGTTCGCCATCTCGGAGATCCTGGGCGGCAACAAGATCCTGCTGATCGGCAACGTCATCGAACTGGAATTCCTCCACGGCGGCAGCCGCAACGTGGGCTCCGGCCTGTCGATGGTGATGATGTTCTTCATCCTCATCAGCATGGCTCTGCTCAACAAGTTCGATAAGAACGGGGAGGGCACGGTGGTATGAAAAAGTTCGGCAAGGCCCTGTACATCGGCCTGATCTTCCTGTTCCTCTACCTGCCGATCTTCACGCTGGTCTTCCTGTCCTTCAACGACAGCAAAACGCCCAGCAGCACCTGGCGCGGCTTCACGCTGAAATGGTTCAGGGAGATCTTCAGCCGGGAAGAGTGGATCGAGGCCCTGATCAACACCCTGGTGATCGGACTCCTGGCGGCCGGGATCGCCACCGTGATCGGCGTGGCGGCCAGCGTGGGAATCATGGCCATCAGCCGCCGGCAGCGCATCGTGATCCTGCAGCTCACCAACATCCCGATGGTGAACGCGGAGATCGTCACGGCCATCAGCCTGGTGCTGGGCTTCGCGCTGTTCGGCATCAGCCTGAGCATGGGGACCATCCTGTTCGCCCACATCTGCTTCTGCCTGCCTTACGTGATCCTGAACGTGATGCCGAAGCTCAGGCAGACCGGAAACGTGGCCTATGAAGCGGCGCGCGATCTGGGCGCCGGCCCCTTCAAGGCGTTTTTCTCGGTGGTCCTGCCGGACATCATGCCCGGCGTGGTGACCGGCTTCCTGATGAGCTTCACGATGTCGGTCGACGACTTCGTCATCACATACTTTACCCGCCCGGTGGGGATCAACACCCTCTCGACGCTGATCTATTCCCAGCAGAAAGTGGGGCTCCGCACCAGCATGTGTGCCCTGAGCACGCTGATCTTCCTGCTCGTCCTGCTGGTCCTGCTCGTCCGGATGTTCCTGACGGGCCGTACAGCTGCCGATAAATCTACAAACGGAGGTGTCTGAAATTGAAACTGTACCGCATTGTTCTTGCCGCCGTCCTGCTGACGGCCGCCATGCTCCTTTCCGCCTGCGGGGGGAAGAATGACAAAACGCTGCATCTGTTTAATTACGGAGACTATCTGGAAGAGGGCTTGATCGAAAAGTTCGAGAAGGAGACCGGCATCAAGATCAAGCAGGACACGTTCGACACGAACGAGGACATGTACGAGAAAGTCGCCGGCGGCGCGGAATACGACCTGATCATCGCCGCGGATTACACCATTGAAAAAATGATCCTCAACGACATGCTGCAGCCGGTCGATTTCAGCAGCATCCCGAACAGCAAGAACCTGGATCAGGAGGTCATGGCCAAGGTGGCCGTGCCGGATCCGGGCAACAAATACGCCGTTCCCTATACCTGGGGCACCATGGGGATCATGTACAATACCAAAATGATCCCGGAAGGGAGCATCACCTCCTGGAAAGACCTGTGGAAAGAAGAGTATAAAGAAGGCGGCATCGAGATGATGAACTCTGTGCGCGATACCTTCATGGTCGCAGAGATGATCCTCGGCATCGACATGAACACCACGAACGAGCAGGATCTGCAGCGCGTCGTGGACCTGCTGATGGAGCAGAAGCCGCTCGTGCAGGCCTGGAAGAACGACGAAGCCCGCGACGACATGGTGGATGAAAACGCCGCCATCGCCATGATCTATTCCGGTGAATACCTGTACTGCCTGGACAATAACAAGGACCTGGCCTACTGCATCCCGGAGGAAGGCTCCTACATCTGGTTTGACTGCTTCGTCATTCCGAAGAACGCCAAAAACGTCAGCGCGGCCGAACAGTTCATCGATTTCATGCTGCGGCCGGAGAGCGGCGTCGCCACGTTCGATTATCTCGGATACCCGATCCCCAACACGGCGGCCATCGCGATGCTGGACAAGGAGTATCTGGAAGACGAAAACATCTTCCCGCCCCAGGAATTTCTGGACAAATGCGGCGTGTTCCATTATCTGGGCAAGGAAGGTGACGAACTGCTGAATACCTACTGGAAGAAGTATAAAGGCAACTGACAGAACGAATGCAAGATCGGGAGGGACATCATGTCTGAACTGAAACAAACGAGGAATTTCGGTGATCTGATGACCAACGCGGATGCCAAGGACGTGCTCAAGCTGGTATACAAAGCCCTTCAGACGAAGGGCTACGACCCCGTGAGCCAGCTCGTCGGCTACATCCTGTCCGGGGATCCCACGTACATCACCAGCTATGCGGACGCCCGCTATCAGATCTCCCGGGTGGAGCGGGACGAGATCCTGGAAGTGCTGCTCCATAATTACATTGCCACGGAACTCGGCCAGTGATGCGGATCCTGGCCCTGGATTACGGCGCGCGCACCATCGGCGCGGCGGTCAGCGATTCCTCCGGGAAACTGGCCCTGCCTCTGGAGACCATCCGCCGGAAAGAAGAAAACAAACTGCGCCGCAGTCTCGCCCGCATCTGCGAACTGTGCGGAGAATACGGCGCGGAACTGGTCGTGATCGGCCTTCCGCTCAACATGGATGAGACGGAAGGAGAGCGGGCCCTGCTGACGCGCGGATTCGGGGAAATGGTCGCCCGCCGCACCGGCCTTCCCGTGGTCTATGAGGACGAGCGCCTCACGTCCTGGGAGGCGGACAGCCTGCTGGCGGAAGGCGGCATCGCGCGGAAGGACCGCAAAAAGACGGAGGATCAGATCGCCGCGGCGCTGATCCTGCGCAGTTATCTCGAAAAGGAGGAACACCGTGGATAAGATCGTTTTTCATGGTGATCAGGAAGATATTTCATTTTACGTGCTGGACTCCACCAAACTCGCCGGCCGCTCTTTCCTGCTGGTAACGGACGCGGAAGAGGGCGACGGCACCTGCTACATCCTGGAAAAACTGTCCGACGCGGACGAGAAGGAACTGGTCTATGAAATGGTGGAGGACGACGAGCTCTTGGACCATCTGGCCAGCATTTTCGGAGAACAGACGGAAGACGTCGACATCGAATTTTAAGAGGAGGCTTTCATGAGCAAACTGCGGATCATCCCTCTGGGAGGGCTTGATCAGATCGGTATGAACATCACCGCCTTCGAATACGAAGACGACATCATCATCGTGGACTGCGGCCTGGCTTTCCCCAGCGACGACATGCTGGGCATCGACCTCGTGATCCCGGACGTGCGCTACCTGGAGGACAACATCGATCGCGTCCGCGGCTTTTTCATCACGCACGGCCACGAAGACCACATCGGGGCTCTGCCCTATGTCCTGCGGAAGATCAACGTGCCCATCTACGGCACCAAGCTGAGCATGGCGCTGATCGACGGCAAACTGGAAGAACTGGGCATGGAAAACATGGCCAAGCGGAAGATCGTCCGCTACGGGCAGACCGTGACGGCGGGCCGGTTCCGCGTGGAATTCATCCGCATCAATCACAGCATAGCGGATTCTGCCGCATTCGCCATCACCACGCCCGCGGGCACGGTGGTCCATACGGGCGACTTTAAAGTGGACTATACGCCGGTCTTCGGCGATCCCATAAACCTGGCGCGGTTCGCGGAACTGGGCAATCAGGGCGTGCTGGCCCTCCTGTGCGATTCCACGAACGCGCTGAAGGAAGGCTTCACGCAGTCGGAAAGCACCGTGGGCCGCACGATCCAGCAGATCTTCGATGAGAACGCGGAGAGCCGCATCATCGTCGCCACCTTTGCCTCCAATGTGGACCGCGTGCAGCAGATCATCAACGCGGCGGTCCAGCACGGCCGGAAAGTGGCGGTGGACGGCCGCAGCATGATCAAGGTGCTCGGCACCGCATCGGAAGTGGGCTACATCGACATCCCCGACGGGACGCTCATCACGATGGAAGAGCTGGCGGATTACCCGCGTGAGAAAGTGGTCCTGATCACCACCGGCTCCCAGGGAGAAGCCATGGCCTCGCTGCCCCGCATGGCGGCCAGCATCCACCGCAAGGTGACCATTGATTCCTCGGACGTGATCATCCTGAGCTCGACCCCGATCCCCGGCAATGAAAAGGCCGTTTACAAAGTCATCAACGAACTGGAATCGCAGGGCGCCAAGGTCATCTTCCAGGACGTGCACGTATCCGGGCACGCCTGCCGGGAAGAAATGAAACTGATATATTCCCTGACCAAGCCCAAATACGCGATCCCGCTGCACGGCGAATTCCGCCACCGGACGGCGCAGGCCGGCATCGCCGCCTCGCTGGGCATCCCGCGGGAAAACATCTTCCTGCTGGAAGCCGGCGACGTACTGGAGCTGGACGGGGAAGGCGCCTGCGTGGTGGACAAGGTCCCCAGCGGCCGCATCCTGGTGGACGGCCTGGGCGTGGGTGACGTGGGCAACATCGTGCTGCGCGACCGCCAGTATCTGGCCCAGCACGGCATCATCATCCTGGTCTCCGTGTTCGAGCACGGCAGCGGCCAGCTGATCGCCGGCCCGGACATCATCACCCGCGGCTTCGTGTACGTGCGCGAATCCGAAGAACTGATGGAAGAGGCGCATGAAGTGGCGTACGGCACGGTGCTCCGCTGCCAGAACCAGGGCGTCACGGACTGGACCCGCATCAAGACCGAAATGAAGGAAGATCTCAGCGATTTCCTCTGGAAGCGGATGCGTCGCAGCCCGATGATCATCCCGATCATCATGGAGGTATAAATCTTGAGTCCGAAGGGCAGACGGGACAATTCACAGGAAGACCCCCACGTGCTGGGGGTCGTGAATCATGCCGGCCACGTGCTGTTCAAGATCGCCGTGGTGGCCGTGTTTGCGTTTGCCCTTTTTTACGGGATCCGGACGGCCTACGACTTCGGCTATTCCGTTTTCACCACACAGTCTGCGGAGGAAGCGCCCGGCCATGACGTGGAAATCACGGTCCTGGCCGGCATGTCTTCCCGCAGCGTGGGGAGCCTGCTGGCCAATGCCGGCGTGATCCGCAACGCCACGGTCTTCACCGTGCAGTCGGCGATCTACGGCTACGACATCCGGCCCGGGACGTACCGGCTGAACACGTCGCAGTCCATGGAAAGCATCCTGCTCGCCTTATCGCAAAGCCCGGAGGCGGAGTGAGGACGCCCATGGACCTGCCTGAACTGCTGATCCCCGTGGGATCGCCCGGCCTCCTGCCCGCCGCACTGGCCTTCGGCGCCGACGCCGTCTACTGCGGCAGCAGCGCCCTGAGTCTGCGCGCCAAAGCGGATAATTTCTCCGATGACGCGCTGCGGGAGGCGCTGGCCTATACCCATTCCCGCGAAAAAAAACTGTATCTGACCGTCAACATCTTTGCCCATCAGCAGGACCTTCCCGACGCGGAAGACCTGTTCCGGAAGATCGCCGTCTGGCCCGAACGGCCGGACGCTTTTATTGTCTCGGATCCGGGCATTTTCCGTCTGGCGCAGCGCCTGTGCCCCTCCGTTCCGCTCCACATCAGCACGCAGGCCAACACCACGAATGCGGAGACCGCCGCGTTCTGGGGCGGCTTGGGCGCATCGCGCATCGTCTGTGCGCGGGAAATGACGCTGGCGGAGATCGCCGCGTGCGCCCGCTTTCTGCCGGACGGTCCGGAACTTGAAGTCTTCGTCCACGGTTCGATGTGCATGTCCTACTCCGGCCGATGCCTCATCAGCAGCTTCCTGAACGGCCGCGACGCCAACCGGGGCCTCTGCACGCAGCCCTGCCGCTGGCAGTATTATCTGTGCGAAGAGACCCGGCCCGGCGAATACATGCCGCTGGAAGAAACGGAACGCGGCATTTACCTGTACAATTCGCGGGATCTCTGCATGATATCCCATCTGCCCGAACTGCTGGCCGCGGGCGTCCGCTCGCTCAAAGTCGAAGGACGGATGAAGAATGAACTGTACATCGCCGCCGTCACGCGAGCCTACCGGAAAGCCCTGGATGCGCTCGCGGAGAGCGAAGAAGCATACCGCGCGGTCCTTCCCTGGTGCGAACGTGAAGTTTATCGATGCACCACCCGCGACTACTGCACCGGATTTTTCTTCGGCCGGCCCGGCCCGGAAGCGCAGAATTTCGAGAGCAGCGCCTACCGTCAGGACGTTCGGTTCCTGGGACGCGTAGAGCGGGACGGAGGAGGTTTTTATATCATACAAAAGAACAAATTCACGGCAGGAGAGCGCATCGAGGCCGTCCGGCCCGGCGGGGACGACATTCCCCTGCGCGTCCTGTATTTCGAAACGGAAGAGGGAGTCCGCCGGGACAGCTGCCCGCACGCGGGCGAAAAACTGTATCTGATCACGGACGTCCCCCTGCAGCAGAACGACATATTACGAGAGGCCGCAGAATGAACGGATTTACGATCCCCGAAACTTACCGCCTGATCCTCGAATCTCCGCTGAAGGAGATCGGTCTGACCGGCACGGTGCTGGAACACCGCGCGTCCGGCGCGCATGTGATCTGCCTGCCCGCGGAAGATGACAATAAAGTCTTCTTCATCGCCTTCCGCACGCCGCCCGTCGACGATTCCGGCCTGCCCCACATCCTGGAGCACAGCGTCCTGTGCGGCTCGGACAAATATCCGATCAAAGACCCGTTCATGGAACTCGGCAAAAGCTCGCTGAATACGTTCCTGAACGCCTTCACCTACCCGGACAAGACCGTTTATCCGGTGGCCAGCTGCAACGACAAGGACCTGGCCAATCTGATGGACGTCTACCTGGACGCCGTTTTTCATCCGCTCATCCACCGCTGCAAAAACATTTTCCTGCAGGAAGGCTGGCGCTATGAACTGGAAAGCCCGGAAGCCGAACTCGGCCTGAACGGCGTCGTCTACAGCGAAATGAAAGGCGCCTTCTCCAACCCGGAAGAGTGCCTGTCCCGGTATTCGGGCAACAGCCTGTTCCCGGATACCGCCTACGGTTTCGAATCCGGCGGCGACCCGGACTGCATCCCCTCGCTGTCCTACGAGGCCTTCTGCGAGTTCCACAGAAGGCTCTATCATCCTTCCAACAGCTACATCTTCCTGTACGGCGACATGGACATGGCCGAGCGTCTGGACTATCTGGACCGCGCCTATCTGTCGCAGTATGAACGGCTGGACGTCGGTTCCGAGCTGACTCTGCAGGCGCCGTTTGCCGCGCGCCGGGACCTTACATACACCTATCCACTGGGAGAAGAAGAGGATGCGGAAGAGAAGAGCTTCTACGCCCTGCAGTGGGCCGCGGGCGATATCGAGGACTCCCTGGTATCCAACGCGTTCGACGTCCTCGCGACCGTCGTGCTGAACGCGCCCGGCGCTCCGCTGAAGCAGGCCCTGCTGGACGCGGGTTTTGCGAAAGACGTGGGCGGCGGATACTCCAATGACATCCGCCAGCCCATGTTCAGCATCACCGCGAAAGACTGCCGCGCAGGAGAGAAAGACCGTTTCCTGCGGATCGTGACGGACTGCCTGGAGGAACTGGCGGAAAAGGGCCTGAATCCCCGCTCTGTCAGCGCCGCTCTCAGTTCCCGCGAATTCCAGCGGCGCGAAGCCGATTTCGGCGGCATGTCCAAAGGTCTGATCTACGGCCTCAGCATCCTGCAGACCTGGCTGCACGGCGGAACCGATCCGTTCCTGTACCTCCGTTTTGAAAAGGATTTCCAATATCTGCGGGACCATATTTCCGACGGCTATTTTGAAGGTCTGATCCGCCGGTACCTGCTGGACAATCCGCACTGCAGCCTGGTGGAAATGGATCCCGAAAAAGGAAAGGCCGAAAAGGACGCCGCGGCGCTGAAGGAAAAACTGCAGGCGTATAAGGCGTCGCTGACGCAGGACGAGATTGGAAAACTCATCCGCGAATACCGGGAACTCAAGGCGTATCAGGAAGAAGAGGAGGATCCGGAAGCCGCTGCCTGCGTTCCGAAACTGAAACTGTCGGACATCCGCCGCACCGCCCGCACCGCGAGGAACGCCGAGGCGCAGGCCGGCCCCGCACGCCTCATTTACCGCTTCGATAAGACGGCCGGCATCGCCTACACCAATTTCTACTTCGATCTGCGCAACATCCCGCGGGAGCACCTGCCCTGGCTCGGCCTTCTGAAATCGTGCTTTACGGTCGTCTCCACACGGAAGCGCGACTATCGCGAACTGTTCGATCTGATCTCCGAGATCACCGGCGGCATCTCCGTCAGCACCGATTCGGTCCGGCGGCCGGACGGCACATGGATCCCGTATTTCAACTTATCCGTCCGCGCCCTGACTGCGAAATGGCCGGAAACGGCGGATCTGCTGAAGGAACTGTGCCTGGATCCGCTGTTTGACGATGAAAAGCGCGTGAAGGAGATCCTGTCCGAGACCCTGATCAGCGCGAAGCAGATGTATGCCGCCGCAGGGCACCGTTCCGCTGCCGCCCGCGCCGCTTCCTATTACAATGAACCGGCCCTCTTCAATGAACTGACGAACGGCCTGGACTTCCTGCGCTTCCTGGAAGACCTCGCGGCGCATTATGAGGAACGGAAGCAGGAGACCGCAGACATGCTGAAGGCCGTGACGGCCGAAGCTTTCACACGCGACGGCCTGCTGATCAACCTGACCTGCGAAGAGACCGCCTTCCCGCAGCTGCAGCCGCTGCTGGCCGGCCTGGCGGAAGCCTTCCCGTCCGATCCCGCGGTCCGGCTCTCCGTCGGCACGCCCGTGCGGAAGAACGAAGGCATCAAGACCACCGGCGCGGTGGGCTACGTGGCGCATTGCGGCAGTTATAAGGCGGCGGGACCGTACCGGGGCAGCCTGAAGGTCCTGCAGAGCATCCTGGGCATGGATTACCTGTGGCAGGAACTGCGCGTACTGGGCGGCGCGTACGGGGCCATGTGCCAGTTCAGCATCCACGGTCCGTCCTCCTTCGTGTCCTACCGCGATCCTCATATCCGGAACACGGAAGAAGTTTACCGCAGGATCCCGGCCTATCTGGAATCGCTGGACCTGCCGGACGCAGCCCTGGAAAGCTTCATCATCGCCACGATCGGCGGGATGGATTTTCCGTACACGCCTTCCGTGCAGGGCAGCCTCGATTTCAGCCTGTACCTGAACGGCGTCACGCCCGAGTTCCAGCAGCGCGAGCGGGACGAAGTCATCGGCTGCAGCCTGGCCGACCTGAAAGCGCTGGCGCCTTACATAGAAGCCATCCTGAAAGACAACAACTTCTGCACGGTAGGCAGCAGCGTCAAGATCGAAGAGGACGCGGACCTGTTCGATCAGCTGATCAATCTGTAGCATTCACAGGGAAAAGAGGCATTTCATGAGATCCGGATTCGTAACGCTGATCGGCCGTCCCAACGTAGGGAAATCCACGCTGATGAACCGGCTGATCGGCCAGAAGATCGCCATTACCAGCAATAAAGCCCAGACCACACGCACCCGCATCGAGACCGTCTGGACAGACGAACGCGGTCAGATCGTGTTCCTGGACACGCCCGGCATCCACAAAGCCAAAAACAAACTGGGCGATTACATGGTCAGCGCCGCGAAAGGGACGCTTTCCGAAGTGGACGTGGTCTGCTGGCTGGTGGAGCCCTCGGACCCGGTGGCGGAGAAAGAAGAGCAGATCCTGTCTTACCTGGACGGCACCGGTGTACCGGTCCTGCTGGTGATCAACAAGGCGGATACGGCGGACGATGAGACACTGGCCGCCTGCCGCGCCCGCTTTGAGGCGCGACGCCGGTTTGCGGACTGCATCGCGGTCTCTGCGCTGTCCGGCGACGGCGTGGAAGACCTGCGCCGGCTGATCTACGACCACCTTCCCGAAGGGCCGTACTATTTCGACGAAGACACGCTGACGGACCAGTCACTCCGCGACCTGGCCGCCGAACTGATCCGCGAAAAGGCGCTGCGCCACCTCTCGCAGGAAGTTCCGCACGGGATCGCCGTGGAGATCGAATCGTTCCGGGAAGAGGAAGGCCGGCCGGTGCATATCGAGGCGGCGATCATCTGCGAGCGGGAATCGCACAAAGGCATCGTGATCGGCAGGGGCGGCTCCATGCTGAAGACCATCGGCACGGAAGCGCGGAAGGATATCGAGGAACTCCTCGAAGCGCGGGTCGATCTGAAACTGTTCGTGAAAGTGCGCCGCGACTGGCGCAACGACAATCTGCAGCTGGGAAGTCTGGGGTACCGTAAGAAATGAACGACGTGATCCGGGTGACGGGGATGGTGATCTCCGCCATGCCCATGTCGGAAAACGACAGAAGAGTGGAGCTTCTGACGGCGGAGCTGGGAAAGATCAGCGCTTTCCTGCGCGGAGGGCGGAAGATCGGGAGCCCCCTGCTGGCCGCCGGCCGTCTCTTTGCGTTCGGCGAATTCGAACTGTTCCAGGGCCGCAGCGCCTACACGGTCCGCTCCGCCGACATCAAAGAGTTTTTTGCCTTCCTTGCCGCGGATCCCGAAGCATTCTGCTACGCGTCCTATTTTGCCGAACTGGCCGCTTATTACAGCCGCGAAAACGTGGAGGACCTGCCGCTGGTCCGTCTCCTGTTCTATGCGGTCCGCAGCCTGCACAACACACGGCTGGACCGCGCGCTCGTCCGCTACGCCTATGAACTGAAGCTGATGCAGACAGAAGGGGAGGCCCTTCCGGAACCTCCTTTTGCCCCGGATTCATCCGCCGGCCGGGCCTGGCAGTACGTGCTGGATGCGGATGCGGACAAGTGCTTTCAGTTTCTTCTGGAGCCGCAGTCTTTCCGGGAGTTCTCCCAGCATGTGGCGACGCTGCGGAACGCGCTGATAGACGGCCGGTTCAAGTCCCTGACCGTTCTGGACGATTATCTTTCGATGAAGTGAATGTGACAGACAAAAAAAGACCCGTCCGGCATGGGACGGGTCCTTTTTTTGATCCGATCAGAAATAATTCCGGATCAGCGCCACCGGCTTGCCCAGCACGCGGCATTCCGGGACGATGATCGGTTCCATCTCGTCGTTTTCCGGCTGCAGCCGGTAATAACCCTGTTCTTTGTAAAAGCGCTTGACTGTGGCGGAATCCTCTACCAGGACGACCGCCAGTTCGCCGTTGCGCGCCGTTTCCGCTTCGCGGCAGATCAGCCGGTCCCCGTTCAGGATGCCGACGTTGACCATGCTGTTCCCGTGCACCTCCAGCATGAAGAGGGAAGTGTCAGCGGCGGGAAGTTCCTCGGCCGGGAACGGGAAATAGCCCTCGATGTTCTGCTCCGCAAGGATGGGCTGGCCGGCGGCGACCTGGCCGACGAGCGGCACCGGGATCATTTCCTTCCGGCCCGAATTGAACTCTTCATCGACCAGTTCGATGGTGCGGGGCTTGCTGGGGTCCCGGCGGATCTTGCCCATGGCTTCCAGCTTGCCCAGATTCGCGTGCACGGAAGAAGTGGAGCTGAGGTGCACTTTCTGGCCGATCTCGCGGACTGTGGGCGGATACCCCTTCTCCCGGATCTCCGTGCGGATGAATTCCAGTATTTCCTGCTGCTTATTGCTGAGTTTCTTCTCTTTCATAAGGATCCCCCCTGAAACTGCCCGTTTTCGTCATTATAGCAGATAATAGCAGAAATGCAAACATTTGTTTGCAAAAATTTGTTCGATTTTTTGGGCGAAACCGCTTGACAAACATATGTTCGTGTTGTATTATGACGATACCGAACAAATGTTCGCGGCAGCATAAAGCAAGTGAGGTGAGGATCATGCGGAACACGAAACGGAAGAAGAGAGAAAGACACAACAGAATGCGCGTTTATCTTGCTGCTTTATTGATGATGCTCGGTCTGGGCATTGCCGTCCTGTTCCTGGGCGGGAACCGCGCGAAGGCCCGTCCGGAGGCGGTGCAGAAATATTATACCTCCGTGACCGTGCAGACCGGAGATACTCTCTGGAGCATCGCGCAGGAATACGCCCCGGAATACACCGACGTCCGCGACTACATGGATCAGCTGATCCGGATCAACGAACTGCGCAACACGGACTCCCTGCAGCCCGGCCAGTCCCTGGTCATCGTTTATTATCAGTGAGAGAAGCAGCTTCCCTCCTGAAAAGACTTTGAGTTATCCTTGAGAACGGTCCCCCCGCCGTTCTCATTTTTTATCCGCTCCGCGTCTGTCCGCCTCTGAATTGTTTTGACGGAAAATTCCACGCCGAAGCTCACAAAACCGCTCAGAAGCCGAAATACGCGCTCACAGCAGCATCCGAAAAGGAGAGGAGGGTAAAAAAACTGCCGCCGCCGTCCGTCAGAGCCCGGAAAAACGAAGGGGCGGCCATCGGCCGCCCGCAGCACCGGCAGGAACATGAAAGCCTCCCGCCTCAATCATCCGTTTTCGGCCACCCCTTGAGATCCCCCCTCAGGATCGCCCCGAACATCCTTTCACTGACCCCGTGATACGTCTTGTTGAGGTCTGACACCATCCGCTTCATTTCCTCCCGCCTCGTATTGCCGTCCGCCGGACAGGGATTCTTCATGACCGGAAGCGCATGGGCCCGCGTAAACGCCACGACATCTGATTCCTCCACGTACATCAGCGGCCGGATCAGCGTCAGTTCCATCCGGTCCAGATAACTGACCGGGGAAAAACAGCCGACCCGCCCTTCAAAGATCAGCGACATCAGAAACGTTTCAATAAAGTCGTTCCGGTGATGCGCATAGGCGATCTTATTGCATCCCAGTTCCTTGGCGCGCGTATTGAACGCCCCTTTCCGCAGTTTGGCGCAAAGCGAACACGGGTTCGATTCTTTGCGGATGTCAAAGACTACCTCCGCGATCTGTGACCGCACAACATGCAGTTCCAGCCCCATGTCAGCCGTAAACGCCGAGAGCGCCTCAAAGGCCGAGGCGTCCCTGTCGGCAAAGCCCAGGTCCACACAGACGGGCACCAGTTCGAACGGTGCGGGATAAAAGCGCTTCAGCGCGTTCAGCGCGCAAAGGAGCGTCAGGCTGTCCTTGCCGCCGGAGATCCCCACGGCAATGCGGTCGCCTTCCTGTATCATGTGATAATCGTCGACGGCTTTGCGCGTCAAACTGAGCAAGCGCTGCAGGTCCATAAGAGTAGCCTTTCTGTTAAGATGTATGTAATGGTTTGAACATTCGTGATTATACCATATTGATTCCGATAATTGTATGCATGATTCTGAGAATATTCCGGAACGACATGATGTTTTTGCAAATAAGTTTGTCATATGGTGTTATTCGTGCGTGAAAATATATGGCAGTTGGATCTGCACGCTTTCTCGTTCCGCCGCAGGCTTGCATTTATGCGACCATTCCGTCATATCTGACGAAAAAACCGGATCCCTCTTGACACGGGAGAGTATTTGTCTTATACTTATTTGTGCGTTAAATGTATGTTTAATGCAAAAATAGAGCAAAAAAACACCGGAAAGAGCGGCTTCCGCCAAAAGCCCGCCCCAACAGCAAAAATCCCTCCGGACCCGGTTTTCCAAACAGAAAGGATCCACCTCATGCCGAAACGTTTCAAATCCGAATATTACGCCGAAAAGGACAAAGCCTACTACAACAAACTTCATGAACTGCAGAAACAATTGCCCGTGTACATGAAACCGTACCTTTCGCACATCGAGCTCAGCAAACGCGTCCGCACGGCCATTGCCTATACGCGTGACCTGATCACCTTCATGAAATATATTCAGGAAGTCAATCCGCTGTACGAAAACACTTCGATCCGGGATATCCCGTTTGAATGCATGGAGTCCCTGACCTACGACGACATCAATTATTTCCTGCAGTACCTGAAGCAAAACAACGGAACAAATGTTCACTACAATGCGGAAAACGCCCTGAACCGCATGATGTGCACGCTGCGTGGATATTTCGGTTTTGAAGTCGCGCGCGAGCATCTGGTCAAAAATCCGATGCTGGGCGCCGCCAAGCCGATGCCTCCCAAGGAAAAGCCCATAGAGCGCCTGCGCCCGGACCAGGTCAACCGGCTGCTGCAGGGCATCGAAGCCAGCGAATCCGGCTCCGAGCGCTCTCGGGCCTTCACCGTCCGCACGCAGCTGCGGGACACCGCCATCGCCACTCTCCTGCTCAACACCGGCATCCGCGTGTCCGAATGCGTCGGGCTGGACCTGAAGGACATCAATTTTGACGAAATGTCTGTCTGCGTCGTCCGCAAAGGCGGCCGCATCGAATACGTTTACATGAACGAGGAAACCGCGAAAGCGGTCCGCGATTACATCGAGATCGAACGTCCCGCCTTCGTGACCTCGCCGAACGAGCCGGCCCTGTTTTTGTCCAACCGCAAACAGCGCATGGCGGTCCGTTCCATCCAGACCATGCTGGAAAAATACGGCCGTGCCGTGCTGAACCAGGAAAACCTGCACCCGCATACGCTTCGCAAGACATACGGAACGATGCTGTACGAAGCGACCTCGGACATCGGCCTGGTCAGTGAAACGCTGGGCCACAAAAGCGTCGACACGACCCGCAAGCATTACGCGGACATCAGCGAGAAGCATAAGAGGATCGCCGGGACGCTGCATGTATATCAGAATCCGGAGAATAGCTCTGATAAAGACAAAAATTAAAAAGAAAAGCCCCGTGTAATCGGGGCTTTTCCAAAAACATTCCAGATATTGCATTCAGATCTGCTTGTGCACGATCGTATACTCGTTTCCCGGCCGGTAATACGGACAGGACGGAAAGCGGCCGATCAGGAACAGGCGCATCTCGTCCTCGTCCAGGTCCATGATGCAGCTGTAGCAGTCGAATTCCTCATCGTATTCGTAGTTCATGCAGTCGTCGCAGTTGCTCTGCACAGGTTTCTTTCCGGATCCCATATCCTATCACCATATCACGCGGGCGGCCGTCGGCCGCCCGCAGCATGTTTTTATTTCGTTCCCATCACGGAGGGATTGTCCTTCTGGATCACGTCGTGCGCGCCGCCTTCCACGATGCTGACGGACGAGACCAGTGTCAGCTTCGCCTTCTGCTGCAGTTCGCGGATGGTCAGCGCCCCGCAGTTGCACATGGTGGAACGCACCTTGCTCAACGTCAGCTGGACGTTGTCCTTGAGGCTGCCGGCGTACGGGACGTAGGAATCCACGCCTTCTTCAAAGGACAGTTTCTTGTCGCCGCCCAGATCGTAGCGCTGCCAGTTCCGCGCGCGGGCGGAGCCTTCGCCCCAGTACTCCTTGTAATAGGTCCCGTTGATGCTGATCCGGTTGGTGGGGCTTTCGTCAAAGCGGGCAAAATAACGGCCCAGCATCACGAAATCCGCGCCCATGGCCAGGGCCAGCGTGATGTGGTGGTCGTAGACGATGCCGCCGTCGGAGCACACCGGCACATAAATGCCGGTCTCCTCAAAGTATTTGTCGCGCTCCTTGCAGACCTCGATCAGTGCCGTCGCCTGGCCGCGGCCGATGCCCTTGGTCTCGCGCGTGATGCAGATCGATCCGCCGCCGATGCCGACCTTCACGAAGTCCGCGCCGCAGTTCGCCAGGAAACGGAAGCCGTCCGCGTCCACCACGTTGCCGGCGCCCACCTTGACGCGGTCGCCGTATTCGCCGCGGATCCAATCGATGGTCCTCTTCTGCCATTCGGAAAAGCCTTCGGAAGAGTCGATGCAGAGCACGTCTGCCCCGGCTTCGATCAGCGCGGGCACGCGCTCGGCGTAGTCACGCGTGTTGATGCCGGCGCCCACCACGTACCGCTTGTGCTGATCCAGCAGTTCGTTCGGGTTCTGTTTATGCAGATCGTAGTCCTTGCGGAACACGATATGGCAGAGCTTGCCGTTTTTGTCCACGATGGGCAGGGCGTTCAGCTTGTGATCCCAGATGATGTCGTTGGCTTCCTTCAGTGAGGTCCCTTCCGGCGCCCAGATCAGTCTTTCCATGGGCGTCATGAATTCACGGACCGGCAGGGTCGGCTCCATGCGGGAGACGCGGTAGTCGCGGCTGGTGACCAGGCCCATCAGCTTGCCTTCGGGCGTGCCGTCCTCGGTGACCGCGATGGTCGAATGGCCCGTGGACGCCGTGATGGCGACGATGTCGGCCAGCGTCTGGTCCGGCCGCACGTTGGAATCGCTGCGGACGAAACCGGCCTTGAAGCTCTTGGCGCGCGCGACCATGGCCGCCTGTGACGCCACGCTCTGGGAACCGAAGATGAAGGAAACGCCGCCCTCCATGGCCAGCGCCACAGCCAGCCGGTCTCCCGAGACCGACTGCATGATCGCGCTCACCATCGGGATGTTCATGGTCAGCGCGGGTTCTTCTCCCTGTTTAAAGCGGACCAGAGGCGTCTTCAGAGATACATTGGCGGGAATGCATTCCGCGGAAGAATAACCGGGAATGATCAGGTACTCGTTAAAAGTTCTTGACTGCTCATCCAGAATAGTTGCCATGCTCTTCTCTCCCCTAAAGTTTATTGATGGAGCCGGGATCCCGCCGCGGGACCGGCCGGTTTTTCATCAGACTATACCGCAAAACCTCCGCCTTGTAAAGCGGAAAGCGTCAGATTTTCAGGGGCTTTTCTTCCCCCCGGATCAGACGCACGATGTTCGGCACGTGCCGCAGCAGGGACAGCACCACCAGAACGGCGAACAGCAGGATGGCTTCCCAGTGGGCCAGTACCCCGCAGGCGATCTTTCCGTTCAGGATCAGGACGGTGTACAGGATCAGTTCCGAGACCAGCAGCACGCACGAGGCCAGCGAAACGAGCCGGGTCGTCAGCGCGATGCCGAAGAACACGATGAGTCCCATGACGGCCATGCGCCAGTCCAGGATCAGGATCAGAGCCGCCGTGGACGCGACGCCCTTGCCGCCCTTAAAATCCATGAAGAACGGGAAATCATGCCCCAGAACGACGCCCAGACCCGTGTACAGCTTGATCAGCAGCACGAATTCCGGTCCGCGCGGTTTAAACACCAGAAGCATCAGCAGAACGGCCAGGATCATTTTGCCCATGTCTCCGATGAACACGATGACGCCGGCTTTCTTCCCCATTACCCGCAGGGCGTTGGTGGAACCGGCGTTGCCGCTGCCGTGTTCCCGGATGTCCACGCCCCGCCGTTTCCCGTAAAAGAAACTGGTCTGGATGCAGCCGAAGAAATATCCGACCGCGATCAGCAGTAAACGGATCATTGCTCCTTCTCACTCCTTTCCCGCACGATGATCTTGATGCTGGTCCCCCGGAAGCCGAAGGTCTCCCGGAGCTGGTTCTCCAGATAGCGCTGATAGGAGAAATGCATCAGTTTTTTATCATTCACGAAGAACACGAACGTGGGCGGACCGGCGGCCACCTGGGTGGCGTAATAGATCCTCAAGCGCTTGCCTTTATCCGAAGGCGGCTCATGCATGGCGGTCGCCTGCGAAATGATCTCGTTCAGCACGCCGGTCGCGACGCGCTGAACGCAGCTTTCCATGATCTCGTCCACTTTGTCGAAGATCTGTCCCAGGCGCTGGCCGGTCTCCGCGGATACGAACAGGATGTCCGCGTAATCCAGGAACGACAGCACGTCGCGGATGTCCTGCGTGAACGTCTTCACGGTACTGTTGTCCTTTTCGACCAGATCCCATTTGTTGACCAGGATCAGGATCCCCTTGTTCCGGTCGTGCGCGATGCCGGCGATCTTGGCGTCCTGCTCGCTGACGCCTTCCTTCGCGTCGATCACCAGGATGACCACGTTGGCACGCTCGACGGCGCTGACGGCGCGGACGATGCTGTAATGCTCGATATCTTCCTTGACCTTGCTCTTACGGCGCAGGCCGGCGGTATCGATCAGGACGTATTCCTTCTTGTTGCGCCGCACGACCGTATCGATGGCGTCCCGCGTGGTGCCGGCGACATCGGAGACGATCACGCGCTGATTGCCCGCCATGCGGTTCACGATGCTGCTCTTGCCCACATTGGGCTTCCCGACGATGGCGATGCGCGGCCGGGCGTCTTCCTCTTCCTCCTCGGGCGCCTTCGGGATGTGCTTCATCACCTCGTCCAGCAGGTCGCCCAGGCCTAGCATTTCCGTCGCGGAGATCGGGACGGGGTCGCCTAGGCCGAGATTGTAGAATTCGTATACGTCGTTGCCGTATTTGGCAAAGTTATCCACTTTGTTGACGGCAAGGACGACGGGTTTCTGCGACTTGCGGAGCATCTCCGCCACGCGCAGGTCATCGTCCACGAGCCCCTGCTTGACGTCTGTCAGAAAAATGATGGCGTCCGCGGTCTCCATGGCCGTGAGGGCCTGTTCGCGCATCTGCTTTAAGATGACGTCGCTGCTGTCCGGCTCGATGCCGCCGGTGTCGATCAGCGTGAAACTGCGGTCCAGCCAGGTGCAGTCCGCATAAATACGGTCGCGGGTCACGCCGGGCGTGTCGTCCACGATGGAGATGCGGCTGCCAGCCAGTTTATTGAAAAGGGTGGATTTTCCCACGTTGGGCCGCCCTACTATCGCTACGATGGGTCTGCTCATGGAGCGCCTCCTGATTCATAAGCCCGGAACAGCCGGCTTCTGACGTCGCCGGGACCGGGTTTTAAAATGCTTTTTACCATGGAAATGCCGTCGCAGTCAAGAGCCACGACCGGAACGCCGAGCGCATCTTCCACGTCGGATACGTGCACGTCGTCCAGAAAAACGTCCTCGCCGGCCCGCAGCATGGTCAGCGGGATGTAAACGGTATCGCCCAGATCCTTTCCTTTGAGCTGCGCGATCAGGTCCCCGCCGGTCACCAGGCCGGACACGGTGATGGTCTCGCCGAAGAAATCGTTCCGGATCGGGTACAGAAGCGGTTCGACGCCGGGGAATCTGGCGGTCAACTCGCCGAGCAGTTCCTGCATGACAGGCGCCGGCAGGCGGCCGCAGGCAATGGCGACTTTCCGTTTTTTCCGGGAGGAGGGCTTGTGGTGCTTCAGTTCTTCCCGGAACTGATCCATGAAAAGCCGCATCATCCCCACGCCGTTTTCCAGCTGCAGATAACCGTCGTAGCGGTCTTCCTCCGGCAACGGGCGGTCCGCCAGCAGATAGAACTCATCGCTGGCGTGGATGAAATGCAGGCCGTGCAGGGGATAAAGCTTCCGCTGCCATTTCTCGATGACGTCGATGGTCCGCGCCGCCTCTTCCTTCGTCAGGAGCCGCAGCGGCGCCAGGCCTTCCCGGTATTTCGTCAGCCCGACCGGCACTACGGAAACGCTCTCCATGACGGGCAGGTAGCGCGACAGCTGTTCAATGGTATATTCCAGTTCGGCGCCGTCGTTCCACCCCGGACAGAGCACGATCTGGCCGTTCATGGTGATCCCGTGTTCGTACAGCGTATCCAGCCGTTTGAGCGCATCGCCGGCAAAACGGTTGTGGAGCATACGGCACCGCAGGTCCGGGTTCATGGTGTGCACGGAGATGTTGATGGGCGACAGGTGGTACCGGATGATGCGGTCAAATTCGTGATCGCTCATGTTGGTCAGGGTGATGTAATTGCCCTGCAGGAAGCTCAGGCGCGCGTCATCATCCTTGAAATACAGCGTTTCGCGCATGCCGGGCGGCATCTGGTCGATGAAGCAGAAAATGCATTTATTGCGGCAGGAACGGTATTCGTCCATCAGGCCTTCTTCAAAAGAAAGGCCCAGGTCCTCGTCCTCGTCCTTTTCGATCTCGAACAGGATCTGCTCTCCTTCCGCGGTCTCCACCAGGAGTTCGATCTCTTCCTCGCGGCACAGAAACTCGTAGTCCAGGACGTCCTCGATCTCCTGGCCTCCGATACTCAGAATATGATCGCCGGGTCTGATCTCCAGCTCTTCTCCGATGGAGCCGGGCGCGACCCGGCTGATGCGATGCTTCTTCATTATATTTGCCTTCCCGTGTTTATTCTAACATATAATCCTTGCCAATTCCACCGAAAAGTGGTACGATTTTAACGCAAGTCATTTCTCTTTCCGGAAAGGCGGATCAATCATGGAGATGGATAAGACCTATTACTTTAAGAACCGCACCCTTCTTGCCCCCCTCAAAATCATTGCGATGGACAACTGCCGAGAACTCGTCGAAAAAGCGGACCGGCACATCGTTACGCTGCGCAAACAGTACCTGGCGGATCACGCGCAGGACGACGCCACGATCTCCGGCCGGGAATACGACAAGGATTCTTATCTGGTCCGGGTCCAGTGCCCCCGTTTCAGTTCCGGCGAAGCCAAAGGCATGATCCTGGAATCTGTCCGCGGCAGCGACCTGTTCATCGTATCGGACGTTACGAACAACAGCATGAGCTTCAAGATCAGCGGCCGGACCCATTATATGTCCCCCGATGATCATTACCAGGACTTAAAGCGCATCATTGCCGCCGCTTCCACTTCCGCCCACCGTATCAGCGTGATCATGCCCTTCCTCTATCAGAGCCGCCAGCATAAGCGCGTGCTCCGGGAATCGCTGGACTGCGCTCTGGCGCTCGAAGAACTCAGCAGCATGGGCGTCGCCAACATCGTGACCTTCGACGCGCACGATCCCTGCGTGCAGAACGCGATCCCGCTGCACGACTTCGACAACTACTCTCCCGACTACAATTTCCTGCATGTGCTTCTCTCCCAGCTGCAGGACATCCATTTCTGCAAGGACAACATGCTGCTGATCAGTCCGGATGAAGGTGCCATGCGCCGGGCCGTTTATCTGGCCAACACCGTCGGACTCGATCTGGGCATGTTCTACAAGCGCCGCGACTACACCCGCATAGAGGACGGCGTGAACCCCGTCGTGGCATCTGAATATCTGGGACCGAATCCCCAGGGCAAGATCGTCCTGATCCTGGACGACATCATTTCCACCGGCTTCAACATCCTGGAAGCCGCGCGCGACATGAAGGAGCACGGAGCGGCCACGGTCATCATCTGCTGCACCTTCGGCCTGTTCGTCGCCGGCTTCGAAAAGTTCATCAAAGCGCATGACGAAGGCATTTTCGACTATATGGTCACCACCAACCTGAACTACCGGCCGCCCATCGTTCTGGAACAGCCCTGGTATCTGGAAGCGGACATGTCCGGCTTCATCGGAAAGATCATCAACACGATGAACCACAATATCGCGGTCTCCTCCGTCGTGGATCCTTCCCGGATGCTGCAGACGGTCCTGAAAGAGACGGAGTGACGGGGCCTTCGCCGCTTCATTCCTGAGCACTCGGCGGGCGCCTTCAGGCGCCCTTTTTCATTCCCGCCAGAAGGCGTCCGGGTAATGCACGACCGCTCCGTCCCCGTCAATGGCGACGACGTCAAAGCGGCACGCCGGGCAGTTCCCGTCCGGGAAAGAGCGGATCAGGAACTCCTCCGCCACCCGGAAGATGGTCCGCTGCTTCCGTTTGTCCACATGTACTTCCCCGCGCCCGTAATCTTCCGTACGGCGGTATTTTACTTCTGTAAACACCAGCGTATCCCCATCCCGGAGAATGAGGTCTATCTCCCCGATATGGCAGCGGAAATTGCGCCACAGAAGTTCCATGCCGATGTGCTGCAAATAAACGGCAGCCTGCTCTTCATAGCAGGTGCCGACTTCCCGTTTATTCATTTTTTATCTTTTGTGTGAAAGAGGATGGATGGCGGATGGCTCCGGTCAGGAAATAAAATTGCGGATGAAGCTCCGGCGGTGTTCCGGACAGGGGCCGAATTTCCGGATCGCTTCGATATGAGCGGCCGTTCCGTATCCTTTATGCTGGGCAAAGCCGTATTCCGGATAGGTGCGGTCCATATCTTTTAAGATCCGGTCCCGGGTCACTTTGGCGATGATGCTGGCGGCGCCGATCGACAGGCTTTTGGCGTCGCCCTTGATGATGGGGACCTGGCGGACCGTTACTTGGGGGATCGTGACCGCATCCACGAGCAGGATGCCCGGGACCGGGTCCAGCTGTGCGACAGCCAGACGCATGGCTTCATACGTTGCCTGAAGGATGTTGATCTCGTCGATCCGGGCGGCGGAGACCAGCCCGACGCCTACACTCAGCGCTTTTTCCATGATCTCGCCGTACAGCATCTCCCGCCGGGCTTCCGAGAGCTTTTTGGAATCATTGATATACAGGATCTCCTGCGCGGGATCCAGGATCACGGCGGCCGCGGCCACAGGGCCGGCCAGCGGGCCCCGTCCGGCTTCGTCGATCCCCGCGATCGGGGCGAATGCGGCGTATTCCTGTTCGAAAACGCTCAGGGACGCCAGCCGCGCGCGTTCCTGCTCCAGGGTCAGCCGCGCCATCTCAATCCCCCTCCGGAAGCAGGTTGGTGCGCGTTTGGAACGGCCAGACGCGAAGCCATGCGCGGCCGATGAACTGGCTGCGGTCGACAGGCCCCACGGCATAGCGCGAGTCCTGACTGTTGTTGCGGTTGTCGCCCATCACGAAATACTCGTTTTCTCCGAGCGTGATCGCCTTCTCGGCTGCTCCCGCCGGGAAAGTTTTCTGCGTGGCGTAAGGATCTTCGATAGGCTCTCCGTTAATGTAGATCACGGACTTTTTGATCTGCACCGTTTCACCGGGCAGACCGATGATCCGTTTAACGTAAAAAGTTTCCGGCTCGTCCTTCAGTCGGAACACCACGATATCCTGGCGCCGCGGCTCATGCACGAAGCGGTACGTGAAGCAGTCCACGATCAGCTGATCCCCGTTGTGCAGCGTATCTTCCATGGAACTGCCGTCCACGGCGACGCGCTGGCCGATGCAGGTCAGGAAGAAGACGACGAAGCCCACCAGCAGAGCCAGATGGAACAGCGTGGTCAGGATATCCTTCCACAGAGCGGGCTCCTTAGGCACTTTGACGGGTTCGGGTTCTTTTTTGTTGTTCCAGAATGCCATGTTATTCCTCTCCCGGCGCCGGCGATTCCAGCGTGACACGCCCCAGCCGGCCTTTTTTCAGGTCGTCCAGAAAGCGGCCGGCCGCGCGCAGCGTATCCGGTTCGCCGCCTTTCTGCAGGAGGCCCTGGCTGCTGGCCAGTTCCGTCAGCCAGGCGGGGGCATATTCCTCCGACAGGCCGTATTTGTCCGTCAGGGCCAGCGGATAACGCTCTTTCAGAAGTTTCATGCCCTCCAGGGCCAGTTCTTCGGCCGGCAGCACTTCTTCGCGGATGGCGCCCATCAGCGCGAGTTTGAGACCCACCGATTCGTCCTCGAAGCGCGGCCAGAGGATGCCGGGCGTGTCCAGCAGCTCCAGCGAGGCGTTCAGTCGGATCCACTGCAGCCCGCGCGTCACGCCGGGCCTGTCCCCCGTCTTGGCGCTGGCCCGGCCGGCCAGGGAGTTGATCAGCGTGGATTTTCCCACGTTGGGAATGCCGGCGATCATCAGCCGCGCCGGACGGTTTTTGATCCCGCGCTTCAGATCTTTTTCCTTCTTTTCGGCAGCCAGCCGGTCCAGCAGACGCAGGATGTCCGTACAGTCGCCGCGCTTGCGGGCGTCCATGGCCAGCGGGATGATCTCCTGATTCCGGAAGTGCTCCGTCCACCGGTCCGTTTCCCGCGGATCAGCCAGATCGGCTTTATTCAGGACCAGGATGCGTTTCTTGCCGCGGCCCAGGCCCGCCAGGTCCGGATTGGCACTGGAATACGGGACGCGGGCATCGCGGATCTCCACGATCAGGTCCACCAGCTTTATGCTTTCTTCCATGGCCCGTCTGGCTTTGGTCATATGACCGGGATACCATTGCAGATTCATGCTCATGACCGTTCCCCTCAAGGCAGGAATCGAAGGTCCCGGAACGGGGCATAGCGCAGCCAGACCGTTCCGAGGATGTTCCGGGAAAGAATGTTCCCCACGTCGCTGAAACGGCTGTCAAGCGAAGCGTCCGCATTCTCCCCCACCACGAAATACTCTCCTTCCGCCAGCGTCAGCGGCGTCTGCGCCACGCCGGCGTAGGACAGAGAGCGGGTATATTCATTTTCCGGCAGTTCTTTCTGGTCGATGTAGACTTTGCCTTCCCGGATCAGCAGCGTTTCGCCCGGAAGCGCCAGGACCCGTTTCAGAAAGACGCCTTCCTGGCCCGGAAGCTGATACGCCAGGATGTCAAAGCGGTTGATGGGAAGGATCTTTCCCTTGGAGCGGTTGAGAAGCAGCCGGTCCCCGTTGGACAGCGTGGGCGTCATGGAACTGCCTTCCATGTGGACCCGCGTGCCGAACAGATAGACCAGCGACAGCGCCAGGGCGACGACCAGGATGACGTCCACGACCCAAACAGAGATCCGTTTGATCAGATCCCCCGCCGTGATCACGTCATAATCGCGCCGTTTCGCCATAAATGCCGATGCCTTTCCTCTGTGCTAAAAGATATTCCTGTTGAAGACGTACACGATGACTTTGGTCCCCGCGAACCCGCCGACCGAATATGGATCGGATTCGATGGTGAATTCATCAAGGACGGCGCCTTCCTTCTTCTGTCTGGCCACCCAGTCTTCCATCTTCTTCTGATCCGATTCCGTAAGCAGCAGGAAGTACTTTTCCTCCGTCCGTTCTCCGTAATTGCCGGAAGGGAGCTGATAATCGTTTTTGACCGGTTTGCCTTTGGATTCGTTGATGTTGGCCATCTGGACCTTGTTGCCGGAGACCAGCGTGATCAGCTCGGACCACCAGAAGTTACCGTAGCCGTACGTCAGGCCGCGTGCTTCGAGTTCGCGGGCCGCGACGTGCCAGGAATTGTTTTCCCCGTAGCGGGCCGGCATTTTCATGATGGTCACTGCCGAGAGCGAGGCGACGCCGAGGAAAAATGCCGTAAAGACCGCGCCGATCCGTCTGCGGTCCGTCTGCTCCAGATGCTTCAGGCTCCAGGTCAGCATGACCAGGACCGCGGACCCCAGCATCGGGGTCAGGCGCCAGTTGGCCTTGCCCAGGCTGCCGAACACGGACGCGAAAATGATGAAAGCCGAGACGAAGAGGTGCCCGCCGATCATCAGCCGCAGTCCGCGGTCTTCCTGTTTGTCATACCGCGCCAGCAGCACGAACGGGCCGAACAGGAGCAGCAGCGCGCCGCCGATCCGCATCATGTTGATCACGGAATCCGCACTGACGAGTGGATCGCCTTTCGCCACGGACACGCCGAACAGCGTCAGCCAGTTGTGGAAAAGTCCGAGGAAATTGTCCTTCCACTCATTCATGGGGCTGTAGGTGGAATAGGCATTCGCGTAGCCCGCTTCCACACCGCGCGTGAAGACGGGGATCATCGCGAATCCCAGCACGGACCAGAACAGGACCAGGAGCAGGACGGCGGACAGGCCCATATTTTCCCGCAGCGAGGTCTTCGGCCTGTCATAGATGAAATACTCCAGACAGTAAGCGCCGATGACCGGCAGCGTCAGGCAGACCAGCGTCTGCAGACCGTCCGTGGCGGCAAGGAAGCAGAATACGACCAGCAGAGCCAGCCGGATCCAGTCGCGGACCTTGTATTCGGAAAATCCTTTCCGGTGTCCTTCGTCCCTCAGCAGCCGCAGCGCCAGGCCGAAGCCAACGCAGAAGAACAGAATGCCCAGATTGTAATAGAAAATGTGCTCCCAGATGATCTCCCGCAGTTTGGGGCTGGAAGACAGCAGCAGCACGGTCACGCTGACGAAAAGACCGCTGAACAGCCGGTCGAATCCCAGGCCGCGCGCCAGATAATACAGGGCGAAGAGAAACAGCAGCGCGAACAGCGTCAGTCCGGCGATCTGCGCCGTCATGGTATATCCGAACATCGCCACGAAGGGCAGGAAGATCAGGTTTCCGCCGAACGGCTGCACCGCCGCGTAACTGAATTCCTTTGAGATCAGATGGCCGGATTCATATGTGGCCTGCGCCCAGCGGATCGAGTCCGTGCAGTCCGAGGTCATGTAGCCGGAAGCCGGTCCCAGGATATAATAAAGGATCACAAGGAGACCCGGCAGAAGGGTCAGCAGGGGGAGGAACTCCCGGATCCGGACGGAACGTTTCGTCGGCTCAGCCATTTTTTGCGCTCTTCTCCTCGTGGTATTCTTTCTCGGTATTCACTTCCCAGACCGCCTTTTTGTCGCGCGCGCCGCTCTGAATGGTGCGCACCGCTTCCATGGCGGTCAGCATGGAGTGGTCCATGTTATTGTATTTGTGCTGTCCGTTGCGCCCGATGCACCACAGGTTGCCGATGCCGGAGAGGAATTCCTTCACGGTGTCGAATTCGGAATAGGTGTCGAAATAGGCCGGGTACGCCTTCTTGACGCGGATACGCACGGCGTCGCGCACGTCTGCCTCGTCGATCACGCCGATGGACGCCAGCTCGGCCTTCGCAAAGCGGATGAATTCGTCATCCGCCATCGACCACAGCCCGTCGCCTTCGTTGCAGAAATATTCCAGGCCGATCCAGACCTTGGAAGGATCCGACACCAGGTACGGCGACCAGTTGTTGAAGATCTGCAGACGGCCCAGCTTGACCTCGCGGTCCTGGATGTAGATCCAGCAGTCGGGGACGATGTTGCCAACAGTCTTCATCTTTGTTTCGTTCCTGATCTTCAGTCTGTCCACAAGCAGGCCGACCGTCACAAAATCGCGGTACGGCAGGCCGGCGGCGATCTCCCGCACCTTCTGCGGCGCCGCATCGCCCATGCCGGCCACCAGATCCTTCACGGGCATCGTGGAGAAATATTCGCATCCGGTGAAGCGCTGTTCTTCGCCGTTCACGTCGGCCGTAACTTCCGCAACAAGACTGTTTTCCACCCGGATCCCTTTCACCTTCGCATTGAAAATGATCCGGCCGCCCATGCGCCGCACTTCATCCGCCATCACTTCATACAGCTGGCCCGGCCCCTTCTTCGGGTACAGATACTGTTCGATCAGGGAGGTCTCCGTGGCGGAATCCTTCCTGCGGAACGGCTTGCTCACGACGTTCCAGACCGCTTTCGTCAGGGACAGCCCCTTCACGCGCTGCGCGCCCCAGTCCGCGGAAATGTCTTTCGGATCGCGGCCCCAGACTTTTGTCGTATAGTCTTCAAAGAACATCTCATACAGCGGCTTGCCAAAGCGGTTGATGTAGAAATTCCGCAGGGAGTCCTCTTCTCTTTTGTGCACGGCGGAGCCAATGTAGCCGAAGCCGGCCTTCATGGTGCGCTTGAAGCCCATGTTCTTAAAGGTGGATGCCTTCAGGGAAATGGGATAGTCGAAAAATTTCTTCAGGAAGAAAATGCGGGAAACACGCCGGCGGATCAGCATGACGCGGTCCTCGGTCTCGGGATCCGGACCGCCGGGGAGGAATTCCTTCTCTTCAGATCCGATCACCTTGTCATCGCGGGCGGGCCGGCCCTGCATGGGCATCAGTTCCTGCCACAGGGCGTTGACCTCCTCATTCTTGGTAAAGAACCGGTGGCCGCCGATGTCCATGCGGTTGCCTTTGTATTCCGCGGTGCGGGAAATGCCGCCCACAAAGTTCTCTTCCTCCAGGATGAGCGGGACATAGTCCGTTTCCTTCAGCAGCTTATACGCAGCGGTCAGGCCGGCCGGGCCGGCGCCGATGATGATCACTTGTTTGTCAGCCATGTCATTTCCCCCGGTATACGAATATTTTGCGGCCCAGGTAATTCCAGACCAGCACGATCCCCTTCACGACCGCCGTCATGAGGAGGTACCAGATCCCTTCCTCTCCGATGAAGCGCGTGCCCAGCAGCGTCAGGCCGACGGTCAGGAAATATCCGATGATCCCCACCGCGGCGTAGATCAGGAACGCGCCTACCGTCTTTCCTTTCTCCTTCTGCTCCGGCTTGCGGAACACGAAGACGTTGGACAGAATGTAATTGACCACCAGGCCCACGATGAAACCGGCCGTCACGGAAACGGCGACGGGCAGCTTATCGTTCTTGGTGGCGTGAAAAATATAATACAGCGTCACATAATTAACGCCCATGTCGATCAGCGCGGAAACGCCGCCGATGAGGACGTAGCGCAGAAATTCCTTGAGATTATCTTTGTTCATGTTCTATCCGAAATGAAGCCCGTTTTCCGTCAGGCATGCCGTTCTCCCGTCAATGATCCCGCAGCCGCTCTGCCGCGACTGCGTTTTTCTGTTCATGACATCGTAAGATGCCAAAAAATTATAACATAAGATAACGGAAAAGAAAAGGGAAAAACAGAATAAAAAAGAGGCGGCCGGGGGCCGTCTCTCTTTCTGGGATCAGCGGGAAGCTTCCTTGACCTTGGCGGCTTTGCCGACGCGGTCGCGCAGGTAGTTCAGTTTGGCACGGCGGACTTTACCGCGGCGCACGACTTCCACTCTCTCGATCAGCGGGGTGTGCAGGGGCCAGGTCTTTTCGACGCCGACGCCGCCGGAGATCTTACGGACCGTAAAAGTCTCGCGGCTGCTGCCGTTCTGGCGCTTCATCACGATGCCTTCGAACATCTGGATACGTTCCCGGTTTCCTTCTTTGATCTTGGCGTATACGCGGACCGTATCGCCGACCCGGAAATTGCCGACGCCTTCTTTCAGCTGAGCGTCTTCGATTTTCTTGATGATGTCGTTCATATTTCCTCCTAGTAAACAGGTCGTTCATAACGCCCGAGGCGACAGCGGACCGCTCCTTTTAATGCGACACGACTAATATAATAGCACGGTTTGCTGAAATTGCAAGCCTTTTTTTGCTGAGACGGAAAGATTTTTACTTCCGCGCCGTCTCCTGCTCCGCTTCCAGATCCGCCAGGAATTCCCGGTCATTTCTGTCCAGTTCCGCGGCCTCCAGCAGATCCGGCCGCACCTCCTTCGTCCGCCGCAGGGATTCGTTCCGCCGCCAGCGGGCGATGTTGGCGTGATGGCCGGACTTGAGGATCTCCGGGACCGGGCGGCCCAGGAAGACCTCCGGACGCGTATACTGGGGATATTCGAGCAGGCCGTTCATGAAGGACTCGTCGCCGGCGGATTCATGGTTGCTCAGGACGCCGGGGACCATGCGGGACACTGCGTCCATCAGCACGAGCGCGGGCAGTTCGCCGCCCGTCAGCACGTAATCCCCGATGGAGACGCGGTCCGTGGCGATCTCCTCCAGGACCCGCTCGTCCACGCCTTCGTAATGGCCGCAGAGGATGTAAAGCTCCTCTTCCCGCGCTAGTTCTTTCGCCAGCGCCTGGTCCAGCACGCGGCCCTGCGGCGTCATGTACACGAGCCGGGGCCGGGGACCTTCGCCCACCGCCTCCCGATAGGCGCGGTAGATGGGCGGGGCCTGCAGCACCATGCCGGCGCCGCCGCCGTAGGGGTAATCGTCCACATACCCGTTCCCGCCGTCCGAATACTGCCGGAAATTGATGCAGCGCAGGGACAGCAGGCCTTTCTCCGCGGCGCGTCCGGTAATGCTGGTATGAAAGCCCGTCTCCACCAGTTCCGGGAACAGGGTCAGTACGGTAAAGCGCATCACAGATCCTCCAGGCCGTCCATCAGACGGACGGTGATCAGGCGGGCTTCCGGATCGATCCGGAGCACGCAGTCCCGGATGTTCGGCAGAAGCAGCTCCTTGCGGTCTTTCCTGTCGGGATCCTTCACGACGAACACGTCGTTGGCCCCGGTGGGCAGGACGTCGCGCAGCACGCCCAGCGTCCGCCCGTCTTCCGTTTCCACACGGCAGCCCAGCAGGTCCGCGATGTAAAAACTGCCTTCTTCCAGCGGGGCGGCGTTTTCACGGGTCACGAAAAGAGAGGCCCCCTTGAAGCGCTCGATGTCATTGATATTATCAATGCCTTTGAACTTCAGGATGACCATCCCTTTGGCCGGGCGGGCCTTCTCGACCGTGAGGGGCAGGTCGCCATCCTTCGTCTCCAGGATCACTTCCTTCAGAAGGGCAAAGCGGTCAGGCGAGTCCGTGGTGGGATAGACTTTGATCTCTCCGCGGATCCCGTGGGTCGAGGTAAAAATTCCGATGCGGAATCGGGATTCCATAGGCGGGCGCCCGCTTCTTACTCGATGTCCAGGCTGACGCGCACGTCATCCCGGATGGCTTTGGCCTTCAGCACGGTGCGGATGGCCTTGGCGATGCGTCCCTGCTTGCCGATGACTTTGCCCATGTCGGCGGGGTCCACATGCAGGGTCAGAACGGTCTCCCGTTCTGTCACGGTCTCGGTGACCGTCACGGCATCGGGATTGGTCACCAGTGCCTTGGCGATCACTTCAATCATTTCTTTCATTACGCACCCCGATTCTTATTCCAGACCGGCGATCTTCAGCAGTTTGGCGACCGTATCGGTAGGCTTGGCGCCGTTTTTGATCCACTCCTGCGCTCTTTCGGTATCGATCTTCACGACGCTGGGATCCTGGGTGGGATCATAGTAGCCCAGCTCTTCGATGAAGCGGCCGTCGCGGGGCGCTCTTTCATCGGCGACGATGACACGATAGGTGGGGGCTTTCTTCTTGCCCAGTCTGGTCAGACGAATTTTCACAGCCATGATTTGTTACCTTCCTTTTTCTTGTTGAGATTTCTTGTTTGGTCTTCGGCGGTTTTCCGCCCTATATCAAAAGTCTTTCTGACTGATGATCTCTAAAACGGCAGGTTGAACGGCATTCTGCCTTTCTTTTTGCCCATCTTGCCGGTCATCTGCTTCATCATTTTCCGGCTTTCCTCAAACTGCTTCAGCAGGCGGTTCACTTCCATGACGGAGGTGCCGGAGCCGGCGGCGATGCGGCGCTTGCGGGAGCCGCCGATGATGTCGGGCTTGCGGCGCTCCTTCGGGGTCATGGAGCGGATGATGGCTTCGATCCTGCCCAGCGACTTGTCGTCCGGGAGCTCCGCGCCCCGCAGCTGCTTCCCGACGCCGGGAAGGAAACTGAGCAGTTCGGAAATGCTGCCCATCTTCTTGAGCTGCTGCATCTGCTCCAGGAAGTCTTCCAGGTCGAATTCGGACTTGCGGATCTTGCGCAGGGTCTCCTCGGTCTTGGCGTCGTCCATTTCCAGGGCTTCCGCGCGCTCGATGAGGCTCAGGATGTCGCCCATGCCGAGGATGCGATTGGCCATGCGCTGCGCGCTGAACAGTTCCAGATCCGTCAGTTTTTCGCCCATGCCGGCATAAAAGATGGGCTTGCCGGTGACCGCGCGGACGGACAGGGCCGCGCCGCCGCGGGTGTCGGAATCCAGTTTGGTCAGGATGACGCCGTCCACGCCGATCTGGCTGTCAAAGGACTGCGCCACGTTGACCGCGTCCTGACCGGTCATGGCGTCCAGCACCAGGATAGTCTGGGTGAGAGGCACGGTGTCCCGGATCTGCTTGAGCTCGTCCATCATCGTTTCGTCGATGTGGAGGCGGCCGGCGGTATCCAGGATCACGAGGTTATAGTCCCTGGCGCGGGCTTCCTCCATGGCCATCTCCGCGATGCGGGGCGGTTTGATGTCGGAGCCGGGGGAATAGACCGGGATGCCGAGTTTTTCGCCGTTGACTTTCAGCTGTTCAATGGCGGCGGGCCGGTAGATGTCGCAGGCCACGAGGACGGGCCTGCGGTCCTTCTTTTTCTGCAGGAGGGCGGCCAGTTTGGCGGCTGTGGTGGTCTTGCCGGCGCCCTGGAGGCCGACCATCATGTAGACCGTGATCTCGTTGCGCGGCAGGAGGGCGAGTTCGATGCCTTCGCCGCCCATCATGCGGATCATTTCCTCATTGACGATCTTGATGACGGCCTGGCCGGGCGTTAAGGACTTCATGACCTCGGCGCCGACGGCCCGCTCTTCCACCGCCTTGACGAAGTCCTTGACGACTTTATAGTTGACATCCGCTTCCAGCAGGGCCATCTTGACTTCCTTCATGGCGGAGCGGACGTCCGCTTCGGTCAGGTAGCCTTTGCTGGTCAGCTTCTGGAATGCGGCCTGTATTTTTTCGGATAAGCTTTCAAATGCCATGTCGTTTCCTTACAGTTCTTCTATCTCCTTCGTCAGACGAAGGATCCGGGCGATGTCTTCGGGGCGGTTGCTGTCTTCTTCCAGATCTCCGCAGATCAGGCGGATCTGCTCCGCTTTTTCCCGGATCTGGCGGAACTGCCGGACGAGCCCCAGTTTTGCCTCATAGGCTTCCAGGGACGCGTCCACCCGGCGGAGCGTGTCGTGGATGCCCTGGCGGCTGATGCCGAAAGTCTCCGAGGCTTCGGAAAGGCTCAGATCCCCGAAGCGGACTTCCTCGTAGATCCGGCGCTGCTTTTCGGTCAGCAGGGCTCCGTAGAAATCATAATACAGCGCATGCTCAAAGTTCTTGTCCATAGCGTCACCTTGGGGAGATTAGCACAAAAAAAAACATCTGTCAAGTATTTTTTCTTGACAGATGAAAAGTTCTGTACGGCAGTCATTTCCGTGCTTATTCCGGTCTTAAGCCTGCCCTTATTCCAGGCCCAGGACATACCGTTTCCGGCGCTCTTTCGTGACCAGCATGCTGAGCAGCAGGCCGGCCAGGATCAGCGCGCCGCCGCCGAAGCGGATGAGGCCCGCATAGGGCTCGGCTTCCTTCCAAATCGCAGGCAGCAGCGCGATGAATATTTCCAGGACGATAGAACCGGCGCCCAATGCGATCAGGCGGCTCTTTTTGAAAACTTCCCGCAGCGGGAGTTCCGGGAACAGCGCGCGCCCCGCCAGCGCTGTCACTCCGGCCAGGACCGCAAACACGGTCAGGATGCTGAGAAGGACCTGCAGCACCGGGTTCAGGATCGTTTTCCAGAGCAGCTGGGCGGCCTGGCAGACGCCCCAGCCCATCGCCCACAGCGGCAGGCCGATCAGCACGCGCAGCGCCAGCGGCCAGGACCAGATCCAGCGCTTGATGCGGAGGCCGGGCGTGAGCGTTTCTTCCCCGTCCTCTTCTTCCTCTCCGCCGGTCTCCTCCTCTTCCGTATCCTCTTCCACGTAATAAGCGACTTGGGGCTTGTTCAGTTCGTCATTCGCCTTCAGCATGTCGTCCGGATTCCCGAAAAGGCCGTTGACGAGCACCGCGGTGCCCGTTGTCACGGCCGCGGCGGCTCCCAGCGCTTTCCGGCGGATGGCTTTGGACCTGTCTTTCTGCTTTTCCCTGTCCGGGGCCTTCTCCGCTTCCTTCTCCGGTTCCGTCTCCGGTTCTTTTACCGGTGCCGGTTCCCAGGCGCCTGCATCATTCGGTTTCCGTTCCTGTCCGGTCACTTTTTATAGACCTCTTCGATCTCCGTATAGCCTTCCGCTGCAAGCTGTTCTTTCTGGAACTTCTTGTTCTTGATCATGGGGCTGACCAGGACGGTGAGGCCTTCCGCGCGTTCCTGCGCCGCCTGTCTGCGCACGGACAGCGCCTGTTCTTCGGGCAGGTTCTTCTCCAGCAGATAGGCTTTCTTCCGCGGCGCGCCCGGCACCTGATAATCCTGGTCCATCAGGATGGTGATGAGGCGCTCGAAGCCGATGGAGATGCCGCAGGCCGGGACCTGCTGGCCGATGAATTTGCCCACCATTTCGTCATACCGTCCGCCGCCGCCGGCCGCGCTGCCGAAGTCCGCCAGCTCCAGTTCGAAGATGGGGCCGGTATAATAGGACATGCCGCGCACCAGGGTCGGATCGAATTTCACGGTAAAGGGCACGCTGGCCGCTTCCTCCACGGAGCGGATGATGGTCTCCAGGGCGGCGGTATACGCCGCCACGCCGTCCTGCTCCGCCAGCAGTTCTGCCAGAGCCTTCAGCGGTTCCTGCGCGTTCATCAGCGCTCCGCTCAGGGTCCCGTAAGCCGCCACGGTCTCTGCGGAGAAACCGTTCTCCGCCATCTCTTTCATCACGCCGTCCAGGCCGATCTTGTCCATCTTGTCCCAGGTGATGAAGGCATCGTCGCAGCGGTCCGGGCCGATGCCGCAGTACGCCGCCATCGCCTTCAGCAGGCGCCGGTCGTTGATGTGCAGGATAAAGCCGGAGAAGCCCAGACGTCCCAGCAGCGTGGACGTGGCGAGCAGCAGGTCGATCTCCGCCGCCTGCGAGCCTTCCCCGAGAATGTCGATGTCGCACTGGTAAAACTGGCGGAAACGGCCCTTCTGAGGCCGGTCCGCGCGGAACACGGGGCCGACCTGCAGCGCCTTGAAAGGCTTGGGCAGTTCGCCGTTATGCGCGGAGAAGTAGCGGACCAGCGGGACCGTCAGATCGTAGCGCAGGCCGGAGTCCGCCAGATCGTCCTCCGTCTTCGCTTCGGCGATCTTCAGCTTCTCCCCGCGTTTCAGCACTTTAAAAATGAGTTTTTCGTTATCGCCGCCCTGCTTGCTCAGCAGGTTGCCCAGGGACTCCACGACGGGCGTCTCGATGGGGGTGTAGCCGAAGCTCTTGTAGGTCTCCTTGATCAGTCCGATCACGTAGTCCCGCAGGATCATCTCGCGGGGCATGATGTCCCGCATGCCGGTCACGGCGTTCTTGTTCAAAGCCATAATTTCCGCTTCCTTTCGATCATTTCCTCTATGCGCAGCCGGTATTCCTCCAGCCCTTTGACGTTGTCCGCCCGCTCGATGCGGCCGTCCGGGTACACCGCTTTGCTGATGTTGCCCGCGCCCAAGGCAAGGATACTCTGTTTTTCCTCCATAATCAAGATGTTGTAGAGGCCTTCTTTCCCCGGCGCGGCATAGCCGACGTTCTCCAGATTGCCGGCCATGTTTTTCTGGCGGTACAGATAATAGGGGAACAGGCCCATCTCCTGCGCGCCCGCGGCGGCCGCCCGCATCATTTCGGCCGGTTCGTCCTTCTCATAGGACGGGCCGAAGCGGTCTTCTTCTCCGGTGCCGCTACCCTCGCGGCGCAGGCGGGAGGCCCGTTTGACGGCCAGCGCATGTACGGTCAGGCTTTCCGGCGCCAGCGGTCTGAGCTGGGCCAGCGTGTCACGCACGTCATCCGCAGTCTCGCCGGGCAGGCCCAGGATCAGGTCCATGTTGACGTTATCGAAGCCGGCTTCCCGGACCATTCCGAATGCCCGGACGATGTCCTCCACCGTATGGAGGCGTCCGATCGCATCCAGCGTCCGCTGCTGCATGGTCTGGGGATTGACGGAGATGCGGCTGACGGGGTAGTTCCGCAGCACGCGCAGTTTCTCCTGCGTGATGCTGTCCGGGCGGCCCGCTTCCACGGTGAATTCCTTCACGCGGTCCGCGTCGACGCTGCGGCAGATCCTGTCCAGCAGGCGGTCCAGCTGCCCGGCACTCAGCGCGGTGGGCGTTCCGCCGCCGATGTATACGGTATCCGGCTGCACGCCTTTCATGAGCGGGATGCTCTGATCCATCTCGTAAAACAGCGTCTCCAGATACGGTTCCACCTTCCCGGCCGCCTGACCGATCGGATAGGACGTGAAGGAACAGTACGAGCAGCGGCTGGGGCAGAACGGGATGCCGGCGTACAGGCTCCAGCCTTCCGGCCCCGAGAGCCCCGCCAGCACGGCACGCTCCCGCTGGGCGATGGCAATGGCCAAACTCAGCTTTTCGCCGTCCAGGTAATAGACGCGGCGCATGCGCTCCGCGATCTCAGCCGGGCGTCTGCCTTCTTCCAGCATCTGCATGATCAGTTTGGTCGGGCGGATCCCCGTCAGCGTGCCCCAGGGGAGGCCGGTCCCGCAGATGCCTCGCAGCTCGTCATAGACGCGGCGCTTGAAGGCGTTCTTGATGTCTTCATACGGCCGGGTAAAGTCCGGTTCAGGCACTGCGTACACGACGCGGAATCCGGCGGCGCGGCCTTCTTCTTCCGTCATCGCGCCGGGGATCTTCCGGATCTCCTCGCCCGGGAAAAAGGACGTCAGCAGACCGCGCACGTCATATTCGAAATTTTCCTTCCCGTCCGGGTAGTAAAATCCGATCATACGAACTCCGCCAGCGGATTGAAGCGCTGTTCAAAGGCAATGTAGGTGCGGTCCATATGTCCGGGATAAACGATCGTATCGCCGGGCAGTTCCGACAGGAGGCGCCGGATGGATGCCAGCATCTGCGCATCGCTGCCCGTAGGCAGGTCCGTGCGGCCGTAGGAGCCGTGGAACAGGGTGTCGCCGCTGATCAGCAGTTCATAGGCGGGAAAATAATAGCAGCAGCTTCCGGCCGTATGGCCCGGCGTGTGCAGCACGCGGAACGTCATGCCGCCCAGCGTCACTTCCTCACCTTCCTTCAGAAGCCGGTCCGCGGACACAGAACAGCGCGTTCCTTCGAAGGCGGAGCAGTTCATGGCCGGATCCGCCAGCAGCTCCGCTTCCGCCTCATGACACAGCACGGGGCACCCGAAAGCATCCTTCAGGTCCTGCACCGCCTGGATGTGGTCCTCATGGCCGTGCGTGAGCAGGATGGCGGCGGGCGTGTATCCGTTGGTCTTCAGATACTGCACCAGCAGGGGGCCTTCCGCTCCGGGATCCGCGATCAGGGCTTCTTTCGTGGCCGTATTGATCAGGAAATACACGTTGGTGGCGATGGGGCCCACCACCGCTTTCCGGATCGCAAAGCCCTCGTATTCTTTCGGTTTGATCCGCAGACTGTTCATGTTTCCTCCTACATGCGGGTCACGTCAAAGACCCCGCTGATCTGTTTGAGCTTCGCCGTGACGGTATTGATCTCGGTCGTGCCCGTGGACTGGAACGAGAGTTCCACCGTCGCGATCCCCTGCTTGTTGACTTTGGTGTTGAGGCTGACGATGTCGATGTTCATCTCCGTCATCACCCGGGAGATGTCGGCCAGCATGCCCACGCGGTTGTTCACGTAAATGATCATGTTGGCCAGATAGCGCTCGCGGGAGTTTTCTTCCGGCAGCTGCCATTCGGCTTCGATCAGGCGGTCGCGCTCCTCGGCGGGCAGGTTCATCACGTTGACGCAGTCCGTGCGGTGGATGGAAATGCCGCGTCCGCGGGTCACGAAACCGACGATCTCGTCGCCGGGGATCGGGCTGCAGCAGCGTGAGAAATGCACGGCCAGATCGTTGATCCCTTCCACCACGATGCCGCCCTTGCTGTGGGCCACGGCCTTCCGGCCCTGCTCCTGCACCAGCTCGATGACCTGGGCGTCCGTGATGTGGCTCTGCTGGTCCTTGCGCCGTTCCTCCGCCAGGCGGTTGATGACCTGGCCTTCCTTGATGCCGCCGTGCCCGATGGAGGCCAGCACCGCGTTCCATTCCTGGAAGCCGTACTTCTTCATGACCTTTTCCATGTACTCGGGCCGCAGCAGTTCGGACAGGACGTAGCCCTTGGCCTTGGCGCTGCGTTCCAGCAGGTCGCGGCCTTTATCGATGTTGTCCTCTTTATTCTGTTCCTTGAACCACTGGTTGATCTTGTTCCGCGCCTGGGAGGATTTCACCATGTTCAGCCAGTCGCGGCTGGGGCCGCGGGAATTCTGGGAGGTGATGATCTCCACACGGTCTCCGTTGCGCAGCTTGTAGTCGATCGGGACCAGCTTTTCATTGACGCGCGCACCGACCATCTTGTTGCCCACCGCGCTGTGGATGGCGTAGGCAAAATCGATGGGCGTGGAGCCGGCGGGCAGGTTTTTGACGTCGCCCTGCGGCGTGAAGCAGTACACCGTGTCCGCGAAGATGTCCAGGTCATTGCGGACGCTCTCCATGAATTCGGTGTTGTCCGGCATGTCGCGCTGCCATTCCAGGATCTGGCGCAGCCAGTTCAGCTTCTCTTCTTCCTTGGTGATGCTGCCGCCTTCTTTGTATTTCCAGTGCGCCGCGACGCCGTATTCGGCCGTCCGGTGCATCTCGTACGTCCGGATCTGGATCTCGAACGGCACGCCGCTCTTGCCGATGACCGTCGTGTGCAGCGACTGGTACATGTTGGCCTTCGGGATGGCGATATAATCTTTGAAACGGCCCGGCAGCGGCATGTACATCTCGTGGATAAGGCCCAGTACGGCGTAGCAGTCCTGGACCGTATTGACCAGCACACGGATGGCGAAGAGGTCGTAGATCTCGTCCAGGCTCTTCTGCTGGATGGCCATCTTCTTGTAAATGCTGAAGATGTGCTTGACGCGGCCGTAGACTTTGGCGTTGATGCCGGCTTCCTTTAAGTGCGAGCTGACGTCCGACACGATGGACTGGACGAATTCCTCGCGGGAATGCGAGCGCTCGTCGATATCGCGCACCAGTTTGGCGTATTTTTCCGGTTCCAGATACTGCAGGCTCAGGTTATCCAGTTCCATCTTCAGGCGGAAAATGCCCAGACGGCTGGCCAGCGGCGCGTAGATATCCAGCGTTTCCGCGGCCTTTTCGCGCTGCTTTTCGGGCCTCTGATACTGCAGGGTCCGCATGTTGTGAAGACGGTCGGCGAGCTTGATGATGATGATCCGGATGTCCTTGGACATGGACAGGAACATCTTGCGCAGGTTCTCCGCCTGCATTTCCAGCTTATCCGTGGTGCCCAGGGACAGCCGCGTCAGTTTCGTGACGCCGTCCACCAGCAAGGACACGTCCGGGCCGAAGCGCTTTTCGATGTCCTCCAGCGTATAATCCGTGTCCTCCACCACATCGTGCAGAAGGCCGGCGATGATGGACTCCTTGTCCATCTCGAGCTCCGCCAGGATGATGGCGACGTGCAGCGGGTGGGTGATGTACGGGTCGCCCGAACGGCGCATCTGGTTTTTGTGCGCCTCGCTGGCCAACTCGTACGCCTCCCGGATCTGCTTCATGTCATCGGAGGGGTGATATTTGCGGATCGTGGCGACCAGCTGCCTGTAAAGATTTTCCGGCGTGCTTTCCTGTGCGTCGGCCTGAGGCATCTCATCCTCGTCCGAAACGGCGTGTATGGCATGATCGTCGTTGATCGCGGCGATCTCAGAGCGCAGTTCTGTCGGTTTCATCTCCTTCACCTCCTTCTGTATTTCGGGCCAGGCTCCGGCGGCCGGGGCGGTTCAGAACGGGTCCGCACCATTCCCCTGGCTCCGCAGTCCCGCGGACCACAGATAACGGACGTTCCGCTCCCGGACGGCCACGCGGTCTTCTCCGAAGGCGTCTTTCAGTTCTTCCAGGATCTCGTCGGTCAGGACCGCGGTCTTCAGGCCTTCGATCCTTTTCATCTGGCGCTCCGCCTTCAGTGTGACCACACAGGTGACGCCTCGCAGGAGCTTCGCCAGGCGGTATTTATCCAGGTCGTAAGCGGCCCGGTCGTCAAACAGCACGTAGGGTTCCTGGGGCAGGTCGTCAAAGAACAGGATCTGCGCGCAGATCAGCTTGCCTTTGGCGTCGTCGCCCAGCGAGACGCGGCCCCGGATGAAGACGCGGCTGCCTTCCTCGATCCGTTCCCGGTAATTCTCGGTCTCGCGCGGGAAGCACAGGATCTCGATGCTGTCCGTGAGGTCTTCAAGCTGCAGGATCATCATCATGTTGCCGCTGCGCGTGTTCCGCACCGTCTTCTGCTTTACGAGGCCGCCGACCGTCACGACGGAGCCGTCGGTCACGTTGCATTCGCCGGTGTCCTCGTTCACGTTGAAATCGCACAGGCGGGCCGTGATGTTGCGGCGCAGCAGGGCGGCGTCCTCTTCCAGCGGGTGGCCGCTGACGTACAGGCCCAGGACGGCGTTTTCATAAGTCAGTTTCTCGGACAGGCTGAATTCCGGCACGTCGGGGAAACCGACCGAAAAGCGGCTCTGATCCTCCGCCGGGCTGAGGTCGAACAGACTCATCTGCCCCGTGAAACTGTCTTTTTTCTTCCGCTGGATCTGGTCCATCAGTTCCGCATAGACCGCGATCTTCTGGCTGCGGGTCCCGGGCAGGCCGTCCATCGCGCCGGCGTAGATGAAGCTTTCGACGCCGCGTTTGTTCAACCCTTTGCCGTTCATGCGGTCCAGGAAATTCTCCAGGCCGGTGAACGGGCCGCCGTCTTCCCGTTCGGCCACGATCGCGTCCACCACGTTTTTGCCGATGCCCTTGATGGCGGTCAGTCCGTAGCGGATGGCATCGCCGGCGGGGGCGAAGCCGTAACTGCTCTCATTAATGTCCGGCGGCAGCACACGGATGTTCATCTGGCGGCAGACGGCGATGTATTCGGAGACTTTGGACGTCACGTCCATCACCGACGTCATGAGCGCCGCCATGAATTCCACCGGGTAATAGCATTTCAGATAAGCCGTCTGATAGGCCACCACCGCGTAGCCGGCCGCGTGGGAGCGGTTGAAGGCATACTGGGCGAAGTCCATCATCTGGTCGAAGATCGTGTTGGCGATCTCCGGGGCGATGCCGCGTGAAATGCATCCCGGAACGCCTTCCGCCGCATTGCCGAAGACGAAATTCTGGCGTTCCTGGCGCATCACGGATTCCTTCTTCTTGCTCATCGCGCGGCGCACCAGATCGCTGCGGCCCATGGAATAGCCGCCCAGGTCGCGCACGATCTGCATGACCTGCTCCTGATAGACCATGCAGCCGTAGGTATCGGACAGGATCGGCTCCAGCTGAGGCGTCAGATAGCGCACGGAGGCCGGATCGTTCTTGCCGCGGATGTAATCCGGGATGAACTGCATGGGGCCGGGCCGGTACAGGGAGATGCCGGCGATCAGGTCCTCGATGTTGGCGGGCTTCAGTTCCCGCATGAAGCTCTTCATGCCCGAAGATTCCAGCTGGAAGACGCCCTCGTCGCGGCCGGTGGAGATCATGTCGAAGACTTTCCGGTCATTATACCGCATGCGGCTGAAATCGATCTTCTGGCCGGTCTGCTGCAGGACGAAATCCTTTGCCTGACGGATCACGGTCAGGGTCCTCAGGCCCAGGAAGTCCATTTTCAGCAGGCCCAGTTCTTCGATGGTGGTCATGGGGAACTGGGTGGTCAGCTGACCTTCCGGGCTGCGGGACAGGGGGACAAAATCGTAAGCAGGCTCGCCGCAGATCACGACGCCGGCCGCGTGGGTCGACGCGTGGCGGGGCAGGCCCTCCAGCCGTCTGGCGAATTTCATGATCCGGGCGGCGCGTTCGTCTTTTTCGCAGAACTCCTTCAGATCCCGGCTCATCGACATCGCTTCATCCAGCGTGATGTTCCGGTTGTTCTGCCCGCGCGGGACCAGCTTGGCCATCTGGTCGCACAGGGCGTAAGGATAATCCAGCACCCGGCCCACATCGCGGATCACGCCGCGCGCCTGCAGCGTGCCGAAGGTGGCGATCTGGACCACGCTGTCCGCACCGTACTTTTCGGTCACGTAATCGATGACCTCGCCGCGGCGCTCATAGCAGAAGTCCACGTCGATATCGGGCATGCTGACTCGCTCCGGGTTAAGGAAGCGCTCGAACAGCAGTTTATAGGACAGTGGGTCGATGTCCGTGATCTTGAGCGAGTACGCCACCAGCGATCCGGCGCCGGAGCCCCGGCCGGGCCCGACGGGGATGCCGCGGGTCACCGCATAGTGGATGAAGTCCCAGACGATGAGGAAATAATCCACATACCCCATGTTCTCGATCACGGATAATTCATAATCCAGGCGGGCCTGGATGTCCGGCGTGACCTCCGGATACCGGTCCTTCAGCCCTTCCTGACAAAGCTTGCGCAGATAGGACGAATTCGTCTCGCCTTCCGGGACCTGATAGTGCGGCAGGCGGGTATGGCCGAATTCGATGTTGACCTGACAGCGCATCGCGATCTCGTGCGTGCGTTCCAGGGCGTCCAGGGCGTAAGGGAAGACCTGCTTCATCTCCTCTTCGCTCTTTAGGAAAAACTGGCCGCCTTCATAGCGCATCCGGTTCTCGTCGCTGACTTTTTTGCCGGTCTGGATGCAGATCAGCAGGTCGTGGGCTTCCGCGTCGTCCTCGTTGATGTAGTGGACGTCATTGGTGGCGACCAGCGGGATGCCGGTATCGCGGGACAGGCGGATCAGCCCGCTGTTGACGGTCTTCTGTTCGGGAAGGCCGTGGTCCTGCAGTTCCAGGAAGAAGTTGTTTTCGCCGAAGATCTCCCGGTATTCGAGCGCGGCTTTTTTCGCCTCTTCATAGAGGTTCCGCGACAGGTACCGCTGTACTTCGCCGGCCAGGCAGGCGCTGAGGCAGATGATGCCGTCCGCGTATTCCCGCAGGACGTGCTTGTCCACGCGGGGCCGGTAGTAAAAACCGTCGATAAAGCCGATGGAGCAGATCTTCATCAGATTGGCGTAGCCCCGGTCGTTTTCCGCGAGGAGGATCAGGTGGTGGTAGCGGTCGTCGCCCGCGCCGGCTTCTCGGTCCAGGCGGGAACCGGGCGCCACGTAGGCTTCGCAGCCCAGCACGGGATGGATGCCGGCCGCCCGGCAGGCTTTATAAAAGTCGATGACGCCGTACATGACCCCGTGGTCCGTGATGGCAGCGGAATCCATGCCCAGCTCTTTGACCCGCTGTACCAGTTCCCCGATCTTGCAGGAGCCGTCCAGCAGGCTGTATTCGGTATGAAGATGAAGGTGTGTGAATGCCATGGCGTCCTCTCCCGGATGGCTCTCGGATCAGACTCAGTCTTCGTCCTCGAACATCTTTTCCACAAAAGCGTGGGCGTCGAATTTCTCCAGGTCCTGGAGTTTTTCGCCGGTCCCCGCGTACAGCACGGGCAGCTGCAGTTCCATCTGCACGCTGAGCACCACGCCGCCCTTGGCGGTTCCGTCCAGTTTGGTCAGGATGATGCCGTCCACGTCCGTGACCTCCTTGAAGGCGCGGGCCTGGTTCAGGGCGTTCTGGCCGGTGGTCGCATCCAGGACGATCAGGCTCCTGACCAGGTAGTCGTCACCGGCCTTCATCACGACGCGGTGCATTTTTTCGAGTTCCTGCATCAGGTTTTTCTTATTGTGCAGGCGGCCGGCGGTATCGCAGAGCACGACGTCCGCACTGCGCGCGTGGGCGGCGGCGATGCCGTCGTACAGGACGGCGGAAGGATCCGCGCCTTCATGCTGCGCCACGATGTCCGCCCCGGCGCGTTCCGCCCAGATGGTCAGCTGGTCTGCGGCACCGGCCCGGAAGGTGTCGGCCGCGACCATGATGGCTTTCCTGCCCATCCTGCGCATCGCATAGGCCAGTTTGCCGATGGACGTCGTCTTGCCCACGCCGTTGACGCCGATGATGAACAGCAGGCATTTCTCCTCCTCCCAGGGATAGGAAGGGGTCACGCAGCTCACCTGCTCCTGCAGCTGTTCCTTCAGAAGCCGGCGCAGGTTTTCCGTGCGCAGGATCTGGCGGTCCCAGGCTTCGGTCTTCAGGCGGTCCACGATCATTTCGGACGTGAGGGCGCCAACGTCGCTCAGGATCAGGCGTTCCTCGAGTTCTTCATAGAATTCCTCGGAAACGTCGGAAACGGTGAATAAGTTTTTCAGTTTGCTGAAAAATCCGGCCATAATTTACTCCTGTATGTGGTCCGGCCGTCTTCTGGACGGCCTCGGCGATCGATCGTTATGAAAAGCAGGCCGGCGGCGCGGCGGTCACCGCGCCGGGCCGTGTCATTCTTCGTCCAGGATCTCGCGGCTGGCGGGATCCGTAAGGCTGACGGAAACGAGGGCGGAAACGCCTTTTTCCTGCATCGTGATGCCGTAGAGCTTGTCGGCCATCTCCATGGTGCCGCGGCGGTGGGTGATGATCAGGAACTGCGTGCTGCCGCGCAGCCGGTACAGATAGTCCGCGAAGCGCTTGACGTTCGGTTCGTCCAGAGCCGCCTCGATCTCGTCCAGCAGACAGAACGGGGACGGCTTCAGGTTCTGGATGGCGAACAGCAGTGCGATCGCGGTCAGCGCCTTTTCGCCGCCGGAGAGCTGCATCATGTTCTGGAGCTTCTTGCCGGGCGGCTGGGCGTTGATGATGACGCCGGAGGAGAGGACGTCGTCCGGATCCTCCAGGATCAGGTCGCCCTTGCCGCCGGCGAACAGGTCGCTGAAGACGCGGGAGAATTCCTGGCGGATCAGGGCGAACTGCTCGCGGAACTGCTCCCGCATGCCCTTCTCCAGTTCGCGGATCATGTCCTGCAGTTCCTTTTCCGCCTTGATCAGGTCTTCCTGCTGCGCTTTCAGGAACTCGTAGCGCTCGGACACTTCCTTATATTTTTCGATGGCTTCGACGTAGACCGGTCCCAGTTCCTTGATGGCTTTTTTGCGCTGTGCGATGAAGCGGCGCACTTCCGCCGGGTTTCTGATCTCCGGATTGCGGATGGCCTTGGCCTGCGACGGTGTCATTTCATACTCGGCCCAGAGGTATTCGGCCTGTTTTTCGATCTGCTCCTCCAGCCGCTGCTCCTGCGTCTGCAGACGGTAGATCTCGCGGTCCAGCAGGGCGATGCGCTGGCTGACCGCTTCCTTCGCCTCAAAATAGTCGTGCTGCTCCTCGCGGCGCACTTCCTTTAAGGCTTCCTCTTCCTTCTGCAGCTGATCCAGGCGCTTCAGTTCCGCTTCCGCCTCTTCGATCTCCCGGCGGAGGCGAGCGATCTCTTCCTCCCGTTCCCGGGTCACGGTCTCCACGGAGATGTTGCCCTGCAGCAGGTCCGCCTTGTCGCGCCGGGCGCGCGCGATCTCGTCGTTGCAGCGCCGGACGTTCTCCAGCAGGAAATCGCCTTTCTGGGAAACATTGGAGAATTCCACGCGCAGGGATTCCAGTCCCGCGGACTTTTCGCGGTATGTCTCCCTGACCTTTTCCAGACGGACCGCCAGTTCCGTCAGCTGGGCGCGGATGCTTTCGCTGTCCGTATCCAGTTCGCTGACGTTCTGATTGACGGCTTCACGCTGGGCGCGGATGTCTTCCTGTTCCCGGACGCGCTTTTCCTCTTCCTCCGTCAGGGCTGCCAGACGCGTCCGCAGCTGCTCCAGATCTTTCTTTTTGCCTTCCCACTGCGCTTTGAGCGCCGCGGCCTGCAGAGTGGAACGGCGCAGACGGATGTCGGTCCCGCCGATGCGGGCGGACAGCGCGTCCAGCTCCTCACCGGTCTCCTTCAGCTCGGCCCGGATCTTCACCAGGCGGGCCTGTTTCTTCTTCTCCTCCGCTTCGCAGTCTTCCAGCTCGCGCCGGCGGCCCAGAAGGTTGGAACTGTTTTTATAGGCGCCGCCGGACAGGACGCCGCCGGGAGTCAGGTATTCCCCTTCCAGCGTCACGATGGACAGGCGGTACGAATATTTGCGGGCGATGGCCAGGGCATGGTCCATATTGTCCGCCACGATGGTCTGGCCCAGCAGGAAGCTGACGATGCCCCCGTAGCGGCCGTCCGCGCTGACCAGCGAGGCGGCGGTGCCGATGGCGCCGGGTTCCTGCTGGGCTTCCGGACGGGCCGGGCCTCGTTCTCCGCGGACCGCATCCAGCGGCAGGAACGTCGCGCGTCCCAGGCGGCTGCTCTTCAGATACCCGATGATGGTCTTGGCCGCTTCCTCCGTCTCCGTGACGATGTTCTGGATGCGTCCGCCCAGCACGGTCTCGATGGCGGTCTCGTATTTCTTCTCCGTGGAGATCAGGTCCGCGACCACGCCGCAGATGCCCGGGAAGCGGTCCTTCTTCTCCATGATGGCCTTGACGCTGCCGCCGTAGCCGTCATAGCGCTCGATCAGATTGCTCAGGTTCTCGCGGCGCGCGCGCAGGATGCCGAGTTCGCGCTCCAGGCGCTGCTTTTCCTCTTCCCGCTCGTTCCGCAGAAGACGGATCTTCCGTTCCTCATCCTGATCTTCTTCAAGTTTGCGGGTGAGTTCCGCGATCTCCGCGTCCAGCAGTTTCAGGGTCTCCTGCTGGGCGTCGTGGTCCGCCTGCAGTTCCCGGATCTGGACGTCCGCTTCTTCTTTTTCCTGCGCCAGGGCGGCGAGCCGTTCGGCCGTCTGCTCTTCGCGGGTGTCCAGGGCGGCCAGGGAGGCCGTGATCTGCGCTTTCCGGGACATGGAGGCCATAATGGCGCCGTTTCCTTTTTCCATCCGGAAGGACAGGTCTTTTTCTTCCTCTTCGAGCGCTTCGGCCTCTTCTTCCAGTTCGCTGATGCGGTCGTCGATGCGGTCCAGTTCTTCATCCACCGCGTTTTTCTGCGCATAGAAGCCTTCCCGTTCCTGCTCCGCGCGGGCGGCCGCCAGGTCGTAATCTCGGGCGCGCTCGTCGATCAGGTCGCGGCTGGCCTGGGCGGAACGGATCTGCTCCGTCAGAAGGCTGATGCGGCCGGCGCGGTTCTCATTGGTGACCCTCAGGTCCGCCATCTGCGTCTGGCGCGCGGCCAGCCGGGCGTCCCGCTCCTCGTTTTCCGTGCTCAGGGCTTCATACTGGTCCCGCAGATGCTCTTCCTCCGCGGAAGCCCTTTCCCGGTCCGAGCCCGTCGTCCCCAGGTTCGTCCGGACTTCGTCCAGTTTCCCTTCCAGTTCAGCGGACTCCAGGGCGAACGCGCCCACTTCGTATTCCTTCAGTTCATCCCGCAGTTTCAGATAGGTGCGGGCTTTTTCCGCTTGCTTTTCCAGCGGCCCGACCTGCTTTTCCAGTTCGCCCAGGATGTCTTCCACGCGTTCCCGCGAGGCCTGCTCGGATTCCAGTTTTTTCAGCGTGATGTCGCGGCGCTTCCGGTATTTGACGATGCCGGCCGCTTCGTCGAACATCAGGCGGCGCTCTTCCGGCTTGCTGCTCAGGACCGCGTCGATCTGGCCCTGGCCGATGATCGAATAGCCTTCCTTGCCGATGCCGGAGTCGTAGAACGTCTCGTAGATATCCTTCAGGCGGCACACGTTTCCGTTCAGGCGGTATTCGCTCTCGCCGGAGCGGAAGACCTGGCGGGAAACGGACACTTCGTCGGTGTCCACGGGCAGGGAACGGTCGCTGTTGTCTATGGTCAGGGAAACGAAAGCATAGCTCATGGGGCGGCGGCTCTCCGTACCGGCGAAGATGACGTCCTGCATATTGCTGCCCCGCAGCTGTCTTGCGCTTTGCTCACCCAGGACCCAGCGCACGGCATCCGCCACGTTGCTTTTGCCGCTGCCGTTCGGCCCCACGATCCCCATGATGCCGGGCGTGAATTCCAGCACCGCCCGGTTCGCGAAGGATTTAAAGCCCTGTGTTTCGATCTTTTTCAAATACATACAGGTCCCTCAAGTATCAGTTCTGCCGGCGGACCGAAGATGTTCCAGCGCCTGCGCCGCCGCCGTCTGCTCCGCCTGTTTCTTGTTGTGGCCGCGTCCGGTCCCCAGCACGGCGCCTTCGACCAGGACTTCCGCGACGAACGTCTTCTCCTGTCCGTCGTCCGATTCTTCGCGGTCCCGGTACCGGATGCCGATCTCCCCGTCACGCTGGAGATACTCCTGCAGACGGGTCTTGGCGTCGAAGAACACGGCGCCGTCCTCCGAGGTGTCGAGCAGGTGACGACGGATGAACCCGTCCGCCGCCTCGAAGCCGCCGTCCAGATAGACCGCGCCGATCACGGCCTCAAAAGCGTCCGCCAGCAGCGAATCCTTTTCGCGGCCGCCGCCTTTTTCCTCGCCTTTGCCGAGGCAGAGTTTTTCGCCCAGGGACAGTTTCCTGGCGCAGTCCGCCAGCGAAGCTTCACAGACCAGGGAAGCGCGGCGGCGGGACAGGCTGCCTTCCGGTTCCGCAGGGAAACGGCGGTACAGAAAAGCGCTGGAACTCAGTTCCAGAACGGCGTCGCCCAGAAATTCCAGGCGTTCGTTATGGTCGCTGCCGCGGTGTTCATTGGCATAGGAAGAATGCGTCAAGGCGCGGGCCAGCAGCGACCGGTCGCGGAACCGATAGCCCAGAAGGGCTTCCCAGTCTTCCATGATAAGTCTCCTTCCATAACAGAAAAATCCGCAACCCGGAAGATCCGCTTCCCCCGGGCGCGGTTTTTCTCGTTTTCATTCAGCCGGAACGGCTTTTATTTTACCAGAGACAGCAGGTCGCAGGCATCCTGTACGGTCACGACCTTTTCCAGGGCTTCGTCAGGTACCGTGATGCCGAATTCGTCCTCGATGGCGATCACGATCTCCGCGATGTCGAGGGAATCGGCGTCCAGATCTTCTCCGAAGGATTTATCCGGGGTCACATCCTCAATGTCCAGATTCAGTACGCGGGCCACGATCTCTCTGATCTTGTCAAGTTCCATTCTTTTACTCCTGTTCTTCGCCGTTTTCTTTCAGCGAAATGCTGTTTTTTATCTTCTCGGTCAGGCGCGCGTCGGTAAAGCTGACGCACTGCAGGACCGCGTTGCACAGTTCCTTATGGGTGGCGTTCCCGTGGGCTTTCACGACCAGGCCGTTCAGACCCAGCATGGGGGCGCCGCCGTATTCCGTCGCGTCCAGGGTCTTCAGCGTCTTCTTCAGCGAATCCTTGACCAGCAGGGCGCCCATCTTGGACTTGAAATTGCTCATCATGGCGCCTTTGATCATCTTCAGGAAGGCGGAAGCCGTTCCCTCGTACAGTTTGAGGGCCACGTTGCCGGCAAAGGCGTCCGTGACGATCACGTCCGCGGCGCCGTGCGGGATCTCGCGGGATTCCACGTTGCCGATGAAATTGATGTCCGGGCAGGCCTTGAGGAGCGGATACGTCTCTTTGGAAAGGGCGTTGCCCTTCTCTTCCTCCACGCCGATGTTCAGCAGGCCGACGGTGGGGTTTTCGATCCCCATCATGTCGCGCATGTACAGCGAGCCCATCTTGGCGAACTGCACCAGGTGGTTCGGGCGCGCGTCCACATTGGCGCCGCAGTCGATCAGCAGGGACACGCCTTTCAGCGTGGGGAGCAGCGGGGCCAGGGGAGCCCGTTCCACGCCGGGAAGCCTTCCCACCAGCAGCTGGCCGCCCGCCAGCACGGCGCCGGTGCTGCCGGCGGAAATGAAGGCGTCCGCTTCCTTATTGCGGATCATGCGGAGCGCGAGCACGATGGACGAGTCCTTCTTCTTCCGGATGGCGTTGACCGGATGCTCCGCCATTTCGATCATCTCCGTGGCGGGGACGATGGTCAGGCGGCTCTCATCGAACGCGAGGCCCTTCAGATTTTCGCGGATGTCGTTTTCCCGGCCCACCAGGAAGATGTGGGCGCGGTCCGTCTTTTCCAGCGCTTCCACGGCCGCTTTGACCGGTTCCGCGGGGGCGTTGTCGCCGCCCATGGCGTCAATGGCTATCCTTACCAGATCCTGCATATCATTCTCCTTCAAAACAGGGCTCGGCCCGTCTCACTATACACAATAACCGCATGGTTTGCAACAGGGAATTCTTCCTGCTCAGACTCCCAGAAAATAGAAAAAAACATACACGAGGAACAGGATGCCGTTCAGCAGCAGGCCGAGGCGGAAATCCGGACGGTCCTTGCCTTTGACGACGTATTTCCCGTAAAGCGGGATCAGAAATCCCGCAAGGGAAAGTACCATCCCGGCAAAGCCCAGCACGCCTTCCCAAGGGGTCAGCCCGCCGCCGGAGGTGACGGTGCGCACGAACAGCACGATCAGCAGGATCAGACAGAGGCCGAACAGGCCCAGCGAGGTCTGCATGTACGTCACGGCCCCGATCTTTTCGTTCAGTTCCCTGCGCTTCACGTCGTTTCTCCCATCTCATCCAGCGTCAGGGAGTACGCCGGCAGGAACTCCTCCAGGAAGATCTTCAGCTCGGGAAGCGGCATCTCTTCCAGTTTTTCCCGCGCGGCCTGCCCGGCGAGGATGAATTCCCGGTTGCCGGTCTTCTCTTCCTCGATGCATTTGATGAGGGCGGACAGCTTGTCCGCGGCCTTCACCAGTTCCCACAGATAGGCCTCGTCCTCCCGCGGCACGAACAGCGATTCATATTCGCCGCGCAGGTCTTCCGGAAGGCGTGCCAGCAGGGAGCGGGCCGCCTGGCTTTCGATGTGCTTGTAAGCCCGGCGGATGTGATCATCCTTGTATTTGACGGGCGTGGGCAGGTCGCCGGTGATGATCTCCGTGGAATCATGATACAAGCCGAGGACCGCGGCGCGCTCCGCCGGCAAATGCTTCCCGAGGCGTTCATTGCCGATCACGGCCAGCGCGTGGGCCAGGACGGCCACCTCATGCGAATGCTCGCAGATGTTTTCCCGGCGGGAGTTGCGCATCAGGGCCCAGCGGTCGATGTATTTCATGCGCGACAGCATCGCGAAAAAGCTGAACATCGCTCAGTTTCCTCCCTGCAGCGTCGGGAACACGTCCAGGAAGGCCACGTCGTCCATCCAGGACCAGTACAGGCTGTGGCCCGTGGGCAGGGTGGACACGTCGATGGTCTTGACGTTGTACACCAGATAGTCGACCAGCGTGTAGCACGGCAGTTCGACCGCCATGTCACGGACGCGGTTCATGATGCGCCAGGCCGTTTCGCGGGCGGCGTCGTAATCTTCCGACTGGGACAGTTCCTTGTAGGCGGCGATCCATTGGTCCAGGTTCTCGTCCCGGATGTGGAACAGGTTGCTGCTGCTCCCGGAGCCGTAGTGCAGGTCGAAGTTCGGGTCGCCGATGCACTTCCAGGAAGCGCTCCACATGTCCACGTCGCCGAGATACAGGTAAACGAGCATGTTTTCTTCGGATTTCACATAACGGATGTCCAGACGGATGCCGAGCTGGTACAGCACGGAATTCGCGTACGCCAGCATGCCGTAGGACGGATGGTCCGCGTATTCGTCGCCGCAGAGCATGACTTCATAGCGCATGGACGCCCCTTCCGGCGCTTCCGTGAATTTGTTCATCGTTTCGCTGAACTTGTACCCCGCCTTCAGCAGGTACTCCTTCACCGCGTCGATGCACGGGAAATACCGGGCCATGTCGTCGTCTCCCGCCGCATAGATGGGGTCGCCGTTATTGAAGGTCACGAAGGCGGCGGAAGCCTTTTCGGGCTCCAGCGAGAAGAAAGGCGAGACCGGATACTGGATCAGGGTCATGGACTGGCCGAAATAGTTCTCATAGGCGATGTCGCGGAAGACGGCCATGGAAGTCAGCAGGGCGCTGCGCAAGGCGCGGGATTCCTCGGAATCCGGATCGTTTCCCACCTTGACGTTGTCCATGTTGATGCCCAGGTAGCTGTAGCCCAGGTCGTAGATCTCCTCGGCGTACAGTTTGTCGCCTTTCAGTTCGCGGTTGCTGTTGGCGCCGCGCAGGGCGTTGTAGACGGAGCGGCTGCCTTTGAGGAGCACGATGTCCAGTTCATTGTTGGTGACCTCTTCCAGCACGTTGCTGCCGTAGGCGCGGATCGTCATGGAATCGATGTCCGAGGTGGTTTTGTAGTAATTGTCGTTCTTTTTCAGGAAGACCGTCTCGCCGTCGTAATAGTCGAAAATGTAGGGACCGGCGCCCAGCGGCGTTTCCAGCGCGGCAGCCGGCACTTCATAGGCGCCGGGCGTAAAGCCGAAGCGGTGATTCTCGTAATCGTACATGTCCGGATCGCCGTAGTAGTGCATCGGGGCGATGACCATGTCGAACAGTTCGTTCACGGCCTGCGTGCTCTTGCCGTGGACATGCAGCTTCACGGTGTAATCGCCCAGCCGGACGATGCCGCTGATGTAGTTCACCTTTTCGCCGCCCGCCTCGTTCATCCGTCGGACCAGCAGGATCTCGCGGGTGTAGGTCCTGACGGTGTCGTCAAAGTAGTTCTCGTTGACAGCGTAGTGCTCGGCCAGGTTGCGGTAATCCAGACCGTAACTGTCGATCACGTCCCGGCAGACCTGCTCCAGGTCCTTGCCGATCGGGCTGTAGTTCAGGTCGATGCCGTAGACTTTGTAGAAGAATTCCTCGGCGGAATTGCCGTAGCCCAGCGTCTGGTAGGACGCCCAGTCGCGCCGCGCTTCCTCAGCCGCTTTCTGCAGCGTGTCGCTGATCAGGCCGCGGATATAATTCTGCGTGTCGAGGCCGGGATCGGCCAGTTCGGCTTCCACGTCCTCGTCGGAAACGGTGATGCTCTCCGCCATGGAGTTATTGTAGTAATAATTCTTCAGACCCACGATGTCCAGCGAGCGCAGGGAACCCTCGCCCTGGTAGTTCGGCTGCAGGCGCACGTAGAGGTTGAAGATCAGGTCGTCGACGGTCAGCTTGACACCGTCGCTGAAATAGATGCCGTCCTTCAGTTTCAGGGTGAAGGAGGTCTCGTCGTTCTCCTCGTTGTAATCCACGCTGATGTCCGCGGGGCCCGTGTACAGGTAGCGTTCGCCGTTGTAATAGCTGTATTCGCCTTCGGTGGCCATCATGATCACGCGGCCGGTGCGGTCGCGGGTCAGCAGGTTCAGGCCTACCAGTTTCAGGACGTTGGCGTCGCCTTCGGACAGGGGCATGAAGGGGTTAAAGTTCCCCTCCAGTTCGGAGACGCCCACGCGGAGCACGGTGGAAAGCACCGGTTCAGGCGCGTCGGTCTCCGGCTCGGCCGTGGTGGGGGCCTCGGTCACGGACGGGTCGGTGGGATCCGCGGCGGTGCCGTCCGGGGAGGAAGTGGCGGGAGGTGCTTCCGTGGTGTAAGGGACGTCCGGACCGTTCCGGTTAAAGAGCGAAGCGACGTCGAATATTTCGGAAAAGCGGCTTCCCGTGGCCAGAAGCGCGATGGTGAGGGCCGCCAGGACGCCTCCCAGCGACAAAGCCGCGATCCCCAGGATTTTATTCAAATTGTTCTTCATATGGATTCTCCGTTCGGTCTGCCGGTCTGTTTTTACCAATACAAATCATGGCTCAAGGCTTTTCCGCCGAGGCGGTGCATACCCAAGCCTCGTTTACTATACCACGAAATGCCGGGCGCGTCAATTTATTTACGGAACCGCCGGCCGGCCGGTGGATTTTTTCCCGCGGATGGTGTAAAATGGGGAAGATCATATGCAAAGGAGTTTTTTCATGAAGGAACCTGACATTCCCTTTACCGATACGGTCCAGAAAATACTGCGGAAGGCGAACCAGCTCGCACGGCAGTACGACAGCGGCGCGGTCTCCACGGAGCATGTGCTGCTGGCCTTTTTCGACGTTCCCTGCCTGCCCGGGACCGTCCTGCGCAACCAGGGCATTTCCCGTGAAAAGGTGGAGCAGACCCTGCAGGAGCTGCTGGGCGACAAATTCTTTTCTCCCTCTCCCGCTCCGGACGGCGGCCGCGGCAAACTCCCGCTGTCGCCGCTGCTGGACCTGATCCTGCGCGAAAGCCGTGATCTGGCGCTCGACCAGGGCCAGAACCGCACGAGCACCGCGGAGCTGTTCACCGTCATGGTCCAGGAACCTGACTGCCTGGCCTCGTTCGTGTTCCGCGTCCTGAACGCGGACACCACCGAACTGATCGACCACATGCTGCACGCCATGGGCGACAACCGCTATCCGCTGGAGGAAGTGCTGGCGGAATCGTCCCAGAAAGGATACGGCGGGACCGACAACATCGCCCAGTTCACCCGCGATCTGACCGACCTGGCCGCACGCGGCCGCCTCGACCCGGTTTTCGGGCGGGAAAAGGAACTGCGGCGCGTCATCCAGATCCTGAGCCGCAAGACCAAGAACATAGGCCGGGACGCGGCGGGTACCGGCGTCTCGACCAGAGCGGTGATATTTTTCGTGGGGTCTGCTATATAATAATGTAATGTCGTCATCGCTGATAATTCTGCAAAAACTGCCGCGTGCGCTCCTGTTT
>JAFRRM010000037.1 GCA_017428105.1 Lachnospiraceae bacterium | reverse complement strand
CTGACTTCGCCGCACAATTAAAACTGTATAATCGTCGGGATTATAACAACTTTCCTATACGGCCTTTGCACTGGCTTTCTCCTAACACAGTCCTTCAGGATTTCCTGAATGATGGTGTAATATATGTTTGACAAACCCACACGAACATACATTAAAAAAGCAGCAGGCTCCCCGTGGGATACCTGCTGAAGGACACATATGAACGGTACACGTGACAGGGCTGACCTGACTGCTCCGGATCAGTCCGATCACGTATTCCGAAAATGCCGGATCGAAATAATATAGCGCATTTTTATACGGAAACTTCGTTAAAAAAGCAATAAGCCCCCTCGAAAGTCAAGTCCGTTTTTCTTCTTTACTTTTTTATGATCCCTTTCCTTCTCCGCTCATTCGCCCTTGACTTTTTTCCTTCCCGGGATTACTTTTATGGCAGGACCCCTTACGACAACACATCCTGCAGCAGAGGTGATCATCATGAAGCAACGTATATCCCGGACTCTGGCAGTTCTGCTGATCTGTTCTCTTCTCCTGTCCGCCTGCGGAGAGAAACCGAAGGAAGGCACCACCGCCCCCGCATCGGAAGTGCCCGCAGTCTCCACGGAAGCCCCCGCGCCCGAGACGGAAACGGCCGCGCCGGAACCCGTGGTCCTGGAGCTCACGCCGGAGAATTCCCGCGTGTTCTATGAGATCTTCGTCGGTTCGTTCTCGGATTCCGACGGGGACGGCATCGGAGACCTGCGGGGCATCATCAATCGCATGGATTATCTGAACGACGGCCGGGGCGAAGCCGGCGAGAGCCTGGGCGTGGAAGGCCTCTGGCTGACGCCCATCTTCAAATCCAACAGCTATCACAAGTACAACGTGAACGACTATTACGCGATCGACAGCGAATTCGGGACGATGGAGGACCTGAAGGAACTGGTCGCCCTCTGCCACTCCCGCAACGTAAAGCTGATCCTGGACCTGCCCATCAACCACACCGGTTCCCAGAACCCCTGGTTCAACCAGTTCGTCATCGCGCGGCGCCAGGGCAACACGCAGGATCCGTACTACAATTTCTACACCTGCTGCGGGCAGAAGGAAACGCCGCCCGCCGGACGGACCTTCACGGCGCTGGCCGGCACGGACATCTCCTATGAATGCAACTTCTCCGGCGACATGCCGGAGCTGGATTTCAATCAGGAAGCGGTCCGCCAGGCCACGCTGGACGTCGCGAAGTATTACATGGATCTGGGCGTGGACGGTTTCCGCTTCGACGCCGCCAAGTACATTTACCTGGGCGAGACCGAAAAGAGCGTCGACTTCTGGGAATGGTACATGGACGAGCTCCGGAAGATCGATCCCGACGTGTACGCCATCGCGGAGGTCTGGGACGCGGACCGCATCACCGACGAATACTATGCCGCGCTGGACTGCTTCAACTTCACCACGGCCGGCGCGGAAGGACTCATCGATTCCACGGCCAAGGCCGGGTATGTGGAACAGTATACGTTCTATATCGCGGATTATCTGAAGACCATTCAGGGAAAGCGCCCCGGCGCCATGCTGCATGAATTCATTTCCAACCACGATACGGACCGCGCCAGCGGGTACCTGACGCTGATCAGCGGCCAGATGCAACTCGCAGCCAGCCTGTACCTGCTCACGCCCGGCTCGCCGTTCATTTATTACGGCGAGGAGATCGGCCTCAAAGGATCCCGCGGCGGCGCCAATACGGACGCCAACCGCCGGCTGGCCATGCGCTGGGGCGACGGGGATACGGTCAAGGATCCGGCCGGTTCCACCTACGAAGAGAAGAACCAGGTGAACGGCACCGTGGCGGACCAGGTCGGCAAGGCCGGCAGCCTGTTCGAGCATTATCAGAAGATCCTCGCGCTGCGGAAGGCCAATCCCGCCATTGCGGAAGGAAAATATACCGCGCTGGATCTGAAGGAGATCAAAGCCGGCGGGTTCATCGCAGAAAAGGACGACAACATCGTCTGCGTGATCCACAACACCTCCAAGGGGACGGAACGGATCCCGCTGACGTCGCTGTCATCCGTCTATACGTTCAGCGAAGTGAACGGCGTGCTGGGCCAGGGCGAGGCGTATATCGAGGACGGGAAGCTGGTCATCAACGGACTGACCAGCGTGGTCCTGCGGCCGGGGAAGTGATCCGCGGGCCGCGGGAATAAGACCCATGGCTGCGGGAGACCGCGCCGGGAAGGGGCCGCCGCATTTTCCATTGCCGCGGCCCTTTTCAATTTAATAAAAAAACTTGCACTTCCCTTTTCGCCGTGATATATTAAATAAAAATATAAACCCCGAAGGAGCGTGCATTATGGGCAAGTTTGTTATGGGACCGACCAAAAACGGCGGTTTTCGCTTCAATTTAAAAGCCGGCAACGGCGAGATCATTGCGACCAGCGAGAGCTACACGACGGATTCCGCCTGCCGGAACGGCATTGAAAGCGTCCGGAAGAACGCGGTGGAAGCCAAGCTGGAAGACCAGACCGTGGAAAACTTCGAAAAACTGACCAATCCGAAGTTCGAAGTGTACAAGGACAAGGCCGGCGAATTCCGCTTCCGTCTGAAAGCCCGCAACGGCGAGATCATCTGCCACGGCGAAGGCTACAAGGCCAAAGCCAGCTGCTTAAACGGCATCGACTCCATCCGCCGCAACGCGCCGGATTCCCCGATCGTCGTCGAAGAAGAATAAGCGGTCCACATGATCTGAACGGGACGGAGCCCTGCTCCGCCCGCATCCACCCCCGGCAGGGGCGGCCTTTAGTCGCCCCTGTTTTATGAACAGGAACGGAGGGCCTGGCATGGAGCTCATCTATCATGATACCTATCTCACCGAGACCACCGATCTGGACATGTTCGGCCGTCTCCGGCCCGCGCGGCTGCTGGAACTGGTCCAGACCGTCTCCGGCCGCCACGCGGCGGCACTGGGCCTGGGCGGCGATGTGCTGGACAGCCGCGGCCTGGCCTGGGTCGTGGTCCGCCAGAAGATCGAGATCAGCCGCATGCCCGGCGGGGGCGAGACGCTTCTTTTCACCACCTGGCCCGGCCGCGGCATGCACGGCCTGTTCCCGCGCTACATGGAGATCGGCACGCCGGACGGCGAGAGCCTGATCCGCCTCTGCTTCCTGTGGGTGATCATGGACAGGACCTCCCGCGTGATGATCCAGCCGAAAAATTTCGGTCTGGACATGCCGTACGCGGACCGCGAGCCTCTCCTGCCCCTTCCGCGCCTCCCCAAGCAGCTCCCGCCCGCCGCGGAGACCGCGGAATTCACCGTCCCCTACTCTTACATCGACGTCAACGGCCACATGAACAACACCCGCTACCTGGAACTCGCGGAGAACCTCATCCCCGCCCCCCGCGAAGGCCTCCGCCTCCGCTCCCTCCTCATCGAATTCACTCACGAACTCAAACTCGGCGAGACCATGCACCTCGCCATCTCCCGCGACGCCTCTCTCTACACCCTGCACGGCACGCGCGGCTCCCAGGACATCATCACCCTCTGCCTGCAATTCTGACAGGGGGACGGTTCCTTTGTCAGATTTTCTGACGGGGGAGCATCTTTGTCAGATCTCCGTTTATCCTTCATAAGACCGGGGCGGCCGATGCCGCCCCTGCTGTTTTCTGCGGTTTTACGACAGAAATGTTCCCTGTCATCATCCGCACTGCGCGGTTTCTCAATCAAAAAGGGACGGAAGGACCGTCCCGCAGTTCGTTCGGATGGGCCGCCGGTTTTTGTCATGAAAACAATACGCCCCTCAGACACATCATCGGTTCATTCTTATCAAAATCCCAGCTGTGGAACGAGTCGCCGGCGCAGTATCGGTAATGCGGGCAGTCCGCGCATTTGCCGGTCTTGCGGAAATCCGTGCGGAAGATGCGGTAGCCGTTTTCCCAGACGTCGCGGAAGCGGTCCGTGCGGACGCTGCCTTCCACCAGTTCCGGGCGCCGGGGAAGGTCCAGGCAGCTGACGAAGTTACCGCCGGCCGTGAGGCTGGCGGTGTAGACGCCGGCATTGCAGAGGAAATACCAGGGGCGGATCTCCCGTTCCCAGTCCACGCCCAGGTAGTGGCTGCAGCCGTAGACCACCTCCAAGGGGCCGGCAAAGCGTTTTTCGCGGATGAAATCCAGCACCTGCTTCATCTGCCGTTCGTTCAGCAGCAGTTCCGGCTGCTCCTTGGCGCGGCCCATGGGCTCGATGTTGACCAGCCGCCAGGAACGCACGCCCAGCGTCGAAAAATACCGGTACATCTCTTCCATTTCACCGATGTTCCGGCCGTGGATCACCGTGGTGATCTGCACGTGCTCGAACGGATAGGCCAGCAGGTTCTTCACGCCCCGGATGGTCGCGTCGTACCGCGGCGCCTGCCGGAACCACTCGTGGCTCTCCTTCATGCCGTCCACGCTGACGGAGACGGTGCGCATGCCGGTCTCATACAGTCTGCGGGCGGCGTCCTCCGTGATCAGCGTGCCGTTGGAGGTCATGCCCCAGATGAAGCCCAGCCGGTGCGCGTATTCCATGATGTCGAAGAAATCCGGACGCAGCAGGGGCTCGCCGCCGGTGACGCAGAGCTGGATCTTCTTGATGTCGAAATCTTCTTTGACCTGCCGCAGGAAGGCCTTGATCTCCTCCCCGCTCAGGCGGTCCTTCTCCACGTAATCCCCGCACTGGGAGCCGCAGTGGCGGCAGTGCTCGTTGCAGAGTTCGGTCATTTCAATAAAAAGGAGCCGCAGCTGCGGGTGCTTCCTCAGCTGCGATTCCCGGTATTCGGCCAGCTGCTCCAGATGGGCCCGTTTGACGTCCCGCGGGAGGCCGGAGTTCGATTTTTTCTTCTGAAACAAAGCCATCCGTGTTCTCCCCTGCGGCCGTCAGCGCTCCACCGAGGGAGATTCCGGGACGCCGTACAGCGGTTCGACGGTCATCTCCGACGGATCAAAATCCGAGCCGCTTTCCTCAGTCTGCTCCGGGTCCTTCTTTTCCGTTTCCAGTTCGGAAGAGACCGGCGGGCCGTACAGCGCGGGAACCGTTTCCGTGACCGGATCGATATCGCTTCCCTGCGTGGGCATGGCTTCCGTGACGGGGTCGACATCGCCGCCCTGCGTGGGCGGCGGGCCGTACAGCGGCGCCGGTGTTTCCGTAGTCGGATCGATATCGGTATCCTCCGTGGGCGGCGGACCGTAAATATCTTCCACCGTCATGTCCTGCGGATCAAATGTCGTTTCAACGGGCGGCGGGCCGTACAGGTTCACCGGCCGCTCGATCTCCGGCAGAAATCCGCTCCCGGCCGCGCACAGTGCCAGCACCACGCAGGTCCCCGCACCGACGAACAGAAGGAGCAGCGCCCACAGGCCGGAAAGCCCGGTATCCCGCAGCCGCCGCACCGTCAGCGCGACGAAGGGGATCAGACCCAGGATCAGAAAGCCGGTCAGGATCCAGAACGGGAGGCTGGGCCAGAAGTTTGCATTGCCGATCACGAAGATCGCCGCGGCAAGCGCCGTCAGACCCAGGTGCAGGCCCACCGGGATCCAGTAATCGCGCAGGGAAGAGACGCCCTTGTAATCGAAGCTTCTCTTCCAGAAATCGATATATACACGGCCAATGCCCGGTTTTTTGTCCATCGCGGCTCCTTTCGCAAGGGGATTCTGCTCTTATCATAAATTGTGCGCGCAGCAATGTCAATGCCCGGGTGCGGCCATGCCGGCCGCGTCAGAAAAACCGGGCCCGGTCACGCGCTCATTCCGAGAACCCGGTCACGGTCCCCATGAACACGGGCAGACCCGTCGCGGTGTCCACGATCATGTAGACGAACGGGCGGTCCAGCCAGACCTTATGCGGCTCGTCCGTGTGCAGGGAAACCGATTTGTCCATGATGACAGCGGTCGCTGCCGCAGCCCGGGTGCCCTCGGAGTCCAGATCGATGTGGGTCTTGTGCAGCACGTCTCCGATATACAGCGGCGTATCGCTGATCCCGGAGAAGTCCGCGCGGGAGTCGTCAAAACAGTCATGCAGCCCCATCGCCTTCAGCACGTCCGGAAGGCTGATCCTGTAATCATAACTGAACTTCGGCAGCATGATGAGGGTCCGCTCTTTTGCGGCGTCTGCCATCAGGGCCGCTAGCCGTTCTCCCGTCAATCCGTCGATAAAGCCCGCAAAGTCCTTTTCATCCTTCGGCAGGAGCGCCGCGAATCGGTAAGTGTCGCCCGCGTAGGATCTGGTGAACCCGGTGCACGTCTCGTCTTCCAGGTAGCTGTATTCTTCTCCGAACAGCACGGGGGTCTGCACTTCGCGGCCGTCCAGACCGGTGAACGGATGCAGGGTCTCGCCCTCCTCCTGGAACGGGATCTCCCATTTGGCGTCAAAAACCAGGGCGTTGATCAGCACCATCACGGTATCCGGACCCAGGCGTTCCAGTAGTTTGGGGATCATGTCGTCCGTATGCAGGGCGACCCACTGGTTGATCTCCCGGAGCGTGGACTCATCGAACGGCGCTTTGCGGATGGCGGCGTCAAAATGGTCCGCGTTCTGCTGCAGAAACGGCTCTTTCACGATAAAGCCTTCCTCATCCCTGAACCAGATGCCGTCGGCAAAACTGAACTTCGCGGCCTCCGAAGAGGGCAGGCCGTTCAGGAACGTGTGCAGATATGCGTTCAGATCTTCCAGACTCAGTTTGCCGCTGCCCAGGACCTGTTCCAGCTCCTGCCGCGTATGGCCGCCGGCGCCGTTCGCGGTCATGGCCAGGGCGGTCACGACAGACAGCGGGGAGATCAGCAGGGTCTTCTGCTCCGTTTCCTGGCGGTAGACCTGCCTGAACAGTTCCGCGGACCATTCGAACCCGGCCTGAAGAAAGGCGCCGTCCGCCTTTTTTTCTTCCACCGGGCGGGCAGTATAGCCCTCCAGCAGGTCAGCCGCCTGGACTTGGGGAAGGGTTCCCTGCGTAGGAGCTTCCGCCGCCGGGGTCTCCGCCGGCACGGGCGAAGCCGTCGGCGGCTGCATGTTGTTCCCGCAGGCGGCCGAGGCCAGCAGCATCGCGGCAGTCAGCAGGAAAGCGGTCATTTTTCTGAAGGCGGACATGAATTACCTCCTGTTCTTATTCCCCGATCCCGGTCACGGTCCCCATGAACACGGGAAGATTCGTCGCGGTATCCACGATCATATAGACGAACGGACGGTCCAGGTAAACCGTGTGGGGCTCGTCCATCGGCATGGCGGACTCTGTCACGATGACGGCCGTCACCGCGGCCGCCCGGGTGCCCTCGGAGTCCAGGTCGATGTGGGTCTTGTGCAGGACATCGCTGATGACCAGCGGCGTGTCGCTGATCCCGGAGAAGTCCGCGCGCGCTCCGCTGAAGGCATCCTTCATGCCCATCGCCTGCAGCGCTTCCGGCAGGCTGACTTCGTAATCATAACTGAATTTCGGCAGCATGATGAGGGTCCGCTCATCGGCGGCGCCGCCTAAGAGCGCGGCCAGCTGTTCGCCGCTCAGGCTTTCGATAAAGCCTTCGAAATCCTTCTCATCTTTCGGGAGCAGCGCCACGAAACGGTACGTGTCGCCCTCGTAGGATTTGGTGAACCCGGTGCAGAGATCATCCTCCAGATAACTGTACTCTTCGCCGAACATCATGCTGGCGCTCTTTGTTTTGCCGTCCAGACCGGTAAACGCCTGCTTGAAGTCCTCGCCCGACTCCACAAACGGGACCGCCCATTTGGCATCGAAGACCAGGGCATTGATCAGGATCATCCGGTCTTCCGGAGTCAGTTTTTCCAGCAGTTTGGGGATCATGTCGTCCGTGTGCTGCGACACCCACTGGTTGATCTCGCGGACCGTGGACTCATCAAAAGGTGCCTTGCGGATGGCGGCGTCGAAATGATCCGCGTCCTTCTGCAGGAAGTCTTCCTTCACGAGAAAGTCCGGCCGGTCACTGAACCAGATGGCGTTGGCAAAACTGAATTTCGCGCGTTCTGAAGACGGCAGGCTGTTCAGATAGGTGTGCAGATATGCATTCAGGTCGGCCAGGCTCAGGGAACCGCTGCCCAGGACCTCTTCCATCTCCTTCAGCGTATTCCCGCCGGCGCCGTTCGCGGTCATGGCCAGCGCGGTCACGACGGACAGCGGGGAGACCAGCAGGGTCTTCTGTTTCTGTTCCATCCGGTAGACCTGCTTAAACAGCCCGGCAGCCCAATCATATCCCGCCTTGATAAACGCATCGTCCGCCTTCCTCTCTTCCACCGGACGCGCAGTGAATCCCTCCAGCAGATCCGCCGCCTGCACTTTGGGAAGGTTTCCCTGCGCAGACGCTTCCGTGGTGCCCGCCGTCTGCGTATTCGCTCCGCAGCCGGCCAGCCCCAGCACCATCGCCGCCGCCAGCAGCAAAGCCGTCATTTTCTTCATGAAGTTCATCTTATGCCTCCTTTTTTCTGACAGGGGGACGGTTCCTTTGTCAGATTTTCAGTATGTTTCTTTTTACCCATAATACACGAGTCCGGCCGAAAATGTTGCAGTTATTTTTTACAGCCGGAAAAAAGCCGCCCCATTCCGGCCTGCGCGGACTTGTGCGGGAGATGCGGATCTGATAGAATGAAGGCGAAAAACAGCGCAGGTCCCGGTCGGCGGACAGAAAGGGCGGTCCCATGTTTCCTTTGGATCAAGTGTTGAAATGCGCGGTGCCGGCGCCGCATCCGGAGGCGTTTGAACGCTTTCTGTTCGTCGGCCCGCATCCGGACGATATCGAGATCGGCGCGGGCGCCGCGGCGGCGAAGCTGGCGGCGGCCGGGAAGGCTGTCTGCTTCGTGATCGTGACCGACGGGCGGTACGGCGTGGAGAACCTGGCGGAGCCGATCGCGCCGGACGAACTGGCGGCGCGGCGGCGCCGGGAAGCGGTGGACAGCGCGGCGGTCCTGGGCGTCAAGGACGTGCGTTTTCTGGACCTGTCCGACGGCGGGTTTTACGAGAACCGGGAACTGCTGGAGAAACTGGCCGCGGTGACGGCGGACTTTCAGCCGCAGGTCATCTTCGCGCCGGATCCGGCCCCGGCCAACGAGACGCATCCGGATCATCTGCGGGTGGGGCGCGCCGCCGCTCAGATCGCGTGTTTTGCGTATAACGGAGGGATCATGGAGCGGTACGGTGCGGCCGCGGCACCGGTCGAAGCCGTCGCATTTTACATGACCGCGCGGCCGAATCGCTTCGTGGGCACCTTCGGCTATACGGGTCTGCAGAAAAAGGCGCTGGCCGCGCACCGCACCCAGTTTCCGGAGGGTTCCGATGCCTGGAAGGATATTCAGACGTATCTGAAACTGCGCGCCGGCTTCTGCGGCCTGCGTTCCGGCCGGCGGCAGGCGGAAGGCTTCCGCGTGCTGGGGAAAACGCAGGGGCACGTGCTGGCGGAATTCGGAGAATAAGGCGCAGACCGCGCCGGACGGATAAAATACGGACCGCATACGGCGGCCCGGCATTCAGAAAGGGAACATTATGAAATTACTGGTCACCGGCTCGCTCGGAGCCACCGAAAAGGACCTGGAAGCACTGGCCGCCCTGGGACATGAGATCGTCCTGCATCCGGACGAGCGCGTTCCGGTGGAGCATCCGGAACAGTTCGAAGGCGCGGTCTGCAACAGCATCTTCCACTACACGACCCACGAGGGCTTCACGAACCTCCGGTACCTCCAGATCACCAGCGCCGGCTACGACCGCGTGCCGATGGAATGGGTGCGTAAGCGCGGCATCACCCTGCACAATGCCGACGGCGTATACAGCCCGGCCATGGCGGAATGGACCGTCATGCGGATCCTGGAACTCCTGAAGCACGTTCCGCAGGGCTTCCGCAACCAGCTGGCGGCGCGGCACAAAAAGGACTGGAAATGGGGAGAACTGACGGGCAAGAACGTCCTGCTGGCCGGCTTCGGCGCCTACGGCCGGGAAGTGGCCAAGCTCCTCAGGCCCTTCGGCGCGCGCCTGACCGTGGTCAACCGCAGCCGGAAGGAAGACGCCAACGTGGACGACTTCCGCACGCTGGACAAATTCCCGGAATTGCTCCCGCAGGCGGACATTCTGATCCTCGCCCTGGCGCATTCGCCGCAGACGCACCATATCCTGGACGATGCAGCCCTTAAGTCCATGAAGCTCGGCAGCTATCTGGTCAACGCCGCCCGCGGCGGGCTCATCGATGAATCCGCCCTCCTGCAGGCCCTCCGGGAAGGCCCCCTCGCCGGTGCCGCCCTGGACGTTTACGAGACCGAACCGCTCGCCCCCGAAAGCCCGCTGTGGACCCTGGAAAACGTCCTGCTCTCTCCGCACAACAGTTTTGTGGGAGACCATGACCATGAGCGGATGATGCAGGTGGTGATCGGGAATCTGAAAGCATTTCGGGAATAATGATAAGAGGCAAAGGGGCGGCCGATGGCCGCCCCTGCGAAGACCGGAAAAGACACGGGACCGCCCCTGTCTTTTTCTTTTATTCCGAAAACCCGGTCACTGTCCCGATAAACACGGGCAGTCCCGCCGCAGTATCCACGATCATATAAACGAACGGCCGGTTCAGGATGACCACACGATAGTCCGGCATCGCGCCGAAATTCACCGTCACGGCCGTCACAGCCGCAGCCCGCGTGCCCGCGGAATCCAGGTCGATGTGCGTTTTGTGCAGAACTTTACTGATATACAGCGGTTCCGAGCGGCTGATCCCGGAAAGATCCGCCCGGGCCGCATCGAAAGCATCCCGCATTCCCATCGTTTTCAGTACGGCCGGCAGTTCGACGGTATAATCATAACTGAACTTCGGCAGGGCAATGACAGTCTTCTCCACCATCGCCGCTTCCCTCAGCGCAGCCAGTTTTTCCCCGCTCAGACCGGCGATGAATCCCTCAAAATCCGTTTCATCTTTCGGCAGCAGCGCGACAAAACGATAGGTATCTACGGCATACGGTTTTTCAAATCCGATGCAGCTGTCGTCTTCCAGATAGAAGTACGTTTCCCCGCCCATGGTCGGCGTTCTGACCGTGCTCCCGTCCAGATTCGTGAACGGCTGCCGGTTCTCTCCGTGCTCCTCGAACGGCTCCCGCCATTCCGCATCGAAGGCCAGGGCGTTCACCAGGACCATTCTGCCGCTGTCATCCAGTTCTTTCAGCAGTTCCGGGATCATACCGTCCGTGTGTTGTTCGGCCCACTGATTGATCTCCCGGACCGTGTCGCCGTTAAACGGCGCCTTGCGGATGGCAGCATCGAAATAGTCCGCGTTCCGCTGCAGGAAAGGTTCTTCCGCCGTGAAGCCGCCGCGGTCGTTGAACCAGATGCCGTCCGCAAAGACACACTTTGCGCGTTCTGAAGAAGGCAGGCTTTTCAGATAGGTGTGCAGGTAAGCGTTCAGGTCCGACAGAGTCAGCGATCCGCCGCCCAGCACCTGCTCCATCTCCCGCAGCGTATTCCCCCGGGCGCCGTTCGCGGTCATGGCCAGAGCGGTCGCGACGGAAAGCGGGGAGACCAGGAGGGTCTTCTGCTCCGTTTCCTGCCGCCAGGTCTCCTGAAACAGGCGGACGGCCCAGTCATAGCCGGCCCGGATGAAGGCGTCGTCCGGCTCTTTCTTCTCCACCGGGTTGGCCGTATAGTTTTCCAGCAGGTCAGCCGCCTGCGCCTTCGGAATGACGGAGTCCTGCGCGGTGCTCTCCGGCCCGCCGGACGTTTCCCTGCCGACCGCCCCACTGCCGTTATCGGCCGACTGCCGGCCGAACGGAAGCCGGGATACGGCAAAAATGATCAGTCCCAGGCACGCGGCCGCCGCAGCGGCGCGGCTCCACATCCGGATCCGGCGCTTCTTCCTGATCTCGTTCCCGTCGATATTTCCGGCTTCACGGACCCATTTCTCCTCCGCGCCGCCGACGATATCATCCATAAAATCGTCTGCTCTCATACCGTATATCCTTCTTTCTCCAAACGCTTTTTCAGCGCTTTCCGCATCCGGAACAGGATGCTTTTGACTTTTTCCTCGCGATATCCGAAGAGACGGCTGATCCCGGCGATGCTGTCAAAATACCAGTAGCGCCGCAGGAAGACGGCCCGCTGTTCCTGCGGGCAGCCGGCCAGGAAGTCCGACAGGATCTGCCGGATCTCCTGCGCTTCCAGGCGGCTCTCCACGTCCTCGGGGCCCGGCAGGCACTCCGCCATTTCCTGCGTCAGTTCGCAGTAGACGGCCCGGCGCTTCTGAGCCGCGGCGCGCCGGCACTCGTCGATCGCCAGGTGCCGGACGATCCGTCCCAGATATTCGAACAGGCAGCCGCGCGGCTCGTTCGGCGGGATGCGGTTCCAGGCCTGGCGGTACGTGTCGTTTTCGCACTCCTCCGCCGCCCCGCGGTCCTGCAGGACGGCAAACGCGATCTGCCGCAGGCGCGCGCCGTATTTGGCCGCCGTTTCCCGTATGGCGGATTCGTCCCGGGATAAGTAGAGCTCTATGATCTTATCATCTTCCAAAGCGGGATCCTCCTTGCCTCTTCACCCTCTATAGCGGAAAAATGACGGGTCCCGTTGCACGGGCGGACAATTTTCTTTGAAAACGGTTTTTATCCGAATAAAACAGGGAGAGCCGCAGACCGCTCCCCCTGTCGTCATTCCTTTATTCTGTCTTATTTCCTCACCGTGATGATGCCGAACGTGTTCGGGCCGCAGTGGGTCGCCACCGCCGCGCATACGGAGTACACCACAAAGTTCCTGAAATAATTCTTGGCCTTGATGTGCCCGATGATGCGGTCCAGCATGGCCGGATCCTGCAGGGTGTGGTTGATGTAGACCTGTTCGGGCTCGAACCGCTCGATGTTCCCCAGTTTTTCATCGATGAAGGACAGGACGCATTTTTCGTACGGGCCGCGGTATTTCTTGCCGGGGCTCATCTTGCCGTCGTCCATGATGATCTCCGGACGAAGCTTCAGCAGGTTGGCGCCGAACGCGGCCAGGCCGCTGCAGCGGCCGCCCTTGTACAGGAAGTCCAGCGTTTCAATGATGAAACTGCAGTCGATGCGCTTCGTATAGGCTTCCAGGTCCGCGACCAGCTCCTTCGGATCTTCCAGCGTGCTTTCGGCCGCGCGCACGACCGTCAGGGCGCTCCCGCCGGAGACGTTCTTGGAATCCACCACGTAGACGTCCTTCACTTCGCGGGCGGCGATCACGGCGTTCTCATAGCAGCTGGAGATGCCGCTGCTCTTGGCGATATGGATGATGGGACGGTCGTCCTTCTCACGCAGTTCGCGGAAAGCCGTTTCGTAATCCGCGGGATTCGCGGCGGCGGTCTGCGGCAGTTTGCCTGTCCGCGCCACATAATCGAACAGTTCCTGCGCCTGGATGTCCGGATAGTCATCCATCATTCTGTCCCCTAAGCTGACGTAGCTTACGATGGGGACGATCTGACAGCGTTCCACCGTTTCCGGGGCCAGGTCGAACGTCGTGTCCGCGGTAATGATAAAGTGCGACATAAAAACCTCCTGCCTGTGCTATGCCTCCGAAGGGCCGTCCTGCGGACCGGGGGCGGATCCCGCCGGCGCTTCCGCTTCAGATCCCGGGGCCGCTTCTTCCGCGGGTCCCGTGACCGCTTCCGCAGCGGGTCCTTCCGGTGCTTCCTCTGCTTCCGGAACGGTTTCCGGCAGCACAGCATCTTTTGCTTCCGTTGCTTTTTCCGGCGCGAAATCCTCTCCCTTGATCTCTCTCAGGATCTTCATGAATTCCTTGCCGGTGATGGTCTCCTTCTGGATCAGGAACGCGGCGATCTTTTCCAGCGCATCGCGGTTCTCGTCCAGCAGGGCCTTTGCTTTCGCGTAAGCGCCGTCCAGCATCTGCTTGACGACCCGGTCCACGCGGGCGGACGTCTCATCCGAGCAGTTCATCACCGCGCGGGCATTCAGGTATTCGTCCGTGATAGTCTCCAGCCCCATCAGCCCCAGTTCACTGCTCATGCCGAAGCGGGTCACCATGGAGCGGGCCAGCGACGTGGCTTTTTCAATGTCATTCGCGGCGCCGGTGGACACGGAATCGAAGAACAGTTCCTCGCTGGCGCGGCCGGCCAGCAGGGTGACCAGTTCGGTCTCCAGCTCGGCCTGCGTCATCAGGTAGCGTTCCTCTTCCGGCGTCTGCATCACGTAGCCCAGCGAGCCCATGGTGCGGGGCACGATGGTGATCTTCTGCACCGGTTCGGAATGCTTCTGCAGGGCGGCGGCCAGCGCGTGCCCCACTTCGTGATAGGCCACGGTCCGCTTTTCCCGCTCGTTCATGACGCGGTCTTTCTTTTCCTTGCCCGCGATCACGACTTCCACGGATTCCTGCAGGTCCGCCTGCGTCACGTAATTCCGGCCTTTCTTGACGGCCAGGATGGCCGCTTCGTTGATCATGTTCGCCAGGTCGGAGCCCACGGCGCCGGAAGTGGCCAGGGCGATCTCCTGGAAGTCCACGTCCTCGCCCATGTTCACGGCTTTGGCGTGTACCTTGAGCACGGCCACACGGCCCTTGACGTCCGGCTTGTCCACGATGATGCGGCGGTCCAGACGGCCCGGGCGGCAGAGCGCCGGGTCCAGGACCTCCGGCCGGTTGGTGGCGGCCAGGATGAATACACCCTTGGAAGAATCGAAGCCGTCCATTTCGGCCAGCAGCGCGTTCAGGGTCTGCTCGCGCTCGTCGTTGCCGCCGTAGCGGGAATCACGCGACTTACCGATGGCGTCGATCTCATCGATGAAGATAATGCACGGGGCCATCTGCTGCGCTTCCTTGAACAGGCTGCGCACACGGCTCGCGCCCATGCCCACGAACATTTCCACGAAATCGGAGCCGGCCAGGGAGAAGAACGGGACCTTGGCTTCGCCGGCCACAGCCTTGGCGAGCAGGGTCTTGCCGGTGCCGGGCGGGCCCACGAGCAGCGCGCCCTTGGGCAGCTTGGCGCCGATCTCCACGTAGCGGCCGGGGTCATGCAGGAACTGCACGATCTCCTCCAGGGATTCGATCGCCTCGTCCTGGCCGGCCACGTCCGCAAACGTCACGCCGGTGCTCTTCTGCACGTAGACCTTGGCGTTGCTCTTGCCGAAATTCCCCAGCAGGCCTCCCCCTTTGCGCATGCTGAACATCCAGTACATCATGACGCCGGCGAAGACCACATACAGGGCGATGGAGAGCCAGGAGCCGTTGGTGACGATCGTGCCGGAATATTTGATGTTCTTTTCCCTGATGATCTTCAGCGCGGCTTCCTTGTCCACGATGGCCGTGGTATATTCCTCCTCCCGCCCGTCCGCAACGTATTCTGCCGTGACGCGGTTGTAGACCTCGTCAAAGACCACGGACTTGACTTCCTTCGTCTGGAGGATCTCCAGGAATTCGTTGTACGTGGTCTCCGGGCCGCGGCGGCTCAGCAGGCCGCGGGAGAAGAACATGAACAGGGCAAGCCCCGCCATGCTGAGCAGAAGGAGCGTCAGCATGGAGCGGTTGTTCTTGTTGTTATCGTCGTTGTTTCTGTTGTTGTTGCTGTTGTTTTCCATAAGATCAATTGTCGGCGGGCCGCATGGCCGCCACGGCCGCTTCCATGACGGAAGCGATGTCGTCGTGGATCACCAGGTCCGCATTGCTGTCCGCAGGGGTGGCGGTCCTGTTGATCACGACCAGATGATCGCCCCGGAAATACCGGATGAATCCGGCGGCGGGGTAGACGATCAGGGAAGTGCCGCCCACGATCAGCGTGTCCGCTCCGGCGATGGCGCGCACCGCCTTGTCGATCACGTTCTCGTCCAGCATTTCCTCGTACAGCACGACGTCCGGCTTGACGACGGCGCCGCAGGCCCTGCAGTGCGGCACGCCCGGCGCGGCCAGCACATAGGCCGCATCGTAAAACGCGTGGCAGCGCGTGCAGTAGTTCCGCAGCACGGAGCCGTGCAGTTCATACACGGTCCTGCTGCCGGCCATCTGATGCAGGCCGTCGATGTTCTGGGTGACGACCGCTTTCAGCCGGCCCATCCGCTCCAGCTCCGCCAGCGCCTTGTGGCAGCCGTTGGGCTTCGCGTCGGGGTAGATCAGTTTGTCTTTGTAAAAGGCGAAGAAATCCTCCGGGTCCCGTTCGAAAAAGCTGCGGGACACCATTTCCTCCGGGCTCAGGTGCCGGCCGTACCGCTGGTTCCACAGGCCGTCGGCGCTGCGGAAATCCGGGATGCCGGAAGCGGTGGAAACACCGGCGCCGCCGAAGAATACGATGTTTCGGCTCTTGTTCAGGATATCGGTCAGGGCTTGGACAGACATGGCATTTCCTCCTTCCGCGGACGGGTGTGAGCGGACCCGGCGGCCGGATGATCTTCCGCAGGCCGCCGGGTCCCCGGTTCCTTACAGCATGCAGTTGCCGACCGTGCGCGGGAACGGGAGCACGTCCCGGATGTTGCCGACGCCGGTCAGGTACATCACGCAGCGCTCAAAGCCCAGGCCGAAGCCGGCGTGGCGCGTGGTGCCGTATTTGCGCAGATCCAGATAGAAATCGTAGTCCTCTTCTTTCATGCCCAGTTCCTGCATGCGGGCGCGCAGTTTGCCGTAGTCCTCTTCTCTCTGGCTGCCGCCGATGATCTCGCCGATGCCGGGCACCAGGCAGTCCATGGCCGCCACGGTCTTTCCGTCCGGGTTCTGCTTCATGTAGAAGGCCTTGATGTCCTTCGGGTAATCCGTCACGAAGACCGGGCGTTTGAAGATCTCCTCGGTCAGGTAGCGCTCGTGCTCCGTCTGGAGGTCGCAGCCCCAGCTGACTTTGTAGTCGAAGCGGTCGTTGTGCTTCTCCAGCAGGGCGATGGCTTCCGTATAGGTCACGTGGCCGAAATCGGAAGACAGCACGTGGTTCAGACGGTCCAGCAGGCCCTTGTCCACGAAGCTGTTCAGGAACTTCATTTCTTCCGGCGCGTTCTCCATCACGTAGCGGATGATGTATTTCAGCATGCTTTCCGCCAGCGCCATGTCGTCTTCCAGGTCGCCGAAGGCGAATTCCGGCTCGATCATCCAGAATTCCGCCGCGTGGCGCGTGGTGTTGGAATTTTCCGCCCGGAAGGTGGGGCCGAAGGTATAGATATTGCGGAAAGCCTGGGCGAAGGTCTCGCCGTTCAGCTGGCCGCTGACGGTCAGGGACGTCTGCTTGCCGAAGAAATCCTGCGCGTAGTCCACTTTGCCGTCTTCCGTCAGGGGCAGGGCGTCCAGGTCCAGGGTCGTGACCTGGAACATCTCGCCGGCGCCTTCGGCATCGCTGCCGGTGATCAGGGGCGTATGCACGTAAACGAAGTTCCGCTCCTGGAAGAAGCGGTGGATGGCATAAGCCGCAAGCGAGCGGATGCGGAAGGTGGCGGAGAACAGGTTGGTGCGGGGCCGCAGATGCGGGATGGTCCGCAGGAATTCCACGCTGTGCCGCTTGGGCTGCAGGGGATAATCCGGCATAGACGCGCCTTCCACCGCGATCTCCGTTGCCTTGACTTCAAAAGGCTGCTGGGCGCCGGGCGTCAGGACGACGCGGCCGGTCACGATCAGGGCGGCTCCCACGTTGATGTGGCAGATCTCGTCAAAGTTCGGCAGGTCGTTTTCGTACACCACCTGCAGGGATTCGAAGAAAGTGCCGTCATTCAGCATGATAAACCCGAACGTCTTGGAATCCCGGCGGTTCCGCACCCAGCCCCCGACACGGACTTCTTTGTCCGCAAAGGCTTCCGGTTCCCGGAACAGTTTCTTTAATTCAAGCAGGTCTATCATAAGCACGCCTCCAGATATTCGTATATTGCCTCCCGGCCCTCTTTGGTCTGCGAGGACCAGGGAAGGATGACCGCGTCCGCCGGCAGTTCCAGCCCCTCCCGGAGGAGTTTCAGCTGTTTCTGCCGCTGGCTGCGGTTGATCTTGTCCAGTTTCGTGGCGATCACCACGGGTTCAAAGCCGCCTTCGCGGATAAAACGGGCCATCTGTTTGTCGTTAGCCCCGGGCTCGTGGCGGATGTCCGCCAGCAGGAAGATCCGCTTCAGGGAGCCGCTGGTCTTTAAGTAGCGCTCGATCATCTTCCCCCAGGCTTCTTTTTCCTGCAGGGAGACCTGCGCGTACCCGTAGCCGGGCAGGTCCACGAAATAGAAGGCGTCGTTGATGTTGTAATAGTTGATGGTCCGGGTCTTGCCGGGCGCGCTGCTGACGCGGGCCAGGGCCTTGCGGTTCATCAGGCCGTTGATGAGGGAGGATTTCCCCACGTTGGAACGGCCGGCGAACGCAAACTCCGGCTTGTCGTGATGCGGCAGCGTGCTCGTGATGCCGCAGACCGTTTCCAGGCTGACGGAACGGATGACCATGACGTCAGCCCAGCTTGTTGTTGACGCTGATCTGGCGGCGTCTGGCGCGGCGGCCGCTCCCGGACACGTCGGCGGGCACGTCTTCCCGGCGGACGATCTCCGGTTCGCCGGTGCCCTCGATCACTTCTTTCGTGATGGTGCAGGCGCCGACCGTGTCGTCGCTGGGCAGTCTGAACATGAGGTCCATCATGGAATTCTCCATGACGGCGCGCAGCCCGCGGGCGCCGATGTTGCGCTCCATGGCCTTGTGCGCCACGGCCCGCACCGCTTCGTCCGTGAAGGTCAGCTTCACGTCGTCCATCGCGAACAGGGTCTCGTACTGTCTGACCAGCGCGTTCTTCGGCTCGGTCAGGATCCGGACCATCGCGTCCTCATCCAGCTCGTTGAGCGCCACGGTCACCGGCACGCGGCCGATGAATTCCGGGATCAGCCCGAATCTGACCAGGTCCTTCGGGACCACCTGGGAGAAGAGTTCGCCCAGCGGGCGGTCTTCCTTCTCCACCACGGTGCCGCCAAAGCCGATGGTGCCGCTGCCCAGCCGGGACTCGACGATCTTGTCCAGCCCGTCGAAGGCCCCGCCGCAGATGAACAGGATCCCGGTGGTGTTGATCTTGATGGTCTCCTGGTACGGATGCTTCCGTCCGCCCTGCGGCGGCACGTTCGCGTCCGTGCCTTCCAGGATCTTGAGGAGCGCCTGCTGCACGCCTTCTCCGGACACGTCGCGGGTGATGGAGACGTTCTCGGACTTCTTGGTGATCTTGTCGATCTCGTCGATGTAGATGATGCCCCGTTCCGCCCGCGCGACGTCGTTGTCCGCCGCCTGGATCAGCTTGAGCAGGATGTTCTCCACGTCCTCGCCCACATAGCCGGCTTCCGTCAGCGTGGTGGCGTCTGAAGAGGCGAACGGCACGTCCAGGCAGCGCGCGATGGTCTGCGCCAGATAGGTCTTGCCGGAGCCGGTCGGGCCCAGCATCAGCACGTTGCTCTTCTGCAGTTCCACGTCATCCTGCGGGACATCGCCGTGCAGGATGCGCTTATAGTGGTTGTAGACCGCCACGGAAAGCACTTTTTTGGCCTGCTCCTGCCCGATCACGTATTCGTCCAGGAAGGCCTTGATCTCCGCCGGGCGCTTGAGCGTTTCCAGCGTCAGTTCCGGTTCGGGTTCGTGCCCGCCCTTGCGGTGCTCCCGTTCCCAGTCCTCTTCCAGGATCTCGTAGCAGGTCTCCACGCACTCGTCGCAGATGTAGCAGTCCTTCAGGGGACTGGAGATCAGGTGGTTGACGAGGGACTGGTCCTTGCCGCAGAAGGAGCAGGTGCGGGGGTTGTCGTTACGCTTCGTTGCCATGCCTGCTCCTTACGCGCGGTTGGAGATCACTTTGTCCACGATCCCGTATGCCACGGCTTCTTCCGCGGTCATGTAGAAATCCCGCTCGGTGTCGCGGCAGATCTCCTCGTAAGGCTTGCCGGTGTTCTGGGCCAGCAGGCGGTTCAGCGTCTCCTTGGTCCGGGCGATCTCCTCCGCCACGATGCGGATGTCGGTCTCCTGGCCCTGGGCGCCGCCCGAAGGCTGGTGGATCATGACTTTGGCGTGGGGCAGGATCATGCGCTTGCCCTTCGCGCCGCCGGCCAGCAGGAACGCGCCCATGCTGGCGGCCATGCCCAGGCAGATCGTGGAAACGTCGCACTTGACGAACTGCATGGTGTCATAGATCGCCATGCCGGCCGTTACGGAGCCGCCGGGGCTATTGATATAGAAGCTGATGTCCTTGCCCGGATCCTCGGATTCCAGGAACAGCAGCTGGGCCGTGATCAGGGACGCGGTGACGTCGTTGACGTCCTCGCTCAGGATCACGATCCGGTCCTTCAGCAGACGGGAATAGATGTCGTAGGTCCGTTCGCCGCGGCTGGTGGATTCCAGTACATAAGGAACTAAACTCATAGATGACTCCTTTGATCTTGCCGGGCTTATTTCGCCTCGGCTACCAGCAGATCCAGCGCCTTCTGGGTGGCCAGATCCTTGTCATAACTCGCCAGGGACTCCTCGTCGAAGAATTCGCGGACCTTGTCGACGTCCATGCTGTAGCGCTCCGCCAGGTCGGCGTAGCCCTTCTCACGGTCTTCGTCGGTGACTTCCAGGTTTTCCGCAGCCACGATGGCTTCCAGCACCAGGCGGCCTTCGATGCGCTTCTTCGCCTGCTCTTTATACTGGTCCACGATCTGAGGCATGCTCAGGCCCGTGAACTGCAGGTACTGCTCCAGGCGCATGCCCTGCATCTGCAGGCGCTCGCCGAATTCGCGGACCATGTCCTCGGCCTGGCTGTCGACCATGGGGGCGGGGATCTCCATCTCGGCGTTCTTCACGGCCGCTTCCAGCGCCGCGTTCTCCTGCTCCTGGCGGAAGTCCTTGTCCTTCTTCTCCTGCAGCTTGGCGCGCAGGCTTTCCTTATAGGCGTCCAGCGTCTCGAATTCGGAGACTTCGGAAGCGAACTCGTCGTTCAGCTCCGGCAGTTCCTTTTCGCTGATGGTGTTGACCTTCACGTGGAACACGGCTTCCTTGCCGGCCAGTTCCTTCGTGGCATACGCTTCGGGGAAGGTGACGTGCAGGTCTTTTTCCTCGCCGAGGATCATGCCGACCATCTGCTCTTCAAAGCCGGGGATGAAATGATGGGAGCCGATGACCAGATCCTGGCCCTGCGCGGTGCCGCCGTCAAACGCGACGCCGCCGACGGTGCCGGCGTAGTCCAGGTTCACGGTGTCGCCTTCCTGCACGGGACGGTCTTCCACATCCTTCATGGTGGCGTTCTTGTCCTGTTCCTTCTTCAGTTCGGCTTCGATGTCCTCTTCGGTCACGACAGGGGCGGTCAGGCCCAGTTCCAGGCCCTTGTACTGGCCCAGCTTCACTTCCGGCTTCACGGCGACCAGGGCGGTCACGATGAGGGCCTTGCCGTGCTCGACCTGCTCATAATCGATCTCCGGACGGGAGACGACTTCCAGGCCGGATTCCTTCACGGCCGCTTCGTACGCGCCGGGCAGCAGATCGTTCACCGCATCTTCCATAAAGACGTCGGCGCCGTACATTCTTTCCACCATATGGCGGGGCGCATGGCCTTTCCGGAAACCGGGGATGACGATCCGGCCTTTGCTTTTATTGTAAGCCCGCTGTTCGGCCGCAGACACTTCCTCTGCGGGGATCTCAATGGTCAGCTTAGCCATATTCTTCTCTAACTTTTCTACCGTGACACTCATGGACACTGCTCCTCTCTGGGCCCGTTCCGCCGGGCATTCTATTCTTTCTGACACGCAAAAATACAGCGACTGCGCGTGTCAATGGCTTATTTTAACACATGATCGCCGGAAGTTCCACTATTTTTTGAAGGGAAAATGAGGGAATTACAGAGAATATCAGGAAAAACCGGCCCGCTCAGGGCAAAAGGCCGGTCATCAGGCAGACCGCGGCGCAGATTCCGGTCGAAAGCAGGCAGATCGCGCTGCCGCCCAGGAATTCGCCGGGCGTGTGCCGCTTCAGATACAGGGAGGCCCACAGGATCAGGCCGTACAGGCCCGCGCACAGCAGGAAGGCGGGCAGGCCGAAGCAGAAGCTGCCGAACAGCAGCGGGCCCACCACGCTGCAGCCGTGGCCGCTGGTGCGGACACCGGGGAGTTTGTTTGTGATGAGCAGCAGGATGACGGACAGCATGTAAATGGCGGTCAGGCAGATCAGGCGGCCGCTGCCGCAGACCAGGGCATAAACAAAGCCCGCGGCATAGCCCGCGCAGGAGCACAGGAATGCCAGTTTCCGCTGGCCGTCCCGTCCCTGCCGCCGCACGCCGGGAATAAGCAGCGACAACGGATAGGCCGCCGCAGGGACCAGCGCGAGGCAGAGCCAGGTGACCAGCGCGTCGCGCACGGTCAGGAAGACTCCTTTCTTCGCAATATAGAGAATGACGATCAGAAGCGTGACCATGACGGGCGGCACGGACAGGATGCGGATCACCTGCGCCGCGATCCTGGCCGGACGGCTGTTTCTTCTCTCTTCGTTCATCATGGTTCCCTCCTTGTTTTCATTGTTTTGTTATCTTGTGTTATATATTAGTTTAACTTGTTTTAGATTTTTGTCAAGTGATTTTTGTCACAATTATTGCAAAATCAAAAAACGGATGATATAATCTTCTCATCTGAATAGAAATTATCTGCAAGGAGCGGCTCCATGGACCACACGGAATTGAACGAAAAACTGAAAGACTGGGAAGAACATCTGCTGCACTACCGCCTGCCGGACTGGGACGCCATCCCGGATCTGGGCCTGTACATGGAGCAGGTCCTGGTCCTGCTGAAGCAGTATCTGGACTTTCTGCCGTCCGACCGGAAGGAAGACCCGCTGGTCACCGCCGCCGCCATCAATAACTACGTGCGGCAGAAGACCATGCCGGAGCCGGTCAAAAAGCGGTATTACCGTATCCACATCGCATATCTGCTGATGATCTGCTCCCTGAAGCAGTCGCTCAGCATCGCGCAGATCCGTCAGCTGATCCCCGCCGGGCTCACTGCGGAAGAGACGGAGCGCCTGTACGCAACGTTCGCGGAGCGCCATCAGCGGACCAGCGCGTATTTCGCCCGGCAGGTCCGGGAGCAGGCCGAAGCGCCGGACCGGGAGGATCCTGCTGCCGGCGAAGGCAGGGACATGATCTTAAGCTGCGCCATCGTGGGCGGCTTTGCGCGCGCGCTGGCAGACAGGCTGCTGGTCCTGCCGGAGGATAAAGATAAAGAGAAGGCCAAGGAAAAAGAGAAGGAAAAAGCCAAAGACAAGGAAAAGGATAAGCCCAGGGACAAGGAGAAAGAAAAAAAATAGGACAGACAGGGGTTTCCGCCCCTGTCCGTCCTCTCCCCTGCAGACCGGTCCCGCCGGTCTGTTTTTTATTTGCTTTTCTTCACCGAAAACCCGAAGCGGCCCACCGCTTCTCCCAGCCGCAGGTATTCCCCGTGGGAATACGCGATCAGGTCCGCCTTCCGCAGGTCCAGTTTCCCCTTCCTGTCCAGCAGCCTCTCCTCCACCGCCACCTGCACGATGCGGCCGAGGAACATGTCGTGCGACCCCAGTTCCAGGACCCGCTCCACTTTGCAGCACAGATTGACCGGGCTTTCCGCGATCAGGGGCGCGGTCTCCAGGCCCGGGGCCGGCGCCGCGGTCAGATGCGCGGCCGCGAACTTGTCGACGTCCCGGCCGGACTTCACGCCGCACAGATCGCAGGCACGGGCCAGGGAGGCGGGGACCAGGTTCACGACGAATTCTCCGCTCTCCCGGATCAGACGGTGGGAGTGGCGGCTCTTCCGGACGGAAACGGACACCATGGGCGGCTCGCTGCACACCGTGCCCGCCCAGGCGACCGTGATGATGTTGGGACGTTCCCCCGGCAGGGCGCAGCTGACCATGACCGCCGGGGCGGGATTCAAAAGGTTGCCGGGTTTCCAGGTCTGTTTCATGACGGCTCTCCAATTCCTGTATTTTTACAGATCGTCCCGCGCAGCGCGTTCTTTCCTGTAAATAAAAGGTCAGCACCTCACCGCATGCGGATGTCGGCGAAGTGCTGATAGCAGGGGCAGAAAGATTCGAACTCTCATCGATGGTTTTGGAGACCACTGTTCTACCCTTGAACTATGCCCCTAAAAAGGAATACCCGCTCTTTATAGCACAGGAAAATAAGGCTGTCAAGCCTCACGGAGAAATTCTCTTAAGTATTGTTGAAAAATCCTTTCCAAAACGGAAGATATCGTGTTTTTGAAAAGCCCGGAGCCCCTTTTCGGACGCCCGGACGCGGTATGATTTGACAAATCCGTCAAAAAAGAATAGAATATTTGCCGGACTGTGAAGCAGTCACTTTGGTATGGAAGGAAACCATGGCACAGAACCCGCAGAAAAAGAAAAGATCCTGGATCTGGATATTGCTGTTCATCCTGCTGAACGTCGGCATCCTGCTCTGGACCGGGATCTCCGAGATGAACCGGAAAAACTCCGGCGCGGCTGATCTGGAGGACGTGGAGATCCGCTGGATCTTCTTCGTGCTCGCTTTTTTGTGCTTTCTGGTCATCCTCTTCTCCGAAGCGGGCAAGTATTATTCACTGATCCGCCAGCTGACGGGCAAAAAGGACTGGGGCACTTCCCTGAAGCTCACCATCTACGGCCGTTATTATGACAACATCACGCCGTCCGGCTCCGGAGGCCAGCCGTTCCAGATCCTGTATCTGAAGCGGCACGGCATGTCCGACGGGGCGTCGCTGGCCATCCCGGTCTACGCCTTCCTGCTGCTGCAGATCGGATTCGCGCTGCCGGCGCTGTTCGTCTTCGTCTTCCTGGGCGGCCTCTTCACGGTGCCGGCGCTGAAGGTCACCGCCTATATCGGCCTGGCCTGCTTCTCCCTCGTGCCGCTCCTGGTCATCCTGTCCGCGGCCTTCCCGAAAGCCATGGGCAAGATCGTCATGGCGGTGCTGCGCGGCCTGGCCGCCATCCGTCTCATCAAGGATCCGGAGACCAAGGGCGCCAGGGTCCTGCAGCAGCTGCAGGAATACAGCGACGCCATCAACTACATCAACCGCCACCGCCGCCTGACGCTGGAGATGTTCCTGCTTTCCGTGCTGTACCATCTGGGCCGGACCAGCCTGCCGTTCTTCATCCTGCGGGCCTTCGGCGGCAACGTGAGCTGGGCGGTGGTCATGGTCTCCATGTTCTTCATCCATTCCGCCATCGCCATCATTCCCACGCCCGGCGGCGCGGGCGCGGCAGAGGCGTCCTTCTACCTGGTCTTCGCGGAGCTGCCGGACTCCGGTCTGGTCTTCTGGGCCATGCTGGTCTGGCGCTTCCTGAGTGATTACATTTTCATTTTGAGTGGGATCGCCCTGACCGCGTTCGAGTACGCACAGGAGAAGATGAAGGCACGGAGGATGGCGAGAAGGAAAAAAAGGTAAGGAAACGCTCCCGGGTCACTTTTGTACTTAAGTTGACCGTTGTTCCGGTATTGATGGGTGACATTATAATGGTACAGTTAAGAGGCGGTGTCAAGGGTGAAACGTATCCTGTTACTGTCCAAAAAGTCCACGAATAAGATTCGGACCATCATCAGTGATTGACATCTCGGTATACCCGAATGGTATATACCAGGTATTGACCAGTATCTCTTCTTCATCAGCATTTTTAACTATGATACAAACCGGAATAAATGGAATGGAATCACTATATACCCCTGAATTAAGCCCGATGATCCTCTGCTTCTCCTCGCAAGTAATAGATTCCTCATATTTCGCGCAAATCAGAAACGGATGATCAACCCGGTGCACCAACCAGCCGAGAATAATAACCAGGCAGATGCAAAACAGAATTACAAACGTTTTTTTGTTCTTCCACCTTCTGTATACGAGAAACGGGACTGCAGCTGAAATTAAAGCAATAAACACAACAAGGAGGATGTACATTAATACAGACAGGATGATTTCGATCATTTCAGCGTTTCGTTTTTATTTTACGGGATCTGTCGATGAATTAAAATTCCAATCATCATGTGCTGCTGCATAAGTCCATGCATTTTGAGAAGCTGGAACCCAGTTTTGACTATTATTAATACCAAGAAAACGAATCGGTTCATGTTCATCTGCAAAAACATTCCATGTTCCGCCTCCTAAGAGGCGGTAGCTTCTTTGAGCAGTTACCCTGAATCGTCCATCATTTGGATAATTGTTCGAAGTAATGCCCTTGATACCGTCAATATACCAAACATACCATTTATTAGCCACCAAATCTGAGGTGTCATCCACACCAACACAAAAAGTAACAATCTGATTGCTGTCACAGAAATTTGTGTCTCTGTAATTGTTTGGCTGATTTGTAAACCACATCGACCCACTATCAATTAATTGAAAGGCATTTCCCCTCTCGTTGTATGGTGTTGATGATTGATTGTAGTTATAAAAAGCAACCTCTATCTCCAGCGCTTCATTTGAATCAACATTTATATTATTAAGTGTGCTTTGATTATAATTATACCACAGCATTGTCCTGTTAATATTTGGGTCAACATCACTATAGAAATAAACATTAACTATATTAGGAAACCATTGATAACCGGATGCATATCTATTGTTCCCATCACCACCGTGAGGATCAGTCAGCGTTGGCATACACATGTTATGAGTACCTGTTAATTGATTGTACCAACATCTATAGGTATAATCAAACATAACTTCAACATGATGATAACTACCATTAATTGCATATGATCGGAGTCTATTTTTATTCTCAATTTCCGTGAGTTCCCTATGATCAGTTAATTCATCTTTGGTTGGCGTTGCCGAAACACGCCGATATGAACTTACACCCGTCAAGGATAATGCATCACAAGAAATGTCCCCAGGCAACTTAACAAGACAATATTTTAAATATAGATTACCAAGGAACAAATTGTTGTTAGAAGAAACCCGCTCTTCATTCTTAACCAATTTGTTAGCTTCTGCTACAGTTTTCTCAACTTTACAAAAAAGTTCTTCTACAGATATTCCATCACTTCCTATATAACAACCAATTGTAAAAACATCATCACCTGCATCAACGAAAAAAACTATCTCCTCTAACCAATCCGCCATATTATGTATATTCCTGACGGTGGTATCCGAATCATATACGATTCCTTCCTGAAAATCTATTCGATACGTATTAATTACATCTGGATTATTACATTTTTCATGTGAAAGATGATGATTCTCTTTTGCAAAAACACCAACAAAAGCTGATGCAACCATAATTGTCACAAAAATACTCGTTATCGCTATTCTGTTCATATTTGGTTTTCCTTCGCAGAAGATATCTTTATTTTTCATTAATACCTTGTTAAAGAGAAATTGTCAAGAATTGTATGGACTTTTTGCACACTATCTTCAGCATGGAAGTTTATCTCCCGTTTCACCACTACCTACCACATACCATCTTCTCATTATCAGAACTTCCAAGAAGAGATGCTTCTTTACAGAGCGCCGTCTCCAGGTTTTTTTTGTGTGCTTCAGACCTCTCCCTTCTCCTCCCGCGGGTCGAACGCGTCGCGCAGGCCGTTGGAGAGCAGGTGGAAGGCGATCATGAGGAGGGCGATCACGGCGGCGGGCAGCATCACCTGGTGCGGATAGGTCTGCAGCAGGGACTGGGCGTCCGAGAGCATGGTGCCGACGGAGGGTTCCGGCGCGGGGATCCCGAGGCCGATGAAGGACAGGAAGGATTCCATGAAGATGGCGCCGGGCACGGCCAGGGTCGCGCTGGTGACGAGCGGACCCATCGCGTTGGGAAGGATGTGGCGGAAGATCAGGCGGCGGTCGCGGACGCCCATCGCGCGCGCGGAGACGACGAACTCGCGCTCTTTATAACGCAGGAACTGGGCGCGGGCGAGGCGCGCGGTCTCCACCCAGTTGCGCACCGCCAGGGCCAGGATCATGGTGCCGATGCCGCGGCCCAGCAGCAGGATGAACATCGTGCAGAGGATCACGTTCGGGATCGCGTGGATGATCTCGCACACGCGCATACCGATCAGATCCGTCCGCCCGCCGTAGTAGCCGCAGACCGCGCCCCAGCTCACGCCGATCAGCATGTCGATGGCCACCGCGAACAGGGCGATCACCAGCGAGACGCGCGTGCCCCGCCACAGCCGCGTCCAGATGTCGCGCCCCAGCTGGTCCGTGCCGAACCAGAAGGCGGTCCCCTCTTCCGCTTTCATATATCTGTAATAGTCCACCAGGACGTCGCAGTATTCGGTGCCCCGCTCCGTCACGCGGCGGTCCCGGATCTCCAGGATGCAGCCCGCCGGGTAGCGCGCGGGATCGTCCAGAAACGCCGTCTGCCGGTCCTCCAGCACCGCCGTGCCCTGCGCGATGCCCAGGAAGCGGAGCGCGGGGATCTTCGGCGGCATATTGCTTAAGATCTCGCCGTCCGGGTTCTTCACCTGCCCGCGGTAGCTGTACGGGGTGAACGAAGGCGCGAACACCGCCATCAGGATCAGGAACAGCAGAAGGAAAAAGGCGGCCGCGGACGCTTTATTGTGCCGGAAGCGCTTAATCATCGCGGTCACCTCCCAGCCGGATACGGGGATCGACCAGCCCGTAGGAGACGTCCGTGACCAGCACGGTGATCAGATGGATCAGCGCGTAGAAAAACAGCACGGTAATGGTGAGCCAGTGGTCCTTCGCGTTGATGGAACGCGTCATCAGGCCGCCAACGCCCGGGATCCCGAAGATCCGCTCGATGACCAGCGAGCCCGCCAGGATGTTCGTGAACAGCGGGACGATGATGTTCATCACCGGGATCAGCGAATTGCGGAACGCGTGGCGGAACACGGCCTGCCGCAGGCTGAGTCCCTTGGCCTGGGCCGTGATCATATATTCCGAGCGGATGTTTTCCGAAAGTTCGCCGCGCAGGTGGCGGCAGATCATGGCGATGGGGTGAAAGCTCAGGGCCAGCACCGGCATCACCAGCGAGGTCAGCCGGACGGCCTCCGTCCCGGCCGCATCATAGATCAGCGGAAACAGTCCGGCCTTATACCCCAGGAAGTACTGCAGCAGCGATGCCATCACGAAAGACGGGACGGAAATGAAGAGCACGGTGAGCAGGCTGATCACGTGGTCCGGCCACCGGTTCCGGTACAGCGCCGCCCACGTACCCGCCAGGATGCCCAGCGGCAGCGCGATCAGCAGGGAGAGGAAGTTGACGGTCAGCGTCACGGGGATGCGGCGGCCGATCACGGTCCATACCGGCGTCATCGGCTCCAGATTGAGGGACACGCCCCAGTATCCGCCCGTCACGATGTCCTTCAGGTAATAATAATACTGCACGATGACCGGCTCGTGCAGATGGTGCTTCTCCTCCAGCATCCGCGTCATCTCCGCGGAATAATTGGGATCGTCGAACGGACTGCCCGGCATCAGGCGGATCACAAGAAAGCCCAGTGTCAGAATGACAAAGAGCGTCAGAACCATCATGCCGATCCGTTTCAGAATATAGCGTCCCATCCGTCAATATCGCAGCGTCACCGCGTCAGCGGCTGAAAACGGGGCCGGGGGAGAACCGTCCCCTTCCGGCCCCGTTCGGGTGTTTACGGCAGCAGATCCGCCAGCCAGGGCCGCAGCGTGAAGCCCATCGACGGCTGCGGGACCTCCAGGGGGAGGATCAGTTTCGGGCTGACCAGGTACTGGAAGCTGCGCTCGAACATCGGGATCACGAGGCGGTTTTCCAGGGCTTCCTTCTCCATCCGCCCGGCCAGTTCCGCATTGTAGGCCTGGTCGGTCTTGACCCGCGGGTCGGTGGTCTGGAGGAAGATGGTCTCGTTGATGAACGCGTTGCCGTACGGGGCGTTTACTTTCAGGTCGTAGACTTCGCTGTATTTGTCGAACACGTTGAAGGGGCTGTCGTCGGTCACGGCGCGGCTCCAGTTGGAGAGGCAGAGTTCATAGGCGTTGGGGTCATCCCGCCAGGTCTTCATCAGGTTGGCGCGGTCCTGGTTCTCCCGGATGACCAGTTCGAAACGGTCCTCGCCGAAGATCTCCGCCAGATGCTGCTGCAGGAACTGCGCACAAAGGCTCTGTTCCGGCGTGGCCGGGGAAATGATCAGTTCCAGCGTCAGTTTGCCGCTGATCTTTTCCTCTTCCATAGCCTTGTCGAAATACGCTTTCGCCTTCGCCGGGTCATAACTCGCGGTCATATCCTCGCGGTAGCTCTTCGCGATGTCCGTGTCCCTGAACAGCAGGCCGGTCGCGGAGTCCGCCAGGGAGGTGTCCGGGATGATGTAGTTGGCCGGCGTGGCCGCCTCCAGCTTCGCCATTGCGATCCGGTCCACCGCATACCACAGCGCATTCTTGAAATTCATGTTGTCCAGGATCGGCTTTTTGGTGTTGCCGCGGTTGATCTCGATCTGCATCAGGTAGCGGGCGGGATAGCTCAGATAGTCCTCGCGTTCCGCGTAGCGCGGCGCGATCTCCGCATCCAGCGCCGTGGAATCCAGATCACCTTTCAGGTACATCTCAAGCTGCGTCTGGTAATTTTCCACGTAATACAGCGTCGCATCCGTGATTTTGATCTCGTCCGCGAACACGTAATTCGGATTCTTTTTCAGCGTGATGGCGGAGGACTTGACCCAGTCGGTCACGTAGAAGGCGCCGCAGTAGAGGGTCTTGGTATGGTCCGTGCCGTAAGCGGTGGCGCCGTTCGCCATCAGGGAGGTAAAGAGGTCCGGATCCGTGGGGACGGTGCCGTAGCCGGTGAACTGCTGCATCACGTTCATCTGCGTGGACGGCGTGGCCAGTGTCAGTTCCAGGGTCAGCTCGTCCAGCGCCCTGATGCCCACGTCTTCCCATTTCACCGGGGCTTCCGGCGTCTGCTGGAAGTATTCCTTCGCGTTCACGATGGTGATGTAGATGGACATGTTGTCGCCGGCGCGCTGCTTCAGGACCGGGTCCAGAGCCATTTTGAAGGAATGCTCGAAGACGGAGGCGTTGATGGGCTTATCGGTCAGGTTGCCCTGGCTGTCCGTGAAGAACAGGCCGGGACGGATCCTGATCTGCCAGACTTTGCCTTCGGCGTCCATCTGCTTCGGTTCTTCCGCCGCCAGTTCCGGACGCATATAGAGCGTCTTGCGGTCTTCTTTGGCAAAACGGCGGTATAACCTTGCTTGGGCAAAGTCATTCATCATCTCATCCTGTGTGTTGGCCAAGTAGGGATTGAATGTCTGACACTCCCCGTCGGGCATCCGCAGATGCTTCGCGGCGGGGGCTGGCGCCTCCGTGGAGGCGGGTTCTGATGCGGCAGTGGTTCCGGCCGGAGCCTTTCCACAGGCTGACAGGCCCAGGACGATCGCCCAGGCCAGGAACAGAAGTCGGGTACGTTTCATGCTGTGATCCCCCAATTCTCCTAAAATTTTTTTATTTTTCTGACAGGGGGACGGTTCCTTTGTCAGATTTTCTCCTGTTTTCTGACAAAGGAACCGTCCCTTTGTCAGGTTTTCGCACGAGTCAGAAACCGTCCGGCTTCCTCGAGGTCCTCTGTGATCAGGAGGCGTTCGAAGGAGGATCCGTCCGCCATTTGCTCCGCGAGGATCTTATCCCTGACAGCCCGGAAAGGTTCATAGTAGCCGCCTGTTCCGAGCAGGACCAGGGGCTTGTCCAGGGCGCCGATGGCGTTGAGGCACAGGACTTCGGAGAATTCGTCCAGGGTCCCGATGCCGCCGGGGAGCGCGATGAAGGCATCCGCCAGCCGGATCATCAGTTCCTTGCGCTCCGCCATGCTGCGCACATAGTGGTGTTCCTGAAGTCCGGGATGCGCGTTCTCCTTCATGGGGGACAGGTTCGGGATCACGCCGGCCGCGCGGCCGCCTTCGGCCAGCACCGTATCCGCCAGCACCGCCATCAGGCCGTAATTCTCCCCGCCGTAGACCAGTTCGTGACCGTTCCGAACGAGCCACCGGCCCAGTTCTTCCGTCAGTTTCCGGTACGCGTCGGTCTTTCCCATCCGGGACGATAAAAACACGCCGATCCTCATAAGCCCTTCTTTCTCTCCCACATCAAAAAAGCATGCATCCGGAGCACGCTTTTTATTGTAGCCGATATTCTTCGCCATTTCAACCGGAAAAATGCCGGTCCCGGAAAAACTCTCCGGCTCAGGCCCTCCGCAGCCGGTCCATGACCGGCAGCAGGATCTTCGACAGCGCGGCCGCGGCCGCCACCTTGACGCCGTCCCAGGGCAGGAAGATCAGCATGCCGTTGGTGATGATGTAGGAAGCCGGCAGATCCTTTTCCAGATGCACGTTCAGCACCCAGGCCATATAGGGCAGACCGACCGCATAGATCGCCGCGAGACCCGCGGCGCACGCCAGCACGGTCCGCAGCACCGACGGTCTCCCCGCCCGCGCGAGCCATCCCGTCACGGCCGCGCCCCCGATATACCCCAGCAGGAACCCGAAGCTGGGCTGGAACACATACCCGAATCCGCCGCCGCCCGTAAAGATCGGAACGCCGACCAGCCCCAGCAGCACGTAGATCAGCTGCGACAGCGCGCCCCACCCCGGTCCCAGCAGGATCCCGGCCAGGAAAACGAACAGGATCTGCAGCGTGAAGGCCACCGTGGCCGTCGGGATGCGGATGAACGCGCCTACGGCGGTGAGGGCGACAAAGAGGGCGGTGATGACCATTTTATAGACGTCGGGCCGTTTCATGATAGAATTCCTCCGGAAGTATTGTAAACTTTTTGTTTCGCACGGTTTACAATAACACGTCTCCCCTCTTTTGTCAACCTTCGCCAAAAACCCGTTTACAATTTGGCCTTCATCGTGTATGATCGGAGTATCATGAAAGAACAGATCTTAGCTTTACTGCATCAGCATATTGGCGAATTCGTTTCCGGCGCTTCCCTGAGCCGGCAGCTCGGCGTGACCCGGGCGGCCGTGTGGAAGGCCGTCCAGGCACTGCAGAAGGACGGATATGAGATCGAAGCCGCCCCGCGGAAAGGCTACCGCCTGACCGCCGCGCCGGACCGTCTCTCCCCGGGCAATCTCCTGCCCCGGCTGAAGAACGACCACTGCGGCAGCCTCCTCTGCTTCCCCACCATCACCTCCACCAACGACCGCGCCAAGACGCTGGCCGTGCCGGACCGGACCCGGAACTACTACCTGGCCGCGGAGGAGCAAACCGGAGGCCGGGGACGCCGCGGCCGCAGTTTCTACTCGCCCGCCGGCCTGGGGCTTTATCTCACCGGCCTGTACTTCCCGGACATCTCCCCGCTCCGTGCCTCCCGCTTCACTGCGTACGCCGCCGTGGCCGTCTGCCGCGCCGTGGAGGAGGTCTGCGCGTTCACGCCTGAGATCAAATGGCCCAACGACATCCTGTGGGAAGGCAGAAAACTCTGCGGCATCCTGACCGAGATGGCGCTGGAAAGCGATAGCGGCGCCATCCAGTACATGCTCACCGGCATGGGGATCAACGTCGGCCAGACGCCGGAAGATTTCCCGGAAGACATCCGCTCTCTTGCCGCCAGCCTCCGCATGGCCACCGGCCGCACGCCCCGCCGCGACGTCCTCTGCGCCGCTCTGATCAATGCCCTGGACGACGCCTATGCGGGCTTCCTCTCGGAAGATCCCGTCTATCTTTCCTACTTTCAGGCTCACTGTGTGACGCTGGGCCGTCCCGTGACCATCATCATCGGCGATCAGCGCACCCCGGCCCATGCCGAAGCCCTGTCCGACGATTTCGGCCTGATCGTGCGGTATGAAGACGGGCGGAGAGAAACGGTATACGCGGGGGAAGTATCCCTGAGAAGCCGGAAGGAATAAAGCGGCGGCACAACGCGGACCGCAAAAAAAAGGCGCTCGGGGGCGCCTTTTTTCAAATCTTGGCTTCTGTATTCCCTTCCTCTTCCCTCTTGTAATACTCGTGTACCAGGCTGCGGTACCCCAGCCGCTTCAGTTCCCCGTACCTTACGTTGTACCGGGCCTTCGTCCGTTTCCCGCTCAGCAGATACCGCAGGCAGTCCTGCGCATAGCGGTCGATCGCCTGCAGGCTCTCCGCCGTCCCGATCACCGGGAAGAACCAGCGGCTCCAGCTGAGTTCGTTGTCGCCCGGGTCTTCGAACAGTTTGCGGTTGAAGACGCGGATGAACGCTTTGGCCGCTTTCTCCTCGTCCAGGCCGTTTCGCTCCTGCCAGCGCCTGAGCGCCCGCGTTTTGCGGCGCATCTTGGCTTTCATTTTCTGCAGCGAGACCGGGGCGATGTCCGTCACACCGTCCCGGCAGCAGACGCCCAGGAAGATCCAGCCGTCCTCCGGACGGAAGAAGGTCTCCTTGTCCGGATTGAGGCGCAGCCCTTTCTCCGTCAGGAAGCCGCGGATGAAGGCCGCCTGCGCCTCCGCTTCCCCGCGGGTCTCCGTGAACAGGATGACGTCGTCGGAATAGCGCGCGTACGGGACCGCCGGGTCGTCGAAATGCGCATCCAGATCCTTCAGGTATAGGTTGGCGTAGAACGACGCCAGCGGCGTGCCCGCCATGATCCCCTTCCGCTCCGTGATGATCTCCCGGCCGTCGCGCACCCGCGGTTCGCTCAGCAGGCGGCTGAGGAAAGCGAACAGCGGCTCATCCTCTCCCAGCGCTTCCCGCAGCACGGGCAGGAAAGCGTCCACGGGCAGGGAATTGAAATAATCGCTGATGTCCGCCTTGTACGCATGCCACCGGCGGCCGCGCAGCTTCCGCTGCAGCATCCTCACCGCGTCCTTGGCGGAGCGGCCCGGCCGGAAGGAATACAGGCCGCGGCTGAACAGATAGTCGTAATGACGCAGCAGCAGGTAGGTCAGGAGTTTCAGGACGATGTTTTCGCGGCGGGGATAGATGTAGACCGTGCGTTTTTTCTGCGAAGACTGTTTGCTGATGACCGCTTTGCGGGGCAGCGGGAACGGCTCCCCGCGCCGGATGCTTTCGCAGACGGGAAGATAGGCCTGCTCGTCGATGAAGGTCCGCAGTTCTTTCGCGAAATCCTTCGGGCAGGCCAGAGACGTCTTGTACTCGTAAAATCTCTCCCAGACCTGCGGGTCCGAGAGGCGGTCAAGCAGGGACATAAGCGCGGTCACTAATGAAAAAGCGGAAAGAGAAATCATTAAATCCAAGAAAATTCTTGGATGTACCAGACCGTACCCGGACCGGCTGCCTGAGAAGCCGTGAAAATGGTCCGGGCCGGGTCCGCCCCAGGCGCCAGGCGTTCTCTTTCCGCCAAAAAGGAGCGGGGAAGGCGGGGCCTCCCCTGTCTCCGTTTTTGATGAGTTCAGATAAGGATCAGTTTTCGCCGGCCATGGCCTTTTTCGCGCGTTCCACGACGTAGGCGCGGGTGTTCCACCAGCCCTCATGGTCGTGATAGAGACGCACGTAAGGAGTGCCGGACAGCCGGCAGGTCCTGCGCAGCTGATTGCGGACGGAACTGCTGTTGAGCACCTCCAGCACCAGCGCTCTCCGGTCGCCGTCCATCAGCGTGCAGACCATGCCGCGGCCGCTGGGGATCATTTCCTTCTCCAGACGGTATTCGGGGAATTCCTCGCTCAGGATCTTCTCGAAGTACGCGGTGTACGGTCCCGGGAAATTGAACTGGTTCTCCTCCAGCGGCATCGTGGGCCCCCAGGAATTGCCGGGGATGGTCACTTCTTCGTCCACGGCTTCGGCCGCTTCATTCACGGCCTCATGCACCGCGGCCGACGCGCTCGCCTGATGAGCGGCCAGTTCCTGATCCGCCTTCTTGCCTTCGCCGATGATCTCGGAGATCTTGTCGGAGAAAAAGCTGCCCACTTTCTTGGCTTCCTTGGCAGTCAGGTCGTTCGCCGTCTCGTCCGCCACTTTCTTTAAAAATTTCGATAAAAGGCCCATAACAGCACCTCCTTTTCCTGATCATACAATATTGCCGCCGGTTTGTCCATACCGGTCTTCCTACCGTCTGTGCCGCTGCAGGAACCCCCCCAGTTTCCCCATGGCGTCCTCCAGCTCCGCCGGCTGCGGAAGCATGACGATGCGGAAACGCAGGTCTTCGTGCCAGTCGAAGCCGGGGCCGGGGATCACCAGGACCTGGCATTCGTGCAGGAATTTCATGCAGAAATCGCCCGCGTCCTTAAAGCGGAACATCTCCCGATCCAGCGCCGGGAACACGTAGAACGCGGCGTCGTTTCTTTCGCAGGACGCGCCTTCGATGGCTTCCAGCCCGCGCAGGGTGGCGCCCCGCTGCTCGTACAGGCGGCCGCCGGGCACCAGCATCTCCATCGTGGAAGCGCTGTCCGCCAGCGCCGCCGGGATGACCAGCTGCGTCAGCGCGTTGCCGCACAGCCGCATGGCCGCCAGCTTCATGACGCCGTCCCGGACGTCCTTTAGCTCGTCCTTCGGTCCGCTGAAGATCATCCAGCCGCAGCGGAAGCCGCAGATGATGTGGCTCTTGGACAGTCCGTTGAACGTGACGCAGGGCTGGTCCGGCGCCAGCGCCGCCAGCGATTCGTGCACCAGCCCGTCCATGACCAGCCGGTCGTAGATCTCATCCGCCAGCAGCACCAGATGGTGCTTCCGCGCCAGTTCCGCGATCCCCAGCAGGACCTCCCGGCTGTACAGCGCGCCGGTCGGGTTGTTGGGATTGATCACCAGCACGGCCTTGGTCTTCGGCGTGATCTTCCGCTCCATGTCCTCCAGATCCGGATTCCAGTGGTTGGCCGGGTCGCAGCGGTAGAACACCGGCACGCCGCCGCACAGATACGTGTTATTGCTCCACAGCGAATAGCACGGCGACGGCAGCAGGATCTCGTCCCCGGTCCCGATCAGCGCTTCCATCAGCATGGACGCCATCTCGCTGACGCCGTTGCCGATGAAGATGTCGTCCGGGCGGACTCCCTTGAGCCCCTTCCCGATGTGGTACGTGCAGATCACGTCCCGCGCGGACTGCATCCCCCGCACGTCACAGTACGGCACCGCCTCGTCGATATGCTGCGCCAGCGCGCGCCGCACGGATATCGGCAGCGTGAAGCCGAACCGCGCCGGGTTTCCGGTATTCAGTTTCAGAACGGGAGTTCCCGCCGCTTCCATGCGCAAGGCTTCCTGGTATAAAGGACCGCGGATGTCCGAATGGACGTAAGTGAGCCGGTCAGAGCAAGCGATCATGATGGTACCTCCCTGCCGTTTTTCGCAGGAGCTGCGATTCGCAAGCAAAACGCTTGTTTAGCATTATAAAGCAAATCGAAGCGCGTTGCAAGCCTTTATTTCTACGCTTTCCGCCCTTCACTGCAGGTAAAATAGAACACCTGGTACTCCTGCGCGATCTCCCGCACCAGGGCGATCGCCCGGGCGGCGCGCCCGTCGTCCAGATTGACGAACGGATCGTCCAGGATGACCGGCGGCTTCTCCTCCTGATACATGGAATCGATCAGGGCGATCCGCATGCAGAAATACGTGAGATCCCGGTACCCGTGGCTGTATGCGGCGATCTGCCGCGGTTCATTGTGATCCTCCACGAGGACGTTCCCTTCCGGATCCACCCGGAAGTCCTCCTGTCCCTCCTCAAGGATCGCGGACAGATACGTCCGGAAATGCTCCGTGACCGGGCTGGCATACTTGCGGGACAGGGACAGTTTCGCCTGGCGCAGGCAATCCTGCGTTCGAATCAGCAGGTCGTAGCGGCGGCTGTCCGCATCGATCTTGCGGCTCAGTTCCTGCAGGGTCTCTTCGTCCTCCCGAAGCCCGTCGAGCTTCCGCTCCAGTTCCTCCGCCTCCCGGGCATAGGTGCCGGCGCTGTCGGTTTTTTCCCGGGCCTGCTCCTGCAGCGCCCTGCTTTCCGTCTGCAGTTCCTCCAGTGTTTCCGGGAAGTCCGGCCGGACCGCGCCGAGGAGGCGGCCGGTATCGTGTTCCTCCTCAAACATCTTCAGAGCGTCGGTCGCCTGGTTCAGTTCCCGGCCGGCCTGGATGAGATCGTCCAGCCGGTCCTCGATCCCTTCCAGCTGCTCATGGAGATCCGTCTCCGGGGCAAAGCCGAGCGACTTCAGGAAGCGCCGGACCCTGGCGGCCTCCGCTTCGTAAGTTTCCCTGGCCGCCGTACCGCGGTTCTCTTTGATGCGGACCTGTTCTTCCGCTTTTTTCAGATGGTCGAGCGCCGAGATGATCTCAACAGCCTGTTTCCTGTTCTCTTCATACGGGATCCCGAACCGGCCGAAATAGGCGCGGACTTTCTCCTCTTCCGCGGCAGCGGCCGCTTCCATGTCCCGGATCCGGGTCCTGAGTCTTTCCAGACCGGCGTCTTCCGTGTCCTCTTCATTCCCTTCCGGAACTTCCGTCCGTCCGTGCGTATCCTCTCCCCCGTCATTCTTCTTCCGGGAGAGGAAGATCATGACGATCCCCGCAAGCAGCGCGAGCACGCCCGCGATCAGGAACAGGAGAGTCGGCAGTTCGTCGAACGAAAAGCTCAGATGCCGGTCCGTCCTGGATATCCCCGCCGCGGTCAGCAGCGAATAAACGGCAAGGAGCGTCCCCATCACGGCCGCCGCAACGCCGACGGCGCGGCGGTGCTTCCTCTCCAACTCCAGTCTGGCCTGGCGTCCGGCCTCCTCTTCCGCCCGGGCTCTTGCTTCGTCTGCCTCCCGCTGCTTCTGTTCCGCCGCCTGCGCGCGCCGCGTCAGCAGTTCCTGCTGCAGCTCGTTCTTTTCCTGGGAAAGATCCCGGATCTGTCTGCAGATGCGGTACATTTCTTCCGTTTCTCCTTCCAGGACGGTACTGCTGCGGAAATATGCCGCGGCTTTTGCGCGGGTCTTCTTATCCTCTTCCGTCAGGACGGAATCCCGGATCGTCGGTTCTGCTTTTTCCGCGCGCCGAAGCGCCTCCTGCGCCTCCTGCAGTTCGTGCTCCGTCGGGACGCCGCACGGGAACCAGCTTCTGACGCGGTCGTATTCCTGCGTCCTCCGCGTTTTTTCGGCGGCGAGGCCTTCATAGGTCTTCCGGTCCGCAAGGATCCCGTTATATTTTACGAGCGCCGCGATCTTGTCATCGATCTCCTGTTTCGCGGCCAGATCACCCCGCGCTTCCGCCTCCAGTTCCCGCGCGCGCTCATTGAGCTTGGCGCAGTTGTCTTCCACCTGCGTTTTTCCGCGGAGACGCTGCGTCAGTTCGGCCTGCCTGGCTTTGTCCCGGCTGATCGAACCGTTGCTTTTCTTCGGATTCATTCCGTCCGTGAGATGTTTCAGGCGCGCCATCGCGTCCTCATACCGGTTCATGTCCATCGCGTCGTCCAGAAGGCTTCCGAGGCGGGCGGAAACGTCGTCCGGCACGGAAGAACGCAGGTCGTTATCGCAGATGAAGATGGTCCGGAGGAAGGATTCGCCGTCGATGCCGAAGAGCGCAAGCCCCGGGATCCTGCCGAAGCGCTCGGTGCGCATGCCGTCCCGGTCGAACACCTCCAGACGGTCCCGCACCGGGCTGTCCGCAAAATCGCGCACGATCGTGAACGTCCCGTCCCCGGTCCGGAACACCAGATTTCCGCCGTATTTGCCGCCCTGCCAGGGCTGATAGCGCATCCGCTGCGACGTCCCGGGGAGTTTCCGGCCTTTCTCGTCCAGAAAGCCGTAAAACATCACGGCGATGAAGGTGGCCAGCGTGGTCTTGCCGAACCCGTTTTCCTCCTGCCAGGCGTTGAGCCCTTCCTCGAAATCCAGATTCCGATCAGCCAGTTTTCCGAAATTGTCTATATGGATCTTCAGGATCTTCATGGATCTTCTCCCTGCTATTACTGGATCTCTTCCCCGCGGAGAGCCTGGATGCCGCAGCGGATCACCGCGCTCTTCTCCTCTTCGGACAGGGTATTCTCGCGGCGCACCGTCCGGATGAATTCGCCTTTCAGCGACTCGTCCTTTTCATAGGAATCATAGTCCACGGTCAGGACCGTCTCGTCCTTCACGCGGGAAAAATAAAACCGCCCGTCGAGCGCCGCGCCGACCTGCAGCGGATCGAACTCCGCTTCGGCGTTCCGGCTCCCCGTCAGGACCACCTCCACCATCGCATCCGCCGGAATGCCCAGCTCCGCGATCTTGCGTTCCGTCCGCAGGATCGCCCCGGGCGTATCTTCCAGGTCCGTGACGTCCGTGCTGACCCGGTACAGGGTCCGCCTCGCAAAAGGAACGAAGCTCCGGCGGATCCCGCGGCTTCCCGCTTCGGTCTCCAGCAGCATGAAACCCTTTTCTCCGGCCTCGTCGAACCCGCGGCCTTCCAGACAGCCCGGATAGACGTATACGCCCCGGCCGTCCAGCGGCGCTTCGCGATGCGAGTGGATGTGCCCCAGCGCCAGATAATCGATGCTGCGGTACCGGAGTTCCCTGAGGCGGATGACGTCCGCATCGCTGCGGGACCCCGCGGCCGTTTCCTGCCCGTGCATCATGCAGATATTGATCCGTTCCGGATCCAGGGACAGCGTCGTATATAGTTCCGGATGCGCCTCCGAGAACTCCGCGCCCGTGATGACGACGCGCGGATCCTCCCGGCACTCGTAGCTGACCCACGAAGGGCCGAAAAGATGGAGATTCTCCGGAACTCTCCCCTCCAGCGTATCCAGGAAGCTGTCCTCGTCATGATTGCCCCTGAGATAATAAAAGTCGATCCCCGGATGCTCCGTGACGGCCGACAGCACCATGTTCCGCGTCCCTTTCCGGACGGACCTCGTATCAAACAGGTCCCCGGCGATCAGGATCGCCGACACTCCTTCCTCCTGAGCCCAGACCACCATCCGCCGGAAGCTTTCCAGGATCTCCGCCCGCCGCTCCTTCGCCCGCTCCCGCGAAAGGTGCGTGCTGAGTTCCGAGTCCAGATGGATGTCGGCTGTATGAATGAGTTTCATGGGATTCTCCTTGTCATCGTTCAGAATACGATATCGTATTCAAAGATCTGCCGGACCTCGTTCTGCGCTTCGCTGGAGAACGTCGTATTTCCCGTAACTTTCATCATGCTGAACGCGGCGTCGATCCGGGCGGCCACGTTTTCCGTGATGCCCGAGGAATGCGTGCATTTCAGCGAAAGATGCTGCTCTGTCAGGTTGTTCTCCGTATTACCCAGGCGCATCTCGATCAGAGACTGTATCTGCGGTTCATTTTTATAATAGACCAGGTTCGGGCGGACCGGAGCATGTCCTTCGAAGGACGACTGCGCGGCGATTTCCCCATCGGAGAGGTCGTTGGCAGAAACAGAATGATCCGCATCCGCTTTTCCATTAAAAAGGCCGGATCTGACGGACAGTTTTTCCGACACCTTTTTCTTGTAAAGGGTCTTTTTTCTCTCTTTGATCGTCACCTTAAAAAATCTGGCTCCCAGATCCTGCGCGATCCGCTGCAGTTCGCCGACGCGGGCCTGACGCAGGAAATCGAAGAAGTAATCGATCGCCACGTACTGGCTCGGATCGACCGGGTTCACGTAATAAAAGTCCTGATTCATGTCCGGGTAGTACTGCAGTCCCCACACGTCCGACTGATCCGGATAGATCGTGACGATCCGCAGATCCTTCACCAGCGTCTCGTGTCCGATCGCCCCGGCGCAGGCACTGCTTGCCATATGCTTTTTATCCATTTCGGCGACCCGGATCATCTTCGAAAGGAAGAAATCTCCGTCCGTCAGATCTTTCACGAAGATCGGATTCAGGGCTTCCAGATCTCTTTTCAGCTTTGCCTGCCGATCCTTTTCCTGGATCTGCCGTTTGATCTCCGCCAGGTCCTCGCGGTCAAACCTTCCGTCCCCGGTCTGATCGATGGACTGAATGAAAGATCCTGCGGAAGCAGCGACGGCGTCTTTCGCTCTGACGGAGACGTCCTTTGCTGTTTCAAGGCCGGACCGGGCTTTTTCCGAAATACTCTTCCCCAGTTTTTTGAGGTCTATCTTCTTGTTGTCGTCCATTCTGTTCTGCCTTCCTTTCCCAGTTATATCTTATCATCCGGAATGCTGAATATTCGATTTTTTAACGAGGGCCGGCCTCTTGTTCGCAAAACTCCACCCCCGAACAATCATTAAACCTCGAAAAACGGCGGAGCGTCCGCTCCAGCGCGAGCTGCAGTTTTTTTGTTTGCCGGACGCCGGGCTCAAGCCAGATGTTTCTGACCCGGAGCATATCGTTTTTGGGATCGGCGACCGCTTCGATCCGCCCGATGAAGTCGCTGCCCCAGAGGATCGGGAGGGTATAATAGCCGTAGTTTCGCTTATCGGCCGGCGTGTAGATCTCCCAGGAATAGCGGAAATCCCATAGCGCGGCGACCAGCGATTTGTCCCACAGCAGCGGGTCCAGCGGCGCGAGGAACTCCATCCGGGGTCTCTGATCAAGAGTCCCCGCCGACACGGCCTGCATCAGCGGCTCGTCCTCTGCCCGGAAATAAAACACCGGTTTGATCCCTTCGACCTGCGCCGGCAGGATCGCGCCGCGGGATTCCAGGTCGGAAAAAACAGACTTGCGCTGGTCCGCATTCAGCCCGATTCCCAGCAGGGCTGGCGAGTTCTTATCCCAGAGCAGTCCGACCGCTCCGATCCGCCGCAAAACGCGCCAGCACTGCAGTTCCTTTTCATCCGCGCAGGGGTTTTCCGCGGTCAGCAGCGCTGCGTCCAGATGCCGCTCCGCCAGGTCATAAAACTTCCGGGAGCCGTTTTTATGATGGATCACCAGTGTCCCATCGGTGTACAACTGTTCCAGGACCGACCGGGCAGCCTTTGATTTCTTATGCCAGTTTCCGCTCCAGTGCATCGAAGAGTGCCAGAAGATCTCGCCGTCAATGGGGAGCGTGTCGCCGGAGACCGGGCCGTTCGCCCGGATATACGCCAGGGCCTCCCGCTCCAATTCCGCAAGCCCGGGAAAGCCGGCGCCGAGTGCCCGGCTGCGTTCCCGATAAGGAGAAAAAAACGGCCAGTCCTCCGCGGGCCAGATGGAAAGTTCCTTGTCCGCATAGTCCACGAGCCTCCGATCTTTGTACAGAAGCTCGGCCAGCATGCTCTTCCGGAATCCTTTCACACGAGACTGCAGTGTCAGTTCCGCATTCTTTCCGCAGACGTCCACCGGATCAAACTGAATGCACCCTGCCTGCCGCACATAGGCATAAGCCCCTTCTTTTCCGGAAAAACGATGACCGCCAAGCAAGCCCTGTTTCGCCAGAATAAACATCCTCGCCCGGGATCTGTTCAGCACGACCATCCGTTTTCCCTCCGCACACCAAATTGGGATATATCAAAATATACCATATCAATTCCAAAACGGCAAGAAACCTCTCCTGCCCGAGGAGTCGAAAAAGGTTTTACCGTTATTCGAAACAAGGGACTTTGCAACTGTACTATTATATGATGGCTGAAAACACAAAAAAACCGCCTTGCGGCGATTCTTTTATGGCGTATAGGGGACTTGCGACGCAGCCTTTGGCTGCCAGTCCCTGGAGGGAAACCCCGGGGGAAAGTCCCTGTTCCACAAAAAAACCGCCTTACGGCGGTTTGTTCGTGGAGCATAGGGGACTTGAACCCCTGACCTCCACACTGCCAGTGTGGCGCGCTCCCAGCTGCGCTAATGCCCCGAACGTTTGCTATTCTACCACAGTCTTCAGAAAATGCAAGCACTTTTTTTAAAAATATGTTATAATGCCTCCGCAGGGAGGATCCCATATGCCAAACACCCAGCCGATCACATTGCCGCCGCGGGCGGCCGCCATCTTAAAAACGCTGCAGGAAGCCGGATTTGAGGCCTTCGTCGTCGGAGGCTGCGTCCGGGATTCTTTGATCGGCCGCGTGCCCGGGGACTGGGACATCACCACGTCCGCCCGGCCGGAGGAGGTCAAGCGCCTGTTCCGGCGGACCGTGGATACCGGGCTGCAGCACGGGACCGTGACGGTCATGCAGGGGAAGGAGGCCTACGAGGTCACCACCTACCGCACGGACGGCGCATACAGCGACGGCCGCCATCCGGACTCCGTGCGCTTCGTCTCGTCCCTGGCCGAAGATCTGGCCCGGAGGGATTTCACCATCAACGCGATGGCCTACGCGCCGGAGACCGGCGTGGTGGATCTGTTCGGCGGCCTGCAGGACCTGGACGCCCGCCTGATCCGCGCCGTGGGCGATCCCGCGGAGCGCTTCACGGAGGACGCCCTGCGCATGCTGCGCGCCGTACGGTTCTCGGCCCAGCTGGGCTTCGGGATCGAACCGCAGACCTTCGACGCCATCCGTCCCCTGGCGCCCCGCCTGGACATGGTCAGCCGGGAGCGAATCCGGGACGAGCTCAACAAGCTGCTGCTCTCCGACCATCCGGATCATTTTGAAAAACTCGCGGAATGCGGCATCACCGCCGTGATCATGCCGCGCTTTGATGAGATGCTGGCCACGCCCCAGTATTCCCGTTTCCACAGGTATGACGTGGGCCGTCACACGCTCGCGGTCATGAAGGCTGCGCCGCCGGAACTGCCCCTGCGCCTCTGCGCGCTGCTGCATGATACCGGCAAAGTCCCGGCCCGGACGCTGGACGCTGCCGGCGGGGACCATTTCAAAGGACATCAGATACTGAGCGCCGTCTTCGCGGAACAGTTCCTGAAAGAATTCCGCTACGACAATAAAACCGCCGACTATGTGCTGCGCCTGATCCGCGTCCACGACATCCGCATCCCTCCCACGCTGCCGAACGTCCGACGCCTGCTGGGCCGCATCGGCCGGGACCTGTTCCCGGATTATCTGGCCTTCTCCCTGGCGGACGCCGCGGGAAAATCGTCCTATTCACAGGAAAAATTCGCGCCGCACTACCGGGACACGGAGGCGGCGTACCGCAGGATCCTGGAGGCCGGAGACCCGGTCACGGTCGGGGAGCTGGCCGTAGGTGGCGCCGACCTGATCGCCGCCGGCGTGAAGCCGGGTCCGGCGATGGGCGAGATCCTCAGGCGGATGCTGGAAGACGTGCAGCGCGAACCGTCGCATAATACCGCCGCATACCTCCTGCAGGCGTACCTGGGCGCAGAGGGGAAACCGGCCGGCGCCGTTTCGGACCTTCCGGAGGAGACCCTCCGCTCCTTCCAGCGGACACTGTCCCTGATACGGACCCACGACCTGATCATCCTTCCCTTCAGCACGGAAGCGGACGAAGACATCTTCCGTGCCCATGAGCGGCTGCGGCGTCTGCTCCGGGCGCACGTCCCGGAGAGATCCGTCTACGCGCCGGGCCGGCCGGCGGAACGCTTCCGGCCGCTCGCCCCCGATCCGCCCGTCACGGTGGCGGACGACCTGTTCCCGCTCGCGCTGTGTCTGATCACGGGCAGCAGCCCGGAGACCGCATCCGATCCCCGCTGGCGGACCGCGGGCGCCGTGGCCCGTTTCGGCAGCGCGGCCGAAGTGGAAGCATTTGCCGCCTTCTGCGGCTGGGAGATAACGGAGTAAGGAGTTTTTATGAACGAGACCGTCAAACAAGACATTCTGAACGCCGTCAAGGCATCTGATAAGATCATCCTGTCGCGCCACGTGCGGCCGGACGGCGACGCCGTGGGCGCCACCCTGGGCCTCGCAGCCCTCCTCAGGAGCACGTTCCCGGAAAAGGACGTCCGCGTGGTGAACGAGGACCGTTCGGACTTCCTGGCCTTTCTGGGTCCGGAGGATCCCGCGCCGGAAGACGGGTTCTATGCGGACGCGCTGGCCATCGTGGTGGATTCCGGGACGGCGGACCGCGTGGCCAACCCGAAATTCAGACTGGCCCGGGAGATCGTCGTCATCGACCACCATATCCCGGAGGAGCCCTGGGGCGATATCCGCTGGGTCGAGCCGCACCGTTCTTCCGTCTGCGAGATGATCACCGAATTCTACGTCTTCCACCGGGACGAACTGGTTCTGACCCCGGACGCCGCGCGCGCTCTGTACACCGGGATCATCACGGATTCCAACCGTTTCCGCTGGCCTTCCACAAGCGGCGACACGCTGCGGCTGGCCGCCGTGCTGCTGGAGCAGGGGATCGACACGGAAACGCTGTTCGCGCACCTGTATCTGGAGGATTACGGTTATTTCAAGTACAAAGCCTACGTTTACGAGCACCTGCATATGACGGAGCACGGCGTCGCGTACCTGTTCGTGACGCAGGAAATGCAGAAACTGTTCGGGCTGGACCGCGAGGCCGCGTCGAATACGGTGGATCTGATGGATTCCATCAAGGGCGCGCTGATCTGGCTGGCGTTCATCGAAAACCCGGACGGCGTCATCCGCGTGCGGCTCCGATCGCGCTTCACGGAGGTGCGGCCGATCGCGTCCCGCTGGCGGGGCGGCGGCCATGACCGGGCCAGCGGCGCCACGGTGTATTCCTGGGAGGAAGCGGAACAGCTCATCGCGGAAGCGGACGCCAGCCTGGCGGCTTTCAAGGCTGAAAACAGGGACTGGCTATGAATATTCTGGTGGTTAACGACGACGGGATCGAAGCCGCCGGCATCCGCGTGCTGGCGGGCTGGGCCCGGAAACTGGGGGATGTGACGGTCGTGGCGCCGCGGACGCAGCAGAGCGCGAAGAGCCACAGCATCAACATCCAGACCGCGTTCCGGGTCGAGTCCGTGGACTGGCTGCCCGGGGTGAAGGCGGTCAGCGTGGATTCCACGCCGGCGGACTGCGTGCGCGTGGCGGAGCGCTACCTGCGCGGGCAGTACGACCTGGTGCTGGCCGGCATCAACCGCGGCTACAACATGGGCTCCGACATCGCCTACTCCGGCACCTGCGCCGCCATCTCCGAAGCGGCTTACGCCGGCTGGCGCGCCGTCGCCTTTTCGACCTGGCCGGACAGCTGTGAAACCGCCGGCCGCCATCTGGACCGGATCTGGGCCTTCATCGAGCAGCACAACCTGCTGGACATCTGCCCCCTCCTCAACGTCAACATCCCGCCCGAAGGCGGCGGCATTCTCATCACCCGCCAGGGCGGCACCTACTTCCGCGACACCTACGACGAGCAGGAAGACCGCACCATCAAAGCCCGCGGCTTCTCCGTCTACGACGGCTCCTTCGACCCGCAGATCGACTATGACGCCGTCTTCAACGGCCGCATCTCCGTCACGCCCCTCTCCGTCGACCGCACGGACCTGGAAGCTTTCCGGAAAATGCTGGGCGAAGTGAACGGATGACAAAGGGACGGTTCTTTTATCATCAAAATGCAAAGGCGGACCTTACGGTCCGCTTTTTTGTTGTGCTATACGGCTTATCGCAGGGGCCGCTGAAACATCGGCCCCGCCGTTTTATTCCTGCACCCGCAGCAATTTCGTCGGCGCGGCCAGCGCGGGCCGCAGGACGGCCAGGGTGCAGCCGACAAGGTGGCAGGCGAAGTAAACGAGCGCGGCGGCGGGCTGTTTCATCAGCAGGCCAACAAGGAAGATCCCCAGCGCCGGGAGAAGAACCTGCTCACCCAACACCTGCAACACAAGTTTCGGACCGCTGACGCCAAGAGTGCGCATCAGGGCATACGTGCGTGTCTCGCCCCGCACGGAGACGAATCCGATCATGAAGCCCGCGGCCAGACTGAGCAGCGCGCTCACGGGCAGCAGGTAGTTGGTGCGGGCAATGTTCTGCTCCAGTTCCGCCAATGTCGCTTTGTACTGGCGGTCCTGCACGGTCAGGGCCGGTCGGCTGGAGTAGGAAGCGGGATCGACCGTCGTGAAGACTTCCATCGCCTTCTCCATCATCTCATCTGCCTTGGAATTGTCCGCGAGGACGAAGGAAAGGCTGTCCGTGCGGGCGTCACCGGCGGAGCTGGACAGGCGGGAGGCGGTATCGAACGGCACTACCAGGTCCGCGCCGGTTCCGCGATAGCGGCCCACGACCTTGTATTCGGCCTCATAGACCTCCTCGACCCCGCCGATGCCCGGGACCGTCACCTTGACCGGAAGCGTCTCGCCCGCGACCGACTCGGACACGTCCTCGGACACGAGGCAGATGTTCTCCCGCGTATTGAAAAACTCCGGCACGGTGTAATCGCAGCTGCCGCCCATGGACGGGTCCAGGCGGTCCAGCGCCTTCTCATCCGTCACGCCGTACAGCGTACCGCTCCCCAGGGAGGAGCGTACTTTGAATTCCATCGTCATGCGGATCGTCTTGACGTAATTTCCCAGGCCGTCTTCCTTATCCCGCACGAACTGAACGAAGCGTGGGCTCAGATTCAGTTTATCCGAGCGGACGCCGCGGCTGTCGGTCACCACGCAAATGACTTCGTAGCTGTCCTGCACCTCCTGCAGGCGCGCCTCCAGGCCGTTCCGGTAATTCACCAGATAGCAGAGCAGCGTGCAGAACACCGCCGCGATCACGAGCCCGGCCAGGGAGAGCCAGGGACGCCGCAGGATCCGTTTGATCACATAGTTCAGCATCGCTCAGCCCTCCGTCAGTTTCCGGGGATCCCGGCGCGCCAGGACCCGCGCCTGCGCGAACAGCAGCACGCTGATCAGCAGCAGTTCCGCCAGCCCCAGCAGAGCCAGCTTGCCAACGGACAGCCCGCTGTCCTGCACCATTTTCGTCAGCGCTTCTTCCGTGATCACCTGCCCTCGCATCCGCACGGTGCGGTCGATATTCGCCAGCGCCTCCGCCAGGATCCGGTCCTGCGCGATCCTCGTGATCAGCCCGCCGGCCGCCGTCCCCAGCACCGTGCCGAGCGCCGCGACCGCGAACCCGCCGCCGAACAGATACGCCGCCGCGGACCGGGGCGTCACACCCAGCGAGCGCATGGTCCCCAGCGTCTTCCGCTCCGCGCCCTGGAACATCAGCAGGTACAGGACCAGAAACAGCAGGAACGCCAGCACGGACATCACCAGCAGGCGCGTCATGGACGCCGCCATGTCGTTGATGCTCTTCTGCACGTCCTCGTAGCCCTGATCGAACGGATAGAACTGTCCCTTGTACGGGCTCTTATCCAGCTCCAGCATGAATTCATTCACGCGGCCGTTTACCAGTTCGATGGACAGCTGCAGTCCGTAAAGATCGTCGCCGCCCGCTTCCGCCGGGATCTCCCCGACCGCGCCGGCGGTCTGCGCTTTCCGCGGGATGAACACGGTATTGGGCGTGAAATCGTACGTCCCGCGCGACCACTCGCCCAGCATCGAATAGATCCCCACCAGGGTGAACTCTTCTTCCGCCCCGTAGGTCTGTTCCGTATTCAGCATGTCGATGACCGGGTTGTTCCGCGGGTACCCGGCCCGCTGCTTCACCAGCGCCGAGCCTATGCCGCCGGGCTCCTCATAGGCGGGCACGTACTGCGAAAGTCTGACCGTGTCGCCCACCTTCAGGCCCTGCATAGAGGCTTCTTTTTCGGATAAGATCAGGACTTTGGCGCCCTGTTCGTATTCTTCCTGCGTAAAACTGCGGCCTTCCAGGATGCTGCAGCGGCCGGTCAGGAAAGCGTACAGCGACTCCAGCCGGTCCGTGCCGATCACGGGCAGGCTGTGCTGCTGCTTCTCCCAGGCGGCGCGGAAATCGCCCCAGACGGCCTCGTCCATCACGTCGTCGCCGGGTTCCCAGCCCTCGATAAACTCCTCCGCAGGGCCCAGGCACTGGGCCGCCGGGAACGAATACGTCTCATACACACTCCGGCTCCCGTCCGCTTCCTCCTTGAAAGACGGCACGTAGCCACGCAGGATCTCTCCGTCGCGCACGGCAAAGCCCGTATACAGCAGCATGTGGCCGGGCGCGCGGCTGTCCGTCACGAGGTAATCACGGGTCCGCGAAAAATGCGTTTCGGGATCCAGATACCCGCAGACGATGTAGGCATTGCCCTTCTCAAAAAAATCTCCGGCGGTTTCATCCGCCGCCAGATTGACCGCCACGGAAAACTGCCGCTGATAATGCAATACCTGCTCGATCTCGCCACGCACGTACTCATCGCCTAGCAGCAGGATATCGCCCAGCCAGAACTTCACGTACAGGATGCCCTGGCTGACTTCTTTCTGATACACCTCCCCCAGCAGCACCGTGTGGCAGTACGGCAGCGGGTTGCCCATGCTCCGGTAACTGTTGAACCGGCTGATCTCCACCAGCGGCGAAAACGACGGCGACACCGCCGCGCTCAGCGTATGGCTGCGCACAGCCTTCACCGAATCCAGGCCTTCGAACCACTCTTTGTCCGCCTGCGTGAAATACCGCGGCTCGCCCACTATCGACTGGTCCGTCCGCACCGCGATGGCCGTGTGGCTTTCGCTCAGCGTCCTTGAGAGCTGTCCGGTGGAATACCACAGCGATATGCCCATCAAAAGAAATGCGCTGACCGCAGCGCATAAGATGAGCCACAGGGACGTGGTGACCGGTTTCCGCAGCAGGCGGATCTTAGCATTCACAGGTTCGTTATCCTCCGCAGATCTGGCCAGGAATCATGGTTCCGGACGTTATTCCTGCACGCGCAGCAGCTTCGTCGGCGCCGTCAGGGCAGGGCGCAGGACCGCCAGCAGACAGCCCGCCGCATGGCAGACAAAATAGATCAGGGCCGGCCGCAGCTGTCCCAGGATCAGCCCCACCGCCAGCGCACCGACGGCCGGGAGCAGCAATTGCTCTGACAGCACCATCAGGATCAGACGTCCGGCACCGACTCCCAGCGACCGCCGCAGCGCGTACGTCTTCGTTTCGCCGCGGACCGTCAGGTAGCCGGTCAGCAGACCGGTCAGCAGGCTGAGCATCAGGCTGACGGGGATCAGACGGCCGACCTGCCTGATGTTCCCTTCCATCTCCTGCATCGTCAGGCGGTAAACGCTGTCCTTGACCACGAGTCCCGCCCGGCCGGAGAAGGAGGAAGGGGCCGGTTCCGTAAAGACCTCCCTTGCTTTTTCCTTCATCTCATCCACTTTCGTGTTATCGTTCAGGAAAAACGCGATCGAGTCCGCGGAAACCGTCGAAGATATCTTATATCCGATCCGCTGGGCGCAGGCATAAGGGACCAGTACGGCCGTACCTTCCCCTTTATACCAGCCGACGACGGTTATGTCCGCGCGGCCTTCCCGGGGAGTTCCGTCCCCCTTGCTGTAGGGGCTGTACAGGGAAAACGTGACCGGCTTACCCGCCAGTCTTTCATAATAGGATTCCGGAACAAGGCAGATGTCTTCATCGCGGCGGAAGAAATCCTCCACCGTACTGGTGAAGGCACCGCCTCTGGCCGGATCCGTCAGGCTGCTGCAGACGGGATCGGAAAGTCCCAGGAGCATGTGCCAGGGGCTGGTCACAAACTCCGCTTTGAAAGTGATCTCCTCCATCACTTCATTTCCCTCACTGTCACGCGAGAACTGCCAGGAGGTGACTTCTTCCAGATCGTCCGCCGTAAAGACGTCATTATTGCCCGGAATGATCCCGTCGATGCCCAGTTCCCGGGTGATGCGCAGATCTTTGATATATCCGGCAAGTCCCTCTTCCTCCGATTCCACGAACTCCACATAACGCTGAGCCAGGCGCAGGCCGTCCGTGTTAACGCCCCTGGCATCCGTCACCGTGCAGAGGATCTGATAAGTCTCGCGGATCTGGCGGAGCCCCTCTTCCTGTTCGCTCCGGTATTTTACCAGAAAGCACAGGACGAAGCACATCGCACAAGCCAGGAGCAGCCCTGTCAGGGAGAGAAAGGGGCGGCGGATGATGCGTTTTACAACATTCCCGATCATGCCTTATCCCTCCATCAGTCTGCGGGGCGAACGCCGGATCAGCACCCCTGTATGCAGAAGGAGCAGCACGGCGGCGATCAGGAGCTCCGCTCCCGCGATGATCAGCATCTGCTTCCCGGTCACACTGCATCCGCTGATCAGACCGCGGATCTCCTCCTGCGCGGACAGGAGCGCTTCCTGCGGCAGATCCGGATCCAGGCCGCCCAAAGCGTCTTCCAGGATCCCCGCGCGGATCTGTTCCGTGATCCGTCTGCCGGCCGCGCTTCCGAGCAGGATGCCTCCCAGGGCCACGATAAACCCGCTGCTCCATAAATACACGCCGCACCGGCTCCGGGACGCTCCCAAAGAGCGCATGGTCCCGACCGTCTTTTTTTCGCTGCCCTGATACATCAGCAGATAAAAGATCTGGAAAAAGCACCAGCTGCATGCGGACAGGATCAGCAGACGCCCCATGGAGCGCACCGTCACGTTCAGATTCTTCAATACCGCTTCATAGCCCTGGTCAAAGGTATAAAACTCCCCGGAATAAGGAGAGGCTTCCAGGGCCGCCTGGAATTCGTCGAGCTTCCCGTTCACCAGTTCAAAACTGAACGTCAGCCCGAAGAAATCGCCTTCGTCTGGGATCTCGCCCGCCGCGCCGACAATCTGGGCTTTCCGGGGCATGAACACGGTATTGGGCGTAAAGTCGTAACTGCCTTCCGCCCAGTTTTCCTCCAGTTCATAGATCCCGACCAGCGTGAATGATTCTTCCGGGCCGTATTCCTGGTTCAGGTTCAGGATATCGACCGAAGGATTATTTACGCTGCCGTACTGGATGCTGTACAGCCCCCGGAGTGGTTCCAGACCGGACAGCGCCCCGGTATATTCAAACGTTCCGATATATTGCTCCAGAGTGACGGTGTCTCCCGGTTTCAATCCGGCCCTGTCCGCGATCTGCCGGGAAACGATCAGGACGCGCGCGCCGGTATCATATTCCTCTTCCGTAAAGGAGCGGCCTTCTTTGATCACGGCCCGCTGGCTCAGGAACGAATACATCGTCTCCAGCTTATCCGTGCCGATCACGGGCAATGCGCCCTGCTGACGGTCCCATGTCCTGCGGAATGTCCGCCAGATCTCATGCTCCGTCTCCTCAAAGAAACTGTCCGGATCCGCCGCGGCTTCCCCCTCCTCCGGCAGGTGCTCCGCCGCCGGGAAGGCGTAGACCGTATCCGGATGCAGCTCCTGCTCCGGCCGCTCGGACGGGATATAGCTGTAATACGGATCGGGGCAGTCATACCCGCCCATCAGAATGCCGTCCTGCATCCTGACGCCGCCGAGCATCAGGATCTGGCGGGAATTCATGTACGGATCCTCAAACAGGTTGGCCCCGACGTCATAGTATCCGGAAAACACGTATTTCTGTCCCGCCCGGATATAGTCTGCCGCCTCCTGATCCAGAAAACAGACCGCCGCCTGAAACCTTCCGTCATAGCGAAGGGCGTTGTCCGCCATGGCCATGCCTCCGCAGTATTCCTCCCCCAAGAGAAGGATCTCATCCAATGTTACGTTGATATAGTACATGTTCCCCGGGACATACGTGCCAGCCAGAACGTCAACGGTCCCGGAGAAGACCGCATTGCAGTACGGGCGGCGGTCTCCGTTTCCCTGATAGCCTTCATGGCGGTTCATTTCGATCAGCGGATGGAAATCCGGGGAGGCTGCCGCGCTGACGGTATGCAGCCGCAACGCTTCTACGCTGTCCAGCGATGTAAGCCAGGCCGCGTCTTCTTTCGTAAAATGACGTTCTTCCGTCGAATTGCTGCGCGGATCGATCCGGGCCGCAATGGCCGTATGCTCTTTATCCAGCTGTTCCGCCATCCGGTTTGTGGAAAGCCACATGGAAACGGCGACCAGAAGAAAGGCGCCTGCTGCTGCGCCGAGCAGCAGCCACAGCACCGTGGTGACCGGTTTCCGCAGCAGGCGGATCTTACTGTTCATTCTCCTGATTACCTTCCAGTACGCCGTCGCGCATGGTATAGATGGCGTCCATGCGGGCGGCGATCTCCGCATCGTGGGTGATAATGATCACGCAGCGGTTCTCTTCATGGGCCAGGCGCAGCAGGATGTCCACGACCTGCTCGGAGTTGCCCTCGTCCAGGTTGCCGGTGGGCTCGTCCGCCAGGATGATCTCATTGCCGGCCGCCAGGGCCCGCGCGATGGCGACGCGCTGCTGCTCGCCGCCGGACAGCTGCGGCGGGAAGCGCTTGTACTGGTCCGGAGTGATGCCCACAGCCGCCAGTTCTTTCTCCGCGCGCTCCTTCGCCTCTTTGTTCGGAACGCCCTTCAGTTTCATGGAATACAGCACGTTTTCCATGACCGTGAGCAGCGGAAAAAGATTGTAGTTCTGGTAGATCACCGCCGCGTTGTCGCGCCGGTAGGCGTCGCGGTCCATCTCCTGCGTGCTTTTGCCGTCAAAGAGGATCGTCCCGCCGCCGGGCAGTTCCAGGCCGGCCAGCAGAGACAGCAGCGTAGTCTTGCCGCTGCCGCTCTTGCCCACGATGGCGTAGGCTTTGCCGCGCTCGAACGAGCAGTCCGCCCGCTTCACGGCGTTCACGGTCTGATATTTGTTGCGGTAAGAAAAGCTCACATTCTGTACGGTCAATACGTTTTCCATGGTTTTTCTCCTGTTATGTCCTTGGGTGATTATAGCACATTATTCCTGCACGCGCAAAAGTTTCGTCGGCGCGGCCAGGGCCGGGCGGAGCACCGCCAGCAGGCAGCCCACCGCATGGCAGGCAAAATAGACAAGGGCCGGGAGCAGCTGTCCCATGATCAGCCCGATAGCCAGCGTGCCGGCGGCCGGAAGCAGCAGCTGCTCCAGCAGCACCATGCCGGTCAGACGGCCGGCGCCGACGCCCAGCGTGCGCATGAGCGCGTAGGTCTTCGTCTCGCCGCGCACGGACAGGAATCCCATGAAAAAGCCGGCGGCCAGGCTCAGGAAAGCACAGACGGGAAGCAGGCGCTCCGTCCGGCGGATGTTCTGCTCCATCTCCGTCAAGGCCGCCCGGTACTGGCGGTCCTGGATCGTCAGCCCGGGCCGGAAGGACAAAGAGGAGGGATCCGGCTGGATAAATTCCTTCGCCGCGATCTCCCGCACCAGGTCCGCCTGGCTGTTGTCCTTCAGGGCAAAGCTGATGGCATCCACGCTGATGGTGTTCGTGAGGCGGCCGCCCAGGCGCTGCGCCGCAGGGAAGGGGAGGATCACGTCCGTGCCGTCGCCCTTGTACCAGCCCACCACGTCCAGCTTGAATTCCATTCCGTTATTATCGCCCACACTGCCCAGGCCGGCAGAGGTGTAGGGATTGGTCAGCATGCAGGCGATCTGTCCGCCCGCATATTTTTCATAGACGGTTTCCGGGACCAGACAGCAGAAATCTTTGGTTTCGAAGAAGTCTTCCCGTTCGCAATGATACCCGCCGTCCAGGGACACGTCCAGCCGCTTGTCCGTCTGCGGGCTGCTGACACCGACGGCCAGCGCCCTCCCCAGCTCCGACTGCGATTCCAGGTTTTTGATCAGCCTCACGTCCGTGATGTACGGGGCCAGGCCCTTTTCTTCATCCAGGATGAATTCCAGCCACATCCGGTTCAGGCACAGGTTGTTGGATTTGGTGCCCCGGGCGTCCGTCACGACGCCTCGGACCGCGTAGCCGTTCCGGATCTCCTCCAGCTGTGCGGCCTGCAGATCCCGGTAGCGCACCAGGAAGCACAGGATAAAGCAGAGCGCGGCGGCCAGGACCAGGCCGGCCAGGGACAGTCCGGGGCGGCGGAGCATCCGTTTGAATACCGTTGTCATCATGGCTCAGCCCTCCATCAGGCGCCGGGGATGCCGGCGGGACAGGATCGCCGCATGAAGGAGCAGGGCGGCCGTCAGGATCAGCAGCTGGCCGCCCGCAAGGAGAAGCAGCTGCGAGACCGTCAGATCGCTGGCGGCGTGCATCGAAATCAGTTTATTCTCCGCGGCCGCCAGCGCTTCCGCTTCCATGGTCTGATCCAGGCCGGCCAGGGCATCCCGCAGGATCCCCTGCTGCACCGTCCGGAGCACCGCGCCGCCGGCCGCCGTTCCGATGATCACGCCGCCCAGCGCGATCAGGAAGCCGCCTCCGAACAGGTATCCGGCCGCGCGCCGCACCGGTTCTCCCAGGCTGCGCATGGAGCCCAGCGTCTGCCGCTCGGCCCCCTGGAACATCAGCAGGTACAGCAGCAGGAACAGGATCCAGCCGAAGGCCGACATGTAAAACAGGCGCTCCATGGAGGAGACCATGTCCTTGACATTTTTGAGTGCACCTTCGACGCCCTGGTCAAAGGCAAAAAACTGCTGCTCGTAATCACTTCCTTCGATCCGTGTCATGAACTCGTCCATCCGGCCGTTCACCAGCTCCACGGAGAGCAGGACGCCGTAGATATCCGGGCCCTCTTCCTTTTCCGGTATCCCGCCGAACGCGTCGGCGATCTGGGCTTTTTTCGGCATGAACACCGTGTTGGGGCCGAAATCGTACGGGCCGTAGGTCCATGCGGACAAAAGCTCATAGATCCCGACGACCGTGAATTCTTCCTCCGCTGCACCGTAATCCTGATTCAGGTTCAGGATATCCACGGAAGGATCGTTGTAATACTGGCCCGGCCGCATGCCTACGGTCCTTTCCGAGATCTCCCCGTAATTTCCGAAATAACTCAGATACTGCGTCAGGGTGAGCTTATCTCCCACTTTCACGCCGCACTGGTCCGCCATGTTCCGGGACAGGATCAGGACCTTCGCGCCGCTTTCATATTCTTCTTTCGTGAAGCTGCGGCCTTCCTTGATCCGCGCCCGGTCCGCCATGAACGCGTACATGGCTTCCAAGTGCTCCGTGCCGATCACGGGCAGGCTGTGCTGCTGCTTTTCCCAGACGTCCCGGTAGGTGCGCCAGATCTCATGGGGCGTTTCCTCAAAAAAGTGCTGCGGATCGCCTTCCCAGGGCTCCGCGGCCGGCAGGGCGTAATCTTCCGCCGGATCAAGAATGTAAGATCCCGAGGTACTGCCGGACATGAATGTGCCCGTCTGTCCCTGGATCCAGGCCTCCGCCGGAATCTTCCGGCGGTTGAACCCCCAGAGCATCCCGTCCCGGACTTGCAGTTCGTTCATGTACAGGAGCTGGCTGTTATGTGACATCTGCGTCTGATCCGCCGCGGCATCGACCACATGCAGGCCCGGATCATAGTAACCGGCCAGCACATACGTCTTGCCTTCCTCAAACCACGTGACCCATCCGAAGCCGTAGTCCGCAATCGGGTCCCGGTCCCAGGTGACGATCCCGTCGTCGTCATAAGGCGCGGGCGTCACGACTGCAACAGCCCCGGTCTCCTTCAGGCGGTCGGCCGCCTGGCAGCGTTCGTATTCTTCTCCGATCAGCAGGATATCCTTCACCTCAAATGCCATTTGGATCATGTTCCCGGGCTGTGCAAACACCTTCTGCACATAGGTCCCCACTATCACCGCGTTGCAGTACGGCAGCGGATTGCCGGCCGACTCATACGATTTGTACCGGTTCATTTCCAGCACCGGCGTGAGCTGCGGGATCACGGCGGCGCTTAAGGTATGGCTCCGCACGGCTTTGACGCTGTCCAGGCTTTCCAGAAAAGCCTTGTCTTTCTGTGTAAAATACCGCTCTTCCGGGACGACGGTCTTGCCGCGCACAAGCAGTGCCTGGTCCGAACGGACCGCCACGGCGACCGCGTTTTCATCCAGGTTTTTGGCCAGTCGGGAAGTGGAAAACCACAGCGAGAACCCCACCAGCAGAAACGCGCTCATCAGAGCGGTCAGGAGCAGCCACAGGGCGGTGGTCAGAGGTTTTCTTAGTAAGCGGATACGTATGTTCATAAGCCCTCCTCTGATGCAGATTTGTCGTAAACAGCTTGACAACGAACAGTCTATCATAAATAGACCACAGTGTCAACAAAAAAAGGATGATGCTTTTCATCCCTTTCATGCGATCAGTTTCAGAGGCGAACGTGGGCGTCCGCCCCTACGGGATCGTTATCAGGCGCGCATAGGGGCGTCCGGCCGAACGGCGGTCAGACTCTTGCCGTATATGCAGACCTCGGTAAAGCCCTGCTTCGCCAGATCGTGCCAGGCGGGCAGCGGGGCGGTCTCCAGAAATTCGCAGCCGGCAAGCTCCGCGGATCGGCGGGAGGCCGGATTGGCAGGATCACAGGTGATGAGGACGTAGCCGAGGCGGTGCTTTTCCGCGAGCGGGAACAGCAGGCGGCAGGCCCGGGCTGCCAGACGGCGGCCGCGGAACGGTTCCTCCACCTCATAACCGATGTGGCCTGCATAGTACAGGGTCTCGGCATGTCCGATGCGGAGGCTGCAGCTTCCCATCTTCTTGCCGCCGGACCCGCAGATGGCGAAATGATAAGCCGGCACGCGGCCCCGCAGGGGATCGGCCGGGCTCGTCTTTTCCAGGACCAGCTGCAGCTCCCCGTCTTTCAGGCCGGCGGAATCGAAAAAGCCGCCCGCATCGTACGGAGGGTTCTCCCGGTCCAGCCGTTTTTCCCGCTTGACGCCCAAAAACAGGCCCCGGTGGACGATGCCCCGGGTCCGGTACCCTTTCTCCTCATAATATTCGGACAGTTTGTGATCCTTCAGGTTCGTGTCCATCCGCATCAGGCGGATCCCCCGGGTCAGCGTCATCTGCTCCGCGAAGCGCAGCAGCGCCGCGCCGGTGCCGGGGCAGTCGATGTCCGCGACGAAATTGTGGACGTACCGGGCGGGCGTCCGGTCGTTCCAGACGGAATCATGGTCATAAAGAGCCAGAGCACCGATCAGGCGCCCTGCCTGCTCCGCCACTAAAAACGAGGCAATATTCTCTTCATAATATCGTTCCGGATAGATGCCGAAATAATCCACCCGGTTCCAGTGATCCAGCCCGATCTCATCCATCCACCGGATGCGGCGGCGGATCAGGTCCAGGATGGGACCGACGTCCTCCGGAACAGCTTTGCGGATGTTCATCTCGTTCTTTACGAGTCCTCAGTCGCTCTCGGTCTCGACGGGCAGCTTCAGCTGGTCCAGCAGCGCCTGCACCTCGTCGTACGCCGCCTTGATGGCGTGATCGTCGACCAGCCGGACCGTCTTTCCTTCCTGATAATCGGTCAGCAGCGCCTGCTCCAGTTCCGCCAGCGTCACCGGCCGCCCCTGATATTCGATGCCGTTTTCCCTGACCCGGATCATCAGGACCGACGCGTCTTCCGTGGTGGTCTCCTCCGGGGCCGTGGTGGCCTCCGTGGGCTCCTGCGTCACCGGGATCTCCGTGGGCGCTTCCGTCGCCTGGCTCGGCGCTTCCGCGGTCACCGCGGTCGTAGCCGGATCGACGAACCAGCCCCCGTCGGGGTTGCCTACGCCGAAGCCGAAATAGCCGCCGCCGGCCAGCAGGGCCAGAAGGGCCGCGGTCCCCGCCGCCTTCCGTCCCACGTGAGCGCTTTTCTTATTTTCTTCCGGCCTGTTTTTTTTCACTTCCTGATCGGCCATGATCATTCCCTCCTATTCCTGTATGTCCAATTCCAAAAAACTGAGCGGGATCTCCTGCTGCTTCGCTTCCAGCTTCATTTCGTTCACGAGCCGCAGGATCATGTCGTACTCCGCTCTGTAGATCAGTTCTCTGTCGTACTGGAACACCACGAAGACGGCGCGGCTGCCGGCGGCGTCCAGGCCGCCGCTCAGAAGGCTCCGCAGCCGGTTGACGGCGTAGGTCTCGTTCTCCCAGTCATAGGCGATGCGGACTTCCGCCTGTTCGGCCTGTTCCAGCCGGATGCTGCTGTCCTCCGTCACGCTGAGCGTGATGAGAAGGCTGTTGTCCAGTACCAGTTCGCGCGAGGCCATCCGGCGCTTTAAGCCGTCGATCTCCTCATCCCGCGCTTCGACGTCGCGGATGAGGCCGTCGATCTCCTCCTGCAGGGCTTCCTCCCGGGCGCGCGCTTCCTCCTCCCGGGCGCTCATGCTCTCCCGGGCGGCGTCCAGCTCGCGGCTGATCTCCTGCGCGGCCTTCTCTTCCTCCGCCGCCTTGTCCATGGCCTGGGCCGTCCGGGTCCGGGCCTGCATCAGCAGCACGAAGATCATGATCAGGATCACGTCCAGCAGGGAAGTCAGCTCTATGAAAATGGTCCGCTTGTTCTTCACTTCGCCTCCTCATCCTTCAGCAGCTGCCGGCGCTCCAGCAGCAGGTCCACGTTCTTGTCATTGTCCTCCAGCCGGGCGGACAGGAAGCCGTCCAGCAGCTTGAAGAGGATCGCGAAGACTAGGCCCCAGAAGGTGGAGGTCAGCGCGGCGAAGAAGTTCTGCTGCATGTCCGTCAGTTCCGCGACCATGGGCAGCAGGGAAACGACCGTGCCCAGGATCCCCATCAACGGGAAGATGGCCGTCAGATTGGCGAAGATCGAATAAAACGCCTCCGATCGCTTGCGCAGCGCCACGACTTCCGCCTCATCTATGCCCCGGATGGCGCGCGCGACCTTTTCCGGATCGTGTTTGTGCGAGGGCACGAAGACCAGAAGGTTCAGTTTTTTGTACAGCTGGCCCGCATAGAAGCGTGCGAAATAATAGCAGACGCCGGTGCCGGCCGCCAACAGAAAGATCATCGAATCGAAACCCAGAAGGTTTTTGCCTATCACCTGCCAGAAAGACATACAGGCCTCCTTTGCCGGATCGGACGGGACCGGGACCGAAGGCGTTTTGCCCCGCCGTCGTATTTTCGCAAATAATTATAAGGGTTCTGCTTAAGATTTACAAGCAAAAGAAGTTGAAAAACCGCCGGAAAACCCGTATGATGATAGCGGCGGGCACCGTGCCCGCAGCGAGGTATCCCATGCGTTTATTGGTTTTAGACGGAAACAGCATCGCCAACCGGGCTTATTACGGCATCAGGCTCCTGTCCACCCGGGACGGGCGCTATACCAATGCCGTTTTCGGATTTCTGAACATCCTTCTCGCCCTCCTCAGGGAAGTGCAGCCGGACGAGGTGGCCGTGGCCTTTGACCTCAAGGCGCCGACCTTCCGCCATCAGATGTACGACGGCTACAAGGCCACGCGCCACGGCATGCCGGAGGAACTGGCGCAGCAGATGCCCGTGATCAGGGAACTGCTGGCCCTGCTCGGCTACCGCATCGTGACCGCCGAAGGCTGGGAAGCGGACGACATCCTGGGCACACTCGCCGCCGCCTGCGAAATGCGCGGGGACGCCTGCTTCCTGGCCACCGGAGACCGCGACAGCCTGCAGCTCATCTCCCCCGCCACCACGGTCCTTCTGGCCGCCGGCCACGGCGAGACGAAGCGGATGGACGAAGCCGCCGTCCGCGAGCAGTACGGCGTCACGCCCGCACAGCTCATTGAAGTGAAAAGCCTGATGGGGGACAGCAGCGACAACATCCCCGGCGTCAAAGGCATCGGTGAAAAGACCGCCCTCGGCCTGGTGCAGAAATTCGGTTCCCTGGCCGGGGTCTACGAACATATCGGCGACCCGTCCATCAAGCCCAAACAGCGGGAAAACCTGCTGGCTTACCGGGCCGATGCGGAGCTGAGCCATGTGCTGGGCACGATCCGTCGGGACGCCCCCATCGAAACGGAAGCCGGCGCCTATGCGGTCGGTCCGGGCGATCCCGCCGCCGCGATGGCCCTGATGCAGGACCTGGAGCTGTTCCGCATGATCGACCGGCTGGGCCTGCGGCAGAAGGCCGCGGACGGTGCGGTGCTGTCCGAACAGGAAGCCGCGTCCCGGCTTCCCGCCGTCACCCCCTCCCCTTTCCCTTCCGGAGCCGCCGGCGAATGGCTGCTGGCCGAACAGAACGGCTGGTTCGCCGTACAGGGCGATACGGTCTGCCCGCTCACGGAGGAAGAACTGGCCCCGCTGCTGGACGACCCCGCGCTGGCGCTCCACGTCTTCGACAGCGCCCCGCTTTACGCCCTGGCCATGGCCCGCGGCGGCGAAGGCCGCGCCATCCGCTGGGACGGCAAGCTGGCCGCCTACCTGCTGGACGCCGGCGCCAGCCGCTATGAGCTCCCCCGCCTGGCGGACCGCTATCACGCGGAAGCCGCCTTCACCTGCGAAGCGTTCCCGGAAGCCGGAAAACTGGCGGACCTGTTCGCGCGCATGAAGCAGGCGCTGCGGGAGGAGGAGCAGGAAGTCTTATACGAGACCATCGAATTCCCGCTGGCCCGCGTGCTGGCGGACATGACCCGCATCGGCGTCCTGGTGGACCGTGCGGGGATCGAATCCTTCGGCGAAAAGATCACCGCACTGGCGCAGGAAGCCGAAGCCCGCATTTACGAAAAGGCCGGCGAACGCTTCAACCCCAACAGTCCCCGGCAGCTGGGCGAGATCCTGTTTGAAAAGATGGGTCTGCGCCACGGCAAAAAGACCAAGACCGGCTGGTCCACGGACGCCGCCACGCTGGAGGAGCTGAAAGACGAAGCGCCGATCATCCGGGACATCCTGGACTACCGCACCTATCAGAAGCTGAGATCCACCTACGTGGAAGGCCTGCTCAAGGCCATCGGCCCGGACGGCCGCATCCACAGCCGCTTCAACCAGACCGAAGCCCGCACCGGCCGCCTTTCCAGCGACGAGCCCAACCTGCAGAACATCCCCATCCGAACGGAACTGGGGAGCCAGCTGCGGGCCTATTTCGTCGCGGCGCCCGGCTGCCTGCTGGTGGATGCGGACTACAGCCAGATCGAACTGCGCATCCTGGCCCACGCCAGCGGCGATAAAAACATGCAGGCCGCCTTCCGCGACGGCGCCGACATCCACCGCGCCACCGCCGCCCGCATCTACAACATCCCGGAGATCCTCGTCACACCGGCTCAGCGCTCCGGCGCCAAAGCCGTGAATTTCGGCATCATGTACGGCAAGGGCGCCTTCTCCCTGGCGCACGACCTCGGCGTCCCGCTCGCAAAGGGCAAAGCTTTCCTGGAAAGCTATCTGGCCGCCTTCCCGTCCGTGGACGCGTACATGAAGAACGTCATCGAAGACGCCCGCGAAAAGGGCTATACCACCACGCTGTTCGGCCGCCGGCGGGCTCTGCCGGAACTGACGAGCAGCAATTTCCAGCTCCGCAGCGCCGGCGAACGCATGGCGCGGAACACCCCCATTCAGGGCACGGCCGCCGACGTGATCAAGCTGGCCATGGTCCGCGTCTGGGAGCGCATCCGCCGCGAAGGCCTGCGGAGCCGCCTGATCCTGACCGTCCACGATGAACTCATCCTGGAATCGCCCGAAGACGAAGCCGCCGCGGCCGCCCGCCTGCTGCGGGAGGAAATGGAAGGCTGCGTCGCATACGCCGTGCCGCTGACCACCGACGTGCGGGAGGGAAAGACCTGGCTGGAGGCCCACTGACATGAGCGCCCCGATCTACATCAACACCTGCGTATTCGGCGCCTCCGGCATGGACCGGATCCCCGAACTGCTGCGCCGCTATCCCGGCCGCCTCGGTTTCGAGGTCCTTTCCATGTTCGATCTGCCGGATTTCGAACCGGCTCTGCAGCGCCATCTGGACGATCTTGCCGCCTGCCCGGTCTCCTTCCACGGTCCGGTCTACGAAGCGGAGCATTCCGCGCCCCGCGACGGCCAGACCTATGAACGGACCATGTACCACGTCCGAAAGACCCTGGAGTACGCCCGTCTGTTGCACAGCCGCCATTTCACCATGCACCTGAACAACTGCTTCGTGCTTCCCCGCCGGAAAGACGAAATGCTGCGGAATGCGCTGATCAGTTACGAAGAACTGCGCGGCCTGTTCGAGCCCATCGGCTGCCGCATTTTTGTGGAGAACACCGGTACGAAGGTGCAGGGGAACATCCTGCTGGACCAGGCCGAATTCACGGACGTGTGCCGCGATCAGGATCTTGAGGTCCTCATCGACATCGGCCACGCCCACGCCAACGGCTGGGACATTCCGAAGCTGATCGGCGACCTGAAGGACCGCATCCGCGCCTATCACCTCCACAACAACGACGGCTGCCGCGACCAGCACCGCCGCCTCCATGACGGGACGCTGGATTTTGACGCGGTCTATGAAAAGATCCGCCGAGAGACGCCCGAAGCGGACCTGATCATCGAATATGTGGATCCCGCCCTGGCCGGCGCGGAGCTGGAGGAGGATCTGCAGGAATTATTGAAGACCGTGTAACCTTTCGAAAAAACTTCCGATATGAAAGACGGGCCGCTTCTCAGCCGCCCGTCTTTTTGAATCTGTCCGCCTCTTCCCGGAGATGCTCCGCCAGATCGTACGGCGTCCATCCCAGATTGAACAGCGTGGTCACGGCCTTCAGCCGGACCGGCGCGATCCCCCGCGCTCTGTATTCCGCCAGAAAATCGTCCAGTTCCCCGCTCCCGAAGCCGTGCAGCACCATCAGTTCCGGCGGTGCGTACAGCACCGGGGCGGCTTTCGCCTTCTCCGGCCGGGGCAGAGTCAGCGGCAGGCCCAGCAGTTCCGACAGCGGCACGTCGAACTGCGCCCGCTGCAGACGCGTCACCCGGATGCCGTCCCGCTCTCCCAGCGTTTTGACCGCTCCGAACTTTTCGTCCGAAGCCGTAAAGATCAGTATTTCCTTCATCGCCCGCTCCTGCTCCGCAGCCCGTATCGCCCGTTCCGTGAGCCGGTTTTTCCCCTGCGCTCTCCATCCCGATCTGCCCCGTGACGGCTGCGGCTTTTCGGTAAGCATAGTCCAAAAACGGCGGAAATACAAGAGTCCGGCCCGTTTTTTCGCGGAGCCCCCACTTTCTTTGGGAAAAATGAGAAAAAGTTCTTGACATTTGCTGCTGCATCTGGTATTATATTTGAGCATGATAATTTCTATCTGCTCAAAATCCGCTTTATGATTCATCAGATGCCATGACATCAGGAGGAATGCTGCGCAGGTGCAGTATGCCCTCCCGGAGTTGTCGGGGCATCCTTTTTTGTCTCCCGATCATCCCTTCCGGCAAACACCAATGTTCTTGCGTCCGTATGTGCCGCATGCTCTGCTGCCGTGCTGCGCGCTCTGCCGCCGCACCGTATGCCTCGCTGCGCCCCTCATCCCGGCGCGCCTCCGCACCTTGACAACTGAAGGAAGAACTGCCCGACGCGGGACCGGGGGAAGCAGGCGATGAGACGAGCCTGCCAACGGAACGCCGGGCAGACGACACGTTTCCCTTTGTGCAAGCCGTTATATGAAAGAGAGGTGACTTTGATTGAAAGACGCTGAATTCCCTGTTTTTTCCGACTCTCCCGTTCATCTGACTGCCCTTACCTTAAAGCCGGCCGATTCTCCTTATCCGGACGATTCCGCCGAAACGACCTGGGATAATTTCTTCCGTCTGTCCCGCAGCCTTCCCCCCGCCGCCTGGCTCGGCTGGCAGCTGGCCGTCAACGGAAGCGGCGACCCCATCCTGTATGCCCTCTCGGGTCCCGCCTGTCCGGTCACGGACGGCGACCTGGCCTGGCTCTTTCGGGACACGATGAGTCCGGCCGGCCCCGCCTGCCCGGTCACGGAGCAGGACCTGACCTGGCTCTTCAGGGAATCGCAGAGCCCGCACACCGCGTCGGAAGAGGCCGAGACCGCCCTCCGGGAGCGGGGCCGCCTCTATGCCCTCCGCTTTCAGCCCGATGCTCTGGAGTCCTTTGCCCGGAGCATGCCCGGCCGCTCCTTCTGCGACGTCATGGAGAAGCGGGCTTCCGATTTCCTGGAGACCCTGAAGGAGACCGGAGCCGTCTTCCGCTTTCTCTGCACCGGCGTCGAGGCGGACGAATGGGGCCGCATCGCCTGGCTGCTGGCCTTCCCGGAAGAGCTCTCGCTCCGCACCCGGGCCGTCCTCTCCGGGATCTTCCCCTTCGGGCAGATCACCGAGATCAGCGGAGACACGCTCCCGGAAGACTGCTTCGCCCCCGTCTCCTCCGACCCGCCGGAATACGTCCTGGACCGCATCCTGGTCCGGCTCATGAAGGACAAGAGGCGAAAGGACGCCAAGCCGGAAGACATGGACATAGACGATGCCGAAGACGACGACGATCTGTCCCGGCCGAACATGGCCCCCGATCCGTCCGAAACGGACAAGACGGACGAAAAAGTCCCGGGCGGCCGCCCGCCGGCCTGTGACGCCGATTCCGCCCCGCTGCGGGTCCTGGAGCTGAGCCCCCGTTCCTTCAATTGCCTCCGCCGGGCCGGCGTCCTCACCGTGGGCGACCTGCGGAACCTGTCGGACTCGGATCTCATGGGCATCCGGAACCTGGGCACCCGTCAGCAGGAAGAGATCCGGACGAAACTGGCCCGGTTTCTGGCTTCCCGGCCGGCCGATCCCCAGGAGACCGTCGACTATCGTTCCCGGCTCAGGGAGCTGATCGGCCTGGAACCCGTCAAGGCTCAGGTCAGCCGCATCGAGGCTTACGCCCGGATGAAGCAGGACATGGCCGCCCGCGGCATCGCCACGCTTCCGATGGCCCTGAACATGGCGTTCCTGGGCAACCCGGGCACGGCCAAGACCACGGTGGCCCGCATCCTGGCCGGGATCCTGCATGAGATCGGGATCCTCTCCTCCCCGGAGCCGGTCGAGACCGGCCGGGCGGACCTGGTGGGCAAATACGTCGGCCATACCGCCTGCAAGGTCAAAGAAATATTCCACGAGGCCCGCGGCCGCCTGCTGTTCATCGACGAGGCCTACTCCCTGGTCGACGGCAGCCGCTCGGGCTTCGGCGACGAGGCCATCAACACGATCGTCCAGGAGATGGAGAACCGCCGGGACGGGACCGTGGTGGTGTTCGCGGGATATCCCCGGGAGATGGAGGAATTCATCGCCCGGAACCCGGGGCTGAGTTCCCGGATCCCGTTCACGGTCCGCTTTGAGGACTATTCTCCCGCCGACCTGGCCCGCATCGTCCGCCTGGAAGCGGAAAGGCGGGGCTTCTCCCTGGACGCGGCGGCGGCCGGCAAAGTGCGGGACATCTGCGGGCAGGCCGCCGGCCGGCCGGGTTTCGGCAACGGCCGTTTCTGCCGCAACCTGGCGGAGAACGCGATCCTGTCCTTCGCCGACCGCGTATACGGAAGCGGCAGAGAGCAGACCGCGGAGCCTTCCGCCCCGGCCGAGGCGGCCCCGGAATTCATCCTGTCCGCCGAAGACTTCGAAGAGCCGCGGGCGGAGCACGAAAAAAAGCCGCGGTACCCCATCGGGTTCTGTGCATGACCCCATCATGACCGAAAGGCGGGCCGCCGGCCCGCCTTTTTTGATTCCGCAGCCCCGCCCTTCCGGCCGGCGCCGATCTTATTTTCTATCTGCCCCCTACCGGTCTTCCCGCGGGATCCGGACGATCTGCGTCACGGAAGCATCGTCCCCCGCCTCCGAAAGCAGCAGATACAGCGTCTGCCCGTCCATCGATTTTCCGGCGCCTTCCAGGCGGGCGTCGAATTCCGACACGGTCTCCGCCTTGCTCAGATCAAACTGCGGGATGCGGATCAGCTGAAGATGCGGCGCATCCGGATCCGGGCCGGTCACGATCAGGATCAGGTCCTCGCCCAGCGTGAAATGGAGCTCGTTGGAGATCAGGGCAGAGGCCAGCGATCTGTCCGCCTCGTTCAGGTTCATGCTCATCCGGGTCTCGTCGCTCTGATACTGCCACCTGAGCTCGCGGATCTGATCGTAGGAGGCGTGGTAGTAATAATTCTTCTGTCCGAACGCGTCGTTCGGCGCGACGCGCACCGTTCCGTCTTCGGTAAAGAAGAAGGAGTTGGCGTAAAGGAAATCGGACTTGTCCACCACCTTTTCCAGTCTGGCCCCGTCCCGGATGGCAGATATGTAAACGCGGTAGACGGAGCGCGCGCCCCGGCCGAAATCCGGCTGGGAGATCACCGTCAGCCGGCCGTCGGAGATGCTCATCGGAGCGCCCCAGTCGGCCCCCCGGCCGCCCAGATCGGTCACCGCCCCGGTCTTCAGGTCGATCGCCTCTACATAACCGTAGTCTTCAAAATACAGCCAGTAGAATACATACTCCCGGCAGACCAGCATGGACGTGACGGTCCCGTCCTCCGGCGCATGCAGCACCTCCCGCGTGCCGCCCGCCAGGTCCATCCGCTCGATGCGCGACCTGCCGTTTTCGCGTACGTGATAGTACAGCCAGCCGTCCAGCAGGTTCAGGCCGCCGCGGCCGTTCGTGACGAATTCCTTGTTCTGCCCGTCCAGATCGGTCCGCATGATGCGGTAGACGTAATTGTTTTTGACGATCTCTTTTTCCACGAAATACAGGTGCTCATCGTCGGTGACGATCACGGAATCGATGTTGGAGCGAAACGCCTTCACGTTGTTCGGATCGTTGCCCAGTTCCTGATACCAGGACGTGTCGGCGATGGCTTCCAGATGGCGCTTCACCGTTTCGGACGGCCACTCCGGTTCGGGAGCCGTCGGGAACGGGATGGTCTCCGCCGGCGTGGTCTCCGCTTCGGGATCCGGTCTTTCCGGTTCGGGCAAAGTGCCGTCGCCTTCCTGGTAGAAATACTTCCGTTCGGTCGTGTGCCCGTCGCTGTCGTACCAGGTGTAGAAGCTCAGCGTGTTGCCGTCGTCGTCGAAGGTATAGGTGTCATAGCCCGCCAGTTTCAGACTGCCGGAATAGTACCAGGGCGAGTAGCGCGTGTGGAAATCATCGGACCACTCGTAATCGGTATTGTCGGTGCGCCCTTTTTCGTCCGTGCTGGAGGAGTGGAGCAGGTGGCCGGCGTCATCATAGGTGTAGACGGAATCCAGGATCAGGGTGCCGTCCGCCTCAAAGCGCTTGCTGGTCAGCTTGTTGCCCATGGCGTCATAAGTGTATTCCCACCAGAAGGAAAGCTGCTTATTGCGGAATCCTTTCCAGATGAGCTGGTTTCCGTCCGCGTCGTTGGTGTATTCATTCCAGTCTACGATCTCGCCTCCGCCGGGCGGCGCGTTGTATTTCCGGACCATATAGCCGTTCGCGTCATTGTCATAGCAGATCTCGTAATCGACCTGGCCGGTGGCCAGGATCTCTCTTTCGCGGATCAGGCAGCCCGCCATGTCGTAATCATAAGCAATGATGCTGGACATGTCTCCGTCAGCGTGGAAATAGCCGTCATACAGCAGCAGGCCGTCCTCGCCGTAGGCGAACTGGTGATAATAATCCAGCTCGTCGTTTTTATAAGATTCCGTGCGGATCACGCGCTTGCCCGTGCCGTGGAACGGCGGGTTGAGCCACAGATCCGTCGGACCGGACGGGCCGGTCCCCGTCACGTATTCGGACACATAGCCGGCCGGGGTATAGTCGCGGTCGGTGAACACGAGATCCAGGAAATAGGTCAGGCGGCAGCCGTCCGTGATGCGCAGCTCCAGGGAAAGCGGGACGCCCGAGGTGAGCTGGTCGCAGCCGATCACGAAGACCCGTTCGGGATCGGTGCCCGCGGGCGCGCCGTCCGAAACGGTCAGGCGGCCGTTCTCCGTGCCGACTTTTTTCTGTTCAGAAAGCGTCTGATCCGTGAACACGCCGTCTTCCGCGTCGATCCGGATGGACAGCATGCTGCCTTCGGTCTGCTTATACGCGAAGACTTCCAGGTCGAGCCGGCAGGAATAGTTGCCTCTCAGGAAAAAGCCGGTCTTCACTTCCGGATCCTGCAGAGAGACTTCGCCGTTGATCAGTGTGTACAGGTCCATGACCAGGTCGTAGGTCCGGTCGCTGTAGGAGCTGTCCGGATCGCGTCGGAAGCGGAATACGACCATCTCGTGGCCGGCATCGTCCGCGGTATCGATATCGCCGATCCAGGCGGTCACGATACCTTCCGGCTTCAGCCAGGATTCATCCGCCCGGGTCATCGTACCGGTCTGCGCGCCTTTGAAGAGACCGTACTGCGGGATCAGTTCGTCCCGGACGTAGGTGTAGTATTTGGTGTATTCCACGGCCTGACCGATGTCCAGGAAGGGGTATTCTCCTCTGTGTTTTTCAGGAACTTTTTCCCTGTCATCGATCACTTTTTTATCCGTGCATTCCTTCAGGATCCGTGTGATCTCATCGGCCGGAAGGTCCGGGAAGGCAGACCAGAGCAGGGTGGCGGCGCCGGAGACGATGGGGGCGGCGATGGAAGTGCCGTCTTCCGTGACGTATTTGTTCTTCGCGCCGCTGTAATTGAGGCCGAAAACATCCGTGCCGGGGGCAAAGATGTCGACCTGATTTTTCCCGTAATTGGAGGAATCATTCGGAGTATATGTGTCATCTTCCCCCGCGGCTTTTTCGTTTTTGGCGGCGCCGACGACCAGGATCCTGCTCCGGATGTCTTCCCATTTCAGGCCGTCCAGACGGCGGTGCTGTTCGTCGGTGAGGCCGATCTTGACTTTGAGGAGGGCGACTTTTTCATTGAAGATGGCTTCCGTGATGCTGCAGAAGTTGGAATTCAGGTCGGCGGAGATCGGATTTTCGTCGCTGTCTCCGTTGCCGGCGGACTGGACGCAGATCCAGTCTTCGTTTCCGTTGATCCAGTCGGTCAGCAGCTGGTTCAGAAACATGCCGGCGGTCTCCCCGATCGCGATCTGAAACCCTCTTTCATATTCTTCATAACTGCGATTGTAAGCATTGAACAATTCCACCGCACGCATCCGGTCGTCTTCTTCGGGATAACGACTTTTGTCATCGGGATGCATGAATGCATCTTCGGTCAGTTTTGCCGGTCCGAAAGAATGATTGATCACCCGCACGCCCAGATCGTGCATACGGTTGTAATAGTAATAGAAAGCAGCAGAAGAAAGGCTGATCGATCTTTTTTCCGTCACGGAATAAACACGGTCCACACAATACAGAAGCGACTGGTCGGCGACCCCGCGGATCCCGATGTCATTATTGGCTGCGGCCATCAAGCCGGCCACGAAGGTACCGTGAGATACGTCTTTTTTGGACAGGCTCAGATCCGGCTTCAGCGCGTCGCTTCCGGATTCGAGCGCCAGACTGAGCAGGGAGATGCGGCCTTTGAGGTCTTCCTGCTGGGGATCAAAGCCGCTGTCGATCACGCCGGCGGGGATCGGGTTTTCCAGGAAGGAGACGTCCTCCCAGGCGGAATAAGCGCGGATGGCTTCCGCCCACCAGTCATGGCCCGAAGGGTCGTCCTCGTTGCCCGCATCCGCGATGACGCTGCCGTCGGCGGACCAGGGCGTATTGTTTTCGGTCAGGGTGTTGATCGCCTGCGCGTCTGCCGTGACCATGAGTTCCGGATCGGCAAACGCGACTTCCGGCAGGGTCTCCAGGCTCTCGGCCGCTGCACGTAGTTCCTCATAATCTTCCGCAGCGATCCGGATCTCCGCGACCGGGCGGCTGCCGTGCTGCACGCCGACGATCTCGCCGCCGGCCGCGGCGGCCAGGGAAGCCAGCGCATCTTCATCGGGGTCGGTGAACAGGCTGACGATCAGGGTCCCTTTCACGTAAGCCAGGCCGCCGGGGCCGTCCTCCGCGATATCGGCCGGTCCGGGAACATAAATGCTGGACCCCGTCCCGTCATCCAGGGGCGTGACGGTCCCGGTATCCGGTCCCGGTCCCGGAGCGGCGGTCGTTTCCCGCCCCGGTTCCGTTTCGGGACCGCCGGGCGTATCGGAAGGCTGCACCGGCAGCGTATCGCCGGGTGTGGTGCTTATGGCGGCACTGCCGGGTCCGTCGGTGGACGCGGGGGCGCTGCTTCCCTGCTGTCCGCAGGCAGCCAGGAGGAAGCAGAGGCAGGCAAGGGGGATCACTAACCGTCTGATCTTCATAAATGACCTCTCCAAACAGTTCATTTTTCGTTACGGGTCCTCGAACAATTCCGTATGCGCCGCCAGGTTCCCCACGCGGTAATGACCCTTGATGTACCGCTGCGGCGTGGTCAGGAAGTCCTGCTCATAGGAATAGCGGCCGTTGTCCGTGTGATGGATCAGGTAGGGGATGCCGTCGGAGGCGCGCCGGTCCGAGACGACGGCGATATGGCCCGGCCACATGCCGGTGTCGCGGCCCGCGAAGATCACGATGTCGCCCGGCTGCCAGGCCGCGTAATCATAGGGATCCAGGGTGTATTTGTCCAGGTACTGCTCGCAGAACACTAGGAGGTTGCGGGTGCGGCGGAAATCGATCTTCGGGTCGCCGACCTCCCATTCGTAGGCCCAGCGGCGCAGATGCACGTCGCGGTCCACCATCTGCTGCAGGTCGTAGCCGGCGGCCAGGAGGGCGTAGGCGACCACGTCCGTGCAGACGCCGCGGCCGGCCGGCGCCCAGCCGGTTTCGAAATAGGAAGGATCGTATTCCGGGCGGGTGGCGACGTAATCGCGGGCGCCCTGCAGGATGTCCGCCTGGTCTTCGATGCCGTCCCCGTCGCGGTCATAGGGGCTCGCATAGGTGGGAAAGCCGAAGTCCGCGTTGGTATAGTACCGGTCGCAGACGGCGCGGGTGGCCCAGTCCGCTTCCCCGGTGGGAACGGGCGACCAGAGGCCGGAAGGCGGCGCCGTGGGCTCGGGGGCAGGCTCGGAAGTGGGTTCAAGGGTAGGCTCGGGAGTGGGCTCCGGTGTCGGCTCGGGAGTGGGCTCGGGGGTGGGCTCCGGTGTCGGCTCGGGGGTCGGTTCCGGTGTCGGCTCCGGAGTAGATTCGGGAGCAGGCTCCGAAGTCGGTTCGGGAACAGGCGCAGGAGTAAGTTCCTGAGTCGTGGGTTCAGGCGTCGTTTCCGCCGCCGGCTCCGAATCCGTTGCGGGAGCAGCCGTAACGGTCTCTTCTTCCGTCAGTCCCGCCGTCTCCTCTTCCGGGACCTCGGAAAAAGCATCCGCTGAAATTTCCGGTCCGGGTTCGGATACCGGTTCCGCAGTCTCCGTTCCCGTCTCTTTCGGGACGGTTTCTTCAGATCCTTCCGTCTGACTGGAGGGCTCCCCTCCGGGGACGATCGTCAGATCAGGCAGCGTCGCAGCCGCCGTTTCTTCGGGGCCAGAGATCACATCCCTGCCCTTTCCGCCGCAGGAAGCCGCGGCGGCAGCCAATATACAGACCAGCAATATCATCCGAATTTTTTTCATTCGTCTTCTCCGTTCCACAGAAACCGATCCAGGTCCACCCGGAAGTTCTTCACTTCCACATCGTCCGCCCGCAGCAGGTCCCGCTGGACCGTCGGACCGCCGAAGGCGTAAGCGCCGGAAAGGCCCCCCTGACTGTTCACCACGCGGTAGCAGGGGATCTCATGCGGATCATCGTACGGATTGTGATGCAGGGCGTTGCCGACGGCGCGGGCGGCCCCGGGATGCCCCGCCAGGCGCGCGAGCTGGCCGTAGGTGGCCACCTGCCCCTCGGGAATACGGCGGACGAGCGAATAGATCCGGGAAGTAAAGGAATCGTCCATGGGATCACCTCGGCTAAACATTTTGCTGCCATTAAGATAACGCAAACGGCGGAAAAAAACAATCAAAAAAGGGACGGATCCGGAGATCCGCCCCTTTTGAGGGTGCTGTGCCGTCTGCCCCTTCCCTGCGGAAGAAGCGCCGGCGCGGCGGTCGGTTTTACAGGCTCAGCACGTCCGCAAAGGCCTGGAGGGCCGTGGCGGCCTGGCCGAAGTCGCGCATCTGCTGGTCGATGCCCAGTTTGATGTGAGGGATCTGGGCGGCATCCAGGGCCTTCTTCAGGTAAGGATACTCCATTTCCTCGGGGTCGCAGAACTGCTGCATGAAGAGCACCAGGCCCTTCGCGCCGCTCTCCTTCACCAGGTTGGCCACGAATTCGCCGCGGCGGTTCTGGTTGGAGGCTTCATCGTACAGCAGGACGTCGTAATCTTCGTTCGCGAACTGCTTGGCCAGGGCCATCATGGGATCGCCGGTCTCGTCCGCGTCCACGCGGATGCAGCGGCTCTCATGCGCCACGTCGTCGGTGGCGATGGCGATGTTGTTGTCGTCCAGGATCTTCAGCAGGACGGGGTTGTCGCAGATGATGCCGCTGGTGACGATCTTCACGCCGTTCCAGTTGGAGGCGGGCAGGGCGGCCAGTTCCTTATTCAGGGCTTCCAGCTTCTCGGTGTAAGCGGGCTTTTCCATGAAATAGCCGGCCTTCAGGACCGCGCTGCGGTTCACGGCGGAAACGGCTTCCGGATGCTCGCCGGCCAGCTTCACGAATTCGCGGCGCGCCTGGCGGTACTTGTTGTAGACCTTGATGGCGTCGCGGATCGCTTCTTCGCCGATCTCGTGGCCGCAGATGGCTTCCAGCTCATGACGGACGTTGTTGTACTGGTCGATCGTGAACTGCAGGCCGAACGCGGGGCGGCGGTACTGCGGATGCGCCAGGAAGATAGTGGGCATCTTGTGCAGTTTGGCCATGGCGACGCGGAAGTTCTGGCTCATGGGGCGCAGCGTGTCGCAGATGGTGGGGGTGATGATGCCGTCCAGCTGGTCCATGGTGCCGTCCAGCAGCATTTCCAGCGCCAGCTGCGCGATGGTGCAGTAGAAGGTGGCGCAGTATTCCTTGGCCAGACCGATGTTCTTGTTGTTGCTGCCCCACATGCCCATGGGCACCATGCCGGCGGCATAGACGAGTTCTTCGGGGGCGTAGTAAGGCAGGACGCCGATGACCTTCTTACCGGCCGCTTTGTACTCGTTCAGGCATTTCTTCGGATTATAGGCTACCGCCTGAAATTCTTTAAAGGTATTCTCTAAGCTCATTTCCGGCCTCCTTATTCCATGGTTTCCTTGCGGATCTGCATGGCTTCCACCAGACCCTGCACACGCGTCTCGTACTGGGCTTCGTTGAAGTTGCGCGGGTCGGCCTGGTCGCCGTCAAAGCCTACGCAGGGGATGCCCAGGTCCGCGGTGAAGCGGCGCTGCATTTCAGCCATATAGCCGGACCACGGCTTGCAGGAACGGTTGTAGTGGACCAGAACGCCTTCCACCTTGTTCGCGCGGCAGATGCCTTCGCGCCATTCCACGCCCTTCTCGATGGAGACGGAGTTCGGGGCCTTGCAGTACGCGCTGACCATTTCGTCCATGTTGTTGTACACGAATCCGAAAGCGGGGGCATACACGACGGCGGTCACGTTCACGCCGTTGGCCTTCAGCGGCTTGAACAGGTTCGGCAGCTTCGGCCAGCAGGGGATGCCTTCGAACATCACGCGGTACTGTTCCGGGAACGGCAGCGTGGAGGTGCCGTCCTTGATGTTCTGCTCCAGGTCGACGGCCAGGAGTTCGAACGCGTCGGCGGCTTCCTTCTTGCCGCGGGCAGTCACGACGTCCGCCATGTGGTTGAACAGGTCAAAGCCGCTCATGGGGGCGGGCTTGTACTGCAGGTAATCGCAGACCTTCAGCCAGTTCTGGGCGGTGCGGTTGGCCTGGGCGCAGGCATGCTCGAACTTCTTCTCGTCGAACTTCTTGCCGGTCAGTTCTTCCAGCTGCTTGATGGCGTTGTCGAACTGGGCGCGGATGTAGCGGACGTTCTCCGGGTTCGGGTCCATGGTGTTGTTGTAAGGGATGTCGATCATGATCAGCGGGATGTTGCACATACGGGCGATGTTTTCATACCACTTGGTCATGCAGTTGCAGATGTTGTTGCAGCACAGCACGAAATCGGGCTGTGGCATGCGCATCTGACGGTAGGGCTGGATGGATTCGCGGCGGCGTTCCTTTTCACGGCCTTCGGGCAGCGCTTCGATCTCATGGATGTCTTCCAGCACGATGAACGGAGTCTGGGTCTTGGGATCCTTCTTGGGCTTGCCGTTTTCATCCAGGACCACGTTGCCGTTCTCATCCTTTAAGGGCTTGCCGGTCGCGGGGTTGATCACGTAGCCGTCTTCCTTGCTCCAGTCGATCTTGCGGGCGGCGCGCTTGCCGGCGGCATAGGCCAGCGAGATGCGGGCGTAACCGCAGATATCGTTGTCGAAGCCCAGGTCTTCCGCGGCCTGGCACATGATCTCGCCGTCACGGTTGGCGGCGATGCCGGCGGCCTGGTTTTCCGGGTACATGACGTTGAGGTCAAACGCCTCCGCCAGTTCGCAGGGGAACTTGGACGAGGACCAGCCTACCAATTTGCCTTCCGCCTTGGCCTTCCGGGCATCCGCGTAGACGTCGTCCACCACTTTGCGCAGCGCCAGAACGCCGGGGCTCACTTGTTTTGCCATATTTCTCCTCCTGATTCACAGGCCGGCGCAGCCCGGCCTCTGTATATTATTGCTTCATCTTAAGTGCTTTCTGATACGCGAACAGGGCTGCGCCCAGGGCGCCCACGTACTGGGTCAGGGGGCTGGTGTAGATGATGTGCCCCAGACTTTCCTCCAGCGCGGAGACGATGCCCTTGTTCTGCGCGACGCCGCCGGTCATGACGACCCGGTCCTGCACGCCGATCCGGTTGACCAGGCCGGAGACCCGGTTGGCCACGGAATAATGGATGCCTTTGATGATGTCCCGCTTGTCCGTGCCCTGGGCCAGCTGGGAGATCACTTCGCTTTCCGCGAACACCGTGCAGGTGGAGCTGATGGCCACCCGCTTCGTGGACTGGGCCGCCAGCGTGCCCAGTTCATCCGTCCGCACTTCCAGCACGCGCGCCATCACATCCAGGAAGCGGCCCGTGCCGGCGGCGCATTTGTCGTTCATCTGGAAGTTGACCATCGCGCCGTTTTCGATATGCATGGCCTTCACGTCCTGGCCGCCGATGTCGATGACCGTGCGCACGTCCGGATACAGGAAAGCAGCCCCCTTGGCATGGCAGGACAGCTCGCTCATCTGCGCGTCCGCGATCCCTTCCAGGGAATTCCGGCCGTAGCCGGTCGCGAGGGTGAAGGTCATGTCTTCACGCGTCATGCCGGCGCCTGCCAGCACCGCTTCGATGGCCCGGGCGGGGCCGCTGGTGCCGGCGCCCACGTCGATCAGGGACTTGCTGACGATCTCCCGGCCGTCCTGCAGCATGATGCATTTGGACGCCGTGGAGCCCACGTCGATGCCTAAGGTATAAATGCTCATTCTTTTCCCCTCAAAAGGGCGGACAGCATGCACTGTCCGCCCCCTCGTTCATACCGATTATTTCTTGTAGGTGACGAAATCACGCATGGTGCGCGGGCTCAGCATCTGATGGAACGGGCAGATCTGAGTCGGGTTCTGGTATACGGAATACGCGAACGCCACGACGTAGTTGCGCATCATGTTCATGTTCACGATCTCATCGACCAGGCCGAGTTCGCCGCAGGCGAACGGACGGGATTTGGCGGCGTAATCCTGGATGATCTCGTTCATCTTCGCGATGGTGCCTTCCAGGGATTCGCCGGCCTTGTATTCCTTCGCCAGACGGCGGGAATACATGGCGGCCGCGGCGGTCTCGCCGTGCATGACGTAGATCTCGGTGGCGGCGGTGCCCAGGGAGAAGGCGTTGGTGTCGTTGCCCTGCGGGCCGCCCATGACGTAGTGCGCCGCGGCGGTGCCCTTGCGGAGCGTGATCTCCAGCTGCGGCACGTGGCTGTTCTGGATGGAGTAGATCAGGGACTGGCCCAGGCCCAGCAGTTCGGCCTTCTCGGCGTCGTCGCCGACGTCGATGCCGGTGGTATCCTGGATCCAGACGATGGGCAGTTTGTCACGCGCGCACAGGGTCACGAACTCGTTCATCTTGATCAGGCCCTGACGATACAGCTTGCCGCCGATACCCACGGAGTTGGGGTTCTGGGCCAGCTTGTATTCCGGATAGTGCATCAGCAGGCCCTGGACGTTGGCGATGACGCCGACCAGCAGGCCTTCCGCCTTCGCGAGGCCGGCCACGATCTCCGGACCGTAGCCCTTCTTGTACTCCAGGAACTGGGACTTGTCGAAGATACGGCCGATGACGTCGTAGATGTCGTAGGTCCGCTTCTTGTCCATCGGGACCAGGCTGTACAGGTCGTTGGGATCCAGCGCGGGCAGCGCGGGATCGTCCACGCGGAAGAATTCCGGATTGTAGGCGGGCAGGAAGGACATGTATTTCTTGATGCCGTCCAGTACGCCGTAGTCGTCCGCGTACACTTCGCGGAAGAAACCGGTCTCGCCGTAGTGGATCGGAACGGATCCGGGAGGCGTGGCGACCAGGCCCTTGCCGGCCTCGATCAACGCCATGGCAGCCTCTTCATCCACATAGCCCTTCGGGTTCATGCCGCCCACGATGCCGGCGCCGCCGACGGCCATGTTGGCCTTCTGGTGCGCGATCAGGATGGTCGGGCTGATGGAGTGGTAGCCGCCGCCGGCCGGGTTGGTCCCGAAGATGCCGACGATGACCGGGATGCCCATCTGCTCCAGTTCCACGTTGCGGTAGAAAGGCGTGCCGCCGCCGCGGCGGTTCGGATACACCTTCTCCTGCTCGTCCAGCTT
>JAFRRM010000036.1 GCA_017428105.1 Lachnospiraceae bacterium | reverse complement strand
CCGCGTCCTCGGACGTGGCCGTGATCGTGCCGTTCTTGAAGGTAATGGTGTTGTCCTTCAGAAGCTGGAAGCCGTTGTACTCGGTTCCGGTGGAGCCGACGCCATGGCCGCTGAAGTCATAGGTGTGGCCGTCAAAGTCGATCGTCAGGCCCTGCGTGAACTTACCCTCAGGGACTACGATGCCGTTGCCGGAGCAATCCTTCAGGAGTTTGATCGTATCGCCGTCCACCGCGGCTGCGAAAGCAACCTCGAGACTTTCAAACTTGGCATCATTAATTTGCGCAACATAGTCTTTCGGCGCAATTACATACGGATAATCATCTTTCGTTGCAGGATCTTCATTGTCGACATACTTGTAATCATGATGAAGCAGACTCATCCAATCACAGTCGTACGTCGCTCCTTCATACTCATATGTTGTTGTCGCGAAGTACCCGCCGGTAATGAACTCCTCCGATGCATATGTGCTATAAGTATATACATCTCCGCTAAAGTAGCCCCCGGTTACGGAAACATTCGAAGGAGCATTGCCCTGATTAATCGCAACATCTCCAGTATAAATGCCATCTTCGATCGTGATGTTTGCGCCAAAACTGAAGATGTCTCCCTCAAACGTGCCGCCACTCAACGTGTACTGAGTATTGGCAAAACTGTTGCCATAGGTGTAATCATAGAAAGCATACGAACCGCCGTGTAACGTCCCTCCGGTCACATTCAGCGTGGCCTTCATAGCTTTGGACGCATCACTGCCAGGCAACTGGACCCAGATTCCGCTATATCCAGCCGTCACAGTACCGCCAGAGATAATAACCGTATTCTCATATGTTGTACTGTTAGCGAACTGTCTGATAGCAACCGAGTGGGCCTTGACTGTTCCGCCGGTAATGTTGGCAATCGCGTTTGCTCCGGAGGAATTGTTGTCTATCGCGTAAGTTGCAGACCCAGTAGAAATATTCTCTATATGTCCGCTTTCAACTGTCACTGTTCCGCAGTTTGTAATGGTATTGGAAGCATAACTCCCGGCGTAGTTACCGTCACCATCATAAATCCAGGTATCGGTTGCTCCGGAAATCAACTTGCCAGTTCCTTCCGCACTGCTGTCTTTGATCGTCAGGGTGCCTCTGTTTGTAATAAGAGCAGATGTCGCAGCCTGACCGGCTGTTCCAACGACCTGGTATCCGTTAAGATCAATTGTGACGTTCTTACCGGAAGCAATCGTGATCGCCGAACCAACAACGTTAATTGCTTCGTTGTCAATCATGGTGATCGTGGTTGCGGTGCCGTCGGTCGGAACTGCAACAACTGCGTCAACCAGGGAGGCATACAGCGTATCGCCGATCTTAGCGACTCCCTTCTTCAAGCTATACGTTGTGATTCCCTCAACGGTTTCCGTCGAAAGGATATAACCTTCCGGAGCATTGACCGTCAGCGAAAAATCGCCTTTTTCAACGATCAGGACTTCATCTGCAGACATTTCGTATGCATCCGTAATGTCCGCAAGAAGCTTGATCGTCATAGTACCGGCTGCTGCCGTAGCCGCAGCGGCAAAGGTCTGGTAACCAAGACCGTCTACCAGAGCAACTGCAAGTCCGACAGTGTAAGGGCGCTCTTCGTCATCGCAGATAACCGGATAAAGCTGGTTGCCCTGATCATCCTTGCCGCAGTATTCCGGTAAGATCTTGTAATCGAAGAACCCGCCGGTGATGTTATACTTACCGGTGCCTCCCGACTTAGCCAGCGCAACTTCGCCTTTATAAAGGCCGCCGCCTATATTGATCTGACCGTCAGTCGCGTCATTCTTTCCGATTACGAATGCTTTTTTAGCCTCAAAAGTGGAATCGTCAACAGTAACAACTGCAGATGAATTGGCCTTTAAGCGAACACCATATCCGTCAGCACCTTCAGCAGAGGTGAAGGTGCAGCTCGTAATATTGTATGCACCGCCGCCGCCGTTAATGTTAATAAAACTTTCGCTTTCTAATACAGTACATGCAGTTATTGTTGCGCCGGTTGTACCGGTAAACTGAGCCAGACTATGAAGATTGGTTCCTTCAATAGCATTAAGCGTTACATTGTATGCACCAGCTCCACTATTGGACTTAAAACCGACAACATCGAAAGCCGTGCTCGTACTTGTGAACGAGCAGTTACTTACAGTAATGTTGTGCGCATAGTTATATTTCCCGGTATAGTACGGAGTCCCTGCCGTCTTGGTACTCGGCACAATGACGAAAGCATCTGTACCGGAGCAGAAATCCGACTGAGTACCCTGGAAATGGATACCGCTGATCACCAACGTTTCTGTGCCGGTTGACCGTCCATCGCCGTCAACAATAATCTGACCGGTAACAGTCTTGCCTGCGCCATTAATAACCAGGTTTAACCCGGCTTTCTGATGGACTATTGCGTATTCCGCAATGTCCGCAAGCAAAGTCACCACCACGTCGCCGGACATTTCATGCGCCGTATCCAGAGCCGCCTGAAGCGTCGGATAAAGCACTCCGTTGATCTCTGCCACAGCGTTGTCAACCTTATAAGTCGTCACATCGCCTTCGACAGTTACCGTAAGAGCATATCCTTCCGGAGCCTTAACGGTCAGGCTCTTGCCATTGTGAGCGATCTGAAGCATGCCGGACTGAAGCGTGTACTCTTCCGCAATATCCGCAAGAAGCGTGATCACCTTGCTTCCGTTGTCAGATGCCGCAACAGCATCGGTAAACACGGTATAACCGACATTGTCAACGACCGCTACCGCAACACCTACCGTGTACGGATACTGCTCCTTGGTAGCCTCGTCCATGTTGGCGATAGGATACAGACCCTCGCCGCATACAGCAAGGATAGGCGCCACACTGAACACACCGCCCAGGACAGTTAACTTGGTTCCATCAGTCGGAAGCGGGCCGGCGTACTTGCCGGATTCAATTACGATCTTGCCGCCGCCCGTGGCCTTGCTGATGATTCCCTCTACACCGCTGAACGTATTGTCGGACAAAGTCACCTGCATGCCACTTCCGTCTTTCAGTCTAACTGTGTAGCCTTCATCTTCAGATGCATTCGCAAGCAGTGTGTTGCCGGAAATCGTAGCAGTACCGTCTCCGCCGCTGATGTTGATACCATTCTTGGCACCACTCACGGTACAACCGGTAATTGTAAGGTTCTTGACGCCAACAAGCTGCGCGAAACTGTGGCCTCCTGCAGCCGTAAGATTGTTAAGAACAACACCATTCGCACCTGCACCGGAAGCAACACGGAATGCTACCGTAGTCGTGCCTTCGCCTGCAAATTCGCAGTCCGTTACAGTAACGTTATGTGCGTAGTTGTATTTATCAGTTGTATAAGGCTTTCCGGCAGTCTTGGTGTTAGGAACATCAATAAATGCCTCATCATACGTTTCCGCATCATAAGCAAACTTGATGTTCTTGATGACAAGTGTATCCGCACCTTCATATCTGCCATCACCATCGATATAGAGCTGACCGGTTATAGTCTTGTCAGCACCGTCGACAGTCAGGTTCAGACCGGCCTTCTGACGAATAACAGCAACTTCCGTGATGTTCGTCAGCAATGTAACCGTTACATCACCGGACATTTCATGCGCTGCATCTAGAGCTTTCTGAAGGGTTTTATACTCAACAGTACCGACCTGTGCAACTGCGCCCACTAACTGACCGTTGACATACGTGTTGCACTTTTCCCAGACATTAGGGTCATCAGGGAACTGTTCCTTGAATTGATCTCTTGTAACAGCATTCCCAGCCTTCGTACAATCGTTGAAGTAGAAGTTGAAGGGAGAAATCTGCGCGTAAACGGCAAATGTACTGTCAAAGGTACACCCATTGAACTCCGTATCCACATAAGCCGCAACGCAGTCATAACCGCTGTTACCCTTGCTGAACTGACAGTTTGTAAAGGTGACCTTATCAACTCCGCTGTAGGACGTCCAGCCATGGAGTGCACTGCCGCTAACCGTAACTGTACCGCCGTTGCCGCCGTCAATATTGAAAGGATAAATAGCGTCAATCTCGCAGTTTTCAATCACAATATTCGCACTGCAGCTCTCGCGAAGCACACCGCGGAAAGCACCGGAGATATTGGAATTTTTGACAGTAAAGGTAGCGGTCGCAGGAAGAGTCTCGACTAAAATCGAGGAATTCCATGTCTTTTTACCGCCGTTCACCATTATAACATTGTCTACAACACAACCGTCAGCTCTCACATTGATGAGTGTATTATACCCACCGTTTGTAATGTTTTTCCCATCGATCATCAGATCCCGGATCGTAACATTCGGATTCGTGATCTTAATGCCGCTGCCGTTCGTCGTAGTAATCGTCAGCGCAGTCGCCTCAGTGCCTTTGCCCTTCAGCGTCACGCCTTCAGGAATGACCGCTGTAGCAGGCAATTCGGCCTCGCTGACAATGACCTCAACCACATCGCCGCTCTGCGCCGCCGCGAAAGCGTCAACCAGCGAAGGATACATATTGTCGCCGATCTTCGCAACAGCTATGGCAGAGGTGTAAGTAATCACCCCATTCTCATCAGGGTCTGAGGTGTAAAGAATATAGCCTTCTGTCGCATTAATCGCGAAGTTCTTACCATTAGGATTGACCTTCAGCGTCTCGCCCGCCGGCAAGACATACTCCGCATCCGCCAGAAGCGTAATGACCGCGCCATTTGCCGCAGCGATCGCCTCCTCCAGCGTCTCGTACTTAACCTCTCCGACCTGCGCAACATACGCACCGACCTTCACGGTATACGTGCCGTCGCCATTATCCTTAGGGATGTACCCTTCGGCGCAGTGCTCTTCCTCAACCGGGCTGGAGAAAGTGCCGCCGGAGGCGAAGTGTACCGCACGAGGTTCGGACGGATCGGCATAGATTGCTTTCGTACCGTTATCCGTCGTCACGAAATTACCGCCGGAAACATTCAGACTCAGGGTCTTGTTCGCTGTCCCGACCGTGTTGGCAATGTAAAGAGGCGCATTGCCTTTGATCGTGCCGCCTTCGATATTCACGGTAATATTGGAATTATCATAAGGAGAGACCGCAATGCCTGCGCCGACCGTGGTCGTGCCGCTGCCGTTAGGCTCGTGGCTGACAGGTTCGCCATGGCCGATGATCGTTGCTCCGTCAACAACATTCAGCACGCCGGCACGGACCTCGATCGCCGCGCCGAAGCCGTTTTCGTCTTCCGCTTCGACAGTCGCGCCGTTCAAAACATTGACAGTCGCATAGCCGTTCAGCGCAATGCCGACGTCAAGAGGGCTGTCGATCGTTCCTCGAACATTCAAAACGGAATCGCCCTCATAAATGTTGCCCATGACCCAAACGCAGCCGTTTACGGTACCATTGATATCCACGGTATAGCCATAGCCGGTATTGTTCGCAGCCTGATAAAGAATGACACCATAGTCGGCATTGATGACCGTGTCAGCTGCAAGCGTCAGTTTGCCGGTTTCGCCGGTAGACAGGCCGTTGGCATACACCGTACCGTTCACCACACCGTTCTGAATGGTATAGTCACCTGCATAGGCATCGATGTAATCCGTTGTCAAGGTCTTGCCGTTCAGATCAAGCACCAATGTCTTATTCTGAAGCACAAGATTCTCTGCAACGTCATTGAGCAGTTTGATCGTGTCACCGTTCTGAGCCGCCGCAACAGCATCTGTCAGCGACTCATAACGCTGACGGTTCGCGCCCTCGCCAATCTCCGCCACGTAGTTCGCCGCAACGATCGTACCGCTCGCACTGTCAAACTTCATACCTTCCGCGACCAGCGCATCCTCAACACCCACAGCATACGTACCGCCGGTCACGTTGCCGACGATCAAACCACTGTTGTTATTGGGATTGGTGCCCACGCCCTGGAAACTGCCGCCGCTGATGTTCAGAGTGACGGGGATCGAAGCCTCGTCGTTCTCCACTACAACGGAGTTCGCCTCAGCCAGCGTGCCAGAGCTCATCGTGAACGTCGCGGCCATCGGGTCGCTGCTCGTGTCCAGGTTCACGCCGCCCCAGCCGTTGCCGCTGGTGTTCAGACCTTCGGCAGTGACCGCAGAGCCGTTGACCAGGACGCCGTAGCCGGTCCCGTTCTTGGCGGTAACGTTCTCCAGAACGACACCGGTGGCGTGCCAGGCCTGGATGCCGTGCTTGGCATTGCCCGCGCCGTCTACCGTCAGATCCTGAAGGGTGACGTCGTTGCTGCCGACCAGGATCGCCTGGTTCATGGCAGCGCCGGCTGAAATAGTTTTGTTGTTGCCTTCGATGGTGATGGATTTATTGATCTCCAGCGGGGCAGTAAGCGTGACATCCTTCGTCAACGTAACTGTTGTTCCCAGCAGGAAACCATCGAACTCGGTTCCGGCCGCGGCGATCGCTTCTTCGAGAGTATTGAACTCCTCAAAGCCCTCGCCGTCCGCATAGGCAACGGTCGCAACATCGTTTCTGCCTTTTACGGAACCGGAATCCTCCGTCTTCTTCTCTACAGTAACAGCTGTCTGCTGTCCTGTATTGTCCGAACTCCCTTTCCGGCCATCCGCCAACACGTTCGACGGAACCGCCATGGCCAGCGCCAGCACTACTGCCAGCACCCGTTTCCAGCAATGTTTCATCACGTTCCTCCATCGGGCAGGCTTCCCGATATTCCTTTCATCGTTTTGACAGGGGTGCCTGTTTTTCCCCCTGTTTCTGTATGGATATGCGTTCTTTTTAGCGGCGGGGCTGTGATCAGAAAAATCAAAAACTCTCTTTGTTGCCAAAGAGAACAATCACATCCCCGCAACTGTCTATTTTATACTTTAGCACAAAGAGAGTTAAAAAACTACTATAATTGTATTTTCATTTTTATGTCCGTTTTCACGGACATAGTGTTCGTTCCGTTCTTTATCTGTTTATTTCTTCCCGCAGCCTTTATTAACGTTTCCTGCGCAGCAGCCGCTTCACGCCTCTGCCGGCCTGCAGAACCTTCGCCCGCACATACCGGAACGGATAGATCAGGTTCCAGAACCACACGTAGAGCCGGTACCGCAGCGCAGTGACCGGCCGCAGGGGCCCGCCGTCCCTTGACAGCGCGGTCATGACGCCCAGGATCTGCGCGTCCGTGATGCCGTATTCCATCACGTAGGTGTTGTCGCCGCGCAGGCCGTAGTCGTTTTCGCGGATGCGGCGGATGCGGTGGAGGACCAGCTTGCCGTTCGTGCGCTTGTACAGGACGATGTCGTTGAGTTTCCGGCGGCCCTCGCCGGCAGCCTCAATAAGGAAATGATCCCGGTCCTGGCGGATGAGCGGGCGCATGCTGCCGCCGCGGTTCCAATACAGCACGGAACCGTGTTCGCGCAGATAGTCCTCCAGCGCCTCGGCGCCTTCCGGGGCCGTTTCCGGGGTCTGCTTCCTGTCCTTCATGTCACTCGTCCAGCGCGTTGATGCCCCGCAGCGTGCCGATGACCTTCTGCACGTCCGCGCGGACCTGGGCCTCGGGGGCGTCCTCGTAGCGGGCCAGGACGGCCTGCACGATCTGCTCTTCGGTGGTCTCCTGCTTGAGCTGGTCGATGATGAAGGCCGCGGTGGCGTTGCTGCGCACCAGGCCGGAAAAACCGGTGGAGGCCACGCCGGCCATCACCTGCTTGTCGCCCGCCATGTGGGTCCGGAATCCTTCTTTCAGTTTCATTTTCTTCTGCATCCCTTCATAAGATATCACGGCCGCCTCCGGGTCCATGGTGCACCCCAGGCGGTAAAGCCCCGCGCGCCGCGTCAGCGTGTCCAGAAGCTCCATGGTCTGCATCAGCGCGTTCCCGTCCGAAGGCCGGAAGGTCTGCATCAGCAGCTCCGAATAGGCTTCCTCCGGCTTCAGCGGTTCAATATGATTATACTCGTCTCTGGTCAAAATGCAAACGGCTTTTAGCGGCACGCAGACGTTGCTGCTCAGATGGTGCTTGCCGTCCCAGGGCGTGCCGTAGACGAAAAAGCGGCCGTCAGACTGCAGGCGCAGCAGCGGCTTGTCGTCGTTGATCATGACGCAGCGGCTGCCGAAATGCTCGCGCCACAGGCGGGTGTGCGTGGATTTGCCCGTCCCGCTGCGGGCCGTGAACAGATAGGCTTCCCCGTCCACCGCGACGGCGGAGCCGTGGAACAGGAAGGCCCCGTATCCGGGCAGGCGCTCGGCGATCTTCCGGTAGATGGCCAGTTTTTCCAGGTAGGCATGCCGCCATTGACGCATGACGTCGTCGTCGCGCAGGGCGCGGCGCTCGTTCTGGGTCTGCTCAAAGGCGATGTCTTCTTCGGAGGCGGAAACGATGAAGTCCGTCTCTTCCTCCTGCGTGATATAGCCGTTCACCAGTTCCGCGAAACGCGGGCTGTTTTCTTCCACGCCGATCCGGAGATCGGCCAGTTTGATCTTGATCATGTGTTCAGCGCTCCTTCCGGTCCGGTTCGGCAGGGGATCCTCCCGCGGCGTCCGGCGCGGCTTCTGCAGCCCGTTCGTACGCCGCCCGCATGCGGATCCTCAGTTTTTCGATCTCTGCCTCGCGCTGCCGGGGCAGGCAGCGGTCCGCGCGGTCCGGGCAGTGCAGCATCCGGAAGCAGTCCGGATACAGCGGGCAGGAGGCACAGGCCTCGTCTTCCGGGAATTCTTCGGTCCAGTACGTTTCCGTGGCGGATTTCGGCGCGGGGTCATCCAGGGAGCCGAAATACAGGCCTTCCGTGAAGTGCTCGCAGGCGTGCAGGCGGCCGTCCGGAAGGATGACCGCGGAGGCGGGATCATCCGCCATGCAGTGATTCAGGCGCAGGGTGTCCGGAAGCTTGCCGGGCTTTAAGAGACCCGCTTCCGCCAGTTCCGCGCGGAAAGCCCGGTACAGGCCGAACACGCGCTCCACCTTGTCCTTCGAGGGGGACAGGATGTCCTGGAACAGCAGGAAGGGGTAAACGGTAAAATTCGCATATCCGCCGAAGCGCCGCGCCAGCTGGCCGGCCAGGATCCTCAGGTCCGGCAGGTTGACTTCGTCCATGTTCAGGCGGACCGTGACGGCGATGTCGGCCTGCAGCAGGCCTTCGATATTGTCCAGCACGCGGCGGAAGGCGCCGTCGCGGTCCTCCACGAAGTCCTTCCGGGCGTTATAGACCTCTTCCGTGCCGTCCAGCGTGATCTGCGCGCGCCTCAGGTGCCACAGATCCGCGGCGGTGCGGATGCGCTCCGGGCTGAACAGATAGCCGTTGGACACGATGGTGCTGTGATAGGCCTTGCCGTGCGCCGCCAGGCCCTCGCAGATGCGGTCCAGCGCCGCGGCGCCCATCAGCGGCTCGCCCCCGAAGAAGCGCAGGGTCAGCTCGCCTTCACCGCAGGTGTCCAGGATGAAGCGGACGGTCTTGTCCGCGGTGGCGGCGTCCATGTTCAGTTTTTCACAGCCCGCTTCGTAGCAGTAGAAGCAGCGGGCGTTGCAGTCCGTGGTGGGGAGGATCGTGTAGCGGGTATAGCCCGGAAGACGGCTGCGGCTTAAGAACTGCAGCGTGCCGCGCAGTTCACGGGCAAGGGCGCGTTCGTCCGTGCCTTTCTTTATAAGGAAGAAACGGCGCCGCAGATATTCCGCCGGTTCTTCGCCGTCTTCCAGAAAGATCAGTTCTTTGGTCAGGGTATGGTAAAGGAGTCTGCCGCCGGAAACGGGTTCCGTCAGACAGAATGCACTGGGTTCGCACGGCTCCGCCGCGGCTTCGCGGCCGGCCAGCAGTTTCAGCACGAGCGGCTGGGCTTCCTGCAGCACCCGCATAGACGTCCTCCTGTGATTCAAAAAAATGAAGGGTGAGGTCTCCCTCACCCTTGCTGTTTGACGCGCGCCTCTCATTCAGCGGAGAGATCAGCTCCGCTGATCCTGATTAAACTCAACCAACGGGTTCAGTTTCGTTAGGGCATTCGCTGTCAGTGATGATGTCGGCGAAAGTGAAGTTGATCACTTCGATCTGAGCGACTTCGTACTTCATAACAAACAAACCCTCCTTTTTTAGGATGAACCTATTTTATCGCGTGTGTTTGGAAAATGCAAGCACTTTTTTCACAAATTTTTAATTTTTTTCACCCGAAAATGCCGTTTTTGCGCGTTTTAAGGGCTGTTTTTTGCCCCGTTCAAGTGAAACCGCGTCCCCGGTATTGTATTTTGGGCGGTCCGCGGCCGCCTCTGCGGCAGGAAGGCGGTTGTTTTCCAGGCGGTCCGCAGCCGCCTCTGCCGCAGGAAAGCGGTTGTTTTCCAGGCGGTCCGCAGCCGCCTCTGCCGCAGGAAAGCACCGTTTTCCGAGCGGTCCGCAGCCGCCTCTGCCGCAGGAAAGCACCGTTTTCCGAACATCCGGCGGCCCCCTCTGCGGTCGTAAAGCTTCGTTTTCCTGGCGGGCGGGAGCCGCCTTCATCGGGCGGCAGGCGGGCCGGGGCGCAGGCGGGCCGGGGCGCACCCGGACCAAAAAAAGAGGGCTGACCGGTTGCCCGGCCAGCCCCCTTTTGGGCTATGGCATCAGTCTACTTTGTTGAAGTAGATCTCAGCCAGTTCGTTGTAGACGTACAGAGCCTTCATGACAGTCACGAGCTTCTCGTTCGTGCTGGCGGCAAGGATCTTATTCGCATAAGTCAGCGCAGCCAGCGTGAAGACACGCTCCTGACCATCCAGGCTGATGGTGATCGGATACAGCTCGTCCAGATCCACGGAAGCAATGTTCGGAACACTGATGTACTTCTTCTTGCCCTGGGTCTTCAGCGGCAGCTTGATGCCGGCATCGTCCACCGCGGTCACGTCCTTGGTGAAGTAGATGCGCAGTTCAGTGTCGCCTTCCAGATTCAGGGTCAGGCCGGAGTAACCGAACAGAGTCTTCGCGTCTTCCGGAATGTCGCCGTCCAGAGCCGGGTTCGCCACGACCGCAGCGGTCTCGTCTGCCAGGTAGCCTTCAGGGTTCGCCGGATCTTCCAGGTTGAACTCGAAGTATTCCTGAGCAGCGCCGCCGTAGTTCAGCAGAGCCTTGGCCAGGTTGACGGACGCTTCGTTGCTGTTCTCGTTGCCGATGATGGTATTCGCCCAGTCGGCCACGCGGAAGGTGAAGACGTTGCCGTCCACCGGATCGCCGTTGGCGCGGACCAGAGCCATCTGGTTGCCGTTCGCGTCAAAGACCTTCAGATCCACCGGGCAGGTCATTTCCTTGGCCGCGATGTTCTTATAGGACAGTCTGAACTGGCCGGTCTTCGAGTTGTAGAAGTGATCCTTGTCGCGGATCAGTTCGAAGGTCACTTCGTCCTCGTTCTGACCGTGGAAGGTCATGGTCGCCGTGGCAGCGGAGGTCGGAGCGGTGATGAACATATTCATCGCCAGCCGGCCGTCCAGAGCCAGCGTGACGCCGTTCACGATGACGGACGCGCCGATCTTGATCACAGTGGGTTCTTCATCCACATTGACGTCGTCGTTGCGCTCGATCGTGGTCACGGTGAGCTCGGTCTCCAGAGCCGGTTCGGTGTAGGAGAACTCGATGGTCGCAATGACTTCACCGGCGGGCAGCGGGATGGCATCCGCATAAGCGAAGTACACAACGCCGTCTTCCGCATTCCACGAGCAGTGCGCGAAGATGGATTCGCCGCCGATGAAGGTCAGCAGTTCGGGATCGTACTCGACCGCGATGAGGCCGTTGGTCACGTCGACGTCTTCGGTCAGGGTCACGGTCACGACACCGTCTTCCGCCGTACCTTCCGCACCGCGGACGGGCTTGGCAGGACGCGCGGACAGGACGGATTCGCCGTGGATGGCGTTCGTGCCGCCGGTCACTTCGTTGGCAGTTTCGCCGAGCTTGGACATCTCGACGTTGTTGTTGATGGCCTTGTCAAGGCGGCCGATGCCGTCGCCCAGAGCTTTGTGGAACGCGGGCAGTTTGGCATTGGTCTCCACGATCTTGCGGAGGCTGCTCTGTGCGTTGTTCGCGGGAACCGGCGCCGCATAGACTTTGTCGGAAACGTCCTTGCGGGCGTTGCCGTCTTCAGTCAGGTTGTGCAGGATCTGGAACATGTCGACATCCAGATAGAACATATCCGTGACGCCGTAGTGGCGGACCGCTACGTAGACCGTGCTTTCGCCGACGAAGTCTTCCAGAGAAGCGGTGTACTGCATCCAGTCGCCGGTCACGGTGAACTGACTGCTGATCTGCTGCATTTCGTCCGGATCATTGGAGGTGCCGGCATAGATGGCGAACTTCTCCGCCGCCCAGTCGGGATCCTGTCCCTTAGCATACAGGGAGACGATCGCGTCGGCAGACGCCGTGCTCAGGTCGATAGCAGGGCTGATGAGCCAGTTGTCGGGGTTCAGGGCGCCAACATAGTTGACGTAGGAAGCGCTCATGACGAGGCCTTCGCCGGAGTAGGCAGGATCCTGACCGTCTTCGAAGCTCTCGGCATTCACCCACTCCCAGTTGTAGTCGTCGCCGTCAGCGTCGACGATGGTCCAGGAGCTCGGCTGGACTTCAAAGTCTTCCGTGAAGATCGGGTCGCCGGTCACGCCGGGTTCGGGTGTCGGAGGTTCCGGAGGCGTCACTTCTTCCAGCTGGTCAATGAACTCGACCTGGTCAACGTTCAGATAGAACATATCCGTGACGTTGAAGTGACGGATCGCGATGTAGACCTCATCCTCGCCGGCAAAGTCGGCCAGGGAGCCCGTGAACTGGGCGTATTCGCCGCTCGTGACCTTTTCAGGAATGACCACGACCATGTCGTCCGGATCAGCGGAAGTGCCGGCATAGACGGCAAAGTGTTCCGCTGCCCAGCTGGCATCCTGACCGACCGCATACAGGGAAACGATCACGTCGTCTTCCGCATCGGACAGGTCGATCGCCGGGCTGATAGCCCAGTTGTCCGGATGCAGCGCCGTACCGGAGTCATTGTCGTAAGACGCGGAGGTGATGATGCCGTCGCCTTCATAGGCGGTGTGGTTGCCGGTGCCGGTGTTGAAGTGCCACTGCCAGTTGAAGCCGTCTTCGTCGGCATCCACAAAGGTCCAGTCAGTCGGCTCCTCTTCGAAGTAGAAGCCCTTGATCAGATGACCGGTGACTACGGGTTCGGGTTCCGGAGGCGTGATCTCGCCGTAAGCGGCAACATCATCGTAGGTACCGATCAGGCCGGAAACGTTGGTCACGTCCAGGGTGCCGACCATGCTGACTTCTCCGGTATAGAAATCGATGTACCAGAGGTTCTTCGTGCCGTTATCCGCCACGACGATACCCGCGTTCACTTCATCTTCGAAGAACGCCATAGAAGCGTCGGTCTGGTTCTGCAGCGTGATACCGGTGCTCAGGACCTCCTGAGGATCCGTACGGCGGCCGCCGACATAATCGATGCCGATGTAGTACAGCGTGCCGTCCGTGGTCAGCAGGTAGTAGACGCCGAGCTGCGTGCCGTCGTCCGCCGTATCGGTGCCGGCATAGCAGACGCCTGCCAGGCCTTCCAGGAAGCTGGACAGGTTCCAGCCGGAGTAGCTCGGCATGACCAGCCAGTCAAGCGCAACGGTGAACAGCATGCGGCTGTCATCGATGGTGCCGTCATCCGCTTCGAACTGCGGGTAGTTGGCCGCGTCCATAGCAGGATACTGAGAGTAGTAGTTCGACGCAGGACCGCCGGTCCATTCCGTGGTGACCGTGAAGTCTTCCGCATCCAGGATCTTGTAGGTGGTACCCTGGCCGGCGAAGTAGAGGTCGCCGATGCGGGCGCCGGAATCCACGTTGCCGGGAGCGGCAGCGCCGGTCGAAGCGACGGTCGCGTCGTTCAGGTCGATGGTCGCGAAGCGGGCACCGTTGCCGTCAGTCACCTGGCCGACGATCTGGATGTCCACGCCGTGGACAGCCTTGACCGTGACAGGGACGATCACGCTCAGGTGGTCGCCGGCTTCGTTGACGTCGACCGTAGTGACCTGGATGGTGGTCTCGCCTTCCTTCAGACCGGTCACGATGCCGTCTTCGAAGGATGCGATCGTAGGATCATCCACTTCCACCGTGTACTCGTTGGTCTCGCCCAGTTTCACCTTGATCTTCAGTTCGGCGGTAGCGCCTTCGTAGACCTCGATGCTTTCGGGGCTGACCTTCAGGGACAGGTCGGTGGAAGGAGTGTACTCATACAGGCCGACAGCGGGCCACACGTCCGCTCTGAAGTCACCGGTCACGCCGACGCGGGCGGGATCGTTGACATCGATGGCGTACAGGTAAGCATAGTCGCCTTCGCCGCTGTAGTGAGACAGGTACAGGAATTCGTTCTCGAAGTCGTAGACCATGGAGGCCCAGACGGAGTTGGTCACGTCAGCGACGCCGGTCAGGTCAAGGCCGGTGGAGCCGAGGTCGGTCCACGTCACGGAACCTTCATGGTTCATGACGAAGGAGTAGAGCTCGCCGCTTTCGGTGATGCAGTAGAAGAGACCGCCGTTTTCGTCGTAGTCTTCGCCGTCGTCATATTCAGCGCGGCCAGCCGCCGTGAAGGTGGCCATGTGATCTTCCCCAAAGAGCGTGTCGCTCAGGTCGAAGTAGATCAGGCTGCCGGCTTCGGGATCGATCATGGTCAGGTAAGTACCGCCGTAGCAAGGGCCGATGACGGGGCCTACGTTGTAGCCCATTTCGGCGAATGCATCGCGGAAGTCCTGAGGCAGCGCGTCGCCGTCGGACAGGATCCAGTCGGAGACGATGCCGCCCAGCTGGGTCACTTCATAGGTGTCCGCGTCGACCGCAAACATGGTGTCGTTGGTGGAGCCGTACAGGACGTCGTCCACGCGGGCAGCCCAGCGCAGCTGGCCGACTTCGGCCAGAGCTTCCCAGTTGGCCGTGTTATCGGTGCTGAACACGGAGGCCATGCCCTTGCCGTTCTCGTTCCAGATGACGCCGCGGAGTTCGGCTACAGGAGGTTCGGAGACGGTGACAGGCACTTCAGCCGTCAGGTGAGGCTCGGCATCCGTGGTGACCGTGATAACGGTCTCGCCGACCGCAACGCCGGTCACGGTACCCTTCTCACTCACGGTCGCGATAGCGGGATCCGCGGTTTCGAAGGTCACGTCGGTGTTGGTCAGCGTCCAGGGAGCGACCGCAGCGACCAGGTCGGCCGACTGGCCCTTCAGCAGGTTCAGTTCGGCAGGTTCGACCGTGATGTCGATAGCGGTATCGGTGGGCTCGATCACGTGAGCGCCGCCGGGCACGATGAACAGGCCGTTCACGGCGCCGTACAGACGGCCGGACGGGTTATCGGAACCGCTGCCGGTGCCGAAGTTCATGTTGGCTCTGGTCGCCGAACCGTTCTTCGTGCTGATCTTCCACAGATAGTGGTCGTAGTCCTGGCTGCTGTTGTAGTTGGCGGCCAGATACAGGGTATCCGTGTCGTGGTCGAAGGCCAGAGAGCCGGCGTAGCTGTAGTTGTATACAGCCATGGAGCCGACCAGCGACGCCTCGATCTCGGGCACTTCCGCGGGTTCGGGTTCGGGTTCTTCGCTGGCAGGCTTTTCACCCTGCACTTCGAAGTTGTCGACGTACAGATAGTACTGGTCAAGCGAGTTGAAGTGACGGATGGCCAGGTAGACCTCTTCCTGTCCCAGATACTCAGTCAGGTCGAAGGTGTACTGCGTCCAGTTCGGGACCGCTTCGGTCTCGGGGACGATTTCCGTCATGGCCTCGATGTCGGGCGTGGTGCCGACGTACGCGGCGAAGTGTTCCTTCCAGGTCGAAGACGAGCAGCGGGCATAGAAGGACAGCTGCGCCGAGGTGGCGTCGGTCAGATCGACCGCAGGAGTGATGGCCCAGTTATCGGGGCTCGGGGTGTGCCACTTGGACTGCAGCACGCCGGTGCTGTCGTTGTAGCCGGTGCCGGGGTTGTAGTAGAAGTTGGCGCCGTCACCGTCAGCATCGACCAGCGTCCAGTTGTCGAGTTCGTCAGCGGACTCGAAATACCAGCCGGCAAGCACGCCTTCAGGCAGTTCGGGCTGTTCTTCTTCCTGTTCGGGTTCAGGCAGCGTCAGCTTGAACAGTTTGCCGTTCGTGTAAGAGCTGCCGTAGGTGCCGATGTAGACCACGCCGTCATTGTCGATCGCCATCGTGTTGGCTTCGGCGTAGCTGCCGGTCACGCCGGGCAGAGCCAGGGTCGCCGCAGGCGTCAGGGCGCCGGTCAGCAGATCGATCTGATAGATCGTGTTGTCATCGCCCAGAGCGTACAGGGACTTGTTCTTGTAGTTATACGCCATGTCATAGATCGTATCCACGACACTGCTGTACTTGCTGATGCGCTTCGCTTCGCCCAGGGCATCCAGCGGAGCGGCATACAGCCAGCCGTCCGTGCCGGCCATGAAGACGTAGCGGTCCACGTATTCAGCGGCGCGCACGCCGACGCTCATCTGCGAGTAAACGCCGAGGCCGCCGAAGGTGCCTTCGCTGTGGTTGTACCACAGGTTCTCGGGGTCGATCTCCCAGGCGCGGTTGCCGGAGCCGGGTTCCGCGGTGGTGGAGGAGGTGACGAAGCCGATCATGGTTCCGCCGTAGTCGACGGGCTCGCCGCTCAGCTTGATCTGGAACGCGGCTTCGTTGCCGGCATAGTCAGCGACCAGCAGGGTCAGCTCGCTCGGCACGTTCAGGCCTTCCAGCAGCATCGGGACTTCCAGGGCCTGAGCCTTTTCGGTCTGTTCCGGAACGGCCTCGTAGTAGACCTGGGAACCGGAGCGGTTCATGATGGCTACGTAAGCAATGTAGTTGTCATCCTGAGCGCGGACATAGATGTTGCCGGTGATCGCATCCACCAGGGCGGCGGAGACGGCCGGGGCTTCGGTATCCACGGTCATGGTGTACTTGATGGCAGCGCCGTCTTCGATCAGGCCGGCTTCCAGCAGTTCGGTGAACTGGTCGACCGTCAGGGTAGGCGTGGTAGGCGCATTGCCTTCGTCCTTGGCCGCCTGGATGGCGTAGTATTCAGGAACGCCGTAGTAACCGATGGTCACTTTTTCGCCGGCTTCCAGACCCAGACCGCTCAGGGCCTTGTTGACGTTGGCCTTGCGGGTGCCGTAGTTCTGCCAGGCACCGCCGTTGACGTAGTAGTAAGGCGCGTAGGTCTGTCCGCCGACGGAGCCGGCATACAGGACCTTGCCTTCCTCGTTCTGGACCGCGAAGAACTGCGAACCCAGGTGACGGATGTTGATGTAGGTGAAGGAAGCGACGGTGTCTTCCGGATTGATGGCTTCACGGCCTTCGGGATATTCATCCTCGATGGTGTACGGGTTGACCATGTAGGTCTGGGTGGAGCCGTCGGCCTTCTTCAGGGTCATGAAGTTGATGTCCTTGTTGGCCAGGTAAGGCAACTTGCCGGTGCCGTAAGCATCGTCTATCACGGAGGTGCGGTCGAACATGGCCGGGCCGCTCCAGGAACCGTACAGGCCAAGGATCGGGATGGACTGTTCCACATCCAGGAACTCGCCTTCTTCATTGGAGGCGGGCTCGATGTAGGTGTAGCCTTCCACGAAGAAGTTGCCGCCGAAGTAGTAAGCCAGGAACGCGGCATCATCTTCGTTGAGCTTGATGTTCACGGTGACGTGGGTCGGCTCGGTGATCTCGATGGTAGGCGTGGCAGCCGCTTCGAGGATCAGGCGGGCGTCGACGGTGGTGATGGCCTTGTCGCCGTCCACATCGGCCGCATTCGCGTCGAACGGATCTTCTTCATCGGCCCAGCCGGTGATGTGATCCAGGATCGCCTGGGCATCGGCTTCGTCGGTCACGCCGTCCTGGTTGACGTCCGCATCCAGGGTGGAAGCGTTCTCATAGGTCTCGCCGTTGATCTCGTAGGTCACGTCGGCGCCGATCAGGATGGTGCCGTAATCCTGCAGCATGCCGTAACCGGCGTTGCCGGCCAGCCACTGCGTGAAGATGTCGGTGCGCAGCTTGAATTCCTTGGATTCGCCCATCGGATAGATGGTGAAACCGAAGCTGTATTCGCCGTTGCGCTCAGGATCGTCGCCCAGCTCAGCCTTGACTTTGCCGTCTCTGGCGGAATCCGGGAACATGGTCGCATCTTCATCCATCAGGATGTAGGAGGTGGCCTTGACGGCCTTGCCGACGTTGGCTAAGCCGGAGCCGACCTTCAGGATGGACCAGTATTCGCCGTCGCTGTCATAGACAGGGTTGGCGGTGCCCATCAGCAGGGAGTTGATCAGCTGGCGGGCGGAGAGGCCGGTCTTGGTGGTCAGATCGTTCTCACGGATGTACTGGCCCATCACAGCCGCCATACCGGCTACCTGAGGAGCCGCCATGGACGTGCCGGAGAAGGACGCGTACTGGTCGTGAGTCGTGACGTTGTCAGAAGCCAGCGCGCTGGCGCCGTTGACACCGTAGATGCTGCCGCCGGGGGCCAGGATCTCGGGCTTCATGATCAGGGATTCCGGAATGCCCCAGGAGGAGAAGTCGGAAGCGGTGACCACGCCGTCGGAAATGTCGACGTCGGAGACTTCCATCTTGTCGGAGATCTTCACGGAACCGGTGTAGTATTCCAGACCGCTTTCGGTCGTCACCTTTTCAGACTGGGCCATGATGGCAAAGCCGTCAGACTGAAGGATGGAGACCGCGGGAGCGGAGTAGTTGTAACCGGTCAGGTTCATGCCGAAGGAACCGTCCGTGTTGTTGGCGATCAGGACGGCAACGGCGCCCTGCGCCACGGCGGCGTTGGCCTTCGCGAAGAAGGAGGAGGAGCCGCGGAAGCAGATCGCTACTTTGCCGGATACGACCGCGGAGCCGAGGGCGTAGAAATCGTCGCCGGCCTGGCCCACGTGAGCGTTGTCATCCACGCCGGGGCCGTTGAGCAGGACGTATTCCAGATCCTGGCCGCTGAGGGTCGAGATGGGGTCGTTGCCGTAGCCGGAGGTCTCGGTGTAGAACACGGAGAGATCGCCGAACTTCAGCGGCATGCCGGTCTGGCCCGCGTTGTCAACGGAAGCGACGGTAAACGCGTTCGGGAAGGAACCCGGGGAACCGACGGTGTCCTGCTTGACATCATCCGCGTAGATGTAGCCGTAAGGCATGTTGCTGTTGTAAGGGGTGTTGTACCAGGAATAGGCGTTGCCGGCGGAAATGGAAACGACCATGCCTTTTTCAACCAGGAGGTTCATTACTCTTTCGTAACCGTCAGAGAAGGTCCTGCCTGCCACACCGGAACCCAGGGACAGGTTGGCCGAATCGGCGCCCAGGATGATGGCGTCTTCGATCGCGATCATGTAGTCGGAATCGGAAGCGCCGCTCGTGCTGAACACCTTCATCGTCAGGATCTGCGCATCAGGGGCCATGCCCTGTACGCCGACGGTGTCAAGCGCCAGACCGTAACCGCCGTCCACCGGGACGTACTTGTTGGCAGCCGCGATACTCGTCACGTGAGAGCCGTGGTTGCTGCCGGTGTCCTGATGGTCGATGCGGAGGCTGCGGTCTACGTAGTTATAGCCGTAAGCCACCTTGGCATTGCGGTATGCCTGGCTGCCGGTGACGGATACGTTCAGCTGATCCGCTACTTCGTCGATCTTGTCGGCGGTCAGCAGATTCAGGGAAGCGACGTATTCGTCGACGCTCATTTCCTTCTCGGCCGCGTTCTGAGCCAGCGCATATTCGAAGGCTCCGGCGTCAAAGGACAGATGCTCGGCGTCGATACCGGTATCGATGATGGCAACTCTGCTGCCGGCGCCGGTATAACCTTCGGCCCAGGCAACGTTCGTGCCGGTCATCAGAGCGGAAGTCGCGGTGGCGGGATCATCTTTTTCGGCGTCATCCAGCTCATAGCGGTTCTCGACGAAAACATCCGTGATGCCGTCGATCGCCTTGATGGCGTCGATCTCGCCATAGAGGACGTTTGCAGAGATGATGTTCGCAATCAGAGTCAGATTCCACTTGACGTCCAGATCGTGGCCAAGCACCTGACCGATGCGGGCAACCATCTCGTCCTGATCGCTCTTTAAGCCCTGCCGGTATTCTTTCGCGGCAGCGTCATAAGCGATCCCCTCGAGTTCGAAGCCGGCTTCGATCGTGGAGGCCTTTTCCAGCACGATGGAGACCCGGACTTCTTCCGCAGCGCTGTACGGTTCTTTGTCATACGTTGCCTGTACTTCCGGCAGCGTGTGAGAATCAAGCGTACTGGGATCTACGGGAGTAAGTTCCAGTTCTTCCCGGGCAGGCGCCGTATCTTCGGCGGCACGCGCCAAAGAAGTGGGTGTCAGCAGGGCGACGGTCATCGCGAGTGCCAGCACCACGGAGAGAAGACGCCTGTACAGAGGTGAATTCTTCATTCTTTCTTTCTCCTTTTCTTGATTTTTCCGGCGCGGAAACGCCGAAAAGTAAGTAGACGACGCCCCCGGGCCTGTTCCGCCTCAGGCCCGCAGACGATATCTGCTTAATTCTTCTCAATAATATAGTTTTTTCTTATAAATTACAATAGAATTATTGGCGTTTTTTCGAGAACGGGGCGACGCAAACGAGAAAAAGTGTCAAAAAAGAAGCACGACCGCCGTGTTTTGTCGTTTTTTTCGATTTCGGACATCAAAAAGAGGCTGACCGGTCGCCCGGCCAGCCTCGCCTTGGATCACGGCGTCAGTCTACTTTATTAAAGTAGATCTCCGCCATCTCATTGTAGATGTACAGAGCCTTCATGACGGTCACGAGCTTCTCGTTCGTGCCCGCCGCCAGGATCTTATTCGCATACGTCAGCGCAGCCAGCGTGAAGACGCGCTCCTGACCGTCCAGACTGATGGTCAGCGGATACAGCGCATCCAGATCCACGGAAGCGATGTTCGGGATGCTGACGTACTTCTTCTTGCCCTGGGTCTGCAGAGGCAACTTGATGCCGGCGTCGTCCACCGCGGTCACGTCCTTGGTGAAGTAGATGCGCAGCTCTGTATCGCCCTCCAGGTTCAGGGTCAGGCCGGCGTAGCCGAACAGGGCCTTCGCGTCTGCCGGGATGTCGCCATCCAGGGCAGGATCCGCTTCGACCGCAGCGGTCTCTTCCGCCAGGTAGCCTTCCGGGTTCGCGTTGTCGTCCGGCTTGAACCCGAAGTATTCCTGAGCGGCACCGCCGTAGTTCAGCAGGGACTTGGCCAGGTTGACGGCCGCTTCGGTGCTGTTCGCATTTTCGATCGTCGCGTTCGCCCAGTCGACGACGCGGAAGGAGAAGGCGTTGCCTTCCACCGCGTCGCCGTTGGCGCGCACCAGCGCCATCTGGCTGCCGTCCGCGTCAAACACCTTCAGTTCCACCGGGCAGGTCATTTCCTTGGCCGCGATGTTCTTGTACGGCAGGCGGAACTGGCCGGTCTTGGAGTTGAAGAAGTGATCCTTGTCGCGGATCAGTTCGAACGTCACCTCGTCCTCGTTCTGGCCGTGGAAGGTCATGGTCGCCGTCGCGGCGGATTCGGGCGCGGTGATGTACATGTTCATCGCCAGCCGGCCGTCCAGCGCCAGGGTCACGCCGTTGATGATGACGGAGGAGCCGATCTTGATCACGGCGGGCTCTTCGTCCACCGCGGTGTCGTCGTTGCGCTCCAGCGTGGTGACGTGGATCTCGGTCTCCGGAACCGGTTCGGTGTAGGTGAAATAGATGTTCGTCAGGACCTCGCCGGCCGGGACCGGGACCGCGCTCGCATAAGCGAAGTACACGGCGCCGTCCGCCTCATTCCAGGAGACGTACCGCAGCAGAGGGCTGTCCGCATGGTCGTAGGTCAGCAGTTCGGGATCGTATTCCACCGCGATGAGGCCGTTGGTCACGTCGGCGTCCTCGGCCAGGGTCACGGTCACGATGCCGTTCTCCGCCGAGCCGTCCGCACCGCGGCTGCCCTTGGCGGGACGGGCCTTGATCACGGCTTCGCCGCCGGCACGGTTCAGGCCGCCGTTCGCTTCCTGCGCAGCGGCGGGGACGTCCGTTCTGAACACTTCCGTACCGATCTGAATGGCGGCGGCGTCTTCGCTCTTCGTCAGGGCGAACTCGGGGGCCGGCGCCGGTTCGTGCGCGGCGCCGCGGCCGTCAGCCGTCAGCAGTTCCACCGCGTCGACGTTCAGATAGAACATATCCGTCACGTTGAAGTGGCGGATGGCCACGAAGACTCTGGATTCGCCCGCGAAATCCCTCAGGGAGACGAGGTACTGCTTCATCGCGCTGGTCGCCGTGAAGGTCTCGGAGATCTTGGTCATCTGGGACGGATCGTTCGTGGTGCCGGCGTAGACGGCGAATTTCTCGGCGGCATAGGACGAATCCTGGCCGCAGGCATACAGGGAGAGGTTGGCGTCAGTCAGGCCGCTCAGATCCAGCGCGGGGCTGATCGCGAAGTTGTCCGGATGCAGCGCGCCGACGTTGTTCACATAGGACGCGGAATGGATGATGCCCGTGCCTTCGTAGGTCACGAAGGAACTGCCGGTCGCCCACTCCCAGGTGTAGCCGTCGCCGTCGCGGTCCCAGAAGATCCAGTCTTCGGCTTCCGGATCGGTCTCGAAGTAGAAGCCCTGCTTCACGCCGGTGATCCTCGGATCGGGTTCCGGATAGGTGCCCGGATCGGCCGGTTCGCCGGTGCCCGGGTCGAAGGCTTCGCGGACCGTGACGTTCACGGTCGCGGTCAGGTGATCGCCCGCCTCATTGGTATCTACCGTGGTGATCTTGATCTTCGTCTTGCCGGGGGCCACACCGGTGACCACGCCGTCTTCGAACTGGGCGATCTCTTCGTCCACGACTTCCGCCGTGTACGCGTTGGTCGTGCCGTTCTTGATCTTGACCGAGATCTCGGCCGTCGCGCCGGCGAACACCGTGACGTTCAGCGGGTTGACCGTCATCTTCAGATCCGTGGTCGGAACGTATTCGTACAGACCGACGACCGGCCAGACATCCGTCCTGAAGTGGCCGAGTCTGGTATTGGCGGCCGGATCGGCCGCGTCGATGGCGTACAGCCAGGCGTAATCGTCTTCGCCGTCGTAGTGGGACAGGTACAGGAAGCCGGTCTCATCGTCGTAGACCAGGGAGGCCCAGACGCTGTTGGAGACGTCGCCCGCGCCGGTCAGGTCGATGCCGGTCGCGCCCAGTGCGCCGCATGCGATGCTGCCGTCCATGGTGATGGCCAGGAGATAGACGTTGCCGGATTCCGTCATGAAGACGTAGCCCGCGTCATCGGCCGACTGATAGAATTCTCCGCGGCCGATATAGGCGATGACGCAGGGCGGATCCGTATCGAATACGGGATCCAGATCGGACATGACCAGACGGGCCAGTGACCCTTCTTCCGGATTCAGGAGCTCGAGCAGGTTGCCGTAGCCGTTCTGGCAGAAGCCGACGACCCGGCCCAGTTCCAGTGCTTCCGCCATATCGGCGGGAAGGGCCGCCGCGTCGGACGGGACCCAGTCCAGAACGATCCCGCCCAGCGAGATCACGTCATAGGTGTCGGCATCGACCACAAACAGTTCTTCGTCCGTGGAGCCATAGAGCTTGTCATCCGCCAGCGCGCCCCAGCGCAGCTGTCCGAGACCGGCAGACCCGCTCTCCCAGGCTTCCGTCGCGTTGCTCCGGAAGGAGGCCGCGTTGCCCCGGCCCTGTTCGTCCCAGATGATGCCGCGCAGTTCGGCGACCGGCGCTTCCTTGACGGTGACCGGGATCTCGGCCGTCAGATGAGGCTCCGCGGCGGTCGTCGCGATCAGCCGGGTCTCGCCGACCGAGACGCCGGTGACCTTGCCGTTATTGAAAGCGGCGATCGAGGGATCCGCGGATTCCCAGGTGACCGATTTGTCCGTCAGGTTCCAGGGGTAGACGACCGCTTCCACGCCTGTGTACGTCTGGCCCTTCAGCAGGGTCAGCGCCGCCGGCGAGACTTCGATCCCCGTCGCGGTGTCGGTCGGGTGGATCACCGAGTTCTTGCCCGGAACGATAAACAGACCGGAGAAATAATTGTACAGGGCGGCGCCGCTGCTGTTCGCCTTTGCGGCCTTGCCGGTTTCCAGGTCGACGGTGTACAGGGCGTTGCTGGCGCTGTTCTCGCTGGTGTGGCAGGAGATGAAATACAGAATATCCTGATCGTGGTCCCAGGCCAGGGCGCCGCCGCTGCTCTGGTTGTGAGCGCGGAGGTTGCCGACCTTCACCGGCGTGACGGTTCCGTCAGCCACATCGTCCAGCGTGAACGTGTACAGGGCCGCGCTGGAGGCGGAGGTGCTGCTGTTGCCTTTGTTGGCCGTGTAGAAGGTCCCGTCGTCGTCGATCGCCAGGACATTGAAGGTCAGGGTACCGCTCTTGATCACGGCGACTTCCGTCAGGGCGCCGGTCAGCAGATCCACGGTATAGAGCATGCCGGTACCGTCGATCGCATAAAGCGTGCTGTCAGCGTAATTGAAGGCCATGTCAAGGATCTTGTCGGTGACGCCGCTGAAGCTTCCGGCCACGCCCGCTTCGTTCAGCGAGGTGAATTCGCCGGCGTACATCCTGCCGTTATCGGCTGCCATGAAGACGTAGCCGTCTACGTATTCCGCCGCCGTGACCGTGTAATCGAGCGGCGCGAACAGCTCGGCGCCGGTATCCGCGGCAGGTCTTAAGGTATGGTTCACCGTGGCCGGGTCGATCTGCAGGGCGCGGCTGCCCGAACCCGGGAAGTAAGCGCCGTTGGTGAACGCGATCATGGTTCCGCCGTAGTCGACGTCCGAGCCGCCCAGATCGAACTGGTAAGCGGCTTCGTTGCCGGCATAGTCGCAGATCAGCAGCGTCACTTTGCTCGGCAGCACCTGGCCTTCCAGCGTCAGCGGAATGGAGATCTGCTCGCCGGCTTCCGTCTGCTCCGGGACCGTCTCAAAATACTTCGTCGTGCCGCTGATATTGGTCAGGGCCATATAAGCGACGTAGTTGTTGTCGGAGACCACGGCCCTGAGGTCGCCGTTGACCATGTCGTGATAGACCGCGTTTGCCACGGGGGCTTCATTGTCCACAGTCATCTGATACTTGACGGCAGCGGCGCCTTCGCCGAACGCGCCGTCTTCCAGAAGGGCGGCGAACTGTTCGACCGTGAGGGCATCCGTTTCGGGCTTTTCACCGGCTTCCACGGCTTCTTTGACGGCGTAATACTCGGGAATGCCGTAGAAACCGACCGTGATCACCTGGCCGTCTTCCAGGCCGAGGCCGCTCAGCGATTTGTTGACGGCGCCGTTGCGGACGTTGTAATCCCGCCATACCTCGCCGTTTACGTAATAGTAAGGGGCGTAGCCTTCGTTGCGGAGCGGGACTTCGCCGGCGTAGAGCACGGTGCCGTCTTCATCCTGGACCGCGAAGAACGTCGCGCCCATGTGGCGGATGTTCAGGTAGCTGACGGAGCTGACCGTGTCGGAGCTGTTGATGGCTTCGCGGCCCGCAGGGTACTCATCCTCGATCGCATAGGGGTTGATGCGGTAGGTCTGCGAGGAGCCGTCGGCCTTCTTCAGGGTCATGAAGTTGATGTTGGTGTTGGCCAGGTAAGGCAGCCTGCCGGTCCCGTACGCTTCGTCGATCACGGACGTGCGGTCAAACATGGCCGCATCCGTCCAGGAGCCGCAGAAGCCGAGGATCGGAACGGACTGGACCACGTCGGTCAGCGCGCCTTCTTCCGTGGCGACGGGCTCCAGATAGGTGTAGCCTTCCACGAAGAAGCCGCCGGTGAAGTAATTGTTCAGGAACTCCACGTCGGCCGGATCCAGCTTGATGTTCACGGTGACGTGGGTCGGTCCGGTGATCCCGACGACCGGCGTGGCCGCCGCTTCGAGGATCAGGCGGGCGTCGACGGTGGTGACGGCGCGGTCGCCGTCCACATCAGCCGCTTCCGCATCGAACGGGGCGTCTTCCGCCGCGGCGCCGGTGATGTGGTCCAGGATCGCCTGGGCATCGGCCTCATCGGTCACTTCGTCCCTGTTGACGTCCGCGTTCAGCGCGATGGTGTCTTCATAGGTCACGCCGTTGATCTCGTAGGTCGTTTCGGAGCCCAGGAGGATCGTGGCGTAATCCTGCAGCATGCCGTAGCCGGCGTCGCCGGCCAGCCACTGGGTGAAGATGTCGGTGCGCAGGGTGAATTCCTTGGATCCGCCCAGCGGATACACGGTGAAACCGTAGCTGTATTCGCCGGTGCGTTCGGGATCGTCGCCCAGCTCCGCCTTGACTTTGCCGTCGGCGGCGGAATCCGGGAACAGGGTCGCGTCCTCATCCATCAGGATGTAGGAAGTGGCCATGACGGCGTTGCCGACGTTGGCCAGACCGGCGCCGACCTTCAGGACGGACCAGTAGTCGCCGTTGCTGTCATAAACGGGGAGGGCGGTGCCCATCAGCAGGGAGTTGGTCAGCTGGCGGGCGGAGAGACCGGTCTTTTCGACCAGATCATTTTCGCGGATGTACTGTGCCATGACCGCAGCCATGCCGGCCACCTGAGGCGCCGCCATGGAAGTGCCGGAATAGGCGATGTACTGATCGTGCGCCGTCACGTTGTCCGCCTGGCTGGCGCCGTTCACAGAATAGATGTTCCCGCCGGGAGCCATGATCTCGGGTTTCATGATCAGGGATTCCGGAATGCCCCAGGAGGAGAAGTCGGAAGCCTGGACCACGCCGTCGGAAATGTCGACGTCAGAGGCTTCGGCCTTGTCCGTGATCGTGAGCGTGCCGGTGTAGTACACCAGGCCGTCTTCCGTTTCCGCCTCTTCGGACTGCGCCAGGATCGCTTCGCCGTCCGCCAGAGGGATCAGGACGACGGGGGCCGTCTGCGTGTAATCCTGCAGGTTCATGCCGATCATGTCGGCCTTGTTGTTCATGATGATCACGCCGATCGCGCCCTGCGCCACGGCCGCTTCCGCCTTCACGTAGAAGGAGGAACTGCCGCGCCAGCAGAGGGCGACCTTGCCGGCCAGCACTTCGCTGCCCAGCTGGGCGAAATCGTCGTTTTCGGTACCGATCGCGCTCGCGCCGGTATCGCTGTCGGCGGATGTCAGCGGCGTAACGCCTGCGCTGTCGACCAGCACGTATTCGACCGGGTTCTGAGGAGCCAGGGTCGCGATCGGTTCGTTCGTATACTGGCTCTCATTGTAAAACACGGCCAGATCGCCGAACTTGATCGGCATGCCGGTCGTGCCGGCGTTGTCCACGGAAGCCACGGTCAGGGCGTTCGGGAAGGAGCCCGGGGAGCCGACCGTGTCCTGCTTGACGTCATCCGCGTACAGATAGCCGTACATTTCGGAGGAGCTCGCATCCGGGTAAGGCGTGTCATACCAGGAATACGCGTTGCCGGCGGAAATGGCAACGACCATGCCGTTCTCGACCAGCATGTCCATGACGTCTTCATAGCCGTCGGAGAAGGTCTTGCCTGCCACGCCGGAGCCGAGGGACAGGTTGGCGGCATCCGCGCCGAGGATGATGGCGTCTTCAATGGCGTCCATGTAGTCCGAATCGGCGGTGCCGGTGGAGTTGAACACCTTCATGGTAAGGATCTGCGCATCCGGAGCCATGCCCTGGACGATCACGCTTTCCAGCGCCAGCTCGTAACCGTCTTCCGTCGGGATGTACCTGTTGGCGGCGGAAATGCCCGCGACGTGAGAGCCGTGGTTGGACGCGGCGTCATTCAGGTGCGAGGTGTCGTAGTTGTTGGACGCATAGTTGTAACCGAAGGGGAGCTTCGCATTGATGTAAGCCTGAGCGGCATCGATCGGCCGGTTCAGCTGATCCGCCACTTCGGCGATCTTGGCTTCGTCCAGCAGGTCCAGGGACGCCAGGTACTCTTCCGTGCTGAGGCCGGCGGCCTCGGCGTTCTGAGCCAGGGAATATATAAAGGCGCCCTCGTCGAACGACAGATGGTCCGCGTCGATACCGGTGTCGATGATGGCGATCCGGCTGCCGGCGCCGGTGTAGCCGGCGGCCCAGGCGACATTGGTGCCCGTCATCAGCGCGGAAGTCGCGGTCTGCGGTTCGGCCGTTTCGTCTTCGTCCAGCTCATAAATGTTTTCGATGAAAACATTCCTGACGCCGGGGACGGCCTTGATGGCATCGATCTGACCGTACAGCACGTTGGCGGAAATGATGTTGGCCACCAGGGTCAGGTTGACCCTGACATCCAGTCTGCAGCCGAGCACGTTTCCGATCCGGGCCGCCATCTCCGCCTGTTCGCTCTTGAGCTCCTGGCGGTAGACCTTCGCCTGTTCATTGTAGGCGATGCGGTCCAGGCTGTAGCCGGCCGCGAGCGTGGAGGCCTTTTCCAGCACGATGGAGACGCGGACCTTGTCCGCCGCGCTGTACTTCTCCACAACGGGGGCTTCGGGGATCTCCTGCAGCTTCTGCGACTGAAGCGTGCCGGGATCCACCGGCGTGAGGGCAAGTTCTTCCAGCGTAGGCGCCGCTTCTTCGGCTTTTGCCAAAGAAACCGGTGTCAGCAGGGCGACGGTCATCGCCAGTGCCAGCATCACGGAAAGAAGACGCCTGGTCAGAGGTGAATTTTTCATTCTTTCGTTCTCCTTTTTGTTTTTTGACCGGCCTGGAAACGCCGGTATGCAAACAGACTTCGCCCCGGGCCTGTTCCACTGCAGGCCTTCGACGATATCTGCTCCGTTCTTCTCACTAAGCAACAATGATACAGGTTTTTCTCATAATTCTCAAGAGGAAAAAACGCGGGTCTCCGGGCGGCGGGGAAGAAAAAAAAGCAGAATGCGGTCAAAAACAAAAATCGTATCTGTTTCGATGATTTGTCAACAGATACGACACATTTTGTGTTTTTAATATAGGATTTTCTCTGTTGTGAAACTGCTTACGGCTGACAAAAGGCCTCCAAGGAAGCCTTTTTCACTTCCGAAACCGGTTTCGCTCGCGCTTGAAGCAGGGATCGCAGAGCCGGTACGGATAGTTCCAGGGCAGCGCCCGTCCGCAGCGCGGGCATTTTTTGCCGCTTAGGGACTGGCGGGCCAGAATGTCCGTCATCTGACCGGAGATAATGTTCTTGCGCCCCATGATCTCATCACGGAATTCCGTGTGGCCGAATTTTTCGCAGTAGCCGTACAGAAGGTCGCATAAACGGAAAGACTGCTCCAGTTCGTTCATGTTGTCCTGCGCCCGGATCTCGTCCTCCCCGGGCAGCGAGCGCTCCACCGGGAAGACCGCGCCGGCCGCCTCTTTCGCGCACATCGCGCGCCAGACATACAGCAGCTCCTCGTCCTCTTCGTCGAAAGTCATGCTGATGCAGTCGTAGAGGAAGCGCTTGTCCTCGGAGAGGTCGCTGATCATTTTGCAGAGCTTCAGCATACGGGCCGGGTCCGCGCGCGTATATCCCGGCCTGATCTCGATCTGGATCCAGCGCTGGATGATCTCCGTCAGCGGCGCGTCCACGCCCAGCAGGGATTCCGGGAAATCGATCACGGCGCTCTTCACCGCCTCGCTGCGGATCTCCAGCGCCTCGCGGATGCGGGGCTTGCCCTCCGGGCTGTTCACCAGGCCCTCCGGATAGATCCCGTAGCGGCCCGCACGGCCCGCGATCTGCTTGATCTCCTCGGTCCTGAGCGGCCGCACCTCGTAGCCGTCGAATTTTTCCTGTTCCAGGAAAATGATGCGGCGGATGGGCAGGTTCATGCCCATGCCGATGGCGTCCGTGGCCACGACGACGTCCGTGTCGCCCCCCGCGAACAGCTTGGCCTGCTCCCGGCGCACGTCGTAGGGCAGCGCGCCGTAGACGACGCTGCAGCGGTAGCCCCGCTGCTGGAGGTAGGCGCCTACGCCGTGGACGCTTTTTTTGGAGAAGACGATCAGCGCGTCGCCGGGGAGCACGTCGCTGTCCAGCGTGAATTCTGCGCGCTCCACTTTGAGCGGCGTCATGCGGCGGTGCTGGACGATCTCGTACGTGTCGCCGCAGTCTTTGATCAGGCGCACCAGCAGGTTTTTGGCGATCGGGGCCGCGCAGACGTGCACCTCCGCCGCGCAGACGCCCAGGACCGCCCGGGTCCACGCGCCGCCGCGGTCCGGATCGCCGATCATCTGGGCCTCGTCGATCACCGCGACCTCGTATTCGCGCTCCGTGTTCAGCATCTCCACCGTGGACGCCTGGTACCGCGCGCCGGGGACTTCCAGACGCTCCTCGCCGGTCACCAGACTGCAGGGACAGCCGGCCTCGTTCAGCGCTTCGTACTGCTCAAAGGCCAGCAGGCGGAGCGGGCCCAGGTAAATGCCGTTTTCCGCCGTCTTCAGGGCCTCGATCGCGTCGTGCGTCTTGCCGGAATTGGTGGGACCGATGTGCAGGACGAAGCGGCGCGACATCGCGCGCGCCAGCGGGAAGAAATCGATGTAATTCCCGGGGATGGAATTGACGATGGCCGTGCGGATGGCGGCATTGCGGCGTTTCCGCTCATTGCGCTCCTTGTTTTTCGCGCGCGCCTCCTCCAGCGCCGCGTCGCGGTCCCGGCGGATCTCCGCTTCGTAAGCCGCGGTCAGGGCCTTGAAGCGGTCGCGGGGCACGGCGCAGTGATAATCCGGAACGAAATCCAGGCGGTAGCCGGCCTTGTCCGGGCCCGGGTCCTTCCCGACGCGGTAGAATTTCTGCAGGCTGTACGCCAGCCGGATCTTGCCGGCCAGGTGCAGCAGGCCGATCTCCTCGCGGGTGTAGCGCTCCTTCAGATCCTCCAGCTCGTCCGCGTTGTGGCGGCCGTACAGTTTGCCGGGTTCGCCGTCGTAGGGAACGGCGGCGGCCTTTTCCTTCAGCTCCGCCTCCCGGCGGGCTTTGGCTTCCTCGCGGTCCTTCTGGTAGCGGTCGCGCTCGGATAGGACGAAGTCCGCCGCGTCACCGTAGCGGTCCGTCAGGTCGGCCAGGCTCAGGGCCCAGAGGTCAGCCGGGAAGAGCACTTCCAGGGGCGAATCCAGCGGAAGTTTCACATCTTTGCGCAGATGCTCCGCGAGTTCCCGCGGGCGGGAAAAGCCCGCGCGGAAGCCCCGGGCGAACGATGCGCCGGCTACTTCCTTTAATATATGGTCCCAGGCGGCCTGCAGTGTTTTCTGTGCTTCCTCGTGCGCCGGCGGGACGCCGGGCAGGCCGTTATAGATCAGGTCGGAGACCGAAAGCTCCGCCTCCGCAGGCTCGTCCCACACCAAAGAGGCGAGGAACGCCCCCAGGCAGTCCCTCACCGCCGTCCGCTGCGCCTGCAGCTCTTCTTCCGCGACATCGGCCGCCGCGCAGTACTGCGCCAGCGCCAGAAGCGGGGCTTTTTTCGGATTCAGGCCCCGCGTCAGTTTGTGATCTCTCATTCTTAATCCGTTATGACGATCTTTTCGATCACCGGCTGCTGATCCGCCGGGATCGTCCCGTTATTGTCGACCGGCCGCGCGTCCTTCGCGATCTGCTTCACGATGTCCAGGCCCTCGGTCACTTTTCCGAACGCGGCGTAATTCCCGTCCAGGTGCGGCGCTTCGCCCACCATGATGAAGAACTGGGAAGTCGCGCTGTCCTTCTTCGAGGTCCGCGCCATCGAGATGACGCCGTCCACGTGCTTGATGGGGTTATTCACTCCGTTGGAGCTGAATTCGCCCTTGATGGCCACCGGCTTGATCTTGCTGGCCGCGTTCGCCGCGCCGCCCTGGATCATGAAGCCGTCCATGATCCGGTGGAACGTCAGGCCGTCGTAAAAGCCCTGCTGCGCCAGACTGATGAAGTTCGCCACGGTGAGGGGCGCGACCTCTTCATACAGCTCCAGTTTCACGGTCCCGTAGTCTTTGATGGTAATCTCCGCGTGGCGCGTCCTGCCCCACTCGCCGGTCCCGTCCGTCTTCTTGCTTCCGCAGGCGCAGAGCGTGAGCGCCGTTACCGCCGCCAGTATCAGTAAAACGGTCTTTTTCATGTGTTTTTCCTCCTTTGGGCTCCGTCCGGCGCCGCTTCCCGCGGTCTTCCGGACCGGACGCGGGTACAGTGTACCATTTTCCGGGAGCGGCCGCAAGGGGAAGCTTGCGGAATCGTGCTTGCAGTCCCGGGCGTTTAGGGCTATAATATAAACACACGTGTATATTTTTTTGATCCGCAAAGGAGTACAGACCCATGCCGAACAACGAACGCCGCGGCTTCCGCCGCTTTCTGCCCCACCTGATCGTCCTGGCCGGCCTGATCGTCCTGGCCGTCGTTTCCCTTAATACCCCGAACAGCGTGCCGGAGGATTATTCGCCGCGCGCCTATTCCACTTTCTGGTCCCTGCTGCCGCCGCTGGTCGCCATCACGCTGGCGTTCATCACGAAGGAGGTGTACTCCTCGCTGTTCATGGGCGTCGCGGTCGGCGCGTTTCTGTACGCGGGCGGCAATGCGGAGCTGGCGTTCCATACGATGCTGTTCCATGAGAGCGGCGGCCTGATCGCCGGCATCACGGACGGCTCGCACGCCCGCATCCTGGTCTTCGTGATCCTGCTGGGCACGCTGGTGGTGCTGATGAACCGCTCCGGCGGGGCCGCCGCATTCGGACGCTGGGCCGAAAAGCGCATCAAATCCCGCGCCGGCGCGCAGATCGCCACGGCCGTGATGGGCGTCATGATCTTCGTGGACGACGGCTTCAACTGCATGACGGTCGGCTCCGTGATGCGGCCGATCACCGATTCGCACCGCGTCTCGCGCGCCAAGCTGGCCTATCTGATCGACGCCACCGCGGCCCCGATCTGCATCATCGCCCCGATCTCCTGCTGGGCCGCCGCCGTCTCCTACTCCATCCCGGAGGAATACGGCATCAACGGCTTCCAGATGTTCCTGCACACCATCCCCTACAACCTCTACGCGCTGACCACGCTCCTCATGGTCTTCCTGCTGGCCCGCACGAACTTCGATTACGGCAAAATGCGCCTGCATGAGCAACGCGCGGCCGCCGGCGAAGGCCTGACCATGGGCGAACCGCCGTACACCGAGGAGCAGAAAAAGCCCGCGGGCGAGGGGCGGCTCTCCAACCTGCTGATCCCGGTCGCGGTCCTGATCGTCACCTGCGTGCTGTTCATGGCCTACACCGGCGGCGGCTTTTCCGGCACGCCGTTCCTGCGGTCGTTCGAGAATGCGGATTCCGCCTCGGCGCTGGTCATGGGCTCGCTGGTCACGATGCTGATCACGCTCTGGCTCTACATGGCCCGCGGCGTCATCAGATTCAAGGATTTCATGGAAAGCTTCGCGGCGGGCTTCCGCTCGTTCTGCGCGCCCATGATCATCCTGATCCTGTCCTGGAACCTGTCCGGCGTGACGTCCCTGCTGGGGGCGGATGAATTCGTGCACGGCGTCGTGGAATCCTCCGCGGCCTCGCTGCAGATCTTCATCCCCTTCATCATCTTCCTGTTCTCCGTCTTCCTGGCCTTCTCCACCGGGACCAGCTGGGGCACGTTCACGATCCTGATCCCCATCGTCTGCGCCATCTTCCCGGCGGATTCGGAAATGCTGGTGCTCTCCGTGGCCGCCTGCCTGTCCGGCGCGGTCTGCGGCGACCACTGCTCGCCCATCTCGGACACCACCATCATGTCCTCCGCCGGCGCCCAGTGCAACCACATGGACCACGTTTCCACCCAGCTCCCCTACGCCTTCACCGCCGCCGGCGTCAGCGCCGCCGGCTACCTCATCGCCGGCCTGATCTGCCACGCCTCCGGCACCGCCGTCGCCATGCTCGCCACCCCCCTCACCCTCGCCGCCATGGCCGCCCTCCTTCTCTTCCTCCGCCGGCGCTCCCGGCAGAAGACCTGACAGGGGGACGGTTCCTTTGTCAGATTTTCCGCAGCATGGATGACGAGGATCTTCCCCTTCTCACCTTTTCCCGCAGCATCAAGGCGCGCCCCTTTCCCCAGCGGCAGGCGGCGCGCCTTCCTCTCCCTTCTCTCAGGAGCTTTCCCATGCGATCCGTATTTTACAACGGCCGGGTCTGGACCGGCGATCACACCTTTCAGCAGGCCTTCCTCATCGAAGACGGTCTTTTCCGCGCAGTGGGCTCCGACCGGGAGATCCTGGCCCTGGCGGATGCTTCCGTTCCGCGCACCGATCTGGCGGGCCGCTTCGTCTGTCCCGGCTTCAACGACTCCCACATGCATCTTCTGGGATACGGCCACGCCCTGCAGGGGGCGCGCCTGGCGGAGCACACGGACTCCCTGTCCGGGCTGCTGGCGCACGTACGGGAATATGCCGCGGAAAATCCGCCCCGTCCGGGCCGATGGCTCACCGGCCGCGGCTGGAACCAGGATTATTTTACGGACACGTCCCGCATGCCCGACCGCCGGGATCTGGACGCCGTTTCCACAGATTTCCCGATCCTGCTGACCCGCGCCTGCGGCCACTGCTGCGCCGTCAACTCCCGGGCCCTGGGGCTGGCGGGGATCACGGCGGATACGCCGGATCCGGAGGGCGGCGCCATCGGACGGTCGGACGGCGACGAGCCGAACGGCCTTTTGTTCGACAACGCCATCGGGCTCCTGACGGCCGCTCAGCCCCTGCCCGACAAAGAAGACCTCAAGGACATGATCCGCCTGGCCTGCCGCGCCCTTAATTCCTACGGCATCACCAGCGTCCAGAGCGACGATTACAGCGTTTTCCGCGCCGTCCCCTTTGAAACCGTAAACGCCGCCTACCGGGAACTGGAGGAGAGCGGCGAACTGACGGTCCGCGTTTACGAACAGGCGAATTTCACGTCCCTGTCGGACCTGCGCCGCTTCATTAAGGCCGGAAACGTGACCGGCGCCGGAAGTGACATGTTCCGCATCGGTCCCCTGAAACTGCTCGGCGACGGCTCCCTGGGCAGCCGCACGGCCCATCTGTCCCGCCCCTACGCGGACCGGCCGGACACCTGCGGCTTCTCGCTGTTCGCTCCGGAGCAGATGAAGGAACTGGTGCGTTTTGCCCACGCCCGCGGCATGCAGACGGCGGTCCACGCCATCGGCGACGCCTGTCTGGACGAGGTACTGGATGCCATCGAAGCCGCGCTCGCGGAGCACCCCCGCCCGGATCACCGCCACGGCATCGTCCACTGCCAGATCACCCGGCCGGACCAGTTGGAGCGGATCATCCGCCTGGGCCTGCACGTCTACGCCCAAAGCATTTTTCTGGACTACGACAACCGCATCGTCGCGCCGCGCGCCGGCGAAGAGCTGGCCGCGTCCAGTTATGCGTGGAAGACCCTCCTGCGCGCCGGCGTCTCCGTTTCCAACGGCTCCGACTGCCCGGTGGAGCCCCCCGACGTCCTGCGCGGCCTGGAATGCGCCGTCACACGCACCTCCCTGGACGGCACCGGCCCGTACCGCCCCGCCGAAGCCTTCACCGTCGCCGAAGCCCTGGAGAGCTTTACCGTCCGCGGCGCCGAAGCCTCCTTCGAGGAACGCCGCAAAGGCCGCATCGCCCCCGGCTTCCTGGCGGATCTCACCGTCCTGGCACGCGATCCTTTCGGCACCCCGCCCCGCGAACTTCACACCATCCCCGTCGCCGCCTGTTACCTGGCCGGCCGCCGGGTCTGAGACAGCCGCCGTGACGCGGAAACGCTTCTTCCCGGAAAAAAGCTGACAAAGGGACGGTTCCTTTGTCAGCTTTTTTGATGCCGGGGACATAGATCAGGGGATGCGGCGCCGTCCCTTTTTAGGCACCCCGGTCTCTTCCTTCCTGCGTGACCGATCGCACGTACGACATCGTGATCGCCGCCTGCGACGGTGCGTAGAACACCCACACCAGGAAGGCGACGATTTCCCGCACCGTCCCCGTGGTCACGACCCGCAGCGCGATGGACGAATCGCAGAGGAAAAACAGCGTGATGCCGAGCCGGAAAAGCAGCGGCGTCCGTTCCGCGGCACGGGTCCAGGCCGTCAGCATGTTGACGGTCAGGAGCGCAAGGTCCAGCGCCCCCAGTGCGGAAGCGGCGGTGAGTTCTCCGGTCCGGTGCAGCGCGAAGATGCCCGCGGCGGTCAGGACGGCCTGCAGGCTCACGGACCGCACGTCCGGCCCGAGATACGCCGCATACAGCATCTCCGCCAGGCAGAACAGCGCGATGCCGGGCACGTAGACGGCCTCCGTGCCGATCAGGGTCAGGAAAAAGTCGCCGGCCAGCGTGACAAAAAGCGCGTACGCCGCCAGGTTTTCCCGCCCGGCGCGCCGCTCCCGCCCGTATTTCCGGTAATAAAAGAACGCGGCGGCCGCATTGAGCAGGATCGCCGCGAAGCCGGCCGCGCCTACCGTCCACGCCGGCGCCGCCGTCAGATCCGCGGCCTTCACTGTGATCAGAAGCAGCAGTTCCGCGGTCAGATATAATTTAATGGACCGGTCCGGGCCTTTCACCGTTTTCCCCCGATGTCAGCGGATATCTTTCCGCTCATACTGCCGGAACGCGGCCAGGATCCCCAGGAGGGCCAGCCCCGCGCCGACGGCGAGCATCGCGCCGTCCAGCCTGCCGCTGCTGACCACTTCCGCCCCGTCGCAGTAGCCGAAGGGGGTGATATATTTCAGGAATTTCACGGAATCCGTGATATTCGCGATCAGGTTCAGGAAATACATCAGGAAGGCCACGCCCAGCCCGATGCCGGCGCTGCCCTTCCGCAAAAACGCGGAAATGCCGAAGCAGACCGCGCCAAGCTCCAGCTGCATCAGGAAATACGCCGCATGCAGCAGGTTCAGCTCCTTCCACGGGACCGGCTCCCCGATCGCAAGCATCGAGCCCGCGGCCAGCCCGTAAACGGCCAGGTTCATGGCCGTGATCAGGACCGCCAGCGCCAGCAGCTTCTCCGCCGTGACGCGCCGCCGGCTCACCGGATGCGTCAGCAGGAACTCGGCCGTCCGGCCGTTCTCCTCCTTGGCCAGCATGCCGGCCCCGGTGAGGGCCGCGTAGAAAGCGCCGCCCAATCCCAGGACGTTGCCGCATTCAATGGCGTAATAACCGGTCAGCGTGCCGAAATTCAGACGGTCCATGCCGAACGCCGTGGTGAAGGCCCCCATGGAGGAAAACATCTCGCCGACCCCCGCCATCTGGTCTTTCATCTCCGGGAACAGGAAAATGCAGGTGATCAGCAGCGCGCCGACCGCCCCGGTCCAGATCAGCCAGGAGACGCGGCTGCGGCGCAGTTCATGTTTCAGGATCGTCATGCCGGATCTCCTTTCCCGTAATAATGCAGGAAGATCTCCTCCAGGTCCGGTTCGGTGATGTTCAGATCCCGCACCGCGCCTTCGGACAGGCGCCGCAGCAGGGGCTGCATATCCCCGCCGTACAGGAAACTGGCGCCCTGCTCCGAGACGGACAGGTCTTTCAGACCGGTCAGGCCTTCCAGGTCCACGCGGCCTTCGATTCGGATCCGCCGCGCGTTATTGTCCCGCAGCGCTTCCACGCTGTCGCAGGCGATCAGGCGCCCTTCGCGGATGATGCCCGCCCGGTGGCAGTGGCGCTGCACCTCGGACAGGATGTGGCTGGAAAGGAAGACGGTGGCGCCTTCCCTGTTCCGTTCGGTGATGATGTCAAAGAACTCGCGCTGCATCAGCGGGTCCAGCCCGCCGGTCGGCTCGTCCAGGATCAGCAGGGCGGGATCGCTCTGCACGGCGCAGATGATGGCCAGTTTCTTCCGGTTGCCGTAGGAAAGCTCCTCCGCCTTGCGGCCGGGATCCAGCTCCAGCCGCTCGCAGAGCGCGGCGGCCCGGGCCGAGCAGTCCTTCTTCCGCAGGTCCGCGGACAGTTTCAGGATCTCTTTCACCTTCATGCCGCCGTAAAAGACCGCTTCCGAGGGCAGATACCCCACCTCCCGCAGGATGTCCGTTTTTTCCCGCACGATGTCCTTCCCCAGGACCCGCGCGCCGCCCCCGGTCGGGGCGATCAGCCCCAGCAGGGTCCGGATGGTGGTGGATTTCCCCGCCCCATTGGGGCCGATGAATCCGAAGATCTCCCCCTGCTCCACCGACAGGTCCAGGTCGATGATGCCCCGGAACCTGCCGTAGTATTTCGTCAGTTTTTCCGTTTCGATCGCTTTCATGGATATGTTCTCCGCGCCGGCGCCGGCCGCCGGGTCAGCTCAGATGCCGCTCGATGCGCCCCAGGATCATTTCCAGCGCCACGGGGTTTTTGCCGCCCTCGGGAACGATGATGTCCGCGCGCTTCTTCGTCGGCTCCACGAACGCCTCGTACATGGGCTTGACGGTCGTGAGCCACTGGTCCACCACGCTGTCCACGGTGCGGCCGCGGTCGCGGATGTCGCGCTTGATCCGGCGCGCCAGGCGGATGTCCGCGTCGGTGTCCACGAAGATCTTGATGTCCATCAGGTCCGCCAGTTCGCGGTCCGCGAAGATCAGGATGCCCTCCACCAGGATGATCGGCTTCGGGTAAATGGTCACGGTCTCCTCCACGCGGTCGTGGATCGAGTAATCGTACACCGGGCATTCCACGCTGCGCCCCTGCTTGAGGAAATGCAACTGCTCGATCATCAGGCGCGTCTCGAACGCGTCGGGGTGGTCGTAGTTCACCTGGCAGCGCTCTTCGAACGTCATGTCATGGTGGGAATTGTAATAATTGTCGTGATGCACCACGGCGATCTGGTCGCCGAAATAATTGATCAGGTTTTTCGTCAGGGTGGTCTTTCCGCTGCCGGAACCGCCCGCGATCCCTATCACTAAAACGTCGCTCATGGCCGTCCTCCTTGTCTGCCCCCGATTTTAGCAGATGCGGGGAGGGTTTTCAAGTGGGAGGCGCTGTTTGGGCGGATGGTATGCTTTCATATGGACCGTTGTTTACGCGGCCCGGGGCGGCGCAAAACGCAGACGGTTCAAATTGAATTTCCCGGCGAAAACTGCTATAGTTAGGATAACGACCGGGACCGCCCCGCCGGGCCGGCTCCCCGAAAGGACCGCATTATGGCAAAACTCTACTTCCGCTACGGCGCCATGGGCGCCAGCAAGACCGCGAACGCCCTGATGGTGCAATACAATTACCTGGAGCGCGGCAAAAAAGCCCTGCTCTGCAAACCCGCGCTGGAGAACCGCGACGGCGACCTGGTGCTCCGCTCCCGCATGGGCCTCGAGGCGCCGTGCCTGACCGCCGAAGACCTGCTCTCCCGCGATGAGGCGTTCTTCACCGGCCCGGACAAGCCGGACTGCATCATCGTGGACGAGGCGCAGTTCCTGACCGCCGCGCAGGTCGAGGGCTTCGTCAAAGTCGTCGACGAATACCGCATCCCCGTCATCTGCTACGGCCTCAAATCCGACTTCCAGACCCTGCTTTTCGAGGGTTCCAAGCGTCTCCTCGAACTCGCCGACGAGATCGAAGAGATCCCCACCATCTGCTGGTGCGGCAAAAAAGCCCGCTTCAACGCCCGCTACGCCGACGGCAAACTCGTCCGCGAAGGCGAGACCATCGTCCTCGGCGCCAACGAAGCGTACACGCCGCTCTGCCGGAAACACTATTACGAGGGGAAACTGCACCCGTGAAACTCGCCCTCATCCAACTGCACGTCGTCCCCGGCGACCCCTCCGCCAACATCGCCCGCGCCACGGAAATGGTGCGGCAAGCCGCGGCCGGAAAGCCGGATCTGATCCTGCTGCCGGAAGTCTGGAACACCGGAGTCCCGGCGGATCCGGCCGTGCCCGGGGCGGATGAGAACGGCGCGCCGGCGGCGCTCGCGATGCGGAAACTGGCCGCAGAGCTGGGCATCCCGATCGCGGCGGGTTCCGTGGCCGACCGCCGGGGCGGCGCAGTGCGCAACACTGCTTACGTTTTCGACCGCACCGGCTCCGAAACGTCGCGCTATGACAAGATCCACCTGATCGGCCTGATGGGCGAAGACAGGATCTACGCCCCCGGCGCCCGCCCCTGCCGCTTCGACCTCCCCGGCCTCCCCTGCGGCCTCATGATCTGCTACGACCTCCGCTTCCCGGAGCTCGCCCGTGCCCTGGCCCTCGCCGGCGCCCGCCTCCTGCTCGTCCCCGCCGCGTGGCCGAAGCCGCGCCTCCACCCCTGGCGCACCCTCGTCCAGGCCCGCGCGCTCGAAAACCAGGTCTTCCTCGCCGCCGCCAACTGCGCCGGCCCGTCCGACCCGTACGACTTCTTCGGCCACTCCCTGGTCGCCGACCCCCTCGGCAACATCCTCGCCGAAGCCGGCGGATTCGAAGAGATCCTCTTCGCCGACATCGACCTCTCCGCCTGCCGGGACATCCGCCGCACCATGGACCTCCTCTCCGACCGCCGGCCGGAGTGCTACAAGGTTTAAAGCATCTTTTCTTGTTAAAACGTAAATTAATAATAATTTGTGGGAGCTTTTAAGGAATGAAAAGAAAAACCATGTTCTGTATTTGTTTCGTTGTTTGCTTGTGCCTGATTGGCTGTTCATCAAACACGCCTAAGAGTTCTGATAATTCCAAATACAAGAATGCCAGAGGGATTAATTTATTATACGAATATGACATGCAATCAAAAACATGGACTGGATCATACTATCAACTAAAACTATCTGATGATAAATGCACTTTAATTTATCATGAGAAAAATTCCCTGGCAACAGATTTATATTGTGATTTCTCGATTGATGTTTTTAACGAGGTTCTCTCATTAATATGTTCTCAGAACCCTGAAGAATATGAATATCAGACAGATTCTAACGGAAAAATCATATACGAAACGATTCCATGTATTATTGAATTATTCTTTAGCGGATATGAAAAAAATGTATTTTTAAAAGATCCTATTAATTTTGATGAAATTATTGCAAAATTTGAAAGTCTTAAAGCAGCTGCAATTCAATAGTATTATTCTCAAAGCGATTTTTCATTCATAAAACAGGGCCAAACGGGGACTGTCCCCAAATGGCCCTGCCTTTTTATAATCTGACAAAGGAACCGTCCCCCTGTCAGATTTACCAGCGGTTCTCCACGTACTCGCAGAACGCGTACATGTCCCGAATCTCCAGCACCTTGCCATCGTCCAGCGTCACCGTCCCGCTCCATGACCCGTGCACCTGATGCGAGTGCATGCGCATGACGCCGATGTTCAGGTCGGAGTGGTGGTCATAGAACGGCTGCATGGTCATCTCAAACCGCCCGTCCCGCGAGATGAATTTCCACGGTTTCTCATATCCGTCCGGCTTCGGGAACGTTTCCACGTCCACCGGACCGATCTTGTGCGCCTTGCCGTCGTAGAACAGGCAGGTCTCGGTGGCATGCGATTCGTCGCCGATGCCCCAGGTGATCTCGAAGCCGAACAGGTGCCGCGAGCCGTCGGGGTCCATGAGCCACGTCGATCCGTTGCCCCAGTACCAGACCAGCCGGTACGGCGTGCAGACGCGGCCCCAGTCCATGACGCAGAAGCATCTGTCCTTCGAAAACCGCCGCTCGACGCCCGGCGCCGTAAACGTCCCTTCGCAAGGCAGGCAGTTCTGTTTGGTGGTCATGAAATAGCGGTCCGGATGGCCCTCGAACGGCAGGACCGTGGTGATGTTCTCCTGCCCGGGCAGGATGTCCATCGTGAAGTCCGCGCAGACGTCTCCCATCTCGAAGCGCAGATGCCGCGACGTTTCACGCGTCTCCGCCAGGAACGCCGCCTTGCCCACGGTGAACTTCACCGTGTTCGGCTCGTCGCCGCGCGCGGGCAGCACGTATTTGTCCTTCCCGCCCAGGAACGGCGACATTTTGTTGACGAGGATCTTGTGGTTTTTCAGGTCCACCAGCATCGCGGAGGCGTAGCCGCCCAGCGAGATGTTGGCGAAGTTGATCTGGACCATGAAATCGCCGTCCGAGATCTGGTAAAAATCCCACTCTTTGCGGCGCATTTTGTGCTTTACGAGGCTGCGGTCGTACTGAAACAGGCCGCGGCGCGCCCAGCCCGCGGGCAGCAGACGGCCGTCGGCGGAGAGGAGCGGGGTGGGTTCCGTGTATTCGCGCTGTTCGCCGGGCTGCGCCCATTCCTGCCAGCCTTTGTAGGTTTTTTCCATGGGATTCCTCCTGCGTTTTCGAGTGCGGGTCTGGTTACAGGCCGTTGAAACAACGGCCCCTGCAATTATGTCATCGGGCCACGGCATCCGCGATTTCCGCCCCGCATTTTTCACCCCGATTATATCACATCTTCATTGAATTTTCCCGCAAAATCGTGTTATGATGAAAAACGGCGAAAGGAGCGTGTATGAAATTCCCGGAATACCTGATGCTGGCGGTGTTTTTTGTCTCCGCGGGGATCCATCTCTATGCCTCGCTGAAGCAGAACAAGCCGCTGCGGAACAAGACCAAGCCGTTCATCCTGATCGGCCTGCTCGGCTTTTACTGCTGCGCGGCCAGGCCGGTCGTGCTGTTCGCCGTGCTGGCGCTGGCGTTTTCCTGGCTGGGCGACCTGCTGCTGATCCCGAAGGGCATCAAATGGTTCACGGCCGGCGGCATCTCGTTCATGGTCAGCCATGTGTTCTTCATCCTGACCTATCTGCGGCAGACGGACCTTTCCGCGATCCATCCCGCCGCCATCGCCGGGCTGATCCTGCTGTTCGTCACGGCTTCGCTGCTGTTTTTCAAATATCTGCGGCCGCACCTGCCGAAAGAACTGTTTTATCCGATGCTGTTTTACCTGATCCTGAACGGGTTCATGAACTGCTTCGCCTGGTTCCGGTACCTGACGCTGCGGAATGCCGCCGGCCTCGTCACCGCGATCGGCGCACTGCTGTTTTTCCTGTCTGATTCCTCGCTCTTCCTCGTGCGCTTCCATAAAAACAGCCCGCTGAAGACGCACTTCTGGGTCATGCTGACCTATTCGCTGGGTGAATTTCTGATCGTTTTAGGCCTGATCATGGGATAAGGAGGTCCGATATGAAGTATTTTCTGTACAATCCGCTGGCAAACAACGGCATCAAGCCGGAACTGTTCGGTCTGGAACTGATCGACGCGACGAAGATCGATTTCGGCGCGTTCTTTGACGCGCTGGAGGACGGCGACGAAGTCGTGATCATCGGCGGCGACGGGACGATCAACCATCTGGTCAACCACGTCGACTGCGAGCATTTAAAGAACAACATCTACCTGTACGGCAATGGGAGCGGCAACGATTTTCTGAACGACATCGGCGAAAAGCCGGCCACGGAGATCCTGCTGAACAAATATCTGACGCACCTGCCCACCGTGCGCGTGAACGGGCTGGAGCGCAAATTCATCAACAACATGGGCTTCGGCATCGACGGCTACTGCTGCGAGGAAGCGGACCGCATCAAGGCAAAAGCGCCGAACAAAAAGATCAATTACACCGGCATCGCCATCAAAGGCCTGCTCTTCCACTTCAAGCCCTGCCACGCGGTCGTGGAAGTGGACGGCGTGAAGCATGAATTCGACCACGTCTGGCTCGCTCCGGCCATGAAAGGCCGCTTCTACGGCGGCGGCATGATGATCGCCCCCGGCCAGGACCGCTTCTCCGACAAGCTCTCCGTCGTCGTCTACCACTGCCCGTCCAAGCTGAAGACCCTGATGCATTTCCCCAAGATCTTCGAAGGCAAACACGTGGAACTGAAAGACATGACCACCGTCCTGACCGGCAGCCGCATCCATGTGACCTACTCCCGCCCCTGCGCCGCCCAGATCGACGGCGACACCGTCCTGAACGTCACCGAATACGAAGCCGAACTGTGACACCCCCGAAAACAGGGACACGGAGGGACGGTTCCTTTCCGGCCTTGTTTTTGCCCCGCTGCTGCGGCAAGGCCACTGGGGGACGGTTCTTTTCTGGCCCTATTTTGCCCCGCCGCCGCGGGACAGAACTGCCGGGGGCCTTCCCGCGTCACCTTCCGTTCCCTTTTTCCTTCGCACCTCAGTTTAGAAATGGCAGGAAGCACCATGAAACTCCTGTGGAGACTCAGTAAAGAGGCGATCCGGTACCGGATGCTGTATTTTATTGCGATTTTTTCAACGCTGGCGCTGACATTCGTGAACCTGGCCGCGCCGAAGGTCCTTTCGTCGATGACGGGGGTCGTGGAGCGGGGCGTCACGGAGGAAGGGATGCGGCAGATCCTGCGGCTGACCTTTATCCTGATCACGCTCTATCTGCTGCGCGTCGCGTTCCGCTTCATGAGCAGCTATATGGCGCATAAAGCGGCGTGGTACCTGGTCGGCGACCTGCGCACCAAGACCTACGACAAACTGGAGCACATGCACCTCGGGTATTTCCACGACAAGCAGACCGGCGACCTGATGAGCCGCGTCGTCAATGATACCCGCGATTTTGAACTGCTCTACGCGCACATCATCCCCGAAACGATCACGCACCTCGTGACTTTCACCGGCGTGCTCGTCATCCTGCTCACCATCAACGCGAAGCTCGCGCTCATCACCTGCGCGCCGATCCCGCTCATCCTGATCTCCGGCGTGATCTTCTCCAAAAAAGTCCGCCCCTATTTCCGCGTCTCGCAGAAAAAGATGGGCGAACTGAACGGCAAACTGCAGGACAATCTGTCAGGGATCCACGAGATCCAGGCCTTCGGCCGCGAGGAATATGAGACCGGCCGCGTCAACGAGAAGAATTTCGACCACGTGAAAGCCATGCTGCACGCGCTGAAGATCAGCGCCGTATTCCACCCCACCGTCGAATTCATCTCCGCGATCGGGACGATCCTCGTGATGGGCTTCGGCGGCTGGCTGGCGTACCGGGAAGGCCTGCGCGTGGAAGACATCGTCGCGTTCCTGCTGTACCTGAGCCTGTTTTACGCGCCGGTCACGGGCCTGGCCAACCTGCTGGAGAGCATGCAGCAGTCCATGGCCGGGGCGGAGCGCGTGATGGCGATCCTGGACGCGCCGCCCGCGATCACGGACCGGCCCGGCGCCGTGCCCCTCACGGACGTGAAGGGCGAGATCAGCTTCGACCACGTCAGTTTTTCCTACGTGGAGGGCGTGCCCGTGCTGCAGGACGTCTCGTTCATCTGCCCGCCCGGGCAGATGCTGGCCCTGGTCGGGCCGACCGGCGTGGGCAAGACCACGATCACGCAGCTCATCTCCCGCTTCTTCGAGCCGGATGCGGGCTGCATCCGCGTGGACGGCCGCGACATCCGGGACGTTACGGTCGAAAGCCTGCGGCAGAACATCTCCACCGTGATGCAGGACACGTTCTTGTTCAACGGGACCATTTCCGAGAACATCTCCTACGCGCGGCCCGAGGCCACGGCGGAGGAGATCCGCGAGGCGGCCCTGGCGGCGGGCATCCACGCGGAGATCGAGGCGATGCCCGACGGCTATGACACGCTGGTCGGGGAGCGCGGGATCCGGCTGTCCGGCGGACAGAAGCAGCGCATCGCCATCGCACGGGCCATCCTGCGGCGCTCTCCCATCATCGTGCTGGACGAGGCCACGGCGTCGGTCGACGTGGAGACCGAGCAGCAGATCCGCGCCGCGATCGGCGGGATCGCCGGCAAGCGCACCATCGTCGCCATCGCCCACCGTCTCTCCACCGTCCGCGGCGCCGACCAGATCCTCGTCATCGAAAACGGCCGCGTCACCGAGCGAGGCACCCACGACGAGCTCATCGCCCTCGGCGGCACCTATGCCCGCATGAGCGGCATCCAGGACGCCGCCGCCATGTCATAGCGGAAAAGAGTCCCCGGTGAGACCTCGTTTTTGCGGCTCTCCTGTCCTTCGGATCCCTTCCTGCGCAAACCAGGACTGTTATAAAGAAAGGTTCCCGTCATGAAAAAAGAAACGACCGGCACAGTGCTCTCCGTATCCAGGCAGTGGTGGCTGAAAGTGAACACCAAGGCTATCAGAAAAGGCACGATGGACGGAGCTGTCTTCCCGTACATCATAAAGGTATCCTATACCGTTGACGGAAAAGAATACACCCGGAGGAAATGGATCCGTGCCAGGGCTCCTGTCCCAGCCGAGGGCGGTTCCGTCCGGGTCGTCTACGCGGAGGAGAAGCCCGGCAGAGCGGAGATCATCTGTTAGCCGGCCGGAACCTCTCCGTTTGCTTCGGAATGTAAACTGCCGTGTTACATTTTGCACTTGCTGTTTTCTTGCCGCAGGCCCCGGCAGGGGCTATCATAAAGGCAGTAAATCAGTAGGGAGAAAGGAACCCATGAATCAACTCGGAACCAAGATCGCCGAAAAAAGAAAGAGCCTCGGGATGACCCAGATAGAGTTTGCCGAAAAGATGCATGTCACCCGGCAGACCGTCAGCCGATGGGAGGCGGGCACCGCGATGCCTGACATCGACAAGATCGGAGACATCGCGGACCTCCTCGGGACAAGCTGCGATTATCTGCTGAAAGACGGGGCCGTCGAAAGCGGTACGCCGCAGACACGGGGCGCCGGAAAACTTCTGAAAAGCCTGACCGGGAAGACGGTCCGGCTCTCGTTCTTTGATGAGGAAGCCGATGCCGATCTGTACAAAACGCCCTGCCGCATAACGGATTTTGAAGGAAACTGGATGCGGGTCGCCGCCGACACGAAAAAAGGAAGGATCGAAAAACTCATCCCGCTTTCTTCCGTGCTTTCCATGGAGATCGTAAAGGAGGATGACTGATGGAGTATGTAGGCTTCGTATTCGGAATATTCGGACTTTTGGCGTATGTTCAGCTCTCCTCCCTGAAGAAAAAAGTGACCGCACTGGAAGAAGAACTGGCCGGCATCGCCGGAACGCCGTCCTATGAAGAGCGGAGATCTTTGCTTGACACGGTGGAATCCTGTATCGGGAAACCGGTGATCCTGGAGCTGAAAGAAGACTGTGAAGACGCCGATATCATCATGTACGGCAACTCCAGACACGGGACCAATACGATCCTGGAAGCGGACGCTGATTGGATCCTTGTGCGTATCGACTCCGCAAAAGGCAGCAAGGAGAAGCTGATCCGGGCGGGCTCGGTTCAGCGGATCAGCCTGGTCAGCGAAACGTGACCGGCCCGGCCGGTCCGATTTTGCCGGAGCGGGCAATTAATGTCGTATGAAAAGGGGCATTGCAGAACGCAATGCCCTTTTTTGTGATCCGGTCCTGCCTCGCAGCGCTTCCCTGCCGCCGCCCGTTTTCCGTCTTACCGGACGCGGACGTACTCGCTTCCGTTCCGTTTCAGGATGCCCTCGCCGATCATGTCCCGGCGGATCGTGCAGTGATCCTCGTGGATCGGGGCAATGATTTCGTTCACTTCCTGTTCGCTGTAGACTCTGCCCGGGACGAAACGTTCGGCGATCACCTCATAACAGATCAGTTTTTTCTTGCGCTGGACCGGGATGGCGCGGAGTTTTCCGTATTCGAAGAAGGAATCGATCACCTTGCGGCGGTATTCGTCCTCCCGCTTCTGCTGCTCGTCGGTCTGCTCCGGTTCCGCCGCCGCAACGTCGAACAGCGGCTGTTCCAGCAAGCTGCGGTCCAGGGAGTAAACGGTGTAGTACTGCTCCTTGCGGGAGATCACCAGGCCGGCCTCCTCCAGTTTCTTCATGTGGAACGAAACGGTGGAAGGCGTCAGGTCCAGACGCTCCGCCAGCAGTTCCGTGTACATGTCGCCCTGCGTCAGGGCGCGGACGATACGGAGGCGGGACGTATCCGAAAGGCTTTTAAAGATCCTGAGCGCGTTCTCCTGTGTCATTCTTCCGCCTCCGGAAAGTGCGCGATCACGTCCGCCAGCGCGGTCAGTTTGGTCTCCTCGACCACGACGTTCCGGGCGTCGCCGTGCTCCCGGGCTTTGTCTAGCGCTGCCTGCCAGGCGGTCCGGAAGCGCTCCAGCTGGGCTTTGACAGCGCCCGCGCCGGCGTTCGGGCGGGCCGCCAGGGCATTGGTCACGGTGCGGCAGACTTCATAGATATTGGTCCGCACTTTGGCGAAATCCGCGTCGTCCTGACGTCCCTCCTCTTCCAGTCCCGCTATGTCTGCCCGGCCGGCGTCGATCTGCCGGGTGAGGTATTCGATAAACTCTTTCATTGGGCTTTTCTCCTGTTTCTGAATTTGATTTTATGTTCATCGAATCAAATATAGCCTGACCCGGCCGGAATGTCAAGTTTTTATTTCGATAATCATCAAATTATTTTCGACGATGCGGCGGCGGTTCCTTTCTCTCTTCATTCCTGCCGCAGCGCGCCGATAACAATAATAAAACAGGGCCGCCGGGATCTGTCCCCCAGCGACCCTGCGTCCTTACGCAGGCGCGGCCATTGTCCTCCTGCCGGATCATTCTGCAGTAAAATCTGACAAAGGAACCGTCCCTCTGTCAGGATCACCCTGCCGTAAAACCTGACAAAGGAACCGTCCCTCTGTCAGAAAAACGGCGCGGGAAGCGGCTCAGGCTTTTTCGATCTCGTCGGTGAGGCGTTCGATCTCGTCGATGACGGAGCCGATGTAGTCGATGGTGTCAAGGAGCGGCTTGTCCGTGGAGATGTCGATGCCGGCGAGTTTCGCGAGGCCGGCGGGATCCAGGGTAGAGCCGGCTTTCAGGACTTCCTTCCAGTCTTCCACGGCCGGGGCGCCTTCGCGCTCGATGCGCAGTGCCGCCTGCGTCGCGACGGTCAGGCCCGCGCTGTAGGTGTAGGAGTACAGGCCCATATAATAGTGCGGCTGACGCATCCAGGTCAGTTCCGCACCTTCGGTCAGCTCGACCGTATCGCCCCAGAACAGTTCCAGGTTCTTCCGGAAGATCTCGGACAGGGTCTCCGCGTCCACGGAACCGCCTTCATCGATGATCTTGTAAACTTCGCGCTGGTACCACGCTTCGCGCAGATGCGTGACGAAGTTATGGTAGTAGGTGTTGCCGATCATGGAAGCCAGCACCCAGCGGCGGAAGCGCGGATCATCGTTCGTCTTCAGCATGTGGTGCGCGAGCAGGATCTCGTTCATCGTGGACGGCGCCTCGACGAAATAGGTGGAAACGTCGGTATCGAAGACCGACTGGTGCGAGTTTGCCAGGCGGAAGTGGCCGGCGTGGCCCAGCTCGTGCGCGATCGTGGAAACGTCGGACATACGGTCGTTCCAGGAGAGCAGGATGAAGGAACCGCGGCCGTACGGCGAGGCGCAGAAGCCGCCCGTGCATTTGCCCTGGTTCTTGGCAAAATCGATCCAGCGGTCGCGGTACGCCTCGTCGATCATGGCGACGTAGTCCTCGCCGAGGATGCTCAGGCCTTCCCGGACCATCCGATGGGACTCCTCGATGGTCACCTTCGGATCATAGTCCGGGTCCAGCGGGAGCTTTAAGTCCGCGAACGTCATTTTGTCCAGCCCGTAGATCCGCTGGATCAGCTTCGCATAGCGGCGCATGTGCGGCGCCAGTTTTTCCGTGATCAGGTCGATCTGGCGGTCGTACATTTCGCGGGTGACCTTCTGGTCGAAGAGCAGGTAATCGAAGACGGAATCATAGCCGCGCAGGCGCGATTCGACCTTTTCCGTCGTCACGCAGGCGTTGTAGGCCGCGCCCGTCACGTTTTCGTACTGGCGGATCTTGTCCGAAAAAGCCGCGAACGCGGCGCGGCGCACGTCGGTGTCGCGCTCGTACTCGTAATCGTCCTCAAAAAGCGAGTAGCCCAGCGGATATTCTTTGCCGTTCACCGTGAAGGGCGGGAACTGCATGTCCGCCAGCTTGGCGATGTTGTAGATCTCGTAAGGCGTGCCGAAGCTCTGGGAGAACGCCGCCAGCACGCGCTCGGTCTCCGGGGACAGGGTGTGCGGCTTGGCGCGCAGGATGTCGCGCAGGTAGTTCTTGGCTTTGACGCTCTTTTCGACGGCTTCTTCAATGACCGTTTCGGGCTGCTGCAGGATCTCCGAGCGGATGAAGGTCAGGCGGCTGTATAGTTCCGCGAACATCGACTGATTGCGGCGGTCGCGTTCCAGCGCGGCGCCGTCGGTATAATCGACCTCCACGGCCAGGCCCGCATAGTTGCCGACCAGCCCCGACAGGATCTCAAATTCCTCATATTCATCCAGGCAGCGCACGATGGCGTCCGCATCGGTCAGCTTCCCCTGAAACTTTTCGCAGATGTCGCCGGCGAGCGCTTTGACGCGTTCCACGTCCGCCAGATAAGCCTCTTCGGTGGGATAGATCAGGGACAGATCCCAGGTCTCCTCCACGGGCACGTCTTTTCTTTTGGCTAATTCCATGTCGTATCCTCCTGTTGAACGGTCGTCCGTTTTTTCACTGATAGAGTATTATAGCGCAGAAAATGCGCGGAGACAATAAGTTTCTCCTGCGGCGCCGCGTCCCCGGGCGGATATTACGGGCGCGTCCGGCATGAGGCGGCCTTCCGGGGAACGGCTGCCGGCCTTTTCGGACAAAAAAACCCGGGCAGGTCATCGCATGCCGCGTTCTGCCCGGGATGAAGCCGCAGCGTTCTCCGCCGCGCCGGTCTGGTGCGGATGCCGCCGCTTACGCGAACGGGTTCTCCGTCGGATACGGCAGGCTCTTCGGCTGATTCCAGCCGATGTCCTTCACGCCCAGGAAGCGGAAGACTTCAAAGAGCGCTTTGCCGAAGTGGCCGAACGCCACCGCGCCGTGGTGCGGGAAGCGCTTCTCCAGCAGGATGTGGCGGTAGAAGCGGCCCATTTCCGGGATCGCGAAGACGCCGATGCCGCCGAAGCTCGTGGTGGACACGGGCAGGACTTCGCCTTCCGCCACATAGGAGCGGAGGACGCCCTCGCTGTCGCACTGCAGGCGGAAGAAGGTGATCTCGCCGGGGGCGATGTCGCCTTCCAGCGTGCCGCGGGTGAAGTCGGGCGTGCCGCCGTTCTCCAGCAGGCGGTTCTGGATCAGCTGGTATTTGACCGCCCGGTCGCTGCACATCTTGCAGCTCGGGGTATTGCCGCAGTGGAAGCCCATGAAAGTGTCGGTCAGGACGTAATCGTACTTGCCTTTGATCCGGCTCTCCCACATGGAGGCGGGGACGGAGTTGTTGATGTCCAGCAGCGTGACCGCGTCGCCGGAGACGCAGGCACCGATGTATTCGCTCAGCGCGCCGTAGATGTCCACTTCGCAGGACACGGGGATGCCCCGGGAGGCCAGACGGGAGTTGACGTAGCAGGGCTCGAAGCCGAACTGCTGCGGGAAGGCCGGCCAGCACTTGTCCGCGAACGCGACGTATTTCCGCGCGCCTTTATGGGCCTCCGCCCAGTCGAGCAGCGTCAGTTCGAACTGCGCCATGCGCTCCAGCAGGTCGGGATAATATTTGCCCTCGCCCATCTCGGCCGCCATGTCGGCCGCGACTTCCGCGATGCGCGGATCGCCGGCGTGCTCTTTATATGCCACCAGCAGGTCCAGTTCGGAGTTTTCCTCCACTTCGACGCCGAGCTCGTACAGGCCCCTGATCGGGGCGTTGCAGGCAAAGAAATCCTGCGGGCGCGGGCCGAAGGTGATGATCTTCAGATCCCTCACGCCGACCGCCGCGCGGGCGATCACGGCGAATTCACCGATCATGCGGGCGATGTCCTCCGCGGTCCCGACGGGGTAGGCGGGAATATAGCCGTTCAGATGGCGCATGCCCAGGTTGTAGGAGCAGTTCAGCATGCCGCAGAAAGCGTCGCCGCGGCCGTTGATCAGGTCGCCGTCGCCTTCGGCTGCCGCCGCGAACATGCATGGGCCGTCGAAGTATTTCGCGATCAGCGTCTCCGGCGTTTCGGGGCCGAAGTTGCCCAGGAACACGACCAGCGCATTGCAGCCGGCCGCCTTCACGTCGTCCACGGCCTTCAGCATGTCTTTTTCGTTTTCCACCGTAACCGGGCACTCATAAATGTCCCCGTATGCGGCGGCGATGGCGGCGCGGCGCTTTTCGGACAGCGCGACCGGGAAGCAGTCGCGGCTGACGGCGATCAGACCGAGTCTGATCTCGGGAATATTGGTCATCATTTTACAGTTCCTCCTTGATATCCAGGTTCAGGCCGCGCAAGCCGATGACCGCGCCGGACTTCGCTTCCGCGGAATCCGGGTGAGCGAGCAGCCATTTATTGCGGGCGGTCATCCGGCGGTCTTCTTCGCAGGCCGGCTCAAACGCCGGCTTTTCGGTGTTCGTGCCCTTCGGCAGGACCACCGCCACGCGGAAGCCGCAGACGGGGCAGGTGTGGCAGGGCGCGTAATGCAGCGTCGTGGCGTAAATCTCCACCGGAACGCCCTTCGGGACGCGGAAGGCCTTGACCTTTTCCGTGTCCAGCATGCCGTTTTCGATCTCCTCCTGCTTCGCGAGGAGCAGAATGAAATCCCCGGTCCCGAGGTTCACTTCACTGTCGCGGTGATACTCGAGACAGTTGAGTTTTGTGTTATGGCCCCAGCACATGCCGATCTGGATCGGCATCCCGCCGTAGGCGCGGTCGCGGAAGTCCGCGAAGATGCCGCAGGCCTCCAGGCTGCCGATGCCGGGCTCGTAGGCGACGCCCTCTCCGGGGAGAGGGATCGCCTCCATGGCTTTCAGCAGTTCATCGGTCTCATAGCCCTCCAGCACCCGGCCGTAGGGTCTGAAGACCGGTTCGTATACGGAATGGATCGTCATGTCTCTCTCCTTCTATAGGATCTGCGGAAAGACGCTCTTGAGCGCCGGGTAAAGCAGGCGGAATTTGCGGTACTGCTCCTCGTAGCGCGCCGTCAGCTCCGGGTCGGGGACCGTCGTGCCGCCGACTTCCGTCAGGGCGTCCGCGGCCTCTTTCACGGTGGCGAACAGGCCGTCGCCGACCATGGCGAGCATCGCGCCGCCGTAGCCGGGGCCCTGCTCGGTCTTCACGGTATCCAGCGGGATGCCGAGGACGTTGGCGAAGATCTTCCGCCAGAGCGGCGATCGGCTGCCGCCGCCGCAGATGCGGCTCCGCGGGATGTCCAGGCCGAGGGAGCGGGCGACTTCGAAGGAGTCGCGGATCGCGAAGGCCACGCCTTCCAGGACGGCCTGCACCAGATCTTTCCGGGCGGTGTCCAGGGTCAGTCCGGTAAAGGTGCCGCGTGCGTCCACGTCGTTGATCGGACTGCGCTCGCCCATCAGGTAGGGCAGGAAGAACACGTGATTGCGGCCCAGGTCCTCCTCGCGGATGTCCGCCTGCTCGCCGGCGTAGTCCGCCGTGCCCAGGATATCCTCGCACAGCCATTTGTTGCAGCCGGCCGCGGAGAGCATGCAGCCCATCAGATGCCAGCCGCCGTCCGCGTGCGCGAACGCGTGGAGCGCGTTGTTCGGGTCGACGCCGAAATGCGCCGAGGAGATGAAGAGCGTGCCGCTGGTGCCGAGGGAGATGTTGCACCCCCCTTCGCCCACGATGCCGGTCCCGACCGCCGCGGCCGCATTGTCGCCGGCGCCCGCCGCGACCTTCACCGTCTCCGGCAGGCCCAGCTCGGCGGCCGTTTCCGGCTTCAGCGTCCCGGTCACTTCCCAGCTTTCGTAAAGCCCGGGCATCTGCGCTTCCGAGACGCCGCAGATCCGCAGCATTTCCTCCGACCAGCGTCTGTTTTTCACGTCCAGCAGGAGCATGCCGCTCGCGTCGGAGTAATCGCAGCTGTGCACGCCGGTCAGGCAGTAGTTGATATAATCCTTCGGAAGCATGATCTTCGCGATGCGGGCGAAGTTTTCGGGCTCGTGCTTCCGGATCCAGAGGATCTTCGGGGCGGTAAAGCCCGCGAACGCGATGTTGGCGGTCAGTTCCGAGAGCTTTTTCCGGCCGATCTCTTCGTTCAGCCAGGCGGTCTCTTCGCCGGTCCGGCCGTCGTTCCAGAGGATGGCGGGGCGGATCACCCGGTCCTCGTCATCCAGGATCACGAGGCCGTGCATCTGGCCGCCGGCGCCGATGCCGGCCACGTCCGCGGGGTCGTGGCCCGCGAGCAGCTCCGGGAACGCGTCCCGGACGGCCGTCCACCAGTCCTCCGGCTTCTGCTCGCTCCAGCCGGGACGGGGAAAGCTCAGCGGATACTCGCGGCTGACTTCCCGCAGGATCGCGCCCTTCTCATCCGCCAGCAGCAGCTTGACCGCCGAGGTCCCCAGATCGATTCCGATATACAGTTTCAAGACGACGTTCCTTTCTCCTCCGGGGAGGCTTCCGGGCCGGCCGGCTGTTTCTGTTCCTCCGGACCGGCCGCTTCCTTCGGCCCCTCCGGGACTTCCGGCGTTCCCGCCGCTTCCGGCTCCCGCGCGTCTTCCGGCTTATCCGCTGTTTCCGCGCGGTATCTCCGCCACGTGAACCACCCGAAAGCCGCTCCCGCGAGTACAAAAACCGCCCCGCAGGCCCAGGCAAGCCATGGTGCCATGGCGGACTTTCCGTTCAGACGGTCCCGGACCAGCGTCACGCCGAGATAGATCAGGTATCCCGCCACCGCCGCCCGCAGGAGCGCCATGCCGGCGGGACTTGCGCCCCGGTTCCCGCTGCCGTTCATATCGTTCCTCTCAATTAATTGTTCTTCTTCTTGGAAACCACGTCGAAGATGACGGCGGCCAGCAGCACGAGGCCCTTGACCACCTTCTGGTAGTTGGCGTCCACGCCCATGATGCTCATGCCGATGTTGATGACGCCCATCAGCAGGGCGCCGATGATGACGCCGGGCACCGTGCCGACGCCGCCGTAAGCCGAAGCGCCGCCGATGAAGCAGGAGCCGATGGCGTCCATCTCATAGCTCTGGCCGTAGGTCGGCTGCGCGGACGTCAGCCGGGCGATCGTCAGGATGCCGGCCAGACCGGCCAGCAGGCCCATGTTCGAATACGCGAAGAAGTACACGCGCTTGGTATTGATGCCGGACAGCCGCGTCGCCGTCTCGTTGCCGCCGACCGCGTACAGATGGCGGCCGATGGTCGTCTTCGAAGTGATGTAGCTGTAGATCGCGATGACCGTCACGACCCAGATCAGCGCCATCGGCAGGCCCTTGTACTGCGCCAGCCGGACCGTGAAGAAAATGCCGACCGCCACGATGACCAGCGCCTTGACCGCCACGACCTTCAGCGATTCCGCTTCCAGCCCCGCTTTGCGGCGGGAAATATTGGCGCGGAACGTCAGGAACAGGAAGGCCAGGCAGGCCAGCACGCCGACCACGATACAGAGGATGTTCATCCCTTCCCCGTGGAAAATGTCCGGCACGTAGCAGTTCGCGCCGCCGCCGAAGATCCGCACGAACTTCTCGTTCGTCACGGCCATCGTCTTGCCCTGCAGCACGACGTTCGAAAGGCCGCGGAAGATCAGCATGCCGGCCAGGGTCGTGATGAAAGGCGGGACCTTGACGTACGCGATCCAGAACGCCTGCCAGGCGCCGATCAGCAGGCCGACGGCCAGCATGACCAGGACGGCCAGCCACATGTTCAGTTTGTTGTGCATCAGAACGGCGCCGATCGTCCCGACGAAGCAGACCACCGACCCGACGGACAGGTCGATGTTGCCGCCGGTCAGGATGCAGCACAGCATGCCGGTCGCCAGCACGAACACGTACGCGTTCTGCGAAATGATGTTCGTGATGTTCTGGGGCAGCAGGATCTTGCCCTTGGTCTGCCAGGCGAAAAACGCCGTGACCAGGATCAGGGCGATCATCATCGTGTATTTCTGCACAAATCTCAGGATCTTCGTCTTTGTCATGATTGTTTCTTCTCCTTTACAGAGGGATCGGCCGACAGGATGCGGGCCATGATCTTCTCCTGGCTGGCTTCTTCCTGGGAAAACTCGCCTACGATGCGCCCCTCGTTCAGCACGTAGATCCGGTCGCTCATGCCCAGGACCTCCGGCAGTTCCGAGGAGATCATGATGACGGACTTGCCTTCCGCCACCAGGTCGTTGATGATGCAGTAGATCTCATATTTGGCGCCGACGTCGATGCCGCGGGTCGGCTCGTCCAGGATCAGGATGTCCGGATCGGAATACATCCACTTGGAGAGCAGGACCTTCTGCATGTTGCCGCCGGAGAGCGAGCTGACGTTCAGCGTGACGGACGGCGTCTTGGTCCGGAGCTTGTTCTTGTAGTCATCCGCGACTTTCAGTTCCTTGTCGCGGTCGATCACGCCGTGGCTCGTCACGCCCTTCAGGTTGGCCAGCGTCGTGTTGACCGAGATGGGGTTGCTCAGGATCAGGCCGTTGACCTTCCGGTCCTCGGTGACGTAGGCCAGGCCGGCGTCGATCGCCTGGCGCGGCGAATGCAGCTTCACTTCCCTGCCGTGGATCTTCACGGTGCCGGAGATCTCCGTGCCGTAGCTGCGGCCGAAGATCGACATCGCCAGTTCCGTGCGGCCCGCGCCCATCAGGCCGGAAAAGCCGACCACCTCGCCCTGCCGGACGTGGAAGGACACGTCGTCGATCACCTTCCGCTCCGTATAGATCGGGTGGTACACGTTCCAGTGCTCGACCTCCAGCGAAACGTCTCCGATCTTGACGCCGTGCCGTTTCGGGAACCGGTCTTCGATCTCGCGGCCGACCATGCCGCGGATGATCCGGTCTTCGCTGATGTCGTCTACGCCCTTGGTGAGCGTCTCTATCGTTTTCCCGTCGCGGAGGATGGTGATGTCGTCCGCCACGTAAGAGATTTCATTGATCTTGTGGGAGATGATGATCGAGGTCATCCCCTGTTTTTTGAATTCCAGCAGCATGTCCAGCAGGGCCCGGGAGTCCTCCTCGTTCAGAGAGGACGTCGGTTCGTCCAGGATCATGAGGCGGGCGTTTTTCGCCAGCGCCTTCGCGATCTCCACCAGCTGCTGCTTGCCGACGCCGATGTCCTTGATCAGCGTCTTGGAAGACTCGGAGAGGCCGACCATCTTCAGATACTTCGTGGCCTCGGCGTGCGTCTTTTCCCAGTCGATGGCGAATTTTCTCCCTTTTTCATTTCCCAGGAACATGTTTTCGCCGATGCTCATGTACGGGACCAGCGCCAGTTCCTGGTGAATGATGACGATGCCCTTATTTTCGCTGTCCTTGATCTTGTTGAACCGGCAGACCTCGCCTTCGTAGACCACGTCCCCTTCGTACGTGCCGTAAGGCCACAGACCGCTCAGGATCTTCATCAGCGTGGACTTGCCGGCGCCGTTCTCCCCGACCAGAGCATGGATGCTGCCCCGCCTGACGACGAAGTTCACGTTGTCCAGGGCTCTTGTGGCGGGGAACTGCTTCGTGATCCCCCGCATTTCCAGAATGTTGTCCGACAAAAAAACCCCTCCAATCCATATGTGATTTCGGGCCGGGTCCTGAGTTCCGGGACCCGGAACAAAAAAAAGCGGTGCGCCGGGCAGAGCGGGAAGCCCTGCCCGGTGACCGGGAAGAAAGAACTTATTTCAGCTGATCCTCGGTGTAGTAGCCGGAATCGATGAGGAGCTCTTTGTAGTTGTCAACGGTGCAGCTGACCGGCTCGCACAGGAAGCTCGGGATGAAGCCGGTGCCGTTGTTGTAGGTCTCGGTGTCGTTCACGGGCGGCTCTTTGCCCTTCATCAGGGCGTCGACCATTTCCACGACCTTGGAGGCCAGGGTACGGGTATCCTTGAACACGGACATGGCCTGCTTGCCGTCGATGAGGTTCTTCATGATGGCGATGTCGCAGTCCTGGCCGGTGATCACCGGGTACACGTCATTGGTGTAAGAGGAGGCCAGCGCGTTCTCCACGCCCAGGGCGGTGGAGTCGTTGGAGGCCAGAACGGCGTGCAGCGGGGTGCCGTCCGCATAGTTGGAGGACAGGATGTTCTCGAAGCGGGACTGCGCGGCGTCTGTCGCCCAGTTGGCGGTCGCCACCACGGCCTTTTCGGTCTGGCCGGACTTGCAGACCAGCTTGCCGTTATCCAGGTAGGGCTGCAGCACGCTCATCGCGCCGTCGAAGAAGAAGTTGATGTTGTTGTCGCCGGGGTCGCCGGTGATGAACTCGATGTTGAACGGGCCGGCCTCGGTATCCAGTTTCAGGGCGTCACGGATGAATTCGCCCTGCTTTGTGCCGACCAGCCAGTTGTCGAACGTGGCGTAGTAGCTGACGGCGTCGGAGTTCATGATCAGGCGGTCATAGGCGATGACCGGGATGTTCTTTTCCTTGGCCTGTGCCAGCACGGTGCCCAGGGAGTCGCCGTCGATGGAGGCGATGACCAGGACCTTGCAGCCGTTCGCGATCATGTTCTCCAGCTGGGAGACCTGGGTGGGGATGTCATTGGCGCCGTACTGCAGGTCGGCTTCGTAGCCGGCGGCTTCCAGCATGGCTTTCAGGTTCGCGCCGTCTTCATTCCAGCGCTGCAGATCCTTGGTGGGCATGGCCACGCCGACCTTTTCGCCGGTCGGAGCCGCGGTCGTGCCGGGCTGAGGCGCCGCCGTCGTCTGATCGGGGGCTTTGGTGGTTTCTCCGCCGCTGCCGCCGGAGCAGGCCGTCAGGCCCAGGACCATGGCAAGCGCCAACAAAATGGCAAGAAGCTTTTTCATTTTCGTTCCTCCTTTTTTCATGACAGTTGTTGTTCCGTCCAAAACTTCTGTAAAGCCATTTTACAAATATGGCACTGACCTGTCAAGCATTATTTTGTAAAATTCGCTATAATTTAATTAATCTTATCGATTTTGGCGTTTTTTCGTCCGTTTTTAAAGAGGCCAGAAATCTTTAATAAACCATTTTTTGAAAAGCGTCTCTTTTTTCGTTGACGGCGGCAAAAAACGTGCTACAATAGGCAATGAAAAAAACCAGAAAAGAAGGAGGGGGAGAAATGGCCCATGCAGGCAGGACGCGGACGGACCGGTCTGTCGTCCGCAGCCGGATCTATCACATCCTCTATGAATCGGAGCGCCTTTCCACCCGGCAGACGCTGGCCGAAAACATCGGCGTCAGCATGCCTACCTTATATCAGAATCTGAACGAGCTCATGGAAGAAGGCCTCGTCCGCGAATCCGGCGAGGAGCGGTCCACCGGCGGCCGCAAGGCCCGCAGCCTGGACATCGTTCCGGACGCCCGCTTCTCGGTCGGCATCGCCGTGAGCGAACAGTCCCTCCGCTTCGTCGCCGCGGACCTGCGCCTGCAGGAGCTGGCCTACCGCACGGTCCCCTTCGACGTGCTCGCCTGTCTGGACGGGACCGCGCCGAAGATCGCCGCCCACCTGGAGGACTTCCTGAACCGCCTCCCGCTTGACCGCTCGCGCCTGCTCGGCGCCGGCGTCACCGTGCCCGGCCTCGTCAGCGAGGACCATCAGCTGCTTTTCTTCGCGCCTACCTTAAAGCTCCGCGACATCCCCGTGCGCGAGCTCCTGGGCGACATGCCCTGCCCGGTCTATGTGGACAACGACGGGTCCGCGAGCGGCCACGCCGAATGCTTCGTCCGCCGCAGTTCCTGGAACATGGCCTACCTTTCGCTGGAAAACGGCGTGGGCGGCGCTGTCCTCGTGGGCGGCAGCCCCTATGCCGGCGATCACAACCGCAGCGGCGAATTCGGCCATATCTGCGTGGAGCCCGGCGGCCTGCAGTGCTCCTGCGGCAAACGGGGCTGTCTGGAGCCCTACTGCAGCCCGCTCCGCATCCAGAAACGCTTCGGCGTGTCCCTGGACGAGTTTTTCCAGGGCGTCGCGGAGCACCGCCCCGATTACGAAGACCTCCTGTACGACATGCTCCGCCACCTGGGCGTCGCGGTCAGCAGCATCCGCATGACCCTCGACTGCGACATCGTGCTGGGCGGCTTCCTCAGCGAGTACCTCGCCCCCTACCTGCCCGTCCTGCGCCGCTACGTCTCGGCCGGCGACCCCTTCGTGGACAGCGCCGATTACGTGCAGTTCAGCAAACTGCGCCGCCACATCACGCCGCTCGGCGCCGCGCTGCACTTCATCCGCGAATTCGTGGAAAACATCTGAGACGGCTGCCCGTTTCCCTCATCAAAAAACATCGCCGGACGACCGGCGATGTTTTATATTGTCCTTGTTCCCGCGCTCCTTACGGGGCGGAATCATAATCGGTGCATTCCTCTTCCGTCAGCCATTCCTCCTGGAATACTTCGCTGAACTGAATGAGGCATTCGGCATCCTGCACGAGCACCGTCCCGTCTTCCCGGCGGATGTCCATCAGGAAGCGGATCTCCTCCGGGGAACCGTCCGCGTCTTCCGGCGAGATGACGGGATCCACCAGGAACAGCCCGAGGGTCCGCTTTCCGGCAAGGAGCAGGAAGGTCTCGTCCATCCGGTTTTCCGCTCCGTTGACCGTGATGCCGTGCAGGGACACGATCACGTCCTTCCCCGAACGGTTTTCTGCATAGACGGTCAGGTAGCGTGTGCCGCAGCCGGCGTCGAACTCTTCCAGAACGATCAGCGTGACATCTTCGTTTTCAAACAGGACTTTCTTCTCGGGCCTCTCCGGAACGGCCGGGATCCTGACATCCTCCGAGGCCTTGCCGGTCGGAAACAGAATGGGATTTATGCTGTACAGCTTCGTTTCCTCCCCGGTAAACGGATGGTCGAACACGTCCAGGTGGAAACTCAGACTCTCCACGCGCCCGCTTCCGAAACGCCGCAGGGCGCCGATGACGACCTCCAGGTACTCCACCTGCTGGGAATGCGGCGGCAGGATCGCTCCGTTGATGTAATACTCGTCCTCGGGGACATATTCCGCCACGGAGTAGCCGTTCGCTCCGACTTCCGACCACCGGAACCGCAGCTCATGGTCCGTCTTGTTGGCGAGCAGCACGAGGAAATGCGTCGAGATCCCTTCGTCCATCTGCTTGGGGACCAGGATGAAGCGGAATTCTTCCGTATCGGCTATGACGACCCCTTCTTTCGCGAGCGGATGGACGGCCGGCACGATCTCCTCCGGCGTTTTGCCGGTCGGATAAAGAGCAACGTACTGATCATAGACAGGCGCCGCGTCCTCGTCCTCATAATCCTTTACGGTCAGGCGGAACCGCACTTCGTCGGGACTTTCGACCCCGTAATTTTTCAGGAAAACTTTGGGGATGCAGAAGCTCGAATCCTCCGTTTCACCGGGCTCCACCGGCGCATAGATGGCCTGCGGAAGCACCCAGCCGCAGACGCTGATGAGATCCCAGTTCATATAGACTTTCCGGGCAGTTTTGTTTTCAAAAACGTACTGCAGGGCATAATAATCCCCGAAGAACGGATGGCCGGACTCCTCGCTCATGCCGCGGACGACCAGGGAAAAATCGTCGGTGTGCAGTTCGAACAGCAGGGTCCCGTCTTCGGCGGGCGGCGCCGTGGTCCCGGCGGGCTCATTCGTCTTGCCGTACACCAGGGGCGTTCCGGGCACCAGTGTCCAGGCCGTCTGTCCGGACGGCGCCGTCTGCGCCCCGGTCTCCTGCTTTTCCGCCGTCTGAGCGGCCGCGGTCCCGGCTGCCGGGACCTGTGTCTTCGTCTTTGCGGACGTCTTCTGATTTCCCGCGCATCCCGCCAGCGAAACGGCCAGGACTGCGGCAAGCACTAAACTGATGATACGGATTTTCATGGAATCGTTCCTCCTCACGATATCTGCTTTCCGTCCTGCAGACACGGAAGCCTGTTTGTCCAAGAAACAGACGGGACGGGAAAAATGTTGCAGAAGGATACAAAAAAATCAAAAACTGTCCCGCAGTCCCGGCGGCGACGCCGGAAGCGTGGGTCCGGGCCTGCGCTCCCGGTTGTCTTTTCCCCGTCTTTTTGTTATAGTAACGGCAGAGTTTTGGGAGGTATCCTCATGCATCAGACGATCCATACCGTAGTATTTGAAGAAAAACCGGGCGGCGGCAACCCCTGCCCGGTCACCCTGGACGCGGACGGCCTGTCCGCGGAAGAAATGCAGGCGATGACCTTCGCGTCCGGCGAGGAATCCGCTTTTCTGATGAAGCCGTCGCGCGGAGACTGCGACGTGAAAGTGCGCTATTTCGTGCCGCTGCACGAGATGGAGATGTGCACCCACGCCACCATCGGCTCCGTGACCGTGCTGGTGGAGACCGGCCGCGTGACCGCCTCCCCCGTCCGGCTGGATACCGTGCTCGGCCCGGTCTCGGTCGACTGGGAACGCGAAGACGGCGGTGTCAAGGTCTCTTTATCCCAGTTCCTGCCGCGTTTCGCCGAAGAAAACCCGACGGCGGAGGAAGTCTGCCGCGCGCTCCGCATCACCCCGGACAAGCTCGCGGACCTGCCGATCGAATCAGCCGCGACCTCGCGCTTCAAGCTGCTCGTCCCGCTGAAGAAAAAAGAGACCGTCTACGGTCTGGAACCGGATTTTGAATATCTCTGGTCCCTGTGCGACAAATATCACACCACCGGTTTCTACCCCTTCGCACCGGAGCCGGGCGGCGGTCCGCGCCTGTTCTGTGCCCGCCAGTTCCCCTGCCGTGCGGGCTATCCCGAGGATCCGGCCACGGGCGTGGCGGCTTCCGCCCTCTCCGCTTACCTGATCCGGCACGGCCTCCTCCCGCTCTCGGACGGCTGGAGCGACATCACGGTCCGCCAGGGCGAAGCCATGGGCAAACCCAGCCTCGTCGGCGCTGCCTGCCTGCTGGAAAACGGCCGGGTGACCGCGACAAGAGTCAGCGGGAAGGCCCGGCTGGACTGACGCGGCCGCCGGATGTCCTGCCGCACGCAAAAAGGAGCGATGACCGTTTCATCGCTCCTTTTTCTGTTCTCCGGGTCCCGCCGCGGTCCGGACAGGCGCTTTCCCCGTCAGAACCCGCCGTCATCCTCTCCCGGAAAATACGACAGCGGCGGCGCGGCCTCGATCGGCTGCACTTCGACCACGTCGGCATTTGCAGGTCCGTACATTTCCTCTCCGATCGCCAAAGCCTGATCAAATGCATCCTGTTCGTCGATCGCTTCCACAAAGTCGTCAAAGGATTCATGGGTGCGAAGATTGACGACCCATACCAGATACTGCATATTTCCCTCCGTCAGACCAGCCTGTCATTCCGTCTCCGGTCCCTGTCTTCCTTCCGCCTCCGGCTGCGGTCCGGCTTCCGCTTCTTCCGCATCCGCCCGTGCCGCCTCCTTCTGGGCGGTCCTCTCCCGGCGGTCCCTCTTCATCCTTTTCAGGACCACGATCGTCGCGATGATCACCACCAGGATCAACGCCAGGATGACCGGCAGCCATCGGAACGGAATGCCCAGAAAAGTCGGCGGGACCGCGTCCGCCGGTACTGTCAAAACACAGCTCATCATGATCTTTTTCTCCAGTCTTCCTTCAGTATCCTTTGATCTCCGGATCAAACGGATCCTCTTCCTTCTTTTTCTTCTTTTTCATCCAGTTCAGGATCAGCTTCGTGATCACGACCACGAGCAGGACCGCCGTCCCGACGGCCAGCAAAAACATGATCGGCAGAATGATGAAAAACGGTCCGCCTAAGGCGTCGGCGGCGATCGATCCGGTCATGACTTTTCTTCCTCCTTTTCAGATTCCGTGCCGGGCTCTGTTCCCGCGGCACCGGTCTCCGCGGCATTCTGCGGAGCCTGCTTCTTTTTTCTCAACGATCTGAGGACCCGGACCGTCACCAGGACCGCGACCAGGATCGCGGCGGCGATGGCGATCATCCCCCAGAACGGTATTTCGTAAACAGTCCAGGTCCAGGCGATATCCGTCGCCATATAACTGAAAATGTTCATCCGTATGCCCTCCTTTCCCGCCTTCTTCCGCTACGGCAGGGGAAAAAGGATGAGACCCGTCCCGTAGGAGCAGGCGTTCAACACCAGCGACAGCAGAAACGGGGAAAGCGCCGCGTTCAGGTCTTCCCGGAAATCCCGGTAGACACGGCTTTCCGTCCATACGACCGCCGCCTCGACCAGCAGCTGAAAAAGAAGGAATCTGCCGCCAAAAAACGGGCCGAGCGCCATACACAGGAACACGGCGGCCGGGTTGGTCAGGACGTTCGCGAGCAGGACGATCAGCAGGCCCCGTTTCGACCGGACCCGGAAAAGCAGCGCCAGCGCCAGTTCAATGACCAGCGTGAGGCCCAGGGACACGCCGAAAGCCTTCAGGATTTCCATCGCCTCTCCTTTTCCAGCAGCCGCACCGATGCCAGCAGCATCAGCAGCGACAGCAGGCTGACCGCCGCGCCGAGCCAGCGGCCGGGCAGCAGGGCCGGCGCCCCGAAAAAGGTCGGCAGGACGCCCAGGAACAGTGCGACCGTCAGCAGACCGAACGAAAAGCCCTCCAGCCCGCGGAAACGGTCCGCGATCAGGTACAGCGTGACAGGCATGGTCATGTTAAAGAAGAACAGGGCTGCGACGCCGGCCGCCGGAACGTTCGAAAACAGATAGCCCAGCGCCGACAGGATCAGCGACACCGTCATGACCCGCTCCGCGCCGAAGCGCGCCGCCAGCAGCCCGCCCGCCATTTTGCCGAGCACCACGGCGAGCGTACACACGAATCCCGCCCGGAACCCCGTCTTCCAGGAAAACACGACCGAGAAGCCCGCGTACGAACGCAGCACGACGACCAGGAAGCACAGCGCGGCGGCCGCGGCGGCCGGTCCCGCCGTTTTCCGCAGCGGGACGGAAACCGTGTCCCTGTCCCGTTTTCCGGCGCCCTCCGCTTCCCGCTCCCGTCTTCCGGCGACCAGTCCGAAGACAAGGAACAGCAGCAGGTATACGGCGGCGATCACCAGCAGCGCACGCCGGTTCCATACGCCGTCGTGCAGCTGTCCGATCACCGTGCCGAGGTACAGGCCCATCGCGCCGGGCGCGACAAAAATGCCGAGCGCCGCGCCTTCCAGCCGGTTCTCCCGATCTTCCGTGATCGTTCCGATCCCGCCGCCCACGTGGAACAGGGCGTTTCCCACACCGAGCACGGCCGGATGCAGGAACGCTCCCGCGGCCGTCAGGACCGCTCCGCTCAGCGCGCACAGGAACGGCAGTTTCGCCGCCTTTTCCGGCAGGCGCACCTTCATCGCGTCCACCAGGGCCCCGAACGGCATCTGCAGCACGAAGGCGCAGAAATCATAGATCAGGATATACAGCGCCCAGCGCTCCTTTCCCGCAAACCGGGAATACAGCGCGAACGCGCACAGCCCGTCCGTCATGAAATGCAGGATGGAATAGAAAAAAGTCTGCATCCTCTATCCTCCGCGGGTCCCTCCGAAACCGTACCGTCCGGGGCCGGTTCTTCTCCGGCCTCAGCGCCTTACAGCGACAACAAATTCTCTTCTTCCTTCTCGTGCGTCTGGATGTATTTCCGCCACTTGATGTAGCCGTAGGTCGAATTCGTGATGTAGCCGGCCTTCAGCACCAGCAGGACGTACTGGCCGGACAGGATGTTGATGACGCCTTCCAGCACCGCATCCACCATCCAGGCGATCCACTGCTCCTGATAGCGCAGGAAGATCAGCACGCCGTTCACGACCGCCACGGCGGACACGCAGGCATCCAGATACGCCACCAGCGTCTCCATGGTCGCATTGCCGCCGAACAGGTCGGTCTTGATGCTCAGCCCGGACAGGAAATATCCCACCACCACGGTCCAGACCGCGATGGCCGCCAGGATCAGCGCACGCGTCTTCCCGGACAGTTTCCGCACTTTGGTCAGTTCTTCCTCCTGCCGGTCCGGATGCTTGTGCCAGTTGATGAAGCTGATGATATCGATCGGCAGCCAGAAGAACAGCGTCGTGGCCAGCGTCGCGAAGCGGTACGCCAGCACGATGCAGATCACGATCTCCGTGATCTCCACGAACACGGACACGATGAAATTCCACTTGCTCTGCTTGGCGATCAGCAGTTCGCAGAGGATGTTCAGGAACGTGTCCAGCAGGTACATCGCCATGATATACACGCCCTTGACGCCGTTGATGTCCTCCTCCGGCACCAGGATGGAGATCACCCCGGCCAGCACCATGATGCTCAGGAACCAGATCTGCTCGTAATCCGTGAAGAAATGCCCCCACAGCCCCATCAGGCCGAAGCAGACCGCCATGAGCCCCAGCGCCAGCGCGATGCTGAGCATGGCCCGGACCTCGTCCGCATTCAGATCCCGCACCGCCGCCCGGATCTCCGCCTCGCCGGCCTCGTGTCCGAACGCCACCGCGCGGCCGTCCGCCAGGAGATAGACGAACCCGTCGATCTCGTGGCCGGTGGGAAGCTCCTCCCATTCCTCAAAGGAATAGTTCACCACACAGGCATAGGTCCCGTCTTCGGTCTCATATTCCACCGGGCAGACGGTCTCGTCCTCATATTCCTCCTCGCCGGCCTCCGTCACGCGGACGAAATGCGCCGGGAACTGCTCCCGTACCTCCGTTTTCCGCTGGATCCGGACCAGGGACAGGGCGATCAGGGCCAGCGTGGCCGCCGCCAGCAGGATCGCCGTGATCTTTTTCGCCTTGACTGCCAGGGGGCGCTGCATGAAGCTGCCCCGGGCGTTTGGAATCATTTCATCGCTCATGTCCCATCACTCCTCCAGGACGTCTTCGTCCTTATCGTAAAACCGGTCCTTCTTCCGCGTGGCCTGCATCAGGGCCGCCTTTTCCTCCGCGCTCAGCGCCACTTCGCACTCGCCTTCCCGGATCTCCTTGAGGTAGGTATAGCAGCTGTTGCGGCTGTGGATCACGTTGAGGATGATGCCGTTGTTCTCCAGGTCCAGCAGGGCGATGGCAAAACTGGCCATGCCGCCCATGCCCTCGAAGGCGTTGTATTTCCTGATGCCCGTCTTCTGGTAGGCGTTGATCTGTTTGCGGTTCAGGACACGCAGCATGTCCTTGTTGGCCATGTCCTGGTTCTGCAGGCGCTCCGTCCTGTTGCTCAGTTCGTGCAGCGTGCTCTCCAGATCAGCGCCGTTCTTCCCGCGCATGAAGCGCTCGTAGTCCCGGAACAGGCGGTTCGAGCGGAAGACGTAATAAATGATCAGCCCGGTCAGGATCAGGACCATGCCGATGAGGACCAGCATCACGATCCCGGGGTCGATGCCCCAGTTGCTCAGCAAATCGCTTTTCATAATGGCTCCTTACGGTTAATATTGACAAACTTTATGGGTCATGTCGTTTATTCTGTGCGTTTTGTTCGCACATCTTGCGCCTGTCAGCCGCGGCGGATCCGCTCCGAGATCTGCTCCAGCTCTTCCAGGGTATAGTAATCGATGACGATCTGTCCCCTGTTTTCTCCGGTCCGCCGGATGTTGACCTTGGTCCCCAGCGCGCGCCGCAGCTGCAGCACCAGCTCGTCGTAGGCGGTCTCCCGGCCGTCGCGGATGACGCCGCGCTTCCGGGGCTTCCCTTCGCGCAGCCGCTTGATCAGGGCCTCGGTCTCACGCACGCTGAGTTCTTTGGCGATGATCTCGCCCGCCAGTTCGAACTGCTGCTTTTTGTCCGGCAGGCCCAGCAGCGCCCGGGCATGGCCTTCGCTCAGGGAGCCTTCCATCACCATGGCCTGCACGCGCTCGTCCAGTTTCAGGAGGCGCAGGCTGTTGGTGACCGCGGTGCGGCTTTTGGCCACGCGGCGGGCCAGCTCTTCCTGTTTGATCCCGTATTCTTCCAGTAACTGGCGGTACGCCTGCGCTTCCTCGATCGGGTTCAGGTCCTCGCGCTGGATGTTTTCGATGAGCGCCAGTTCCTGGAGCTCCGAATCCTTATATTCCTGCACGATGGCGGGGATGGTCTTTAAGCCCGCCATCTTGGCCGCGCGCCAGCGGCGCTCGCCTGCCACGATCTCGTAATGGTCCCCGCGGGCCACCGTCAGGATGGGCTGCAGGACGCCGTGCTGCCGGATGGATTCCGACAGCTCGGCCAGGGGCGCCTCGTCGAAGATCATGCGCGGCTGGCCCTCGCGGGGCTCCACTTTGGAAATGGGAAGAAGCAAAACTTTGTTCGCCTTATCCACCGAACTATCCCCATTTTCCTCTTGTTTTGTGGATAACTTTTCCGGCTCAGTAAAATTTTCAGGGGAATTATCCACTTTTTCCGGCTCAAAGCCGGGAATCAGCGCCCCCAGGCCCCGTCCCAGCGCGTTTTTCCGTGCCATAGTCTTTTTGTTTCCTCTCTCTTTCCCCAGTTCCTCAGGAAAGTTTTATCCGATTCCCTCTATTTTGTTCTGAACGACTTCCCTGGCCAGTTTCCGGTAGCTCTCCGCGCCGGTCGAACGGCTGTCGTACAGCGTGATCGGCAGGCCGTGGCTGGGCGCTTCCGCCAGCCGCACGTTCCGGGGGATCACCGAACGGTAAATGTGCTGCCGGAAGTTCTGCTTGACATTTTCCACCACTTCGGCGGACAGATTGGTGCGCACGTCGAACATCGTGAACACCACGCCGTCGATCTTCAGCGCGGGGTTCAGGCTCCGCTGCACCAGGCCGATGGTATACATCAGCTGCGACAGGCCTTCCAGCGCGTAATATTCGCACTGGATGGGGACCATCACGGAGTCCGCGGCCACCATCGCGTTGATGGTGAGCAGGTTCAGGGACGGCGGGCAGTCGATCAGGATGAAGTCGTATCCGTCCCGCACCGGTTCCAGAGCGTTTTTCAGGATCCGCTGGCTGTTCGGCGTCCCGATCAGCTCCACCTCGGCCCCGGCCAGATGCACCGTGGCCGGCAGGACCGTCAGGTTTTTGACCGCGCTTTTGCGGAGGCATTCCTCCAGCGTGCATTCGCCGATCATCAGCTGATACACGGTCTTGTCCAGCCGGGTCTTGTCGATCCCGAGGCCGCTGGAAGCGTTCCCCTGCGGATCCATGTCCACGGTCAGAACTTTTTTGCCCGCCTCGGCCAGCGCCGCGGATAAATTGATAACTGTCGTGGTCTTTCCCACGCCGCCTTTCTGATTGGCGACCGCAATGATTCGACCCATGTTTCTCCTTGTGTCACAACGGTTTTTTACTTGCCGTGCCGGCTTTTCTCGGGTAGAGCGCCGGCGTGTTTCTCTCTTTTTCCAGGACCAGCAGGGACCGTCCCGCTTCCGTCCCGGGCAGGACGTAATACAGGGAGCCGTTCTCCCGTGCGCCCAGGATCTTCAGGGCGTTCGCCGCCCCGGCCAGTTCTTCTTCGATCTGGTCGGATTTGTACGCCAGGAACCGGCCGCCTTTCCGCACGAACGGCAGACAGTATTCGGCCAGGACCGGGAGCGGCGCCACCGCGCGGGCCGCCGCCAGATCATAGCGTTCGCGGAAGTCCCTGTCGCGCGCCAGATCCTCCGCCCGGCCGTGCACGGCCCGGATCAGCTTCAGATCCAGTTCCCGGATCACTTCTTCCAGGAAGCGGACGCGCTTGTTCAGCGCGTCGATCAGCGTGATCTTCAGGCCCGGAAACATGATCTTCAGCGGGATCCCGGGGAATCCGGCGCCGGTCCCGACGTCGATCAGCGTCTGCTCCGTTCCGATCCGCCCGAGCATGAAAGGATACACGGAATCCGCAAAATGCTTCCGCACCACCTCCGGAAATTCCGTGATGGCCGTCAGATTCATTTTTGCGTTCCATTCTTCCAGCAGTTCCGCATACCGCAGAAACGCCGCGGTCTGCGCCTCCGTCAGCGCGATCCCCGCCGCCTCAAATCCCTGCTTCAGAATTTCCTTCCGGTTTTCCATGTTTTCTCCTGATGTTTCACGTGAAACATTGTGTATTATACCGTATTCGTCCGCGGATGTAAAGTGGGGACGGCCGAAGGCGGCACCCTGAACATATACCGAAAATGTTTCACGTGAAACATTTTCGGGCAGTTTATGACCGCAAATTATATATGATGCATTTCGTTTTTGGTTTTCAGGCTGTTGTTTCACGTGAAACATATGTTTGTGCGGCCAATGGATGCTTCTGCAAATATTTTTTGCACCGTCTTTCCGAAATCGTGCTTCCTCGCTCATGTTTCACGTGAAACATATGATCAGGGCGGCCATCGGCCGCCCCTTCACATAGAATTTTCACCAACTTTTCGAAATCGCTCTTTCTCGCTCTTGTTTCATGTGAAACATATGGTTTGGACGTTCGATGGCCGCCCCTGAGCATGCTGTCCGCCCCGTCTTTCCGTGATCGCGTCTCCCCGTTCATGTTTCACGTGAAACATATGATCAGGGCGGCCATCGGCCGCCCCTGATCATGCTGTATATGCCGTCCGTTTCCGGGATCGCTTTCAGATCGCTGCAGACCCCATCCCTTCCGTCAATTCCTTATGCTTCTCCAGATATACCTGCAGCACCGCGACGTCCGCCGGTGAGACACCGGCGATGCGGGACGCCTGGCCCAGGGTCTCCGGGCGGATCCGGTCCAGCTTCTGCCGAGCCTCCAGGCGGAGGCTCAGCACGTCGCCGTAATCGATGCCCGCGGGAATGCGGCGGCGTTCCAGTTTCGCGAAATGCTCCACCTGCTGTTTCTGGCGCAGGATGTAGCCCTCATATTTCAGCGTGATGTTGACCTGTTCGCGGACCGACGGCGGCAGAAGAGGGCGCCCGGGGTCAAGAGGAGAGAGGACGTCGTAATCCAGTTCCGGCCGCTTGACCAGTTCCGCAAGCCCGATCCCGGACTTGAGCGGCGTGGACGCGTGCGCTTCCAGAAAGCACTGCGCCTCGGCGGAAGGTGCCACCGTCACGTGCTTCACCCGTTCCAGTTCTTCGTCGATCTGGCGCTGCTTCAGCAGAAACTGCTGCCAGCGCTCCTCGCCGATGAGCCCGGCAGAATACCCCCGGGGGGTAAGCCGCAGATCCGCATTGTCCTGCCGCAGCAGCAGTCTGTACTCCGCCCGCGACGTCATCATCCGGTACGGCTCTGTGTTTTCCTTCGTCACCAGGTCGTCAATCAGCACGCCGATGTACCCGTCGGACCGGTCCAGGACGAACTCGTCCTTTCCGTCCAGCAGCCGCGCCGCGTTGATTCCCGCGATCAGCCCCTGCGCCGCCGCTTCCTCGTATCCGGACGACCCGTTGCTCTGGCCCGCGCTGAACAGCCCGCGGATGGCCTTGCATTCCAGCGTGTGCTTGAGCTGGGTCGCGTCCAGCAGGTCATACATGATCGCGTACGCGTTCCGCACGATCCGCGCCTGCTCCAGGCCCGGCACCGTATGGATCATCGCCTCCTGCACGTCCTCCGGCAGGGAACTGGACATGCCGGAAATATACAGTTCATTCGTATACAGGCCTTCCGGCTCAATGAAGAGCTGGTGTCTGTCCTTGTCCGGAAATTTGACCACTTTGTCCTCAATTGACGGACAATACCGCGGTCCGGTCTCCGTTATTTCACCGGAAAACAGGGGGCTGCGGTCAATATTCTGACGAATGACGGCGTGCGTCGCTTCGTTGGTGTACGTAAGCCAGCAGGAGACCTGCGGCCGCGCGATGTCCTCCGCCCGGTTGGAGAAGGAGAAAGGCGTGACCGGGTCGTCGCCCCGCTGTTCCTCCATTTTGGAGAAATCCACGGTGCGGCCGTCCACGCGCGCCGGCGTGCCGGTCTTGAAGCGCAGCAGGCGCAGACCCGCCTCGCGCAGCGAATCGGACAGATATTCCGCGCGCTTGAGCCCGTTCGGCCCGGTCTCTTCGCTGACTTCGCCGTGCAGGCAGCGGGCTTTTAAATACGTCCCGGTGCACAGGATCACCGCCGGCGCCAGGTACTTCCAGCCGCTGACGGTCTCCACGCCTTTCACGGCGCCGTCCTCCACCAGGATCCGGGCGACTTCCGCCTGCCGGATGTGCAGATGCGGCGTATTTTCCAGCGTTTCGCGCATGCACTGGCTGTAGGCGCGCTTATCGGCCTGCGCGCGCAGGGAATGCACCGCCGGGCCCTTGGACTCGTTCAGCATCTTGCTCTGGATGTAGACCTTGTCGATGTTTTTGCCCATCTCGCCGCCCAGCGCGTCCACTTCGCGCACCAGATGGCCCTTGGAGCTGCCGCCGATGTTGGGGTTGCAGGGCATCATGGCGATGCTGTCCACGCTCACGGTAAATAAGACGGTGTCCTTGCCCAGCCGGGCCGCCGCCAGGGCCGCCTCGCAGCCCGCGTGCCCCGCGCCGATCACGACCACGTCCGTCCGTGTGATGCAGTTCAGCCGCATTTTCTCCATCTCATTTCCCCATACAGAATTTGCTGAAGATCTCGTTGATCAGATCTTCCCCGGCCTCTTCGCCGATGATCAGTCCCAGCGACCGGTACGCGTCCATCAGGTCGATCGTCAGAAAGTCCTCCGGCGCCCCGCTCCGCAGGGTCTCCAGCGCGTTTTCCAGCGACGCCGCCGCGTCCGCAAGCAGGGCCTTGTGCCGCAGATTGGTGACCAGGACCGGCTGCTGGCGGATCTCCTCCAGGCGGAACATCTCCTGGACCTTCTCCAGGACCGCGCCGATCCCCCGGCCGTCCCGCGCGGAGACCGCGAAACACGGCCGTCCGGTCTCGCTTTCCAGCGCCGCGGGGTCCGCTGCCAGGCCCAGATCGGCCTTGTTGAGCAGCAGAAGAGCCGGTTTGTCCCCGCAGAGCCGCAGCAGGGCCCGGTCCTCCTCCTCGGGAGGGCAGGTGCCGTCCCACATCAGCAGGACGAGGTCCGCATCGCGGACGGCTTCGCGGGCCCGTTCGATGCCGATGCGCTCCACCGTGTCGTCGCTTTCGCGGATCCCGGCGGTATCGGACAGCTTCAGCACCAGCTGGCCCACGCGGCAGCTTTCTTCAATAGTGTCGCGGGTCGTGCCGGGGATCCGGGTCACGATAGCCCGCTCAAAGCCCAGCAGATAATTGAGCAGCGAGGATTTGCCCACGTTGGGCCGGCCCACGATGGCCGTGCGGATGCCTTCCGCCAGCACGCGGCCGTCATCGGAAGAGGAGAGGAGCGCTTCAATCGAGCCTTTCAGCCTTTCCAGCTCCGGGCGGACCGACTCGCCGTATCCGTCCAGCGAATAATGCTCCGGATCGTCCAGCGCTGCCTCGATAAAGGCCGTTTTCTCCAGCAGCTCGTCCCGCAGGGCCCGGATCCGCGCGGAATGTGCGCCCCGGAGCTGCTTCACCGCCGTTTCCCGGGCCAGTTCGGTGTCCGCGGAGATGAGGTCCATCACCGCTTCCGCCTCGCTTAAGTCCAGGCGGCCGTTCAGAAACGCCCGCTTCGTGAATTCCCCGGGTTCGGCCAGCCGCGCGCCGGCCCGCAGCACCGCTTCCAGCACGCGCTGCAGCACCAGCGGACCGCCGTGGCACTGCAGTTCCACGGTGTCCTCCGCCGTATAGCTGTGCGGGGCCTTCAGGAAAGCGATCAGCGCTTCGTCCAGCACCGCGCCGTTTTCCTCGATCCTTCCGTAATATAAATGATTGGGCTGCGCCTCCGAAAGCTCCAGCCCGCGGATCCGCACCAGCGGCGCGCACAGCTGCGCGGCGCCTTCTCCGCTGACCCGGACGATCCCGATGCCGCCGGCGGTCAGTCCCGTGGAGACGGCCGCGATGATATCCTGGCGATCCATTGTCCTTCCTTTCAGCAAAGGGCGGCCCGACGGCCGCCCCTGCACCACTTTTGCCGCAGCCCCGAAAGCCTGCCGGCACACTATCTTACTCCTCCGCCTGCTCCGCGCCGTCCGCCTTGCCGCCGGACTTCTTGCCGCCGCGCTTTAAGGAGATGACCACGTGGCGATAAGGTTCCTCCCCTTCGCTGGAGGTGATCACGTTCCGGTCGCTCTGCAGACAGGAGTGGATGATCCGTCTCTCGTACGGGTTCATGGGCTCCAGGACGATGGGCCTGCGGGTCTTCTTCACCTTGGCCGCGCAGCTGCGGGCCAGGTTTTCCAGGCTGTCTTCCCGGCGTTCCCGGTAGTTTTCGATGTCCAGCTTCACGCGGATGTAATCTTCGCTGTTCTTATTGACCACCAGAGAGGTCAGATACTGCAGGGAATCCAGGGTCTGGCCGCGCTTGCCGATCAGGATGCCCATGTCTTCGCCCTGCAGGTCCAGGTTCAGGGTGCGTTCTTCTTCGTTGTAGTCGCCGACGATCTCCACGTCCATGTTCATGGTGCGGAAGAGGTTCTCCAGGAATTCCTGCGCGGCGCCCATGACGGTGTCCTTGGCCCAGGCTTCGATCACGGCCGGACGGGCTCCGATGCCCAGGATGCCGTTGCTGCCCTTGTCCACCACCACGTATTCCAGTTCGTTGCTGGTGATGCGCAGTTCCAAGATCGCTTTATTGATGGCATCATCGATGGTCTTTCCGTTGAATAATACGTGATTCATATCGATCCTTCTCTGTTATTTCTTGTTTCTTTCGTTGTAGTCCCGCACCATGTTGGCTTTGGCGGCCAGGGATCCGGGGGCCGCCGCCTTTCTGTTGTAGTATTCCGTGGAATCCTTGACCATGGATTCCTTTTCTTCCTGGCTCAGGCCGGAGTAATCGGTCTTCTTCGCGGCGGTGCTGCCCATCTGGCGGGTGGACATATTGGCTTTGTCCGAGATGGGCGGCAGGCCCTTGCGGGCGCGCTTCTTATTGGCTTTTTCGACGTTTTCCTTGATCAGGTCTTCGATCGGGATCTTGTCCAGATGCTTGTTGATGATCAGCTGCTGGACGGCCATCACCAGGGACTGCACCAGCCAGTACAGGCCCAGGAAAGCGGGGAAGGATACGGCGAACACGCCCAGCATGATGGGCATGATGTAGTTCATGCTCTTCATGGCGTTCATGGCGCCGTCCTGGCCCTGCGGAGTCTGGCGGGAAGTCAGCAGTTTGGTGGACAGATACTGGGACAGGGCCACCAGGATGGGGATCAGGATGGCCGGGGTCAGACGCCAGCCGGGCGCTTCCAGCAGGTTGATGCCCAGGAAGACCCACATTTTCTGCAGGACGTCGGCCGGGAGCGTGCTTTTCAGCACCTGGTAATGCGGCACGTACTGCGTCTGCATCCGGTAGATCACGGGATACAGCGCGAACAGGATGGGCATCTGCAGCAGCATGGGCAGGCAGCCGGAGAACATGGACACGCCGTATTTCTGCTGGATGGCCTGCTGCTCTTCATACATTTTCTGACGGGAGACCGAATCGGTCTTGCCCTGGTACTTTTTCTGAAGCGCCTGGATCTCGGGCTGGATGACAGCCTGCATGCGGGCCGTTTTCTGCTGCTTGATGGTGAAGGGCAGCAGAAGCATTTTGGTGACGATGGTGAAGAGCACGATGCAGAGCGCGATGTTGTAGATGCCTACTTTATCGAGCAGCCACATGATACCGCTCATGATCTGGCCGAAGACCCAGATGAACGGTTTGATGAAAAACCAGTTTTCGTAAAAGAACGTTGCCGGCGCAGACGCTTCGCTGGCCGCCAGCATAAAGAGTGGATTCATACATTCCTCCGGAATTCACCGCGGGACGATCTGGGTCTGGGCCATACTTCCGGGACCGGATCCAGGCCTCCCTCTGAAAAGGGATTACAACGCAAAATCCTCCAGACGGCCAAAATACTTCCCTTGAGCGCCCCGTGCTTTTCAAGAGCCTGCACCGCGTATTCCGAGCAGGTGGGGATGTATTTGCAGGTTCCGGAGGGTTTGAGGGGCGAGATGCGTTTCTGATAAAAACGAACCAGTGCGATAAGCATACGTTTCATTGCGTCTCACCCTCATTCCAGGTCTCTGATTTTTTTCCCAGATAAAGCAGACAGGCTTCTATTTCCTGAAAGCTTTTTCCGGCTGCTTCCCTGCGGACCACGACGCAGTAATCCGCGGCGGCCCATTCCGATCTTCTCAGGCGGAAGCTTTCCTTTACCAGGCGGCGGATCCGGTGTCTTTCGACGCTGTTCCCCACCTTTTTGCTGACCGATATGCCCAATCGGCCGGCCTCCCGTCCTTTTTCCGAATCATAAACATACAGGACAAGGAGTCTGCTGCCGAACGCCTTCCCGTTCCGGTAGACTTCGGCAAAATCCGAGGTCGTTCTGAGTGATGGCAAAGGTCTGAGGTCACGCATACCTGTGCTGCTTTCCTCTTAAAAATAAGACCACCGGGGCGGCCTTAAAACGCGATCTTCGCTCTGCCTTTGGCTCTGCGGGCCGACAGGACCTTTCTGCCGTTCGCCGTTTTCATTCTGGCGCGGAAACCATGGACGCGCTTGTCCGATACCCGCTTGGGCTGGAATGTCATTTTCATGAGACGGATCCTCCTTATCAAAGCTGCTTCCCGAAAAAAGCGCATTGTGTATTATATAGAAGAAAGCCTGCCCCGTCAAGCGCTTTTTTGCGAAAACGCAGCAGGGACAAGGAAATTTGCCTTTTTTTCAAAAAGTCACTATCCCGTTATGACGAATAAAATGTGGATAATCCGGTGGATAACTTTCACGGAGTTCTGTCCACGCCGCACTCCCCCGTCGGACTGTGGATAATGGGTATAACTTCCGGAAAAGTCCGTTTTTGCGTGCTTTTTCTCAATGTTTTTCGCTTGTTTTGGTGGATAACGACTGTTTTTTTGTGCATTACCTCCTGTTTTCGGAAGAGTGTCCTTCTGATTTTATTCACAATTCGTCTCTGAAAATTGATTATTTTCGCAGAAATCTTGATTATTTATCCACTTTTTGCTATGATGACTCTGTATGACCCGGCTGCAATTCCGGGCCGGATGAGGTTTTTTATGTTTGAACAGATCAAAGAAAAATGGCAGGAGATCCTGGAGGGGGTCCGGGAAGGAAAAGAGCTCAGCGAAGTCGGTTTCCGCACCTGGATCGCCCCGCTGGAGCCTCTTTCCCTGCAGGGAAACCAGCTTGTCATCTACTTCCCCGGCGACAAGGCGTCCGCGGATTTTGTCTATAAACGCTATGCTTCCTTCTTCCGCTACGTGATCGAAGAACTCACCGGCATCGCCTGCGAGATCACGATCGTCACGTCAAAGGAAAAAACGGATCAGCCGAAGAAATCTTCCTATGATTTCAGCATCGCGAATCTGAACGCCCGCTACACCTTCGATTCCTTCGTGGTAGGCCAGAACAACATGGTCGCGCACGCGGCCTCGGTCGCCGTGGCCGAATATCCCGGGGAAGAATACAATCCCCTGTACATCTACGGCGGCGCCGGCCTGGGCAAGACGCACCTGATGCAGTCCATCGCGCACCACATCCTGAAAAACGACCCCAAAAAGAAAGTCCTGTACGTCACGTTCGAAAAGTTCCTGAACGATTACATTTCCTCCATCTCTCCCAACAATTATACGGTGGAAGAGTTCAAGGAAAAGTACCGCAACGTGGACGTCCTGCTGATCGACGACATCCAGTTCATTTCCAAAAAGGAAGGCACGCAGGAGCAGCTGTTCCACACCTTCAACAGCCTTTATGAGAACGGCAAGCAGATCGTCCTGTCCAGCGACCGGCCTCCGAAGGAGATCGACGACCTGGAGGAACGGCTGCGGACTCGCTTCGAACAGGGCCTGACCGTGGACATCGGCCTGCCGGATTTCGAGACCCGCATGGCCATCCTGCGGAAGAAGGAAGAAATCGCCGGCTATAATATCGACAATGAAGTGATCAATTACATCGCTTCCCACATCAAATCCAACATCCGGGAGCTGGAGGGCGCCCTGACCAAGGTCGTCGCCTATTCCCGGGTCACCTCGCGGCCCATCAATCTGGCCCTCGCGGAGGAAGCCCTGCGCGACCAGATCAATCCGGACACGCCGCGGGAAGTAACGCTTCCTTATATATTAGAGATGGTCTCGGACCACTTCGGCATCCCGTCCTCGGACATCATTTCAAAGAAAAAGGATGCGGAGATCGTCTTCCCGCGTCAGATCGTCATGTATCTGGCCCGCGAAATGACCCAGACCCCGTCCGACAAGATCGGCCTGTTCCTGGGCGGCCGCGATCATTCCACTGTCCTGTACGGCAAAAAGAAGATCCAGGACCAGATGCAGGCAGACCCTTCCCTCCGGGCCACCCTGGACGTCCTGCGGAAGAAGATCGCCCCCTGATATCCACCTATCCACGGGGATAAAAACCGGTTTTTGCGGATAGCCAGACCCGTCCTTCCGGGGCGCAAAAAGCCCGGTGCATAAACCGCCTTTTATCCTCCCTCTCCTCACGGAGCCCTCACCCTTTTCTCCCCTGCGTTTACGCAGGCAGCACAACGGTAAAGGCAGCTTTTCAACAAATCCACCGCCTTTATAATAATCATTATCAAGTACCAGAATAAAAGGAGCCGTCATGTTAGATATTTTCCTGTCGCGCCAGAAAATGATCCAGGCCATCAATGCCACGGGCAAGGCCGTTCCCACCCGCACCACCCTTCCCATCCTGGAATGCTTCCTGCTGGAAGCCAAAAACGGAAAGATCAGTCTGATGGCCAACGACATGGAGATGGCCATCCGGACGGAAGTAAGCGGCACCATCATAGAAGAGGGAAAGATCGCGCTGGATTCCCGCATCTTTTCCGACATCATCAAGAAGATGCCGGAAGAGGAAATCCACATTAAAGTGGAAAGCAGCCTGAACGTCATCATCAGTTCCGGCGCCAGCGTCCAGAACCTGGCCGGCAACAACGGCGAGGACTTCATCGGCATGCCGACGCTGGACAAGGGCACCCCGGTGGTCATCTCGCAGCTGAGCCTGAAGAACATCATTGAAAAGACGATCTTCTGCACGGCGCCGAACGACAGCAACAAGATGATGACGGGCGAACTGTTTGAAATCAAAAACAACGTCCTGCGCACCGCAGCCGTGGACGGCTACCGCATCGCGATCCGCTACTGCGTGCTGAACGATTATTATGAAAACAAGTCGGTCATCGTGCCCGGCAAGACGTTAAGCGACATCAGCCGCATCCTGTCCGGCGATTCCGGCAAGAACGTGGAGATCTATCTGGGAAAGAACCACATCCTGTTCTCCTTTGAGGACACGACGCTGGTAAGCCGCCTGATCGACGGGGATTATTTCCGCATCGACCAGATGATCACCAATAATTACGAGACGAAGCTGACGCTGAACCGCCGCGATTTCCTGGCGGCCATCGACCGTTCCATGACGTTCGTGCGCGAAAGCGACAAAAAGCCGGTGGTGCTGGACATCACGGACCAGGGCATGACCCTGAGCCTGACCTCCAACATCGGTTCCATGACGGAAAAAGTGCCGGTGGAGAAGAGCGGCAGCAACCTGATGATCGGATTCAATCCCCGCTTCCTGATCGACGCGCTCAAGGCCGTCGAGGATGAGAAGATCGACCTGTATCTGACCAATTCCCGCGCGCCGGGCTTCATCCGGGACGAGGAAGGCACGTACATTTACCTGATCCTGCCCGTGAATTTTGTGAGCCGCGGCTGAGACGGCGCGGAAAAAAGCCATGGAAATCACCATCAAAGATGAATTCATCAAACTGGGGCAGGCCCTGAAACTGGCCGGCCTGGCGGAAAACGGGGCTCATGCGAAGGAGATCATCGCGCAGGGCGCCGTGACCGTGAACGGAGAGACCGACACCCGCCGGGGGCGCAAATGCCGGCCCGGCGACGTGATCGCCTTTAACGGAAAGCAAGTCACGGTCAGATGCTTGTAAGATCCGTTTCCCTGATCCGATACCGCAGTTATTCCGGCCTCCGGATGGAACCGGCGCCCGGCATCAATCTCCTCTACGGGGACAATGCCCAGGGTAAGACCAATCTGCTGGAGGCAGTCTATCTGTGCGCCACGGCGTCCTCGCACCGGGGCGCCAAGGACCGGGAAATGATCGCCTTCGGCTCGGACGAGGCCCATATCCGGCTGGAGGTGGAAAAGAAAGGGATCCCGACGCGGATCGAGCTGCACCTGAACCGGGACAAAAAACGGGAAGCGCAGGTGAACGGCGTGCCGCTGCGGAAGATCTCGGAACTGCTGGGCCTCTTCCATGTGGTCTTTTTCTCCCCGGAGGACTTGAAGATCATCAAAAGCGCCCCCGTGGAGCGCCGCGCCTTCCTGAACGTGGAGCTCTGCCAGCTGGACGGCGCCTATACCCGGGACCTCGTGGATTACAAAAGGACCCTGACCCAGCGGAACGCCCTGCTCAAGGAAATGAAGAGCGACCGGGATTTTACGCCGCTGCTGGACGCCTACGATCAGCGGCTGGCCGTCTCAGGAGAGCGGCTGATGCAGGCGCGGCTGGTGTTCACGGAAGAACTGGAAGAGATCGTGCGGAACATCCACCGGGATCTGACGGACGGGCAGGAGGACCTGCGCATCCGCTACGTCCCCGGCGCGGAGATGGGACGCATGGAGGAAAAACTGTTCCTCAGCCGGGACAGGGACATTTATCAGGGCAGCACTTCCCTCGGCCCGCAGCGGGACGAGCTGGAATTTACGATAAACGGCGCCGACGTGAAGCATTTCGGTTCCCAGGGACAGCAGCGGACCACCGCCCTGTCCATGAAGCTGGCGGAGATCGAGCTGGTGCGGCGCAGACTGGGGGAGCCGCCGGTCCTGCTGCTGGACGACGTGCTCTCGGAACTGGATGCGGGGAGACAGGAAAAACTGCTGGGAAGCATAAACGGCATCCAGACCTTCCTGACGTGCACGGGTCTGGACGATTTCGTCCGGCGCCAGGTGCACGCGGACAAAAAATGGAAAGTGACGAAAGGAACCTTAACGGAGGATGATACATGAGTGAAATGAACAAATTGCAGGAGGGCCTGCAGGAATATACAGCGGATCAGATCCAGATCCTGGAGGGTCTGGAAGCGGTGCGCAAACGCCCGGGCATGTACATCGGCACCACGTCGTCCCGCGGCCTGCACCACCTGGTCTATGAGATCGTGGACAATGCGGTGGACGAGGCGCTGGCGGGCTTCTGCACGGAGATCCAGGTGGAGCTGAATAAGGACGGCTCCGTGACGGTCATCGACAACGGCCGCGGCATTCCCGTGGGGATCCACCCCAAAGCGGGCATTCCGGCCGTGGAAGTGGTCTTCACGATCCTGCATGCCGGCGGCAAGTTCGGCGGCGGGGGCTACAAGGTCTCCGGCGGCCTGCACGGCGTGGGCGCGTCCGTGGTGAATGCCCTGTCCGAATGGCTGGAGGTGGAGATCCGCCAGGACGGCGTGATCCATCGCCAGCGTTATGAAAACGGCGGCCATACGGCCACCAAGCTGACGGCGATAGGCACCTGCCGCAAATCCAATACCGGCACCACGGTCACCTTCAAGCCGGATGCGACCATTTTTGAAGATACGGTCTTTGATTTCGATACCTTAAAGACCCGCCTGCGGGAGACCGCGTTCCTGACCAAAGGTTTAAAGATCACGATCCGCGACAAGCGCGGCGACGAAGTCAAGGAAAAATCCTACTGCTACGAAGGCGGCATCCAGGAGTTCGTCACCTTCCTGAACCGCAGCAACAATGCCCTGTACGACAAGGTCATTTATATTGAAGGAACCTACAACGGCGTCTACGTGGAAGTGGCCTTCCAGCACAACGACGGCTTTACCGAAAATACGCTGTCCTTCGTGAACAACATCATCACCCCCGAAGGCGGCATGCACCTGACCGGCTTTAAAAACGCCACCACCAAGTGCTTCAACGACTACGCGCGGAAAAACAAGCTTCTGAAGGACAATATGGCCAACCTGACCGGCGACGACATCCGCGAAGGCCTGACCGCCATCATCTCCATCAAGATCGAAGACCCTCAGTTCGAAGGCCAGACCAAGCAGAAACTGGGCAACTCAGAAGCCCGCACCGCCGTGGAATCCATCGTGGGCGAAAAGCTGGTGTACTTCCTGGAGCAGAACCCCCAGGTGGCCAAATCCATCTGCGAAAAGGCCCTGCTGGCGCAGAAGGCGCGCGACAGCGCCCGGAAAGCGCGGGAAAACGTGCGGCGCGCCAACGCCCTGGACAGCTTCGGCCTGCCCGGCAAGCTGGCGGACTGCTCCTCCAAGGATCCCAAGCAGTGCGAGATCTTCATCGTGGAGGGCGACTCCGCCGGCGGCTCCGCCAAGACCGCGCGGAACCGTGAAAACCAGGCCATCCTGCCCCTGCGCGGCAAGATCCTGAACGTGGAAAAGGCCCGCGAGGAGAAGATCTACGGCAACGCGGAGATCAAGACCATGATCACCGCCTTCGGCACCGGCATCCTGCAGAATTTCGACATCAACAAGCTGCGCTACGACAAGATCATCATCATGACGGATGCCGACGTGGACGGCGCCCACATCGGGACCCTGATGCTGACCTTCCTCTACCGCTTCATGCCGGAGCTGATCCGCACGGGCCACGTTTACCTGGCCCAGCCGCCGCTTTACAAGGTGGAGAAGAACAAAAAGGTCTGGTACACCTACAGCGAAGAAGAGCAGAAAAAGCTGATGGCGGAGCTGGGTTCCGACGGCGCCCGCATCCAGCGCTACAAAGGCCTGGGCGAAATGGATTCCGAGCAGCTGTGGGAGACCACCATGGACCCGGCCCGCCGCATCCTGCGCCAGGTATGCATCGATGAGGACACCGCGTCGCTGGTGGACATGACCTTCAACGTCCTGATGGGCGACAAGGTGGAGCCCCGCCGGGAGTTTATCGAGGCCAACGCCCGGTTTGTGAAGAACCTGGACGTGTAAGGGAGAGACTATGGCGAAGAAGACGAAAAACGACAATATCGACGAAACGATTTTCGATTTTGACCGGATCCACGAGGTGGACCTGAAAAAAACCATGGAGGAGTTCTACATCGATTACGCCATGAGCGTGATCGTGGCCCGGGCCCTCCCGGACGTACGCGACGGCTTGAAGCCCGTGCAGCGCCGCATCCTCTACTCCATGACCGAACTGAACAACGGGCCGGACAAGCCCCACAGAAAGAGCGCGCGTATCGTCGGTGATACGATGGGTAAATATCACCCCCACGGCGACTCTTCCATCTATATGGCCATGGTCAACATGGCTCAGCCCTGGTCCATGCGCTACCCGCTGGTGGACGGCCACGGCAACTTCGGCTCCATCGACGGGGACGGCCCCGCCGCCGCCCGTTATACGGAAGCCCGCATGTCCAAGATCTCCATGGAAATGGTGGCGGATCTGAACAAGGACACCGTGGACTTTGAGGACAACTTTGACGGCTCCGAACGGGAACCTTCCGTCCTGCCCGCCCGCTTCCCGAACCTGCTGGTCAACGGCGGGACGGGCATCGCGGTCGGCATGGCCACGAACATCCCGCCCCACAACCTGCGCGAAGTGGTCGGCGGCGTGGTGAAGATGATCGACAACCGCGTGCGGGAAAACCGGAACACTACGGTGGACGAACTGATGGAGATCATCAAAGGCCCCGACTTCCCTACCGGCGCCGTGATCCTGGGCCGCCAGGGCATTGAGGAAGCGTACCGCACCGGCCGCGGCAAGATCCGCATCCAGGCAGTCTCGGAGATCGAGCCCATGGCCAACGGCAAGCACCGCATCGTATTTACGGAGCCGCCTTACGGGGTGAATCCGGAAAAGGCGCTGAAGGATATCGCGGACCTGGTGAAGGAAAAGCGCATCGACGGCATTTCGGAGCTGCGAAATGAATCCAATAAGGACGGCATCCGCCTCTGCGTGGAGCTGCGCCGCGACGCCAACCCCAACCTGGTGCTGAACCAGATCTACAAGCACACCGAGCTGCTGACCACCTACGGCGTCATCATGCTGGCCCTGGACAAGGGACAGCCCAAGGTCATGAACCTGGAGCAGGTGCTGCATGCGTATCTGGACCACCAGGAAGAAGTGGTGACCCGCCGGACGAAATACGACCTGAACAAGGCCGAGGAGCGGGCGCACATCATCGAAGGCCTGCTGATCGCGCTGGACAACATCGACGAAGTCATCCGCATCGTGCGCGGCGCGCGGACGGTGCAGCTGGCCAAGGAAGGATTGATGAAGCGCTTCGGGCTCTCCGACGTGCAGGCCCAGGCCATCGTGGACATGCGGCTGCGCGCCTTGACCGGCCTGGAGCGTGAAAAGCTGGAGGCGGAGTACGCGGACCTGATGGAAAAGATCGCGGAATGGAAAGCCATCCTGGGCGACGAAAAGCTGCTGCTGGGCGTCATCAAGGAGGAGCTGCTGATCGTGGCGGAGAAGTTCGGCGACGACAGACGCACCCGGATCGGCGCGGACGCGGGCGAGATCTCGGACGAGGACACCATCCCGGACGAGCCCACCGTCATTGCCATGACCGCGCTGGGCTACATCAAGCGGATGAGCATCTCCAACTTCAAGGCCCAGAACCGCGGCGGACGGGGCGTCACCGGCATGAAGACCCTGGAAGAGGACTACATTGAAGAGCTCTTCATGACCACGACGCACCATTACATCATGTTCTTCACCAACAAGGGCAAGACGTACCGCCTGAAGGGCTACAACATTCCGGAAGCATCCCGCACCAGCCGGGGCACGGCCATCGTGAACCTGCTGCAGCTGGGCGCGGACGAAAAGGTCACGGCCGTCATCCCCATCCGGACCTATGAAGAGGACAAGTACTTCATGATGGTCACGAAAAACGGCATGGCGAAAAAGACCCCGCTCACGGAGTACCAGAACGTGCGCAGCAACGGCCTGGCGGCCATCAACCTGAAGGAGGGCGACGAGCTGATCGAGGTCAAGATCACCGACGGCAGCGACGACGTGCTGATGGTGACCCGCGCGGGCCAGTGCATCCGCTTCCATGAGACTGACGTGCGTCCGATGGGCCGCGTGTCGATGGGCGTCATCGGCATGAAGCTGGACAGAGGCGACGAGGTGGTCTCCATGCAGCTGGCCAGCCAGGGCGAGGACATGCTGATCGTCTCCGAACTGGGCATCGGCAAGCGCACCGACATGGCGGAATTCACGCCGCAGAACCGCGGCGGCAAGGGCGTCAAGTGCTATAAGATCAACATGAAGACCGGCGACGTGGTCGGCGCCAAGGCCGTCCGCGGAGAGCAGGAACTGATGCTGATCACCGACGCGGGCGTCATCATCCGCATCACCATCAAGTCCATCAGCCGCCTGGGCCGCATCACCTCCGGCGTGAAGCTGATCCGCCTGGAGAAGGGCGTGAAGGTGGCCGGCATCGCGAAGGTGCGGCAGGGGGATTCCTCCAAGGACGAGGAGGAACCGGAGCTGCCGGAAGAGAAATAAAGAAAGTCGTAAGGGCGGCCGATGGCCGCCCTTACTTGTCAAAACAAACGCAGAGGCGGCCATCGGCCGCCTCTGCGTTTGTTCTTATTCGATGATCCCGCCGCCCAGCACCTCCTCGCCCTGATACAATACGGCGGACTGGCCGGGGGTCGGGGCGCGCTGGGGCTCCGCGAAGGAGAGCAGGAGCGAGCCGTCGTCCTGAGGGAAGGCCGTCACGGGGGCCGGCGGCTGGCGGTAGCGGAGCTTGGCCTGGCCCTCCACGGGGCCGGCGGGCGCTTCGCCGCTGATCCAGCGGAAGTTCCGGACGGTCACGTCCCGGCGGAAGAGGGCTTCGGAGGGGCCCAGGACCACCTGGTTTTTCTCCGGATCGATGCGGATCACGTACAGCGGGGCGGGCAGTGACAGGCCCAGTCCTTTCCGCTGACCGACGGTGTAGTAGAGGATCCCGCGGTGGCGGCCCAGGACGCGGCCGTCCGCGTCCACGAAATCGCCCGGCTCGGGCGTGCGGCCGGTATGAGCGGTGATCACGGCGCCGTAATCGCCGTCCGGAACGAAGCAGATGTCCTGGCTGTCAGGCTTGTGCGCGTTCAGAAAACCGCGGGCTTCCGCCAGACGCCGGACTTCCTCCTTGGTGAGTTCTCCCAGGGGGAAAAGGGTATGGGCCAGCTGGTCCTGCGTCATATCGTAAAGCACGTAGCTCTGGTCCTTGCCGGGATCCAGGCCGCGCAGGAGATGATACCGTTCTCCGTCAAACCGGATGCGGGCGTAATGGCCCGTGACGACGGCGTCGCAGCCCAGGACGCGGGCGCGGTCCAGAAGCTTGCCGAATTTCATGAACCGGTTGCAGTCGATGCAGGGGTTGGGCGTGCGGCCGGCCAGGTATTCCTCAATGAAATGCCCGATGATCCGCTCCCGGAACTCCTCCGTGAAATTGAACACATAGTAAGGCATGCCCAGGCGGCGGGCCACGCCGCGGGCATCCTCCACGTCGTCCAGAGAGCAGCAGGTCTTGTCCGCCGCGGCTCCGGCATCCGGGTTTTCAAACAGTTTCATGGTGCAGCCGACGCAGTCCCAGCCCCGCTCCTGCATCAGAGAAGCGGCCACCGAGGAATCCACGCCGCCGGACATGGCGATCAGGGCTTTCATAAAGATCCCTTTCATACGGGCGGAAGATCTGACAAAGGAACCGTCCCCGTGTCAGAGGGGCGGAAGATCTGACAAAGGAACCGTCCCCCTGTCAGATAGGCGGACGGTTTTGTCCGCAAATGGGGCCCCGGCGTCATTATAGGGGGACGGCTGTATAATTTCAACAATATTTTTCAAAAAAACCTTGCCAAAAGCGGTCTGTTCCTGTAAGATGTTGACTATTGCACCAGGTAAGGAGTCCCCATGAAGGACCTGTTTCAGATTGTTTTTCATAAGGACCCGGTCTGGGAGATGGAGCAGTTCCATTTCCATGACGGGGCGGAGATCCTGTTCGTGACGGGAGGGACGGCGACGTTCCTGCGGGAGGCGGAGATGATCCGCGCGGCCCGGGGGACGGTGCTGCTGATCCCGGGCGGGCAGCTGCATCTGTCCGTCGCGCTTCCGGAGGGAGAGTATGCGCGGCACGCCGTTCATTTCGATCCCGCGGCCGTGCGGCCTTTCTGCAGCGGCGCTACGGATCTGCTGGCGGCGTTCGACAGGACGGCCCCCGGCGTGCTCCGCCTGGGCGAGGAGAAGACCCGCGAACTGGAACAGCTGTTTGCGGCCTGTCAGGACCGTCTGGAGCGCTTCGGCGCGGACCTGCGGCGGGACCTGGCGTTCCTGGAGCTCCTCATCCGGCTGGGTGAACTGAACCGGGAGGAAGGCCGCCCGGCGGAAGACCGGGAAGCGGAGCAGGACCGGGATTTCGGGCGGGTCAGCCCCGTCATCCGCTATATCCGCGAAAACCCGGCGGGAAACCTGAGCCTGGAAGCCGTTGCGGAGAAATTCTTCTACAACAAGCACTACCTGTGCCGCATCTTCAAGGCGGCGGCGGGGATCAGCGTGGGGAAATACATCGCGGCGGTGCGGATCCGGCACGCGGCGGAATTCCTGCGGAACGGCAGCTCCGTGCAGGAATCGGGCCTGAAGGCCGGTTTCAAAAACAACTCCAACTTCATCTCCACGTTCCACAAGGTCATGGACGTGAGCCCGGGCCAGTACCGCCTGCAATACCGCCAGAATTTTGCCTCCGCGGCCGGAAGAACGGTTGACACGGGCGCGGCACTGCCGTATGATGCTGAAAGGTAAATTATTGTATATTAAAGGATAACGACTATGCTGGACATTAAATTCATCCGCGAGAACGCGGAGACCGTCAGACAGAACATCCGGAACAAATTCCAGGAGAGCAAGCTTCCGCTGGTGGACGAAGTCATCGCGCTGGACGCGGAGAACCGGGCCATCAAGCAGGAGGTGGAGGAACTTCGCGCCACGCGCAACCGCCTGTCCAAGGAGATCGGCCGGCTGATGGGCCAGAAACTGCGCGAGGAAGCGGAAAAGGTGAAAGCCGAAGTCTCCGCGGACGGCGCCCGCATCGATGAGCTGACCGCCCGCGAGCGCGAGGTGGAAGCGGCGCTGCATAAAAAGATGCTGCTCATCCCGAACATCATCGACCCGTCCGTCCCGCTGGGCCGCGATGACTCCGAAAACGTGGAAGTGGAACGCTTCGGCGAGCCGATCGTCCCGGATTTCCCCATCCCCTACCACACGGAGATCATGGAACGCTTCCGCGGCATCGACATGGACGCCGCCGGCCGTGTCTCCGGCAACGGCTTCTATTACCTGATGGGCGACATCGCCCGCCTGCATGAGGCGGTCATCGCCTACGCGCGCGATTTCATGATCGATAAGGGCTTCACTTTCTGCATCCCGCCCTTCATGATCCACGGCAACGTGGTGGAGGGCGTCATGAGCCAGTCCGACATGGACGCCATGATGTACAAGATCGAGGGCGAGGACCTGTACCTG